>NZ_CP109434.1:4745000-5345000 GCF_036227105.1 Amycolatopsis sp. NBC_01488 | reverse complement strand
CACCACGGGCACGCATGGCGGTGAACGCCTCGTGACCCGGGGTGTCGATGAAGGTGATGAGCCGCGGGTTGCCGTCGAGCTCGGTCTCGATCTGGTACGCACCGATGTGCTGCGTGATGCCGCCGGCCTCGCTCTCGCGGACCTTCGTCTTCCGGATCGTGTCGAGCAGCCGGGTCTTACCGTGGTCGACGTGACCCATGATGGTCACGACCGGCGGGCGGACCTGCAGATCTTCTTCGCCACCGGCGTCGTCGCCGTAGGTGATGTCGAAGGTCTCCAGCAGCTCGCGGTCCTCCTCCTCGGGGCTGACGACCTGAACGTTGTAGTTCATTTCGCCGCCGAGCAGCTCGAGGATGTCGTCCGACACGGACTGCGTCGCGGTGACCATCTCGCCGAGGTGGAAGAGCACCTGCACCAGCGAAGCCGGGTTGGCGTCGATCTTCTCGGCGAAGTCGGTCAGCGAAGCACCCCGCGGCAGCCGGATCGTCTCGCCCTGCCCCTTGGGCAGGCGGACGCCGCCGACGCTGGGCGCCTGCATGTTGTCCATGTACTCCTGGCGCTTCTGCCGCTTCGACTTGCGGCCCTTGCGCGAGGGACCACCGGGACGCCCGAAGGCACCCGCCGTGCCGCCACGGCCACCGGGGCCGCCACGGCCACCGCCGCCGCCGCGGAAACCGCCGCCACCCGCCGGGGCACCGGTGCCGCCACCCGGGCGGAAACCGCCGCCGGCGCCACCGCCGCCGCCACCGGGGCCGCCGCGGAAGCCACCGCCACCGCCACCGCCACCGGGACCGCCGCGGAAACCGCCGCCGCCACCGCCACCGGGGCCGCCACGAGCGCCGCCACCGGGACCACCACGGGCACCGCCGCCGGGACCACCGCGGGCGCCGCCACCGGGACCGGCGGGACGCTGCGTGCGGCCCGGCATCATGCCGGGGTTCGGCCGCGGGGGCATGTTGCCCGGGCTCGGCCGGTTGCCGCCGGCGCCACCACCGGGCCGCGGGGCCGGACGGTCACCGCCGCCGCCACCGGGACGCGGCGGGCGGCTGTCGCCACCCTGACCGCCACCGCCGGGACGCTGGCCCTGCGGACGCGGCGGAGCGCCGGAACCGACGCCGAACGGGTTGTTGCCGACGCGCGGGGTGCGCGGGCCGGGCTTGGGGCCGCCGGGCTTGGGGCCCTGCGGCTTCGGCGGGACGACCGAACCGGTGCTGCCCGCGGCGGGCGCGGCCGGGGTGTCCTGCTTGGGTGCGGCGGGAGCGTCGGCTTTCGCCGCCGGGACCTGCTGCTCGGGTGCGGGCGCCGCCGGCTGCTGACGCGGGCCGGGCCGCGGACCGGGACCGGGGCGCTGCCCCGGGGAGGCCGGCTTCGACGCCGCGGGCGCCTGCTGCTGGGGTGCCGCCGGGGCCGAAGCGGCCGGGGCGGGTGCCGCCTGGGCCGCCGGTGCCTGCTGAGCGGGCGCGGGGGGCTTCGGGGCGGCGGGCTTGGCGGCCGGCGGTCCGGGACGGGCCGACGGGCCGGGGGTCGGTGCGGGCTTCTTGGCGCCCTTGGGGGCGTACGCGTCGCGGAGACGGCGGGCGACGGGCGCCTCGACCGTGGACGACGCGGACTTCACGAACTCGCCCTGTTCCTTCAACTTGGCGAGAACGTCCTTGCTGGTGATGCCGAGCTCCTTCGCGAGCTCGTGTACGCGGGCCTTGCCTGGCACAACTCTCCTCATCTAGGGGAGGCCAGGCGGGGGACCCGCTGACCTCGTCCTTATTGTCTGACGCTCATGGCTTCAGCTTCACGGCTGACTCATGACGGGTCGACCTGCTTCCTTGATTCCTCGCGAACCCGGGGACGTCCCGGCTTCGTGGTGCGGGGTGGTGCGCCCGACGTGCTCGCGGACCTCGCGGGCGTCGAGCGCCCCGGGAGCCCGCAAGGCTCTCGGGAAGGCTCGCCGCCGTTCGGCCTTGGCCAGGCAGTCCGGGTCGGGGTGCAGCCAAGCCCCCCGGCCCGGCAGCCGCCGACGTTCGTCGACGACCACCCGCCCGGCCACCGCGACCACGCGCAGCAGCTCACCGATCAATGCCCGCCGCTTGCAGCCGACACAAGTCCGCACCGGAGGATTCCGGTGGGGCTGGTGCTCGGCTACCCGCCGCGGGCGTTGAACCACTCCTGAGTCTAGCGCTTCGACCTTCACTCAGCCGAACCGGTTGTCGCGGCGGGCCGCGATGGACGGGCGTGGTCTTGATCACCCTCGTCGTCCACCGGTGCGGCGTCGCTGCGGATGTCGATCCGCCAGCCGGTCAGGCGGGCGGCGAGGCGGGCGTTCTGGCCCTCCTTGCCGATCGCCAGCGAGAGCTGGAAGTCCGGCACCACGACGCGGGCGGTCTTCGCCCGCTCGTCCACGACTCGTACCGAGACAACCTTCGCGGGCGACAGCGCATTCCCGACGAACCGGGCCGGGTCCTCCGAGAAGTCGATGATGTCGATCTTCTCGCCGGCCAGCTCGCTCATCACGTTGCGCACCCGGGCCCCGACCGGGCCGATGCACGCGCCCTTGGCGTTGACGCCCGGCACGGTCGACTTGACCGCGATCTTCGTGCGGTGCCCGGCCTCCCGCGCGACGGCGGCGATCTCCACCGTGCCGTCGGCGATCTCGGGCACCTCGAGCGCGAAGAGCTTGCGCACCAGGTTCGGGTGCGTGCGCGACAGCGTGATCTGCGGGCCGCGGTTGCCGCGGGACACGGTGACCACGTAGGCCTTGATCCGGCTGCCGTGCTCGTAGGACTCCCCCGGCACCTGCTCGGCCGAGGGCAGCACGCCCTCGGTGTCCCCCACCTGGACCACGACCATGCCGCGGGCGTTGGCGCGGGCGTCGCGCTGGATCACGCCGGCGACGATCTCGCCCTCCTTGGTGGAGAACTCGCCGAACGTCTTTTCGTGCTCCGCGTCGCGCAGCCGCTGCAGGATGACCTGGCGCGCGGTGGTCGCGGCGATCCGGCCGAAGCCCTCGGGGGTGTCGTCCCACTCCTCGTCGACCTGGCCGTCGTGGGTCAGCGTGTGCGCGAGCACGCGCACCAGGCCGGTCTTGCGGTCGATGTCGATGCGGGCGTGCGACTGGTGGCCCTCGGTGTGCTTGTACGCGGTGAGGAGGGCCGTCTCGATGGCCTCGATCACCGTTTCGAAGGGGATGTCCTTGTCCCGTTCGATCGCCCGCAGCGCGGCGATGTCGACGTTCACTTCGACCCCTTCTCCGTCTCGGCCGCGATCATGCCGGACGCGTCGTCTTCGAGCAGTTTCAGGTCCTCGGCGGGCGGCTGCTTGAACTCGATCTCCACGACCGCCTTCGCCACGTCGGCGTAGCGGACGTCGCGGACCTTGCCGCCGTCGAGGACGCGGGCGGCGTCCTCGCCCGCGTGGCCGACCCGGCCGACGAAGGCCGGGCCCTCGGCCGGGGTGATCTTCACCAGGCGGAACCGCGCGCGCCGCCAGTGCCTCGGCTGGGTGAGCGGGCGGTCGAGGCCCGGCGAGGTGACTTCCAGCGTGTACGCGCTCGCGAGCACGTGCTCGTTTTCGTCGAGCGCCGCCGAGACCTTGCGGCTGACCTCGGCGACCTCGTCCAGCCCGACACCGTCGTCGGCGTCGACGACGACCTTGACCAGCTGCCGCCGACCGGCCTGCTGCACCTCGAACGAGTCGAGGTCGAAACCCGCGGCGGTGACGGCTTCGGCCACTATCGGCTGAAGCCGGCTGGCGAGTTCTCCTGGCACGTGGGGCTCTCCTTGGTTCGCGCGGTGTCCGTCTTCGGTGCGGTGGTGGACCAGCTTATCCGGTCGCCCCGTCACCCCGCGCGAGCGGCGGGGCCGCCCCGGGGCCTGGCAGGATGGGCCGACGTGACCGGAAGACCGACCGACCTGACCCGTCGTGCCGCCCTTCGCGCGGGGGCACTGGCCGCGCTGGCCGTCCCCCTCGCCGCGTGCGGGCCCGGCTACGACGAGAGCCCCGACCCGCTGCAGCCGCTGCTGGCCGCCGCCGAGGCCGACGCCGCCGCCGCGCGGGCGCTGGCCAAGGGCGAGAACGCCGACGTCGCCGGCCAGCTCGCCGACGCGCGCGCGGCCCACGCCGCCGCGCTGAAGTCCGAAGTGGACCGCCTGAACCGGCCGAAGCCGGCGGCGTCCCCGACACCCCCGGCCCCGGCCGCACTGGGCGGCTTCAAGGAGCGGCTGGCGGCCGCGCGCAAGCAGGCCGAGGACCTCGTCGGCGGGCTGCCGCGCTACCGCGCCGGGCTGGTCGCCGCGGTGGCCGCGGGCTGCGCGGCCCTGCAGCGCACCGCCCCGGCGCTGGGCCCCGGCGACGACGCCCCGCCACTGACCGCCCCCGGCGGCGCGGTGGCCGCCGAGGTGGTGGACCCGCTGCAGACCGCGCTCGCCGCCGAGCACGCCGCCGTGTGGGTGTACGGCCTGGTCAGCGCGTTCCTGCCGGCCGACTTCGCCGACGGCGAGAAGGCGGGCGCGGCGGAGCACGCCGTCCGCCGCGACGTGCTGCAGACGATGCTGTCCGCCTCCGGCGCGACACCGGTCGCGCCCGAAGCGGCGTACGTGCCGAAGAAGCCGGTGACGGACGCGAAGTCGGCGTCCCTGGTGGTCGCGACGGCCGAGGCCGACTGCGCGAACGCGTGGCTCGCGGTGGTGAACCACACAGACGACGCGGCGCTGCGGACGACGGCACTGCACGCGCTGGTGGCGGCTTCGCGGCGCGGGACGCCGTGGCGGGCCGAGGCGGGCGAGAAGCCGGTGGCCATCGCCCTGCCCGGCCAGGCGGGCTGAGCGTCCCGGTCGTGCGCGGCGTGCCCGCGCGCGACCGGGTCAGCCGGGCAGGTCGGCGGACAGCCGCAGCGCGTCTTTCGCGATCTTGTCGAGCAGCGTCTTGTCCGAGTGCTTGCCGTAGAAGTCGGCCAGCACGATCGTCGTGTTCGTACCGTCCACCTTCGACGCGTACGCCGCGTTCGTGCCGCTCACGCTCGGCGTGCCGGTGCCGGCGAACGTCTTGTCCTTCACCAGGTCCGTGACGTTGCCGGTGCCGTCCTGCTCGGTGAGCGTCTTGAGCGCCTTCGCCTTCGTCGAGTCCGGCATCCCGACCAGCACCACCGACACCAGCGCCTTCGCCCCGCCCGACTCTGTCGTGTACAGCGCGCGCACCAGCGACTGGCAGGCGTTGTCCACGAAGAAGTCGTGCGTCTTGCCGTAGGACTTCGCGGCGCAGTCCGTGGACTTCGCCGGCCCGGCGACCTGCGTGAACTGGTACTGCCCGGTGTTCTGGGCCGGCGGCTGCGCGACGGGCTCGGCCGGCGTCGAGTCGTGCCGGATCAGGAACCACAGCAGCCCGGACACAACGGCGATCGCGACCAGCCCGGCGCCCCTGAGCAGCAGGGACCGGGTGTCGCGCGCCGGCGGTCCCGGCACGGGCGGCCGGGGCTGCGGGGGCACCGCGCCCAGCGGGGCCGTGTCGGACGGGCCTGGGGTGAAATGCGCACCAACCACGAGGCCATACGGTAGTTCACCGTCCCGGCGGCGTTCACTCGAATGCGCGTAAGACGCGTTCGACGTCGTCAGCGGTGTTGTAGAGGTGGAAGCCGACGCGCACCCGGCCGCCGCGGACGCTCGAGACGATCCCGGCCGCCGCGACCCGCTCCGGGTCGGCGTCCAGCGCGACGATCGCGGTGCCGCGCGGCGGCCGTCCGAGCTTCTCGAGCAGCTGGTCGGCGAGGCCGGTGTTGTGCGCCGCGACCTGCGCGAGGTCGAGGCCGACGAGGTACTCCAGCGCGGCGGCCGCGCCGACCTGGGCCAGCCAGACCGGCGAGAGGTCGAACGCGCGGGCATCGCCGGCCAGGCGCAGCGGCAGGCCGTAGACCGTGGCCCACGGGTCCTCCCCCGCGTACCAGTTCGCCGCGACCGGCCGGGTGCGCTCGTGCGCGTCCGGCCGCACGGCGAGCCACGCGCAGCCACGCGGGGAGAGCAGCCACTTGTAGCCGGCCGCGACCACCCAGTCCGCCCAGGCGACGTCCAGGGGCAGCCAGCCCACGGCCTGGGTGGCGTCGAGCAGCACCGCCGCCCCGGCGGCTTCGGCGGCGGCTCGCAGCGCGGGGAGGTCCACGATCCGGCCGTCGGCGGACTGCACGACGCTCACCGCGACGACGTCGTGGCCCTCGACCCGCTCCGGCAGCACCTCCAGGGGCACCTCGGTCACCACGGCGTCCTGGGCCGCGAACGGGAAGGTCACGCTGGTGAAATCCCCTTCGGCGGCGAGCACGCGGGTGCCGGCGGGCAGCGCGGCGGCGACGTTCGCGACGAGCTGCGAGACCGACGCGCCGATCGCGACCCGCCCGGGTTCGACGCCGAGCAGGCGGGCGAACCCGGCGCGCGACCGGTCGACGTACTGGTCGAACTCCCCGGGCCGGGTCGCGCCGGTGCGCCATCGTTCGACCGACTCCGCCACCGCGGCGGCCACCGGGGCCGGCGGGATGCCGATGCTGGGCGTGTTGAGGTAGCCGGGTGGGACGGCGAAGTCGGTCATGGTCTTCAGGCTGGCAGACCGGGCAACCCGGTTACGGCAGCAGCGCGACGACGTCGGCGTAGCTCGGCGGGCGCAGCGGTAGCTCCCCGCCGTCACGGATCGCCGACGCCGTGTCGGCCGCCGCCCGCAACGCCATGCGGTACGGCAGCGAGCCCAGGCTGACCCGCGCGACGCCCAGCTCCGCGAGACCGGCGAAGGTGACCTTGCCGGGCAGGAACAGCAGGTTGACCGGAAGCCCGATCTTGACGATCCGTTCGACGTCCGCGGGTTCGGCCAGGCCGGGCACGAAGACGCCGTCGGCGCCCGCGTCCGCGTAGGCTCTCGCCCGCGTTTCGGCGCTTTCGACGGAGCGGTCGCCGGCCCAGTGCGTGTCGGTGCGGGCGTTGAGGAACAGGCCCGGCGCGCGGTCCTTCACGGCCTCGACCAGCGCTTTCTGACGCTCGATCGGGGCCAGTTCGCCGTCGGCACGGCCGTCTTCGAGGTTGACGCCGACGGCACCGGCGTCGGCGAGTTCCGCGGCGAGATCGGCGACGGCGGCCGGATCGGCGCTGAAGCCGTCGGTGATGTCGACGCTGACGAGGACGTCCAGCCGCGCGAGGCGCCGGGCGAGGGCGACGGTGGCGTCCCGGGTGGCGGGGGCACCGTCGGGCTCACCGGCCGCGGCGGACACGCCGAGGCTGGTGGTGCCGAGGGCACGGAAGCCTTGCGCGGCGAGGAAAGCGCCGACGCCGAACTCCCAGGCGTTGGGCAGCAGCAGCGGGGCGCCGGGGCGGTGGAGCGCGCGGAATTCGTCCATGGCTTCGAACCTAGGCGCCCGACGCTTCGGCGGCCGCCGAACTCACGCCCCCAGCAAGGGCGCGGCGTGCCACACCGCCCAGGCGCGGTCAGGACGCCCGCGAGCGGCGGCGCGTTCCTCGGCTGGGTGAAGCCGGATTCCGCGCCGGTGATCCCGATGCGGACGACGCCGGCGACGGTCAGCAGGCTCACCACCGCGTAGCCGCCTTCGTGGACCAGGGTGCCGGGGACGTCGGCGCCGGTCAGGAGGCTGCGGGTGCCGGTGGCCGGCCCGGCGAAGGACGGCGTCGCCACCAGCGCGGTGATCAGGACGAGTGCCCAGGCCCGGCGCGGGCACGGTCTCGGCGAGCACGCCGACGAGTGTCCCGTCCCGGGAAGCGTCTTGCCCCCGCGGGAGCCGGCTGTCCAGCGCTAGGCCGACGCGGGGGTGTGCTCCGCGTCGTAGGCGTCCCGTGCTTCCTGGACCGCCGTCATGTGCCGCCGCGCCCACTGGTCCAGCATCTCCAGCGGCTCGGACAGGTTGCGTCCCAGCGTGGTCAGCTCGTACTCCACCTTCGGCGGGATCACCGCGTACGCGGTGCGGGTCAGGATGCCGTCGCGGACCAGGCTGCGCAGCGTCTGCGTCAGGACCTTCTGGGAGATCCCGTCCACCCGGTGCCCGATCTCGGTGAACCGCAGCGGGCCGTCCTTGAGGGCGCCGACGATCAGCACCGTCCACTGGTCGCCGATGCGGTCCAGCAGCTGGCGGGTCGGGCAGTTGCGGTCGTACGGGTTCGACAGCACAGCGCACTCCTCACTTTCCCCGGGAGAGTAACACGCCGTTCAGGCGGTGGCGGCCAGCAACGTGGTGAACAACAGGCGCAGGTGACGGCGGCCGCGTTCCCAGCGGGCCTCCAACTCCTCCTGGTCGCGCGTCGCCCAGCTCGCGACGAGGATGCCGCACACCACGTCCATCGCCGTGTACACCGCGTGCAGGAACTCGTGGTGCCCCGCGTGCTCCGGCAGCAGGGCCTTGCCGAACTCGACGAGGCTGGACGTCGCGATCGGCTCGACCGCCGCCATCTGGCCACGCAGCTCGGGGTCGGTGCGGGAGGCGACCCACAGCTCGACCGTCGCCGAGAACACCGGCCCCTGGTGCATCTCCCACATCAGCTGCAGCGCGTCGCCGACCGGGTCGCCGGCCGCGCGGAGCCGGTCGAGCTCGGCCATCGCGACTTCGGTGCGCTTCCGGGCCAGGTGCCGGACCGCCGACGTCACCAGGTCGGCCTTCGTCGGGAAGTGGTGCACCTGCGCGCCGCGCGTGACGCCGGCGCGGTCGGCCACCCGCGTGGTCGTCGTGCCCGCGTAGCCGTACTCGACGAGGCAGTCGATCGTCGCGTCGAGCAGCCGGACGCGCATCGCCGCACTGCGTTCCTCCTGGGTGCGGCCGGTCCGTCCCCGTCGTGGCGCTGACATGCGCCCACTTTATGGGGCCGCGCGCACCCCGGCCGCGTCGACCAGCCCGGCGACCACCTGCCCGATGAAGCGAGTGAGGAACCGGCGGTAGAGCCAGCCGGTGCCGGGGATCTTCGCCGTGAACGTCGAGTGCCAGTGGATCTCCGTGCCGCCGTCGGCCGGGGACAGGTCGACGTAGGCGACGTAGTCCCGCAGCGGCAGGCCGTGGTCCAGCGCGTAGCCGAACCGGCGGCCGGGCTCCAGCGCGACGATCTCCTCGTACGAGCGGATGCCGCCGGTCCGGAACAGCCGGAGCGCGCCGAGCCCCTCGGGCTCGCCTTCGCCTGCGCGGACCAGCTCGAACGACCCCAGCGGCGACCAGCGGGGCCAGCTCGCGCCGTCCCGCAGCAGCGCGTACACGGTATCGGCGTCCGCGGACGTCACCCCGCGGACCGAGATTCTCTGTACCATTTGGTACGTGTACCATCTGGTACATGATCGACGCAAGCCCGCGCTCCAGGCTCCTCGACGCGGCGATCGACGACATCGCCCACCACGGCGGCGCGAGCAAGAGCCTGCGCGCGCTGGCGGCCGACCTCGGCACCAGCCACCGCATGCTGATTTACCACTTCGGCTCCAAGGAAGGCCTGCTCACGGCGGTGGCCCGGGAGGTCGAGGCCCGGCAGCGGGCGGCGCTGGCCGGCCTCGACCCGGCGGAGTTCTGGCGGCGGCTCACCGCGGACGACCTGCGCGCCAACGAAAAGCTCTTCTTCCAGCTCTACGGCCAGGCCCTCGGCGGCACGCCGGGGACCACCGAGTTCCTCGACGGCGTCATCGACGGCTGGCTGGGCCCGATCGAAGCGCTGCTGGCGGAACGCGGCGTCCCGGAAGCCGACCGGCCCGCGCACGCCCGGCTCGGCCTCGCCGTCACGCGCGGGCTGCTGCTCGACCTCGTCACGACCGGCGACCGCGACGCCGTGAACGCCGCGATGGACCGGTTCCTGGCGATGGTGGAAGCCGGCCTTACACAGCCCGAACATTAGGCGGACACCCTCCGAACACCGGCCCGCGAAAGTTCTCCCGTACCCCCGAACGGATACGAGGAGACACGATGCGAGGAACCACCTGGACGCGGCTGGCGCTGGCGGGCTGCGGGAGCGCGGCCTGCCTGCTGGTGGCGGCGCCGCTGGCCTCGGCCCAGACGACGTCGCCGGCGCCGGTCGCGCCGATCACGCTCAGCCCCGAGGAGTCGCAGCAGGTCTGCTCCGACTGGGTGCCGAAGCTGCAGAAGAAGGCCGACAACCTGGAGAAGCGGATCAACGGGGGCCCGGAGGTGGCCGGCTCGGTCGCCAACCTGAAGGCCCGCGCCCAGGACCAGCGCGCCGCCGGGCACAACGACCGCGCCACCAAGCTCGACGAGCGGGCCACCAAGCGGCAGGGCCGGATCGGCGAGCTGAACGCGGCGAAGCAGAAGCTCGACGCCTTCGCGGCCGCGCACTGCAAGCCCGCCGCCCCGGCGCCGACGAAATGAGGGGCGCGCGGATCGCGGCAGCGGTCGGGGCCGCCGCGCTCATCGCGCTCGGCTGCTCCGCCTGCCGCGACAACCTGGTGGGGTCGCCGGACTCCGGTTCGTCCCCGGCGTCGTCCGAGCTGAGCGGGATCGAGTCGACCCTCAACGGCGTCGAGTCCGACATGAACAGCGATGGCTCGCCCTGACCGGCTAGCGTTTCCCCGTCCGTGACGGCGGAGACGGGAGCAGGCATGGGGTCACCGGGGCGCGGCCTCGTCCTCGTGGTCGAGGACGAGGCCGCGATCGCCGAACTGGCGGCGCTCTACCTCAAGCGCGACGGCTTCGGCGTGCACGTCGAGGCCGACGGCGGCCGGGCGCTGGACGCGGTCAAGCGGCTCAAGCCGGTGGCGGTCGTGCTCGACATCGGACTGTCCGGAATGGACGGTATCGAGATCTGCAAGGCGCTGCGCGCGGCGGGCGACTGGACGCCGGTGCTGTTCGTCACCGCCCGCGACGACGAGCTGGACCGCCTGCTGGGCCTGGAGATCGGCGCGGACGACTACCTGACCAAGCCGTTCAGCCCGCGCGAGCTGGCGGCGCGCGTCCGGACGGTGCTGCGCCGCGCGTCGGGGGCGACGCCGGCCGCCTCGGTGGTGACCGTCGGCGGCGCGCGCGTCGACCTCACGAGCCGACGGGCCTGGGCGGGCGAGACGGAGATCTCCCTGACGTCCACCGAGTTCGACCTCCTCGCGCACCTGCTCCGGCACCCGGGGCAGGTGCTTTCGCGCGACCAGCTGCTGAGCGCCGTCTGGGGCTACGCCGCGGCGGCGGGCACGCGGACGGTCGACGTCCACGTGGCGCAGCTGCGGGCGAAGCTCGGCGCGTCGAGTCCGATCCGGACGGTGCGCGGCATCGGCTACGCGGCGGATCCGGCATGAGAGGGACGCTGGCCGGGCGGATCACGCTGGTGTGCCTCGCCGTCGCGGGCGTGGCGGTGATCGTGGCGGGGCTCGTCGGGGCCCGGCTGATCCGGACCACGGCCGACAACGTGCTGCAGTCGTCGCTGGCGGCGCAGGCCGACGTCGTCGCGTCACAGCTGGACGAAACCGGCATCGGGAACCGGCTCGGCGTCGGCAAGGTCGCCGACGTCGTGCGCGGGCAGGGCATCTCCGTGGTGGTCCGGCGCGCGGGCGGGCAGGCGGTCGGGGACGCGGTCGCCGTGCAGGCCGCCGGCAAGCTCGGGCTGGGCGCGAACCACTCCGGGCACGCCACGGTCGGCGGCACGCAGTACCTCGTCGAGACGCGGGTGGTCGGCACGCGCGGGGCGGCGTTCGCCCTGGTGCAGCCGGCGCGCAACGCGGAAGCGACCCAGCGCGCGCTGGTGCGCAGCATCGCACTGGCGCTGGGCATCGGGCTGCTGGTGGCGGCGGTGGCCGGGTTCGTCTCGGGCCGGCTGCTGGGCCGTCCCCTGCGCCGGGCCGCCGCGGCCGCGGGATCGCTGCGGGCGGGACGGCGGGACGTCCGGGTGCCGGTGGAGGGGCCGCGCGAGGTGGCGGAGGTGGCCGGCTCGCTGAACTCGCTGGCCGACGCGCTGGCGGTGAGCGAAGCGCGGCAGCGGGACTTCCTGCTCTCGGTGTCGCACGAGCTGCGGACGCCGCTGACCGCGGTGACGGGGTTCGCCGAGGCCATCGCGGACGGCGTCGCCTCAGGTCCCGACGCGGTCCGGGCCGGGGAGACGATCCAGCGGGAGGCACTGCGACTGGAACGGCTGGTCACCGACCTGCTGGAGCTGGCCCGGCTGGGGGCCGACGAGTTCCGCCTCGACGTCACGACGCTCGATCTGGGGGCGCTGCTGCGCGACTGCGCCGAGGTCTGGCAGCTGCGGTGCGCGCGAGAGGACGTGCGGCTATCCGTTTCGGCACCTTCGTCCCCGGTCCCGGTCCTGGCGGACGCGCGACGGCTGCGTCAGGTCGTCGACGGGCTCGCGGAGAACGCGCTGCGCGTCACACCGGGCGGGGCGCCGATGGTGTTTTCACTGTCGGTGTCCGCTTCGGGGGCTTCGTTGTCGGTGCGGGACGGCGGGCCCGGTCTGGCGCCGGAGGACTATCCAGTGGCGTTCGAACGCGGGGTGCTGAACGCGAGGTACCGCGACCGCCGTCCGGTCGGGTCGGGCATCGGCCTGGCCCTGGTCCACGGCCTGGTCACCCGGATGGGCGGAACACTGACGGCCGGCCCGGCCCCCGAGGGCGGCGCGGCGTTCACGATCACGTTCCCCCTGGCCCCCTCCGACGCGACGGTCCCCCTCCCCCTCGGCTGACCACCGTGTCACCCCCTCAGTCACGCGAGATGCCCCTCCAATCACGCGAGATGCCCTTCCAGTCACGCGAGTCTCGCGCCCAATCACGCGAGATACGGGTCTGATCACGCGAGTCACGCCGGAGGGGCCAGCTGGGCCGCGCGGGCCGTCACGTCCATCACGGCCCAGTGCTCGACGACCCGGCCGTCGCGGACGCGGATCATGTCCATGCTCGTCACGGCGTAGCCGCGGCCGGTCGAGATCTGGGTGCCGGTGCTCGTGTAGCGGTTGACCGAAAACTCGCCGTCGGCGACGTTCTGCTCGACCCGCACGCCCACGTCGCGGAAGTCGGCGAAGAACTCGCCGCCGAGCATGGCTTCCCACTTGGCGCGCCAGGCGTCGATGCCGTGGTGGTCGCCGCCCGCGCCGCCGCGGTGGTCGATCACCTGCGGGTCGATGTAGCGCAGGCCTTCGGCGACGCTCTCCGCGGTGAACGGCGTCAACGCGATCAGGCGGCGGTGGACCTCGGCGGCGTCCATGCTCACTCCTTAAGTGGGGATGTCCCCGGTTAGTGTTGAGCTACGCTAACCGGGGACGTCCCCACTTGGCAAGGGAGCAGCATGGCCGCACGGGCCCGCAGGTCGGACGCGCGAGACAACCAGGCGCTCGTGCTGGCCGCGGCGAAGGAGGTCTTCGCCGAGGACGGCCCGGACGCGCCGCTCGACCGCATCGCGCGTCGCGCCGGTGTCGGCAACGCCACCCTGTACCGGCACTTCCCGAACCGGCGTGAGCTGGTCGTCGCGGTGTACGCCGACGAAGTCGCGGAGCTGCGAAGCCGCGCGAAGCTCGACGCCGACAACCCCGGCGAAGCGCTCTTCGCCTGGCTGGGTCTTTTCGTCGAGCACGTGCGGACCAAGCGCGACCTCGCGCTCTCGCTGGCCGATCCCGCGGGTGCGCACGAGAGCCTGTTCGCCGGCTGGCACGCGGCGATGAACACGACCGCCGCCGCCCTGCTCGACCGCGCGCGGACCGCCAGCGCGGTGGCCGCCGACGTCACGGAGCTGGATCTCCTCCTGCTCGCCACCGGCATCGCGTTGTCCGGCGGCGAACCCGGCCGGCTGCTCGCCCTGGTCCGCCGCGGCGCGTCGGCCCGCTGAACCCGCGTCTCACGTGATCAGCGGCGGAACTCGCGTGACCAGACACGTATCTCGCGTGATTGAAGGCGGAACTCGCGTGATTGAAGGCGGAACTCGCGTGACTGGAGGGGCATCTCGCGTGATTGGAGGGGCATCTCACGTGACTGGAGGGGCATCTCGGGTGAATGGGGGGTCGACACGGTTGGCTGGGCGTCGGGGCGCGTGGGTGGGCGGGCGGGTCGTTAGGGTCGGGCCATGGAGATGCTGCACCTGCGCTACTTCGTCGCGGTCGCCGAGGAACTGAACTTCTCCGCCGCCGCGCGGAAGCTGCACATGGCCGCCTCTCCGCTCAGCCAGCGGATCAAGGACCTCGAGCACGAGCTGGGGCAGCAGCTCTTCGACCGCTCCACCCACCACGTCACGCTCACCGCCGCCGGGGCCGCCCTCCTGCCGCTCGCGCGGGACGTCCTCGAGCAGGTCGGCGCCATCCCGTGGCGGCTCAGGGAGGCGACGCGGCCGGAGCGCAGCACCGTCTTCCTCGGCATGCCCGCCGGGGTGCACCCCGACCTGCGGGAACGCGTCAACGCCCTCGCCGAGCGGGTCAAGGCGCGCTATGAGCTGAAGCGCTGGCCCGGCACCACCGCCGACCTCGTCCAGGGCGTCCACGAGGGCAAGCTCGGCCTCACGCTGGCGCGGCTGCCGGTCACCGACCCCACCTTGGAGCAGGTGCCGGTGATGTCGGAACGGCTCGGCGCGGTCGTTCCCGCCGATCTCTTCGCGGGCCGGGACTCGGTGAGCCTGGCCGAGCTGACCGAATTCCCGTACGTCGCCTCACCTGGGGAAATCACCCCGGCGTACTTCGACCAGCTCGATCACCAATTGAACGAACTCGGCGTCAAGAAACGCATTCGCCTGACGAACACCGGCTACAGCGGGACGTCGGAAATCATTTCCAGCGGCGAAGCTTTTTCCATTTCCATGCTGGACGAGAGGAGCCCGATGCACGGTTACCGGCTCGACAACGTCATCGTGCTGCCCTTCACCGACTTCCGTCCCCAGCTGGACACGGGCCTGCTCTGGCGCCGCGATCGCACCGACGGCGACCTGCGGGAACTCGTCGAAGCAGCGAAAGACGTGTTCAAAGACCCGATCAGCACTTAAACAATGGTGTGACCGCTGCGGTCACACCATTGTGCGCATCATGATCATTCCCTTTCGCGCCGCCCGCGCCTACGTTCGTAAGTAGAGCGAAACAGCAAGGCGCGAAAGGACGAACGATGACGGACATCAGCACCGCGGCCGGCCCACTGGACGGCGTGCGCGTGATCGACCTCTCGACCGTGGTGATGGGCCCGTACGCGGCCCAGATCCTCGGCGACCTCGGCGCCGACGTGATCAAGATCGAGTCCCCCGCGGACACCGTGCGGGTGGGCCAGTACCGCACCACGCCGGGCATGACCCCGCTGAACCTGAACGTCAACCGCAACAAGCGCAGCGTGGCCCTCAACCTCAAGGACGAAGCCGAGCGCGAGCAGGCGCTCAAGCTGATCGACACGGCCGACGTGCTGATCACCAACATGCGCCCCGGCGCGCTGGCCCGGCTCGGCCTGAACTACGCCGACGTCGCCGAGCGCAACCCGCGCCTGGTCTACGCCCACGCGCAGGGCTTCCGCGGCGACTCCGACCGCGCCGGCAACGCCGCCTACGACGAGACCGTGCAGGCCTCCTCCGGCCTGGTCGACGTCGCGAACCGTGCGCTCGGCGAGCCGGTCTACCTGCCGACGATCATCGGCGACAAGGTGTCGTCGCTGACCATCGCCTACAGCGTGCTCGCCGCGCTGGTCCACCGCGACAAGACCGGCCAGGGCCAGCAGATCGAGATCCCGATGACCGACACGCTGCTCGCGTTCAACCTGGTCGAGCACCTCGCCGGGCACACCTACGAGCCCGCCGAGGGCCCCACCGGGTTCGCGCTGTCGATGACGAAGGGCCACGCCGCGGTCCGCACCAAGGACGGCCTCGCCTGCGTGATCCCCTACAACCCGGCCAACTTCCGCGACTTCTTCGCCGCGGCCGGCCGCCCGGACCTCGCCGCGGACCCGCGCGTGAACGGCGAGGCCATCGACCGCGTCGACAACGACTGGCTGACCGAGCAGATCGCCGCCTGCGCCCCGGCGCTGACCACCGACGAGTGGGCCGAGGTCTGCGCGAAGCACAGCATCCCGATGGCGCCGGTGCTCGAACTGGACCGCGCGCACGAGGACCCGTACGTCCGCGACGGCCACCTGCTGGACACCGTCGAGCACCCGAGCGAGGGCGCCATCCGCACGGTCGGCATCCCGGTGAAGTTCTCCGCGACGCCCGGCTCGATCCGCCGCCTGGCCCCGCTGGCCGGCCAGGACACCGCCGAAGTCCTCGCGGAACTGAACTGAAGGAAGCACGACGATGGAAGTACGCACCGAGCGGATCGGCAGCACCCTGCTGATCACGATCGACCGGCCGCAGGCCCGCAACGCGGTGAACGCGGCCGTCGCGACCCAGCTGGCTGCCGCCCTCGACGAGCTGGAGAACGACCCCACGCTCCGGGCGGGCGTCCTGACCGGCGCCGAGAACACCTTCAGCGCCGGGATGGACCTCAAGGCCGCGCTGAAGGGCGAGTCTCCGGAGATCCCGGGACGCGGGTTCGGCGGCCTCACCGAGGCCGAGCTGTCCAAGCCGCTGATCGCCGCGGTCGAAGGGTTCGCGATGGGCGGCGGGTTCGAACTCGCCCTGGGCTGCGACCTGATCGTGGCCGCCGGAAACGCCAAGTTCGGCCTGCCTGAAGTGAAGCGCGGCCTGATCGCCGCGGGTGGCGGCGTGATCCGGCTGCCGAAGCGGATCCCGTACCACCTGGCGATGGAGTTCCTGCTCACCGGCGAGCCCGTCACCGGACGCCGTGCCGGTGAGCTGGGCCTGGTCAACCGCGTGACGCCGACCGGCGACGCCGCCGCGGTCGCGCTCCAGCTGGCCGAGAAGCTGGCGGAAAACGCGCCGCTCGCGCTGGCCGCCGTCAAGAAGATCGTGCGCGGCTCGGAGGCCGAAGCCTTTGCCGTGCAACGGGAAGAGACGAAGAAGCTGATGCAGTCCGCCGACGTCCGCGAGGGCATGACCGCCTTCGCCGAGCGCCGCGCTCCGAAGTGGACAGGCGAATAACGATGAAGATCGACGAAGTCCGCAGGCATGTGACCACTCCCCTGACCGCCCCGGCGTTCGCGCCGGTGGTCCCGAGGTTCACCAACCGCGAGTACCTGAACATCGTCTACCGCACCGACGCCGACGCCCTGCGCGCCGTCGTGCCGGAGCCGCTGCAGGTCGAAGAACCGTTGGTGCGCTTCGAAGTCATGAAGATGGGCGACGTCTCCGGCTACGGCCCGTACACCGAGTCCGGCCAGGCGATCGAGGTCAGCTTCGACGGCGAACGCGGCGAGTACCTGCACGCGATGTACCTCGACAACTTCCCGGCGACCGCGTCCGGCCGCGAGGTCAGCGCGTACCCGAAGACCGTCGGCAGCCCGGACCTCTATGCCGACAACGGTGTCCTCGTGGGCACTTTGGACTACGGGACGCTCCGGGTCGCCACCGCGACCATGGGCTACAAGCACCACGAGCTGGACGTCCGCGAAGCCGAACGCCAGATCACGGTCCCGACGTTCATGCTCAAGACGATCCCGGGTTACGACGGCGCCCCGCGCGTGCAGGAGCTGGTCCGCACCGAGATCACCGACGTCGTGGTCAAGGAGGCCTACACCGGCCCCGCGCGCCTGCAGCTGTTCCAGCACGTCCTGGCCCCGCTGGCCGACCTGCCGGTGCTGGAGGTCGTCTCCGCCAGCCACATCCGCACCGACCTGACGCTCGCCCCGGTCAAGCCGGTCTTCGACTACCTGAAGGGAGCCCAGTCATGAAGTTCACCAATGCAGCGGTGATCGGCGCGGGCACCATCGGCCTGTCCTGGACGGCGCTGTTCGCCCACCACGGCCTGACCGTCCGGGTCACCGACCCCCGCCCCGACCTCGCCGAGGCCGTCGAGGAGGCGCTGGCCCAGTTCGCGCCGCACCTCGGCACCACCGCCGCGGAGCTGGCCGGCCGCGTCCACCTCGCCGCCGACGTCACCGAAGCCGTGCGCGACGCGGACGTCGTGCAGGAGAACGGACCCGAGAACGTCGAGTTCAAAAAGGACTTGTTCGCCAAGCTCGTCGAGGAAGCTCCGGACCACGCGCTGTTGCTGAGTTCGTCGAGCGCCATCCCGTCGACGGCGTTCACCGGCGAGATCGACGCGAGCAGGGTCCTCATCGGACACCCGTTCAACCCGCCGCACCTGATCCCGCTGGTCGAGGTCGTCCCGGGTGAGCGCACCAGCGAAGAGTCGGTCGAGAAGGCCGTCGAGTTCTACACCTCCCTCGGCCGGACGCCGGTCGTGGAGCGCAAGGAGATCCCCGGATTCGTCGGCAATCGCCTGCAGAACGCGCTGAGCCGCGAGGCGATCTACCTCGTCGAGCAGGGCGTCGTGACGCCGGAAGAACTCGACAAGGTGATCACGAATTCACTCGGCATCCGCTGGGCGACCGTCGGGCCGTTCCTCGGCTCGCACCTCGGTGGCGGCCCCGGCGGCTACCGGCACATGGCCGAGCACATCGGCAAGTCCATGAAGAAGATGTGGGCCGGGCTGGGCAACCCCAGTCAGAGCCCGGAAGAGCAGGAACGGCTGATCGAAGCCGTCGAACAAGCTTACGGCTCCTCCACGTACTCGGCACTGGCCGAGACGCGCGACCGCAAGCAGCTCGCCGTTTTGCAGGCAGTGGAGGAGAACTGACATGGAACCGCTCAAGGACAAGCTGACCGCCGACTTCTACGACTTCGAGGCGCTGCTGCCGGACGACGAGCGCAAGCTGCTCGTCAAGGCGCGCGAGTTCATGACCACCGACGTCAAGCCGCTGGTGAACGAGAACTGGGAAGCCGGCACCTTCCCGAAGGAATTGATCGGGATGTTCCGCGACTCCGGCCTCGCGGGCCTGCCCTACGAGGGCTACGGCGAGCACAAGCCCGCGGTCAGCCACCTGCTCACCGGCATGATGGCGATGGAGATGAGCCGCACGGACGCGTCCGTCGCGACGTTCTTCGGTGTCCACAACGGACTCGCGATGTACTCGATCTACAGTGGTGGCAGTCAGGAACAGCGCGACCGCTGGCTGCCCGAGATGGCCGCGATGGACAAGATCGGCGCGTTCGCGATGACCGAGCCGCTCGGCGGGTCCGATGTGGCCGGTGGCATGCGGACCACCGCACAGCGTCTTTCAAAAGATGGATCAGGCGACGTCTGGATCCTCAACGGCGCCAAGAAGTGGATCGGCAACGCGACCTTCGCCGACTACGTCGTGGTGTGGGCCCGGGACGTCGACGACAACCACGTCAAGGGGTTCGTCGTCGAGAAGGGCACGCCGGGCTTCGTGCCGGAGAAGATCCAGGGCAAGACCGCGTTCCGGATCGTCGAGAACGCCGAGATCACCCTGACCGGCGTCCGCGTGCCGGAGGCGAACCGGCTGCAGGGCATCAACGGCTTCCGCGACGTCGCGGAGATCCTGCGCGCCACCCGCGGCGGCGTCGCGTGGCAGGCGCTGGGCGTGATGATCGGCGCCTACGAAGCCGCACTGGCCTACTCACAGGAGCGCACGCAGTTCGGCCGGCCGATCGCGCGGTTCCAGCTGGTCCAGGACCTGCTCGTGAAGAGCCTCGGCAACATCACCGCGTCGTGGGGCATGCTGGTGCAGCTCGCCCGGCTGCAGGACGCCGGGATCTTCAAGGACGAGCAGTCGTCGCTGGCCAAGGCGTTCGTGACGTCGCGGATGCGCGAGGTCGTCGCCTGGAGCCGGGAGATCTTCGGCGGCAACGGGATCGTCCTCGGCTACGACGTCGCGCGGTTCTTCGCCGACGCCGAGGCGATCTACTCCTTCGAAGGCACGCGTGAGATGAACACGCTGATCGTCGGCAAGGCGATCACCGGGCAGTCCGCGTTCGTGTAAGCACTCAGTTGACGCAGCCGGCGGCCGTACTGGTCGCCGGCTGCTTCGCGTTCGAGGACGGCGTGGCCGTGGTGGTCGCCGCCACCGGCCGGACCCCGCCGCCGGTGCTGTCCTCGCCCGAGGCCTGGACCGTGGGCGTGCTGATCGCCGTGCGCACGAACTGCTGGACCTGCGCCGGGTCGACCTTCACCGCGTCGCCGTCCGACGGCGTCGCCAGCGACAGGCTCTGCACCGGGATCGTGGCGAACGCGATCGCCCCGGAGCTCATCCCCCGCAGCTGCTGCGCGAAACTCAGCACGTCCCAGCCCTTGTCCAGCACCACGGACCCCTGCACCGCGTCGACCAGGGCGCTCAGCTTCGACGGGTCGGTGAACGTGCCCGCGCTCAGGACCTTCTTCGCCATTCCGGAGAGGAACGCCTGCTGCCGCGCGATCCGGTCGAGGTCGCCGTTGGCCAGGCCGTGGCGCTGGCGGACGAACGCGAGCGCCTGCGCACCGGAAAGCGTTTGCGGACCGGCCGGGAAGTCCGCGCCGGAGTAGGTGTCGTGCACCGGCGCCTTGAGGCAGACTTCGACGCCGCCGACGGCCTGCGACAGCGCGTCGAAGCCGGCGAGGTTGATGGCCGCGTAGTGGTTGATCGTCAGCCCGGTGAACTTCTCGACCGTCTGGATCGCGGTCTTCGCGCCGGCCTCGTTCGCCGCCACCTCCAGCTGCGCGCCGGACAGGCCCTGGGCGCGCAACCCGGACATCGCGGCGTTCTTGCCGCGGCTGTACGCCGAATTGATCTTGTGCTTGCCGTAGCCGCCCGCGACGTCCACATAGGAGTCACGCGGGATCGAGATCGCCGTCGCCGCGGCACCGCCCGCCGGGATGTGGACGACGATCATCGTGTCGGTGGTGTCCCCGCCGTCGCCGCTGCTTCCGGCGTGCAGCGCGTCGAGCACGTTCTGTGGCAACGGGTTGCCGTACGCGTCGGTACGCGCGTCGATCCCGACGAGCAGGATGTTCTGGGCGACCTTGAGCGGTTCGCCGGGGAGGGTGTTGCCGCCGTCGACCCGGGCCGAGGGCGGGATGACGTCGGCGGTGACGAGGCCGTCGTCCAGCTTGCTCAGCTGCGACCAGGCGTACCCGGTGGCGCCGAGCACCAGCGCCGACACGACGCCGAGCGCGACTCGCACGCCGATGCGACGCCCCCGGGACGACAGCAGCACGACACTTCCCCTTGCTTCCCTCTGATGAGCCCCCTCCTTCGAGGATCACCGCGTTAGCTGGGAATCAGCTGAGAAAGTTGTCGAAAAGCTGTGACGCTGCCCGATCGGCCGAGCCGGATCGAGCCGATCGGCCGGTTTCGCGACGGAAAGTACCGGCGCGCACACGAAAAAGTGCTGTGGGCGTGGCCACACCTAGCGGGGCATCCGGCGCCAGACGGCGCGCGGCAGCAAGCGCATCCCGAAGAAGACCGGACGGAGTACACCGGGCACCCAGACGACCCCGCGCCGCTTCCGCAGCGCGGCGACCGTCGCGTCGGCCACCTGCTCGGGCGTGCTCGAGAACGGCGCCGGGCTCATGCCCTCGGTCATCCGCCCGACGACGAACCCGGGCCGGACGAGCAGGAGGTGGACGCCGGAGCCCGGCAGAGCGTCGGCGAGGCCGCTCGCGAAGCCGTCGAGCCCGGCCTTCGCGGAGCCGTAGACGTAGTTGGCGCGCCGCACGCGCACCCCGGCGACGGAGGAGAACACGACGAGGCTGCCGTGGCCCTGGGCGCGCAGCAGGTTCGCGGCGTGGGTGAGCACGCCGACCTGGGCGACGTAGTCGGTGTGCACGATGGCGACGGCGTGCGCAGCGTCCTCCTCGGCCCGCGCCTGGTCGCCGAGGATGCCGAAGGCGAGCACGACGACGTCGAGGGGTCCGTGCTCGGCGGCGACCTTCTCGAGGAAGGGCCCGTGGGCGGCGAGGTCGTCGGCGTCGAACTCGGCCGTCTCGACGGTCTCGGCGCCGGCTTCGCGGAGGGTGGCCGCGGCGGCGGTCAGGTCCGCGCCGGGGCGGGCGGCCAGGACGAACCGTTCGTGGTCGCCGGCCAGGCGTTCCGCCACGGCCAGCCCGATCTCGCTGCGTCCACCCAGCACCAGCACCGTTCCGCTCACGGCAGCAGTCTCCCAGCCCCGCGTAACACCCCGGCGGCCGCCGTCGCCTTCGGCTTCGCTCGGGCGGAGCGACCCTGCGAGGAGTGCCTGTGTTCGGACGGAAGCCCTGGCCCGCCGGACCGCGAGACCGGAGATCACCGACACTCCCGGCCGGACGCCGAGCGCTCGTCGAGCACTGCACCACGACGGGTCGCTGACCGAGAGCGAGTACGACGCCGCCAAGGCGCGGATCCTCGGCCGGGAAGCCTGAACCCGGCCGCGAACTGCGCTAGCGTGCCCGGGTGGATCACGTTCCGGATTTCGAGACGCTCGTCGAACGGCACCGGCGGGAGATCCAGGTGCACTGCTACCGGATGCTCGGCTCGCTGGCCGACGCCGAGGACCTCGCCCAGGAGACCTTCCTGCGCGCCTGGAAGGCCCGGGACCGGTTCGAGGGCCGGGCCGGCGTGCGGACCTGGCTCTACCGGATCGCGACCAACGCCTGCCTCGACGTCCTCGCCCGGCGGCCGCGGCGGGTGCTGCCCGATCAGCTCGGGCCGTCCGGGGAGCCCGGCGGCCCCATCGCCGCCGCCGACCTGCCGTGGCTCGAGCCCGTCCCGGACCGGCTGCTGGACGAGGCGGGGCCGGACGCCGTCGTCGTCGAGCGGGAGACCATCGAGCTGGCCTACCTCGCCGCCGTGCAGTACCTGCCGCCGCGGCAGCGGGCGGTGCTCGTGCTGCGGGACGTCCTGGGCTGGTCGGCCAAGGAGACCGCGGACCTCCTGGAGACGAGCGTCGCGTCGGCGAACAGCGCGCTGCAGCGAGCCCGGGCGACCCTGCGTGAACGGCTGCCCGCGCACCGTGCCGAGTGGACGGCCGGCGATCCGACGGCCGAGGAAACCGCGCTGCTCAAGCGGTTCATCGCGGCGTACGAGGCGGGCGACCCGCAAGCGGTCGCCCGGCTGCTGCACGAAGAGGCCCGCGCCGTCATGCCGCCGTACGAGCTCTGGTTCGGCAGCGCGGCGGCGATCGTCCGCGCACTGTCGCTTTCGCTCGACCCCGCTTCCCCGCACTGCGTCGGCCGCTTCCGGATGCGCCCGACGCGCGCCAACCGCCAGCCCGCCGTGGCGACCTGGCTGCGCCGCCCGGGCGAGGACGAGTACCGCTGGTTCGGGGTGTCCCTGCTGACGATCGAGCACGGGCTGGTCACCGAGCTGGCGGCCTTCGAGTCCGTCCCGGCGGCGGCGTGGGGGCTCCCGGAGACCTGGCGGGACGACTGAGCACGATGGCGTCGGGTCGCCACGCCCGGCACCGCGCGCCGATGACCGACGCGCGCATTCGGTAGTGCAGTGCGCACCCGCGAACGGCGTGAAAAAGCCCGGGCGGGTGATTCACGGGGAATCACCCGCCCGGGCGCACACTCACCCGGAAAGAAATTCTTCCGGTTTCGGTGTTCGTCTACTCGGCCGCCGGGAAGAGGTCACCGGGCGGCAGGTCACGCAGCTCGGTGCCGCTGCGGCGCGGTACGCGCCAGCCGGCGTCGGTCCTCGGCGGTGGTCCCGCCGAAAATCCCGTGGTCCAGGCCGTTGTCGAGCGCGTAGCCGAGGCATTCGGCGCGCACCGGGCAGCGCGCGCACACGGCCTTGGCCTGCGCGGTCTGCCGGGCGCCGGGGCCCATCGCGGAGATCGGGAAGAACAGTTCCGGGTCCTCGTCCTTGCAGGCCGCGAGTTCCGCCCAGCCCGTCATCGTGGCTTCCATTTCCTTCGTTCACCTCCCTCTGCTTCTTCTGTTTCCCATTGTCGTGGCGCGTCAACCGACTTGACGGCCGCGGGCGCGCGAGCGGATCCGCGTGGGTCAAGGGGGTTTTGGCTTCGGTCCCCGGCTCACCCTCCGGGCAACCAAGACTGCAACACATGAGAGTACGCCTTTCTTCCGGGGATCTCGATGTCGATCACATCACTCGATCGGCGAGACCGCGCTCCAGCGTGACCCGCACGAGGGCCGCCGCGAGGTGCGCCAGCTCGTCCGGTCCGACGAGCTTCGCGAGCCGCCCCGGCTGCGTCGGCAGGCCGAGCTTTTCCGCACCCTGCAAGGCTTTCCGGTCCAGGTGCGGACGAAACTCCGGCCACACCAGCTGCACCTCGCGGGTGAAGATCTCGGCGCCCGTTGGCCCGAGTCTCGGCACCTTCGTGAGGAGCCCCGCCAGTGTCCGGAATTCGCCGTTCGCGGCTTCGCGCACACGTCTCAGGTCCCCGGCGTATTCGTCGATGAGGTGCTGCGCTCCTTCGCCGAGCGCGGTGGCCGTCTGTTCGTCGTAGCGCTTGTAGTGCGCGCGGCCGAGCGCGTCCACCCGCTGCTGCCACGTCGCGTCGGTCATCGCCTTGGCCGTGCCCATGCCCGCGGCCTGCAGCTCCCGGGCCGCGTCGACGGCGATGGCCGCCTTGATCCGGGTCGAGAGCAGCACCGACAGCACCAGCAGCCGGTAGAGCGGCGCCGGCTTGTCGGCGAGCTTGATCCCGGCTTCGGCGGCGTACGTCGGGCCGGCCTCGGCCAGCAGGCGCTGGACCGTGTCTCGCTGGGTCATCGGGCTCGGGTACCCGGGATGCCCGCACCCATTCGTCACCGGTCGTCACCGATCCGGCGCAGACCATTACTCCTCCCGAGCAGTCTTGATCGAATCGTTACACGTAGCGGTCACCTCAGCGCACTTGTTCCAGTGGAGGCGAGGGGTGGTGAGGGGTCCGTGTGCGCTGGCGACGATTTCGACGCGTTCTTCCGCGCCGACTTCCCCTCGCTCGTGGCGTTCCTGTGCAAGGCCGGGTTCGAGGTCGAGACGGCCCGGGACATCGCCGCCGAGGCGATGCTGCACGCGCTGGAGGCGTGGCCGACGCTCGAAGACCCGCGCGCGTGGGTGCGCCGCGTCGCCGGCCGGCTGCTCGACGCGGTGGACGACGCGCGCGCGGACTGGACCCTCGCCGGCGACCCGCGGGACGACGAGAAGCTGGGCGCGGTGGCCGACCAGCACGCGGACCTGCTCGAGCTGCTCGCCGCCCTCCCCGGCCGGCAGCGGATCGTCCTCGCCTGGTCACTCGACGGCTTCACGCCCACGCAGATCGCGACGGCGCTGCGCATCGCCCCCGCGACCGTCCGCTCCAACCTCCGCCACGTGCGGGACCGCCTCAGGCGCCACCGGGTCGTACGGCCCGGCCGGCGGGACAGGGAAAGGTGAGCACCATGCCGGCAACCGAGTACGGGGACCCCGCGATCACCGAGCTGCTGCGGGAGTCCAACGCCGCGCTGCACGACTCGCTGCGCGTCGGCCTCGACGTAGAGGGCACCCTGCTCCGGGTGCGCAGCCGCGCCCTCGTCCGCGAGATAGCCGCGACGCAGCCGCCCGAGGCCTTCCCCTCGCACTGGCGGCGCCACGACGAGCCGGTCGCCGACGCGATCGCCGGCGACGCCGCCGCGACCGCCCGCCTGCTGGCCACCATCCGGCCGCTGGTGGTGCGCTACTGCCGCGCCCGCGTCGGCCGGCACGAACGGTCGTTCGCCTCGGCCGACGACGTCGCCCAGGAAGTGTGCGTGGCCGTGCTGACCGCGCTGCCGTCCTACCGCGACCAGGGCCGCCCGTTCCTCGCGTTCGTCTACGGCATCGCCCAGCACAAGGTCGCCGACGCGCACCGCGCCGCGGCCCGCAACCGCTCCGACCCGGTGCCCGAGATTCCCGACGGCGTGTCCGAAGCGGACGGTCCGGAGCAGCACGCCCTGCGGTTCGAGCTGAACGAACGGCTCGCGCGGCTGCTGGACGTGCTGCCGGCGAAGCAGCGGGAGATCGTCGTGCTGCGGGTGGTCGTCGGGCTGTCGGCGGAGGAAACGGCCGCGGCGGTGGGCTCGACGCCCGGCGCCGTCCGCGTCGCCCAGCACCGCGCGCTGGCGCGGCTCCGAAGATTGCTGACGGGGGAAGAGGACTAGCGCCGCACCCGGTCCAAAACGAACTGTTCGAGGGCCGCGGCCGGACCTTCCGCCGACTCGCGGGCCAGCAGCATGAACTCGATGTCACCGGGCTCGGGCAGGCCGGCCAGCTCGACGAGGTCGGCGGGCACCAGGCTGCGCGCGTGCAGGGTGACGCCGAGCCCGGCCGCCGCCGCGGCGCGCAGGCCGGTGAGGCTCGACGTCTGGCACGCCGCCCGCCACTCCAGCCCGGCGCGTTCGAGGCACTCCACGGCGAGCTGCCGCGTGATCGACGGCATCGGGTACTGCACCAGCGGCACCGGCTGGCCGGGCTCCAGCACCGTCGCCGTCGAGCCGATCCAGACCAGGGGCTCGCGCCACAGCAGCCGCCCGTGGTGGGCGCCCGGGCGGCGCTTGCCCAGCACGAGGTCCAGCTGGCCGGCGCGCAGCCGCTGCGCGAGGACGTCCGACAGCTCGACGGTCAGCTCGACGTCCACCAGGGGGTGGCTGCGGCGCAGCCGGTGCAGGATCTCCGGCAGCTCGCCGAGCGCGAAGTCCTCCGAGACGCCGAAGCGCACGCGGCCGCGCAGCTCGGCACCCCGGAAGTGCCGCTCGGCGCGCTCTTCGGTGTCGACGACGGTCTGCGCGAATCCCAGCATGGCCTGCCCGCGCGCGGTGAGCTCGACGGTGTGGGTGTCGCGCGCGAAGAGCAGCCCGCCCGAGTCGCGTTCGAGGCGGCGGACGTGCTGGCTGACCGTCGGCTGGCCGACCCCCAGCCGGCGCGCGGCCGCGGTGAAGCTGCGCGTCTCGGCGACGGCGAGGAACGAACGGCACAGGCGCGGGTCGAGCACCCGGTCACTTTATCGCGATCCGCGATGACAGTCAGTCCGGTCATCGGGGTTCACAATGAGCACGGCGTCGCCGAGAATGGCTGTGGAAGGAGATCCATGTCCCGGTTCCGCCTCGACCCGTTCGTCGTCGCCATCCTCGCCACTGTCGGCGTCGCCACGCTCCTGCCCGCTTCGGGCGTCGTGGCGGACGGCTTCAGCACCGCCACCACCATCGCCGTCGGGCTGCTGTTCTTCCTGTACGGCGCCCGGCTGTCCGCGCAGGAGGCCCTCGACGGGCTGCGGCACTGGCGGCTGCACGCGGTGGTGCTGGCCGCGACGTTCGTCCTGTTCCCGCTGCTCGGCCTGGCGCTGTTCCTGCTGCCGTCGTCGGTGCTGCCGGCCCAGCTCGCGGCCGGGGTGCTGTTCCTGGCCGTGCTGCCCTCGACCGTGCAGTCGTCGATCGCGTTCACCTCGATCGCCCGCGGCAACGTCGCGGCGGCGATCTGCAGCGCGTCGCTGTCCAACCTGGCCGGGATCGTGCTGACGCCGCTGCTGGTGGCGTTGCTGCTGTCGGGCAACGGCGCCGGCGTCGACGGTTCGGCCGTGCTCGGGATCGTGCTGCAGCTGCTCGCGCCGTTCGTCGCGGGCCAGCTCGCGCGGCGCTGGATCGGCGCCTGGATCACCCGGAATTCCGCGCCCCTCAAGCTGTTCGACCGCGGCTCGATCCTGCTGGTCGTCTACACGGCGTTCAGCGCGGGCATGACCGAAGGCATCTGGCACCGGCTCGACGTGGTCCACCTCCTGGTGCTGGCCGGCGTCTGCTGCGTGCTCCTGGCGGCGGTGCTGGGCGCGACCGGCCGGGGCGCCCGCCTGCTGGGCTTCGCCCGCGCCGACCGGGTCACGATCGTGTTCTGCGGGTCGAAGAAGAGCCTGGCCAGCGGCCTGCCGATGGCGACGGTGCTGTTCGGGCACGCGCAGGTCGGGCTGCTCGTGCTGCCGCTGATGCTGTTCCACCAGATCCAGCTGATCGTCTGCGCGACGCTGGCCCGCCGGTACGCCGCTGCCGACGTCGGGGCGCTCGTCCCGGCCTGATCGATGAGGGCGACGGCGTCCGGCTGTTCGACCAGCCCTGCTGGAGCTGCGGGCCGAGCGGAGCTTGCGGTACCGGGCGACGAGACTCACCGTCCACTGTGGAGGGCGTAACAGCGGCGCGCGGCAGGCCCGGCGGCGGTACCTGAGTGGAATCGCTTTCTCACCGGGGCCGCGGCGACGGCTTTCGCAGTTCTTCGCCGAAAATCGCGTCCATGCGCCGGTTCGCTCGCCGCAGGACGCGGGTCGCCGTGCGGAGCACGTAGCCCAGTGCGAACGCGAACAGCAGGGACAGGCCGATGGCCGCGAGGTTCGCCACGAGCGCCTCCCGGTACTGGTGCGCCAGGTAGCCCAGGCCCGCCCCGGCGGTGAGTGCGTCCAGCAGCGCCAGCCGAAGCGCATACGGACCGTGGAGGGCGGCTCGCGGTGCCGTGACCATCGCTCACCCTCCCGCCGTTCCGTGCAGCGGCGACGCCCTTGCAACCTAGACGAGCGTGCGCCGGCCGGTGGCCACTTCAACCTGTTCGGCCTACCGGATCTGCCCGGATGGCCGCTGTGATAACTTGAAGCGAACTGAGTCTTCTGTGCGAATGCAAATCCTCGAGCCGCCTGCGCGCCGAGGCCAGGGGGCGGTAGCTCAGTTGGTTAGAGCAGGGGACTCATAATCCCTTGGCCGCGGGTTCGAGCCCCGCCCGCCCCACCCGAACGGCCACCGCCGCATTCCGCTCCGGCGGAAGGCCAGCCCGCCTGCCTTTTTCAAGCAGGATCGAATAGCTCGCGACACTCCCCGCGACGCTGGTTTGCTGGAACACGGGAGCGCCGAGTGGGGAAAACAAAACGGCGTCTCCCGCTCACCGAAACCGTTCATCGGATGACAAGGGGATTCTCGTGACCAGTTTCTTCACCCGCGCGGCCACGGCCGCCGGAGTGCTCGCCGCCGGAGCCGCGGCGACGGTGGCGTTCGCCGCGCCGGCATCGGCCGCCTACTTCCCGTTCCCGTCCTGCCACCAGGGGACGTACTACAACGGCGACGGCTCCGTGCAGGCGGTCTTCAACCACTACGACGGCCGGGCGAACCTGAACTTCTACCTCCTTTACGTGTACGGCCGCCTGCCCAACCCGAACAACATCAACGACTCCGCGAACTGGTCGAGCTGCGTGCCCAACTGATCCTTGCCGGGAAAGGGCCCTCCGGCGCCGGAGGGCCCTTTCGCCGCGCGAAGGAATCAACGCCCGCGAGCGTGATCCGGGGCAGGCCATCAGGTGCAGGCGGTCGAGCGGGTCCGCCGCCGGCGCGGGCGAGGGTCTGCAAGTGCTTGCTGCCGCGGACCGGTCAGCTCGACGAGGACCATTCGAGTCGAGGAAGATCGACCCACCGCAGCCCGTAGGCGTAGCCGAGCTGCGGGGCGGCGAACTCCTGCGCCACCTCGCACGCGCCGTCGAGCGCCAAGGGCTCGCCCGGCTGGGGCGGGTCGGCGAGCACCGACGGCGGCACCCGGTCCAGCCGCCACACCCGCGACGGCAGCCGCCGCGGATCGAAGCGGACCCGCACGGTGAACGACTCGCACGCCACCAGCGGCACGAACGTGTACGACGGCCGGATCGGCAGGCCGTCCCGGATCCGGATGACCAGCGCGTAGGTGTGGGTGTCGCCACGGGCCAACGGCCGCGGGAGGTCGAGCAGCCAGCGGAAGTGCCGCTGTCCCACCCGTTTCGCGTCGGTGATCCGGACACCGTGCTGGGCATCGGCGGCCACCTGCCGCTCGCCGTCGCCGCCGTCCTCGACGCGGGGCACGGTGAACTGGGCGGCGATCCGGCTCAGCCCGTCCCGGGTGGCCACGATCAGCCGTTCCTCGATCAGCTCCGGCTCGGGGGTGTCGAGCCGCACGAGGGCCTTGAGCCGCTTGACGAACCAGCCCTGGTCCGGGTCGGGCACGCCCTCGCCGGGCCGTGCGGCGGCCTCGATCTCGGCGGCCAGCCGGGCGAACGACCGGTCGATCCGGCGTCGCGCCGTGCGCTCGGAGACGCGCAGCCGGTCCGCGAGGACCCCGACCCGATCGGACAGCAGCGCGTGCTGCGAGCCGGGGGCGATGCCCAGCGCGACGTTGACCGCGAGCCGGTCGTCGGCCGGGAACTCCGCGATCGCGGCGGAAATCGCTTCGCGCAGCGCCCGGCGCGCCTCGCGGTCGTTCGCCGTCCGGTGGATTTCGCACCACGCCGCGACGATCGGCCCCAGCCGGTCGCGCAGCCGTTCGGCTTCCAATCCCCAGCCGCGGCGCAAAGTGGTGAGCTCGCGGAGCAACCCGTCCTCGTGTGCCATGGGATTTCGATTGTGGCACGCGGACTTCCGCGCGATCGGCGGCAGCGGATGCGCCGATCAGGTGATTCCCGGAGGTGGCCAGTCCGTGGCCAGTCCCGCCGCGATTCGGCCCGTGGGCGGCCTTTTCCCATTCCCCGGCTGACCGATCATTTCCCGGTCGACGACATCGGGGAGGACGGGTTGCTCGACACCACGCACGCGCCCATCGGGCCGGCGGACGTCGACGGCGTCCGCCGGCTGGCCCGCGACGGCCGGCTCGCGGGCTCCGCTTCGGCCGCCCCGCCCGGCGATCTCGCCCGCCTGCGCGGCGCGGTCTACACCGTCGCCTGGCCGCTGGTCTTCGCGCGGATCACCAAGCCGCTGGAGCAGCAGCGCCGGCACCCGGACTGCGTCCGCGGGCTCGAATGGCTGCGCCCCGACTGCCTCGACCGCTTCCACGACGACGTCGAAGCGGTCGTGGAGCACGCGCTGCGGCGCGCGACGGACCCGATCGACAACTTCGACGGCTGGCTGGCGACCCGGCTGAGCCCGGCGACGGTCGACGCGCACCGGCGGCGGCGCGGCGAAATCGGGGCCCTGCAACGGCCTCGCCTGCCCGCCTGGCTGGGCGAGGCCCTCGGCCGCGACCCGTGGCTGTGCGACCTGGCCGTCCAGATCCTCGTCTGGGCCGGGGTGCCGGCGACCGCGGGCGCCGAGCTGTGGCCGCTGGACGGCTGGGCCGCGCGCCGCGCCGAGCTCACCGGGGCACCGCCGGCCGGGCGCGACACGCTCGACCGCGAGGTGCGGACGGTCCTGGCCGCCATGCGCGGCCGGCCGAAGTGGCACGCCCAGCACGTCGAAGGCCCGCTCGGGCACAAGCGGGCGCCGGTCGCGCCGATGCCGGCGGACGGCGCGGCCGAGCCCGTCCCGCTGCAGCTGGTCGCCCCGCACGAGGCCGACGACACCCGGCTCGCGGGCCTGGCCGAGCAGGCACTGCGCGCGATCGAGACGAGGCTGGACCGCGGCGAGGACCCCGCGACGGCGGTCACGACGGTCGTCCGGCACGTGTTCGGGGGAGGCGGAAGCGCGCTCGACCGCTTGCCGCACCACGGATCCACCCGCGACGACTGGCTAGCCACGGCCCTCGCCGACGAAGCCAGGGTCGACCGCATCGTGACGACGGTCCTGGCCGTCCTCGGCCGCTGAGCGCGGCCGGGCGAGCAGACCGGCATCACCGGCCGGCTCGCCGTCCTCGGCTACCGTGCGCAGCCGAACGCTCAGGACGTCGAACAGCGCTTCCGGCGAGCACCCCGCCGCGCGGGTGCGGATCTCCGCGGACACCAGTTCGGCCAGCAGCACCGCCCGCACGGCCGCGCGGGTCGCGTGCGGGAGTCTCACGGGCGGGACAGCTGATCCGGCCACCCCCGGCCTCCTTTCACGCGGTGCCGGGTTCGGCCGGCCCAGCCTTTTCCTGACGGACGGCCGTCAGCGCCACCACGACGGCGGGGGCGCCGGGAGGCGCAGCGGGCAGCCGGTGTGGCGGCCGGCCCAGGAGTCGGCGAGGTAGCGGGTCAGCGCGACCGGCCCGAGCAGGCTGTCCTCCCACACCGGGGTCAGTTCGCCGGCCCGGCGGAGCATGGTTTCGGCGGTGGCGCAGAAGGAGATGATCGCGGCGACGGCGGCGTCGGCCCGCTCGAGGGGCCAAGCGACCGCGGCTCCGGGCAGCCCGGCCGGGATGGCCAGGCCGGTACCGGCGGTGCAGGTGCGGGCCAGCTGGACGGCGAGGTCGAACTCGACCGCTTCGGCGTGGCGCTGCCGGGCCCGCCAGCGGGGCGACGCCTCGGCGGCGTGCAGCCCGGCCAGCCGAGCGGCGACCAGCCCGTCCCACACCGTCATGAGCACCCCTCGCGTGTCGGCGGGATGAACGCCGGCGAGATCGAGGGTGACGGCGCTGAGCCAGGCACACGGGTCCTTGACTTGACGATCGGCGGCGACGGTCACGGCTGCCAGTTTCGCACCTGAACGCACGTCCGGCAGCAAGATGATCATGGTTCGCGGCAGGACCACCCGGTCGGTGGCGAACCGTTGAGCGGCTGGGTAATTCCTTCGGGCACTGCGGGTGACCGATCGGTCACCGGTGTGTCATCATGTCGGCGCTCAGTGCCGAGCACGCCCCACTTTCCCCCTCTCCGAAAGGCCGTCACGCGTGATCAAGACCAGCAAGAGCCGGGCCGGCACCCAGCGAGTGACGTTCAGCCTCCCGGCCGGCGCCCCACCCGGACGGGTGAGCGTGGTGGGGTCGTTCAACGACTGGACGCCGGGCCGCCACCGCCTCACCACGCGCTCCAACGGCCGCCGGTCGGCGTCGGTGGACGTGGCGGCGGGCACGGTGATCCAGTTCCGCTACCTCGGCGAGAACGGCCTGTGGTTCGACGACCCCGACCTGCCGGACCGGGCGGACGGCAACTGCGTCTATTCGACGAACTGACGGGCCTCAGGACTTCCGGCGCGGCTTCCCGCGCTTCGGGGCACCGCCGCCGGTGCGCCGGGGCGCGGGCTTCTTCGCGGCCGCCGGCGGCTTGCGTTCCGGGCGCTTCTTCTCGACGGGGGCCTGCCGTCCGCGCGTGCTGTTGACCGTGCGGCCGCGCACGATCCCGATGAACGTCTCCATCAGGTCCGTCGTCTCGTCCTCGAGCCAGGACAGCGCCACGCTCGACTGCGGGGCGTCGGTGACCGTCCGGTAGGTCAGGTCGCGGCGGTGGTGCAGGCGGGCCAGGGACTGCGGGACCACCAGCACGCCCACCCCCGCGGCCGCCAGCTCGATCGCCTCCGCCGTCGTCTCCGGGCGCTCGAGTGCCGCACGGCCCGGCGGCGACGGCCACTCGAGCGTGTCGTCCAGCGGCCGCAGCACGACGTCGTCCGCGAAGTCCGCTGTGGACACTTCGTCCGCCGCCGCGATCAGGTGGTCCTTCGGGACGACGACCACCGACGTCTCGGTGTAGAGCGGGATCGCGTGGAGGCCGTCGCGGTCGATCGGGGAGCGCAGCAGCGCCGCGTCCGCGCCGCGCGAGCGGACCAGGTCCGTCGCGTCCGCCGCGGCGACCGGGACCAGCTCCAGCGGCACGGCCGGCTGCCGCTCGCCCCACGTCCGCACCCACTTGGCGGGCGTCGCGCCCGGGACGTACGCGAGACGGAACGTGGTCACCGGGTCAGGCTACCGGGCGGGGCGCTGGCTACCCTGGACGGCATGACGTCGCACAAGACCGCCCAGACGATGAAGCCCGCGACCGCGGCGAAGAAGCTGGGTGTGTACCTCGAAGCCACGCCCCCGGAGTTCCAGGAGGGCGTCGTCTCGCGCGACGAGCTGAACGCGCTGCAGGCCGAACCGCCGGAGTGGCTGCGCGAGCTGCGCCGCACCGGCCCGCACCCGCGGCCGGTCGTCGCGGCGAAGCTGGGCGTCTCCATCGGCGGCCTCACCCGCGGCGGGATCACCGAGGCGCTCACCACCGAGCAGATCGACGCCATCAAGACCGAGAACCCCGACTGGCTGGTGCGCGAGCGCGCCACCCAGGCCGAGGTGCGCAAGGAAACCGTGCGGGGCAAGGAGAAGGACCGCTGACCACGCGCGCGGAAGCCGAGCGCCTCGACGCCGAAGACGAGCTGGCCGCGTTCCGGGATCGTTTCGTCCCGATCACCGACCCCGGGGTCGTCGCGTACCTCGACGGGAACTCGCTGGGCCGTCCGCTGCGCGCCACCGCCGAACGCCTCCGGCAGGTCGTCGGCGACGAATGGGGCGCGCGGCTGATCCGGTCGTGGGAAGAGCGCTGGCTCGAGCTGCCCGAACGGATCGGGGACGAGCTGGGCCGCGTCGCGCTCGGTGCCGCGCCCGGGCAGACCATCGTCGCCGACTCGACGTCCGTGTGCCTGTACAAGGTGCTCCGGGCGGCCGTCGCGCTGCGCCCGGGTCGCGACGAGATCGTCACCGACACCGGGAACTTCCCCACCGACCGGTTCCTCGTCGAGAGCGTCGCCGCCGAACTCGGCCTGACGGTCCGGTGGATCGAAAGCCCGGACGTCCACGCCGACGACGTCGCGGCGGTCACCGGCCCGCGAACCGCGGCGGTCGTCCTGTCCCATGTGGACTACCGCTCCGCCGCGATCGCCGACCTGGCCGGGATCACGCGGCTGGTGCACGACCGCGGCGGTCTCGTCGTCTGGGACCTCTGCCACAGCGTCGGCTCGATCCCGGTCTCACTGGACGCCGACGGCGCCGACTTCGCCGTCGGCTGCACGTACAAGTTCCTCAACGCGGGGCCCGGCGCGCCCGCGTTCCTCTACGTCAATGCGCGCCACCACGCGGCGTTCGGCCAGCCGATCACCGGCTGGATGGGCGCGGCCGACACGTTCGGCATGGCCGCGAAGTACGTGCCCGCGCCCGGTATCCGCCGCGCGCTGTCCGGCACTCCGCCGGTGCTCGGCATGGTGGGCGTCCAGGAAGGCGTCGCGCTGCTGGCCGAAGCCGGGATCGAGCGCGTGCGGGCCAAGGCCGTCGCGCTGGGCCGCTGGGTGCTCGACCTCGCCGACGCGTGGCTCGTCCCGCTCGGCTTCACGGTGGCTTCGCCGCGCGACGACGCCCGCCGCGGCGGGCACGTCACCCTCCGGCACCCGGACGCCGAGCGGCTTTCCCGGGTGCTCATCGAAAACGGCGTGCTGATCGACTTCCGCCGTCCCGACGGCATCCGCGTCGGGCTGAGCCCGCTGACCACCGGCTTCGCCGAGGTCCGGGCGGCCATGGACCGCATCCGCGAACTGGCCGGCTGAGCAGTCGACCGCTTGCCGTCTGATAGTAGCCATGTACTTAGTAGCCATGTACAGTATCTGGCATGAGCACTCCGGGACACCTCGTCTGGCGACTGTCCATGAAGTGGCGGGTTGCGGTGGACCGGGCCCTGGCCCCGGTGGGCCTGACGCACGCCCAGTACGTCTTCCTGGCCTCGCTCTTCGGCCTGGAACGCGCCGGCGCGACCCCGAGCCAGCGGGAGCTGGCCGACCACACCGGACTGGAAGCCCTCTACGTCTCGAAGCTCGCCCGCACGCTCGACGCCGACGGGCTCGTCGAACGCACCCGCGACCCCGGCGACACCCGCACGATCCGGCTGGCCCTCACCGCCCGCGGCCGCGAGGTCGTCGAGCCGGCGATCGCGACCGTGGCCGAGCTGCTCGACCGGCTCCTCGCGCCGCTCGGCGGCCGGGACGGCGATCGCACCGCGGCCCTGACCCGCGAGCTCACCCTCCTCCTCGACACCCCATGGGATCTCTGAAGGGACCAGCCATGACCCTGCACTTCGAAGAATCCGGCTCCGGCACCCCGATCGTCTTCCTGCACGGCAACCCGGGGTCGTCGTACGGCTGGCGGAACGTCCTCCCCCACGTCGGCGGCGGCCGCCTGCTGGCCCCCGACCTCATCGGGATGGGCCGCTCCGCCAAGCCCGACATCGAGTACTCCTTCGCCGACCACGCCCGCTACCTCGACGCCTGGTTCGACGCGCTCGGCCTGGACGACGTCGTCCTCGTCGGGCACGACTGGGGCGGCGCGCTCGCGTTCGACCACGCCGCCCGGCACCCGGACCGCGTGCGCGGGGTGGCGTTCTTCGAGACCATCGTGAAGCCGATCGACTGGGCGGAAGTCTCGCCGCAGGCGGCCGAACGCACGCGGAAGATCCGCACCCCCGGCGTCGGCGAGGAAATGGTGCTGGAGCAGGATCTGTTCGTCCGGCAGGCGTTCACCGGCGGCGTGCGCACGCCGGTGGCGGATCTCGAGCCGTACCTCGCGCCGTTCCCCACGCCCGAGAGCCGCCGGCCGGTGCTCGCGTGGGCGCGGCAGCTGCCGCTCGGCGGCGAACCGGCCGAGCTGATCCCGCGCATCGAGGCCTACGACGAGTGGCTGAAGACCAGCACCGGAACGCCGAAGCTGCTCATGACGTTCGAAGGATCCCCCACGCTGCTCATCGGGGAGAAAACGGCTCAGTGGTGCGAAGAGAACATCGCCGCGCTCGACGTCGTCGCCTGCGGGGAGGCCGGGCACCACGCCCAGGAAGACCGGCCGAAGGAGATCGCCGCCGAGATCTCGGCGTGGCTGGACCGGCACGGCCTCCGGTGAGTCAGCGGTGCCGCAGCGGCGGGGTCGCGGCCACGCCGAGGACGCGGGCCGCGACCCACGCCAGCGCGTCCGCGGTGCGGGCCGGGGTGTCCGACGGCTGCATGACGTGGCTGAGGACGGCCCGCACGACGAGGTCGATCACGACGGCGACCTGCTCTTCGGTGAGCGGCGGGCGGTAGGCCGCCACGCGCGCGGCGAGCATCGTCTTCGCCTGCGCCAGCAGCGTGCCCGCCCCGGTCGTCAGCAGCGGAAGCAGTTCGGGGGCGGTGCCGTGCGTGGCGGAGGCGATCGCGCGCAGCAGGGTGTTGTCGTCGGCCAGCTCGAGGACCGCCCGGACGGCGTCGTGGATCGCCTCGACCAGGTCGTCGCCGTGCCGGTCGAAGGCGGCGCCGACGACGGTGAGGAACCGGTCGAGCTCGTGCGCGACCATCGCCTCGGCCAGCGCGGCCTTGGAGCCGATCTCGTTGTAGACGGTCTGGCGGCTCACGCCGACGACCTCGGCCAGCCGGGCCATCGTGACCGCCTGCCAGCCGGACCGCGCGGTCAGCTCGATCGCCGCGGTGATGATCGGCCGCCGGTGCTGGCCCCCGGCGAGGGGGGCCGGGAGTGCGGCGCTCATGATCGCCATTCTAGGCCGCGCCCGCGAAGGCCAGCGCTTCGGACCACGAGGCCCGCGTCGCGATGCGACGGCGGTACTTCATGATCTCGCGCGGGCGGTCGACGGTGAGCGCGCCGACGATCCGGTCGCCCGCCGCGTAGACGCCCGGCGGTCCGGCGCACAGCGTCGCGTCGCACACGACACCGCGCTCGTGCAGCGTCAAGCCGCTGCCCTCGAGCCAGCCGGTGGCCGGGAACGCCTTCGACAGCGGCGGCCGGTCGTAGGGCAGATGCGCCTCGGCGCCGACGAGCACGATCCGGCCGCGGTACCCGGTGCGGCGCGCGGACTCCACCGCGCAGCCCGGCCAGCGAGGCGCCGACGACGACGAAGGTCATGTCAACTTCAGGGCGAGCACGGGACAGGAGCCGACCGCCGCGGCGACGTCGGTCCGGTGCTCCTCGCCGGGGCGCTCGGCGAGCACCACGACCGTGCCGTCCTCGCCCACCTCGAAGAAGTCCGGCGCCATCGCCTCGCACATGCCCAGGCCGGCGCACTTGCCGCGGTCCGCTTCGATCCGCATCACGCACCCACCCGGCCCGGCGCGACGAAGTCGACCTTCTCGCGCACGCCGCAGTCCGGGCAGCACCACGAGTCCGGGATCGCCGCCCACGGCGTGCCGGCCGGGAAGCCCTCGCGCGGGTCGCCGAGCTGCTCGTCGTAGACGTAGCCGCAGCCCGGGCACCTGCCGCCCTCGGTGGCGTCGCCGTGGGTGTCGGCGACATCGGCCGCCGCGGCCGCCGTGACGCGGGTTCCGTACCGGGCAAGGACTTTCTCGCGCTGCGAAGGCTGGATGTTGGCCCGGGAGAGGTCGCCGTCGAAGTGGTTGAGCACCCGCGGGTCCATCACCCGGCGCCACACCGGCGGGACGAGCGCGAGCACGATCATCCCCGCGTACCCGGTGGGCAGCACCGGCGACTCGGCGAAGTCGCGCAGCGTCTGGTAGCGCCGCGTCGGGTTGGCGTGGTGGTCGCTGTGCCGCTGCAGGTGGTAGAGCAGGACGTTGGTGGCGATGTTGTTGGAGTTCCAGCTGTGGCTGGGATCCACCCGCTCGTAGCGGCGCTTCCCGGGCGCGCCGACGCGCTGCCGCAGCATGCCGTAGTGCTCCATGTAGTTGACGACCTCCAGCAGCGAGAACCCGACGACGGCCTGGATCACGAGGTAGGGCAGGACGCCGGCGCCGAGCCAGGCGACCATCGCGGCCCAGAGGACCGCCGACATCAGCCAGGCGTTGAGGACGTCGTTGCCGAGACGGTAGGGGTGCTTGCCCCGGCGGGCGTAGCGCTTGCGCTCCAGGCGCCACGCCGACTTCAGCGAGCCGAAGACCGTGCGCGGCCAGAAGCGGTAAAAGCTTTCGCCGACGCGGCTGCTCGCCGGATCCTCCGGCGTCGCCACGCGGACGTGGTGGCCGCGGTTGTGCTCGATGTAGAAGTGGCCGTAGCAGCTCTGCGCCAGCGCGATCTTCGACAGCCAGCGCTCGTGGCTCTCCTTCTTGTGCCCCAGCTCGTGCGCCGTGTTGATGCCGATCCCGCCGATGCAGCCGATGGAGGTCGCCAGCCCGATCTTGTCGGCGACGGTCAGGTCGCCGCGGGCGATCAGCCAGAACGCAGCGGCGAAACCGAGGTACTGCACGGGCAGGAACGCGAAGGTGATCCAGCGGTAGTAGCGGTCGTTCTCCAGCCGTTCGATGACGTCGTCCGGCGGGTTGGCGCGGTCGAGGCCGGCGAGCAGGTCGATGAGCGGGACGACCACGAGGATGACGATCGGGCCGATCCAGAACCAGACGCCCCACCCGGTGGCCGCGTGCAGCCCGATGGCGAGGAACGCCAGGGACGGCACCACCAGGCCGATCAGCCACAGGTAGCGCTTGCGGTCGCGCCACCGTTCGGTCGACCCCGCGGGGATCGTCGCTCCGGTCATCACACCCTCCTCCGTTGGCTGGGTTTACATGACTGTAGGTGAAGTCCAGTTAGATTGACAATAGATCATCAGATGTAAAGTCGCTTCGGCTGCCGCGCACCTCAGTGACGAAGATCGTCTTCTCGCCCCGCCGTGACGCAGCGTCGTCCGCGACCACGACCCGAAGGCACTCCGAGGCATTCGCCGTGCCCGTTCTTTCCCGCGTCGCGAACGCCGCGGCGCGGCGGGCCGGCCCAATTCACTTTCACCCGTTCGGCCCAGCGTGCAAGCGCCGTAAATACCTTCCGGGCCTGTTACCAGAGGAAACGGGAGTAGTCGTCCCAACGCAGTCGGTAAACGCCGTTCGCCCCCGTGCGGACCGCCGTCCGGAGGCTGGGTCAGCACGACCGCCCGGCAGTGGTTCGTGGTAAAAAACGGACCCTGATCGATTCCGCGGCAACACGGAGGGTGAGGCGAAGACGGGTGACGGCGGCAGCTGTGTCCCATCGTCGTGTCCGCTTCCTCGTCCGGGTCCCCGTTTTTCGCCGACCGTCACTCAGGAGTTCGTGAACCGCCGTGCAGAACAAAGACGCCAAGGACGACTCGGACAAGCCCTACGACAAGTCGATCCGCAAAAGGCTGACCAGGACCGTCCTCATTCCCAGCGTGACCCTGCTGGTGCTGTGGATCGCGGTCTCCTCCTACTTCCTCTTCAACGGCGTTTACGTCCGGCTGGTCGCCGCGTCCGTGCGCGAGGTGTCCATCCCCGCCGCCACCGCGCTGGCCGAGTTCCAGAAGGAACGCCAGTCCGCGCTGCAGTACCTCGACGACCCGGCGCTCGGCCCGGGCCGGCTGCAGGTGCAGCAGAAGGCGACCGACGAGAAGCTCGGCGCGCTCAAGGACGCGTTCGCCGCGACGATCTCCAACGCGCCGGACGAGATCGCGGCCAAGGTCAACGCGCTGAAGTCGCAGTTCGACCAGCTGCCCGTGCTGCGCTCCCAGATCTCCTTCCGCAGCATCGACCGCGCGCAGGTCAACAGCTACTACAACGGCGTGATGGACACCGCGTCCAACCTCTTCGACACCCAGGCCCGCGTCGTGCCCGACGCCGAAGCCGCGACCGGCGGCATCACCGCGACCTCGGTCTTCCGCGCCGGTGACGCCATGTCACGCGAGACGTCGCTCGTGTCGACGGCCTTCTCGGCCGGCACCTTCGCGCCCGACGACTTCGCCCAGTTCGCGCAGCTGTCCGGGACCTACCGGACGCAGCTGGCGCAGATCGAGCCGTTCCTCGACGCGAGCGTCCGCAACAAGTACCGGACGCTGACCAAGACCGCCGCGTGGCAGCAGCTGGCCACCGCCGAACAGGGGATCGTGAAGCACGGCCCGTGGTCGCCCGGCGAGCAGAACTCCGTGCCGGTGTCCGAAACGGACTGGCTGACCGCGACGAACCAGGTCGCGCAGTCCCTCAACGACCTCGCGATCACCCAGGCGGACAAGGTTTCCGCGGCCGCCATCGACTCCGGTGACGCCCAGCTGCGCAACGTGATCATCGGCAGCATCCTGGCGCTGCTCGCGTCGCTGGCGGCGATCATCGTCGCGGTGCGGGTGTCCCGCTCGCTCGTCGACCGCGCCCTGATGACGCGCCTCGCGCGGCTGCGCAACGACTCGCTGGACCTGGCCCGCAACCGGCTGCCGAACATCGTGGAGCGGCTGAAGAACGGCGAACCCGTCGACCTGAAGGAAGAGCTCCCGCAGCTCGACCACGGCCGCGACGAGATCGGCCAGGTGGCCGAGGCGTTCAACACCGCCCAGCTGACCGCCGTCAACGCCGCGGCGAGCGAAGCGAAAGCACGCAGCGGCGTGCACAACGTGTTCCTCGGCATCGCGCACCGCAACCAGGTCCTGGTCCACCAGCAGCTGCAGATCCTCGACGAGATGGAAGCCCGCGAGGACAACTCGACCCAGCTGGCCGCGCTGTTCCAGCTCGACCACCTCGCCGCGCGCGCCCGCCGCACCACCGAGAACCTGATCATCCTCGGCGGCAAGCAGCCGGGCCGCCGCTGGCGCAAGCCGGTGGCGCTGATGGAGGTCCTGCGCGCGGCCGTCTCGGAAACCGAGCAGTACGCGCGGGTCCAGGTCGAGCAGGTGCCCGACGTCGCGATCGTCGGCGCCGCGGTGGCCGACACGATCCACCTCGTCGCCGAGCTGGTCGACAACGCGACGACGTTCTCGCCGCCCGGGTCGCCGGTCGAGGTGACCAGCCGCGCGGTCGCGCGCGGGATCGTCGTCGACGTGTCGGACCAGGGGCTCGGCATGAAGGACGGCGTCCGCGAGTGGGCGAACGCGATGATGGCCGAGGCACCCGAGTTCGACGCGATGGCGCTGCGGGCCGACTCCAGCCTCGGCCTGTTCGTGGTCGCGCGCCTCGCGGCGAAGCTCGGGATGACCGTCACGTTCGACCCGTCCCGCTACGGCGGCCTCCGGGCCACCGTGCTCATCCCGACGCAGCACCTGGCCGGCCAGCAGGGGAACGTCCCCGAAGAGCCCGGTTCCTCCCCGGCGGAGACCACCGCGGTCCTCGCCCCGGTGGGCGCACCCGCGCCGCAGGCAGAAAGCCCCCTCGCTGCCATGGACACGCCCAGCTCGTTCACCGGCCAGATCCCGATGAAGCGAGACGTCAAGCCGAGGCCGTACCCGGCACGCGCGCTCACCCCGCCCGACCCGCTGCCCGCCGTCCCCGCCGCACCGCCGGCGGCCGGCGAGCCGGTGCCCGCCCAGGCCCCGCCGTCCGCTCCCCCGGCGTCGTCCGGGCCGGCCGACGACCGGCCCCGGCTCCCCCGGCGCGAGCCCCAGCAGAACCTCGTCGCCCAGCTCGAAACCGAACCCGACGAGAGCGACGACGTCGTCGCGCCCGGAGAAGGGACCGCCCGCACGCTCGCGGCGTTCCACAAGGGCACGCGCCGGGGCCGGGTCGGGTCCGACGATGCGTAGCCCGCGACCGCACACCGATAAGTCCACAGAGGAAAGTCAAGGTCTCTGACGCATGAACGAGTACGGGAACCCCAAACCCGATCTCAACTGGCTGCTCGACGACGTGGTCAACCGCGTGGTCGGCGCGCAGAACGCCATCGTGCTGTCCGCCGACGGGCTGCTGATCGGCAAGTCGGCCGGCATGGGCAAGGACGACTCCGACCAGCTGTCGGCCATCGCCTCCAGCCTGCAGAGCCTGGCCAAGGGGGTGAGCAAGCAGTTCAACCGCGGACCGGTGCTGCAGAACATGATCGAGATGGAGCGCGGCTACCTGTTCGTCTCGGCGGCCGGGCAGGGCGCCTGCCTCGCCGTGCTGGCGGCGGACACCGTCGACGTCGAGATGATCGCCTACGAGATGAGCCGGCTGGTCAAGCGGGTCGGGGACTACATGGCGTCCGCGCCGCGCGAAGCGGCGCACGTCCTACGGGAGGCCACATGAGCGGGGACGAAAGCTGGTACGACGAGGCCGCCGGGCCGCTCGTCCGGCCGTACACGATCACCAGTGGCCGCACCCCGGCCGACAACGCGCGGCTCGACCTGTCCACGCAGGTGATGACGCTGCGGTCGGAGCAGGAGCCGGCCGGGCTGGGCCCGGAGCACCAGGCGATCGTGCAGCTGTGCCGGCACCCGGTGTCGGTCGCCGAGATCGCCGTTTACGTGAAGATCCCGCTGGGGGTGGTGCGCGTGCTCGTCGGCGACCTGATCGAACGCGGCCTCGTCATCACGCGGTCCCCTGCCCACCACCCGGCGCAGTCGCCGGACCTCGAAACACTCCAGGCGGTTCTCGATGGCCTCATCAAGTACTGACGAACTGGTCCCCACGCCGGTCAAGATCATCGTCGCGGGCGGCTTCGGCGCCGGGAAGACCACCATGGTCGGCTCGGTCAGCGAGATCCCGCCGCTGACCACCGAAGAGGTGCTCACCGAAGCGAGCGCCGGGATCGACGACCTGTCCGGGGTGGAGCGCAAGACCACGACGACGGTCGCGCTCGACTTCGGCCGGATCACCATCTCGCCGCGGCACGTGCTGTACCTGTTCGGGACGCCGGGCCAGGCGCGCTTCTGGTTCATGTGGGACGACCTCGCCCGCGGCGCGATCGGGACCATCGTGCTGGTCGACACCCGGCGGCTGGAGACCAGCTTCGCCGCCATCGACTTCTTCGAGCGGCGGAAGATCCCGTTCGTCGTCGCGGTGAACTGCTTCGACAGCGCCCCGCGCTACACCGCCGACGAGGTCCGCGAAGCCCTGGTGGTCCCGGACCGGGTGCCGATCGTCATGTGTGACGCGCGTGACAGGGACTCGAGCAAGCTCGCGCTGATCCGGCTCGTCAAGCACGCGATGACGGTGGTCCCCGCGCACGTCTGAGACCTGCGCTTTGTCCGCTCTCTGTCCGGTCCGGACCGGCCGGTGTCCGATGTGTCCCAGCGTGTCCACCTCGGACACCGGCAAACCCACATGGCGCAATTGGTTGCACCACCCGGGTGCAGCTTTTTAGTTGAGCAAGCAGCAAACTGATAGCATCCGCACGTGACGATTCACGTGCCGAAGTTTCCTGAATATATAAGGGAAAACTACCCGGCACAGGGTCGTCTCTTCGGTGACTTTCTGTGCGGGCTCTGGGCTACCGCCTGTGAGGCGCTCGGGGTGCCGGTGGCGCAGTCCGTCCGGACCACCCGGATGCTGCGCGCCCTGCTGCCGCCGTGGGCGCACGAGCGGATCGGGCCCGCGCCGGCCCAGCCGTCCTATGTGGCGGAGGACGGCTTCCCGGCCGAGATGTCGGTGAACTGGTCCGGGCGGCACCCGGAGCTGCGGGTGCTGTTCGACAGCCTCGGCCACGACGTGCCCCCGCCCGAAGACAGCGGTTTCCGCAGGCTGCACGGGTTGCACGAGACGTTCACGCCCCGCGGCGGCCGACCGTCGCCCGCGCCCCTCTGGCACTCGATCGCCTGGCGCCCGCCGTCGAGGATCGTCCACAAGACCTACTTCGGGCTCTACCCGTGGCCGCACGCGCACCGCGAAGCGGCCGTGGCCGAGGCGATGGACCGCCTCGGCATGGCGGACGCGTGGGACGACGCGCGCCGCCGGGTCGAAAACGTCGAAGGCCGCCGGGAAATCGAGTTCTTCGCGGTGGACCTCGCCGACGAGGCCGACGCCAGGGTGAAGGTCTACTACCGCAACCACGGCGCCGGCCTGGCCGAGGTGAACCGCGTCGCCTCGGTCGCGCTCCGCCACGACGCCGACGACGCGCGGGCCGCCTACCAAACCCTGGCCGGTGACCGGGAAGACGCTGGTGAGGCGGCGTTGAGCTGCCTCGCGTTCCGGTCCGGGCTGGACCGCGCGGCCGAGTCCACGACGTACCTGCGCCTGCCCGATCTCGCTTCCGGTGACGAAGAAGCCGTGGAGCGCACGGCCGCGCTGCTGCACCGCGAAGGCGTCGACCCGGGACGGTTCCGCCTCCTCACCGCCGCGCTGACGCCCGATCCACCGGCCGCGTCGAGCATCCTCGAGCTGGTGAGCTACCGCACAGCGGGCCGCCCCGGCGACGTCACCACGTACTTCCGGTTCCCCGTGTACGACCGGTCCCTCGCGCCGGTTGATCTTGCTTAGCCGCCCCGGAAAGATGATCTCCCGCAGCACCACGGTAAGGAGCCGAACGTGACCCAGCAGGACGTCGAGCGCGTCGCGCGCCACAACGAGCAGCGGCAACGGGAGTACGCGGCGTCGGACCTGATCCGGCTGCTGACGGACGCGGAAACCCCGGAGGAGACCAAGAAAGCGGTGCTCACGTACCTGCAGCCGTGGTCGAACGCCTTCCAGCGGATGATCAGCGCCCGGGTCACCTACGAGAGCGACCCGGAGCTGCGGGCGCTGGCCCTGGAGCACCAGGAGGAGGAGATCGGGCACGACAGGATCCTGGCCCGCAGCCGCGCGGACGACCGGCAGCTGGTCTGGGACCCGGTGATCGAGGCGGGCGCGTCGTGGTTCGTCGACCAGTTCGCGATCCTGCCCGGGGTGCAGCGCGCGGTGCTCGCGCACCTGGCCCTCGAAGCCGGCAGCCTGGTGTTCAGCCAGGCGGGCACCCGCGCGTTCCCGCAGGACGAGTACTTCGACCTGCACGACGAAGCCGACGTCGAGCACCTCGAGATGGGCTACGAGCTGTTGCGGCGCCGCGACGACTGGACGGTGGAGGACGTCGTCGAGGTGCTCGACCGGGCGTGGCAGGTGATCGGCGTCGTCTCGAACCGGATCGCCGAGTGCGCGCATCGCGCCACGGTGGCCGCGTGACCAGGACCGACCCGGCTTCGGCCGCCCGTGAGATCGCCGCCGAAGCCGCCCGCGCGTACCAGGAAGCCTTGGGAGAGCGCCTGATCGGCGCGTACCTGCTGGGCAGCCTGTCCTACGGCGGCTACGCCCCGGCGGCGAGCGACATCGACCTGGCCCTCGTCCTGACGGACGCCGACGGCTCGTCGATCGCGGACACCACGGCGGCCCTGCAGGAGCGGAGTCCGGTACACCGCAAGCTGTCGGTGTTCTGGGCGTCCCTGCCGGCGCTGCGCGAGGGCCGCGACGACGGCCGTTTCCCGGCACTGGACCGCCTGCAGCTGGCCGACCACGGCCGGGTCCTGCTCGGCTCGGACGTCCTCGCGGAGGTGGCCCGCCCGGCGGCGGCGGAGCTGCTGCTGGAAAGCGCTTCGTTCGCCGTCGCCGTCCTGGCGACACCCGAGGTGACCGCGGAGTTCCGCGAGCCGCGCCGCCTGCTGGTGGACACGGTGTGGTTCACGAAGGCGGTGCTGTTCCCGGTCCGCTTCCGGTACTCGGCAACGCTCCCGTCGGGCCGCGCGGCGAACAACGACGAGGCGATCGAGTGGTACCTGTCCCAGCCGGCCGCCCCGGCGGCGTCGCTGGTGCGGCTGGCCCTGCGGGTTCGCGAGGGCCATCCCCTGGACGCGGCCGAGCTGCGGCCGGAGCTGGCGGCGGGACTGGTTCCGTTGTACCGCCACTACATCGAAGACCAGCTGCGGCGGTTGAAGGAGATCGACGCGCCCAGGGACCTGGTGGCCGCGTTCGCCGAGTGGGCCGATCGGCTCGGCTAGAGCCGCGACACCCGGGCCGCCCACGCGGCGACCTGGCTGCGCGAATCGAAGTCCAGCTTGCGCAGGATCCGGTTCACGTGGCCCTCCGCGGTCCGGCGGGAGATGACCAGCTTGTCCGCGATCTCCTGGTTGGAGCGGCCGTCCGCGATCAGCAGGACGACTTCGCGCTCCCGGTCCGTCAACGGCGTCGACCGCGACGGGCCAGGGGCGGGGGACGGCGTCGTGTCGCCCAGTGCGTACGCGATCGCTTCCTCCAGGCCGAACTCGCATCCCCGGCGGAAGGCCGCCTCGAACGCGCTCTCCCCCAGTCCCCGGCGGGCCGACTTCTCGCACTCTCCGTGCGGGGCGCCGAAGTACCGCGACCCGAACATCGGGAACCCGACCGCGGCCCAGATCGGCTGGGCGGACCCGAGCATCGTCGCCGCCGGCTCCCAGTGGCCGCGGGCCGCTTCGGTCCAGGCCAGGGCCTCGATCGCCAGGACGATGCCCAGCAGGTCGTGGAACTTCCGCTTGACGCGCAGGCAGTGCCGCCCGTGCTCGGCCGCACGGCGGAAGTCGCCGCGGCCCAGGGCGACCAGGGCCTGGACGAAGATCGCGTACGCCCGCGCCCACTGCTCGCCGTGGGCGACGCCCGTCGCGCACGCTTCTTCGCACAGCTCGCCCGCGCGGTCGAGGTCGCCCAGGAAGATCGACGCGATCGCCAGCTCGATGCCGGCCAGCATCACGTTGCTGTTGAGCTCCCCGAGCTCCCGGTAGCGGGCCTGGGCCTCCTCGAACAGCGCCTTCGCGTCGCCGACGTCGTCGCCGACCAGCAGGTTGCAGCCGAGCCGGTGCGTCGCGTACGCCAGCGCCACCTCGTCGCCCGCGCTCACCGCGTACGCGCGGCACTCCTCCAGCATCGCGATCGCGCCGGCGTTGTCGCCCTGCAGCGTCGCGACATAACCGTTGACCCACAACGCTTTCGCCCGCGAAGCACCCGGTTCGGGGAACAGCTCGAGCGCGCGGTCGAGCCAGTGCCGTCCTTCGCCGAACACCCCGCAGCCCGCCCAGTAGAACCAGAGCGTCGACGCGAGCCGGAGGCCGGTCTCGACCTCGCCCGGCGTCGTCAGGCTGTAGTCCAGGGAAGCCCGCAGGTTCGCGTGCTCCAGGCGCGTCCGGTCGAAGGTCTCCGCCTGCTCCGGCCCGAACCACTTCCGTTCACTGCGCACCGCCAGCTCGAGGTAGTGGTCCCGCATGGACCGCAGGACCGCGTCCGCCTCCCCCGACTCGGTCAGCTTGTCCCGGCCGAACTGCCGCAGCGGCTCCAGCAACCGGAACCGCCCGGCCTCGCGGACCAGCACCGACTTCTCCACCAGCCCGGCGAGCCCGGCGCGGACGTCCTCGCCCGCGCAGACGCGCTCGGCCGCGGCCAGGTCGAAGCCGCCGGCGAACACCGACGTCCGGGCCCACAGGAGCCGTTCGGCCGGGCTGCACAGCGCGAAGCTCCAGTCGATCGCGGCCAGCAGCGTCTGGTGCCGGGGCTCGCCGCCGCGCTTCACCGTGCCGGGCAGCCGGAAGCAGTCGCCCAGCCCGGACTCCAGCTCCGCCAGCGTCAGCACCCGCAGCCGCACGGCCGCCAGCTCGATCGCCAGCGGGATGCCCGCCAGCAGCCGGCACACCCGCGCCACGTGCTCCTGGTTCTCGGCGGTGACGGAGAACCCGGGCTGGACGGCGGCCGCGCGCTCGGCGAACAGCGTCAACGCCGGGTAGCGCAGCCAGGCCCCGCCGGGCAGCGTGCGGCCGGCCTCGGGCAGCGGCAGCGGGGAGACCGGCCACAGGTGCTCGGCGGCCAGCGCGAGCCGTTCCCGGCTGGTCGCGAGCAGCCGCAGCCCGGGCGCGGCCCGCAGCAGGTCGTGCGCCAGCGTGGCGCAGGCGTCGAGGACGTGCTCGCAGTTGTCCAGGATCACCAGCAGCCGCCGGTCCCGCAGGTGCTCGGCCAGCACCGCCGCGGCCGTGCGGCCGGTTTCGTCGTGGACGCCCAGTGCCTCGAGCACGGTGTGCGCGACCAGCGCCGGGTCCCGGAGCCCGGCGAGCTCGACCAGCCAGGCGCCGTCGGGGAACGCGCGGGACAGCCCGGCGGCGGTCTGCACGGCCAGCCTCGTCTTGCCGACGCCGCCCACGCCGGTCAGCGTGACCAGCCGCGCGCGGGTCAGCAGGTGCTTGACCTCGGCCACCTCGGACTTGCGTCCCACGAAGCTCGTGGTCTCCGCGGGCAGGTTGCCCCTCCCACCCGTCACGCCGGCCTTGCCCACCCGTGCACCGTAGGGAAGTCCGCGCGGGCCGGTCAATGCGAGCCCCTCGGAGGAAGCAACCCGAACGGGTCAGGCGTCGGGCAGGCCGTACAGCGTGGGCGTGTCGCCGCCGTGCATCGCGGCGAGGCTCGTGCGGCAGGCCTGGCGGACCTCGCGGTTGGCCGCCGAGCCGGCCTGGCCGCAGCGCGGGCAGTACAGGTGCACCGCGCCGGGCGGGGTCTCGTCGACGGCGACGTCGACCGGGCACTCGCAGCGCCGGCACCACCGGTGCCCGGTGACGACGAGGACGTGCAGCGGGTCGCCGACGCACTGGTGGGCCCAGCACCGGTGGACGTAGCAGGTGCTCCGGGTGTGCGGGTTGAGGCCGTGCTCCTCGGCGGTGTCTTCGGCGGCCAGGATGGCGGCCAGCCGCCGGTCGTCGACGTCGGCGTAGCGGTCGCGCGACCCCGAGGGGGCCGGCCGCGGCTCCGGGACGTCCGCGGGGGAAACGACCCGGAGGAGGGGACGCGACCGGCCGTGCACCATGGGTTTTCCGACCTCCTGAGGTCGTCGGGGGGCGGCATCAGCTTGCGCCGGGGCACGCGTCGCCGCACCCGTACAAGTACCTGACTCCATACCTGTCCGCCCGCACGTGCTGCGTCCGCGGCGCTACTGTCCGCCGCGAGCCCGGCCCACGTCCGAACGCGGTCACCGCAGGGTCAGCGCGGTCTCCGCCTCGACGTGGGTGAGCTTCTCCGGGTTGCGCACGTAGTAGAGACCGGTGATCCGGCCGTCCTCGACGCGGACCGCCATCACGCCGTCGAGCTCGCCGTCCAGGTGCAGGACGAGCCCCGGGCTGCCGTTGACGACCGTGGGCGCGCTGGTCAGCTTCGCCGCGGTGCGGCCGATGCCGCCGGTGATGAACCGGACCACCTTGGCCGCGCTCGCGACCGGTCGCAGCGCCGCCTGCTTGACGCCGCCGCCGTCGCTGACCAGGACGACGTCCGGGGCGAGCACGTCGAGCAGGCCCTGCAGGTCCCGGGTTTCCAGCGCGCGCCGGAACGACTCCAGCGCGGCCCGGGTCTCGCGGGCGGAGACCGGCTCGCGCGGGCGGCGGGCGTCGACGTGCTTGCGGGCGCGGTGCGCGATCTGCCGGACGGCCGCGGGGGTCTTGCCGACGGCGGCGGCGATCTCGTCGTAGCCGAAGTCGAAGACCTCCCGCAGCACGAAGACGGCTCGCTCGGTCGGCGACAGCGTCTCGAGGACGAGCATGAGCGCCATCGACACGCTCTCGGCGAGCTCGACGTCCTCGGCGACGTCCGGCGTGGTGAGCAGCGGCTCGGGCAGCCACGGGCCGACGTAGGCCTCCCGGCGGCGCTTCACCGTCCGCAGCCGGTTCAGCGCCAGGCGCGTGGTGATGCGGACCAGATAGGCGCGCCGGTCGCGCACCTGCCCGAGGTCGACGTCGGCCCAGCGCAGCCAGGTCTCCTGCAGGACGTCCTCCGCGTCGGCCGCCGAGCCGAGCATCTCGTAGGCGACGGTGAAGAGCAGGTTGCGGTGGGCGACGAAGGCTTCGGTCGCGCTCATGAACGGCCCCAGGCGACGAAGACCGCGACGGCGAGGTAAGCCGCGTTCAGCGCGGCGAACTTCGCCTCGCCGTGGCGGAGGTGGGTGGCCATGGCGCCGACCATGAGCAGCACCCAGCAGGCGGCGGTCACCGGGACCAGCACCGGGGCGATGCCGAGCGCGGCGGGCAGGATCAGTCCGACGGCGGCCAGCAGTTCCAGGACCCCGAGAGTCTTGACGAAGCCGACGCCGCGTTCGCCGGTCCATTCCCCGCCCGGGGTGGCGGCGAGCTTCGCCTTCGAGACGAACGTCTTGCTGACGCCCCCGGTCAGGGCGACGACGGCGAGCAGCGCGGCGGCGATCCAGAGTGCGGTGTTCATGAGGTCTCCTTCTTCGGTCGGCCTCAAGACACCGCTTGCCCGGACGCTGTGACAGGGCATGACGCGGGTCACACCCGGTGGGGCGCGACCGGCTCCAGCAGGCGGCGTGGCGTGTTGATCGCCGCCGAGACGGGGTCGGGGCCACCCGGCGGCGGCTCGAAGCCCGGCCCCGGCTCGACGCGGATCTCCGGGACCGGGACCAGCGCGCCGCACTCCTCGCAGCGGCCGTCGGGATCGAGGCGGCCGCCGTCCGCGTCGTGGCGGACTGTGCGCTTTTCGCCGGCCGGGGAGTAGAACGCGTCGCCCCAGCCCATCAGCGCCCGCACGACCGGCCAGAGCGCGACGCCCTTCTCCGTCAGGCGGTATTCGACGACCCCGCCGTCTTCCTCGCGGACCAGGACACCCTCCTGCACCAGGGACTTCAGGCGGCTGGTGAGGACCGCGCGCGGGATCCCGAGCTGCGCGGCGAAGTCACCGAAGCGCCGGACGCCGAAGAACGCGTCGCGGACGATCAGGAGCGTCCACCGCTCCCCGACGACCTCGAGCGAGCGCGCGAGCGAGCAGTTGCGGTCCGCGTAGGTGCTGGGAAGAGCCATATCGCCAGCCTACACGGGCAGTTCGTTCATTGAACCAGCTCGTGCTACGGTGCGGTAGTTCACTGAACGAACTGACCTCGGGAGGGTGCGATGTTCCTCGTCACCGGCGCGACCGGCAAGACCGGCGGCGCCACGGTCGACCTGCTGCTGGCCCGCGGCCACCACGTCCGGGCGATGGTGCGCCGCGAGGACGCACGCTCGCGCGCGCTCGCCGCGGCCGGCGCCGAAGTGGTCCAGGCCGATTTCCTGGACCTCGACGGCGTCACCGCCGCGCTGCGTGGCGTCAGCGGCGCCTACTTCTGCTACCCGATCCGCGCGGGCCTGCTCGACGCGACCGTCACCTTCGCCCAGGCCGCAACGGAAAACGGCGTCCGCTCGGTGGTGGACATGTCGCAGATCTCGGCCCGCCGCGAAGCACGCAGCAACGCGGCTCGGCAGCATTGGCTCGCCGAGCGCGTCCTGGAGCGCACCGGCCTGCTCACCACCCACCTGCGGCCGACGTTCTTCGCCGAGTGGCTCACCTCGTGGTGGGAACTGCGCGACGGCGAAGGACTCCTGCGCCTCCCGTTCGGCGACGGCAGGCACGCGCCGATCGCCTCGGCCGACCAGGCGCACGTGATCGCCGCGGTGCTGACCGACCCCGAGCCGCACGCCGGCGCCGCCTACTCCCTGCACGGCCCGGTCGAGCTGGACCACCACGCCATCGCCCGGATCATGGCCGGCACGCTGGGCATCCCGGTGCGCTACGAGCCGATCGGCGTCGAAGAGTTCACCTCGGCGATGACCGCGCGCGGGCTGCCCGCACACCTCGTCCAGCACCTCGGCCACGTCGCGATCGACTACCGCCACGGCGTGTTCGCCGGCACCAACGACGTCGTCGAGCGGATCGGCGGGCTCGTCCCGCGGTCGGTCGAGCAGTTCGTCCTGGCGCACAAGGACACCTTCACCGCCAACGGCCTGTATTTCGTTCCTTGAGGAGAACCGGCGACGATCGAGCAGGTCGCCGGTGGTTCGGACCAGACGTACTTGAACGAGCAACTAGATCCGAGTACTACTGGCTGCAGGATCAACACGATCCGTTCGCTCTCCAGGGGAGAATTCATGCAGTTGGGGTTCAGCCTTCCGGTCTTCGGCAAGGCCGCCACCACGCCGGGCGGGATCGCCCGGTACGCACGTGAAGCCGAACGAGCCGGGGCGGCCGGTCTCTGGGTCGGTGACCGGCTGCTTTCGCCGGTCGCGCCCGTCGTCTCCTACCCGGGTTACGACACCATGCCCGAGGAGTTCCACACCGCGCACGACCCGTTCACCGCGCTGGCCGTCGCCGCCGCCGTGACCGAGACCGCGGTCCTCGGCTCCAGCACCATCAACGCCACGCAGTACCAGCCCGCGAACTTCGCGCGGTTGCTCACCAGCCTCGATGTCGCCGCCAACGGGCGGCTGCTGCCCGGCCTCGGCATCGGCTGGTCGCCCGACGAGTACGCCGCCGTCGGGATCCCGATGAGCGAGCGCGGCAAGCGGCTCGACGACCTGCTCGACCTGCTCGAGACGTGGTGGACGAAGGACACCGTGGCGCACGACGGCGTCGGCTACGCCATCGCCGAGTCCCACGTCGGCCTCAAGCCGGTGCGCAAGCCGCCGGTGCACCTGGCCGGGTTCGGGGAGAAGTCGCTGCGCCGCGTGGCCGAGCGGGCCGACGGCTGGCTGCCCGTCTGGTCGGTCCCCGAGCAGTTCCCCGCCGACGTGCTCACCGCCACCCTGGCCAAGATCCGCGCCGACGCCGAAGCCGCCGGACGGGACCCGAAGGCCATCGGCGTCGCGCTGCGCGTGAACGCCGCCCCGGATGCCACACCCGAGCTCATCGCGGAGTCGGTGAAGAAGATCGTCACGGTCCTCGAACCGGACCACGCCTTCGTCGACATCACCTACCTGACGACGAGCGTCGACGAGCACCTCGACCTCACCGGCACGCTGCTGGACCTGGTCGCCAAGGGCTGATCCACGGCGAAACCCCTCCGGCGCAGGGCGTCCGGAGGGGTTTTGCGCCGTCCAGGCGGCGGTGGCCCGGTCAATGCGATACTGCGGGTGTGCGCACCCAAGGGAAAGACGACCGCGTGATCCGCCTGGTGATCGTCGACGACGAGCCGATGGTGCTCGCGCACCTGCGTACGGTGCTGACCTCCGCCGACGACATCGACATCGTCGGGCAGGCACAGGACGGCGCCGAAGCCGTCGAGGCCGCGGGGCGCTTCCGCCCCGACGTCATGCTGATGGACCTGCGGATGCCCGGCGTGGACGGGCTGACCGCGATCGAGCGGATCGTCAAGCTCCCCGACCCGCCCGCCCTCGTCGCGCTCACGACGTTCGACACGGACAGCTACGTCCTCAAGGCGCTGCGGGCCGGCGCGTCCGGCTTCCTGCTGAAGTCCACGCCCCCGGAGGACCTGATCGGGCTGGTGCGCGTCGCCGCCGACGGGCACACCGTGCTGTCCAAGGAGGCCGCGCGCCGGATGGTCACCGCGTCCGCCGGCGAGCACGAACGCTCGCAGGAGGCCCGGGAGCGCACCGCCGACCTCACCGACCGGGAGCTCGACATGCTCGTCTGCCTCGGCGAGGGCATGTCGAACGCCGCCATCGCGGCCAAGCTGCACCTGTCCGAGGCCACGGTGAAGAGCTACGTCTCGCGGATGCTGACCAAGCTGGGCTGCGCCAACCGCACCCAGGCCGGCCTGCTGGCCCACGAAGCCGGTCTCGCGGGCTGACTCACGCGCTGCTGCGCGCCCCGAAACCCCAGGCGCCGAACACTTCCGCCAGTTCCGCCCGGCCGGAGATGCCCAGTTTCCGGTAGCAGTTCGTCAGGTGCTTCTCGACCGCCCGCCTGCTCACGTTGATCTCGGCCGCGATCTCGCCGTTGGTCAGCCCGTCGAGGGCGAACCCGACCACCCGGCCCTCCGCCTCGCTCAGCGCGGCCGACGGCCCGGCCGCCGTCCCCGGGCCGGTCGTCTCCTCGGCCGTCCTGCCGGTGAGCCACGGCGCGCCGCAGCCCTCGGCGAGCCGGTAGGCCTCGCGGAACCGCTCGTCCGCCCGCGCGTCGCCGCCTTCGCGCAGCAGCGCGCCCTCCGCCAGCAGGGCGCGGACCAGCTCCAGCCGGTCGCCCGACGCCCGCGCGATCCCGATCGACTCCGCCACCAGGCGGTCCGCCTCCGCGCCCGGCGCCAGCGACGCCTTGATCCGCAGCGCGCGGCCGATCGCCACCCGCGCGCCCCACCGCCGGGCCCACCGGACCTCGTCGTCGATCAGCTCGCCCGCCGAGACGCGGTCGCCGAGACGCCGCTGCAGCCACGCGCTCCACGTCCGCCACGGGAACAGCGCCGGGTTCCGCCAGCCCGCGCGGTGCAGGGCCGCGCCGCAGTCCAGGAACCGCGCCAGCGCGCCACGGGGATCCTCGACGGCCGCCGTGGCCCCGCGCAGCATCAGCAGGGCGGCCCGGATGTGCAGGCCGGCCCGTCCCAACGCCTGCTCGTCGTAGTGCTCGAGGAGCGTCGCGGCGAGGCGTTCGTCGCGGGTGATCACCGCGACCGCCACGAGCGCCATCACCAGCGATTCGGGTGCCTCGCCCAGGTTCCCGCCGATCAGCTCGTGCGCCTCCCAGGCCATCGACCGCGCACGGGTGAGCTGCCCGGTCTGGGCCAGCACCGCCGCGCGCGCGGCGATCAGCGACGCCGGCCGCGCGGGCCGGCCGCGGACCGGTTCGCCGGCCGCGCTCTCCAGCCAGGCCGACGTCGGGCCGACGGCGCCCGCGGCGAGAGCGGAGATGATCAGCAGCGGCGCGGTGCCCGCGAACTCCGCCGACGACGCCGGGGCGCAGCGCAGCAGCCGGTCGGTCAGCTCCGCCACCGCCCGCGCGGGCAGCCCGGCGCTCAGCGTGGCCGCGTGGAGCAGGACCGCCAGCAGCTCGCGTTCGGCGAGGGTGCCGATCGGCGGCTCCGGGCCCAGCTCGCGCAGGCGGTCCACGGCCCCGGCGAGCAGCACCGGGTCTTCGCAGCGGGTGAGCCGGATCCGCGCCTCCAGGCGGAGCTTGGCCTGCGCGCCGGCGTCCTCCGGGCGGACGCGGCCGGCGAGGACGGCGGCCTCGGGCCGGAGGAACGCCGAAAGCGGCAGCAGGGTGACCGCCTCGGCCCGTTCGCGCGGGCTGGGCAGCAGCCCGATCGCCTGCGTGAGGTGCCGGATCGCCGCGGAGACGTCGAAAGCGGCTTCGGTGAGCGCCAGGTCGACCAGCCGCCAGCCGCGCTCCGGGCCGTCGGGCGGCAGGTCGAGCAGCGCGCGGCGCAGGTACCGCGCCGCCGTCTCCGGGTCGCCGCGCCGGGTCGCCGCGTCGGCCGCCGTGCGCAGTTCCTCCGGCATCCACGGCGACGGCGACGGCGCGGGCACTTCGAGCAGCTGGGCCGCGACCGTCTCCGCGGCGAACCCGGCCTCGTGGAACACGGTCGCCGCGCGCACCCGCAGCCGCAGGTCCTCCTGCGCGGTCATCGACGCCTCGATCGCGGTGCGCACCACGGGTGCGGCGAACCGCGCCGGGCACCCCGGGCCGAGGATCCCCAGCCGGCTCAAGGCCCGTACGGCTTCCGCGACGGCCACCGAGTCGGCGCCGGTGAGGTGCTCGACCAGCCACGGCCGGACGTCCTCGCCGAGCACCGCGATCGCCCGGGCGCAGTCGCGCACCTGCGGGGCCAGCACGGCGAACTGGGCGGCCAGCCGCTCCTGGAGCACCGACGGCCCGGCCCGGTGCGGGTGACCGCCCCGCACGACTTCGGTGAGGTACAAGGGGTTTCCGGCGCTCGCCGCGTGGCAGGCGGCGACGAACCCCGCGTCGCTCGCCCGGCTGTCGGCCGCGGCGCGCAGCACCGCCCCGACGCCGGCCTCGGACAGGTTCGCGGGCCGGACCCGGGTCTTCGCCAGCTCCCACAGCTCGCGGATCGCGGGCCGGTCGGGCCCCGGGTCGCCTTCGCGGACCGTGACGACGAGCGCGCACGGCAGGTCGTGGATCCGCCGCGCGCACTGCCGCAGCCAGGTCAGCGACTGCCGGTCGGCGACGTGCAGGTCGTCGACCAGCACGGCGAGCGGCCGGTCGGCGCTGATCGCGGCGAGCAGGCCGACCAGTCCGTGCGTGGTCAGGACGTCGTTGTGCTCGCCCGGTTCCCACCCCGGCCAGCCCGGGGCGCCGGGGAACAGCCACCGCGCGGCGGCCGCGGGGCCCGCGAACCAGCGGTCCGCGGCCCGCTCGTCCGCTTCGGCGACCAGCGGCTCGAGGACCTGGCAGGCGATCCCGAAGTCGAAGTCCTGTTCGGTCCGGCTCGCCACCGCCGTGAGCACCCTCGGGCCGTCCCGGTCCGCCTCGGCCGCGCGCAGGACTTCCTTGAGCAGCGCCGTCTTCCCCACGCCGAGCTGCCCGGTGACCACCGTGACCGAGCCCTCCCCCGTCCCGGCCGCGGCGACCGCGCCGAGCAGCAGGCGCAGGTCGGTCTCGCGTTCCGGCAGCGCCACGGCTACCCCTCCTCGCCCGAGGGCAGGCCCGCCGACGCGAGCGCCTCGGCGAGCTGGCGCCGGCCGCCGATGCCCAGCTTGCGGTAGACGTTGGTGAGGTGCAGCTCGACCGTTCGCCGGGTCACCGCCAGCTCCACCGCGATCCCGGCGTTGGACGTGCCCGCGGCCGCCAGCTTCGCGACCCGGCGCTGGGCTTCGGAAAGCCCGTGGCCGCCGTCCGCCACGGGCCGGCCGGTGAGGTCGTGCAGCCGGGCGAGGACGCGCCGCCAGCGGTACCGCGCCGCCAGGACGCCCGCCTCCGCGAGGTGGTCGCCGGCCGCGCCGTCGCCGGCCGCCGCCAGCTCCACCAGCGCCGTCGCGAAGCGCAGGTGACTGCCGCTGCCGCGCAGCAGTTCGACGGCCCGCGCCAGGTGCCCGGCACTGGCGGCGTCCGCGGGGCCGAGGGTGAGCGCCGCGGCGAGGTGCGCGCCGCCGACCGCGGCGCGGGTGCCCCACGCGGTCGCGGCGGCGAGCTCCTCGGCGAGCAGCAGCCGGGCGGCGTCCCGCTCGCCGCTCGCCACCAGGCACTGGGCGGCAGCGGACCGCCACGGCAGGAGTTCGGGGTTTTCCCAGCCCCGCGCGGAAAGCCGGCGGCCGCACTCGCGCAGCGCGGCGAGTGCGCGGTCGGGTCGCCCCTCGCCGAGCAGCACGGTTCCCTTGGCGTACAACAGGAACGCACTGCCGAGGCCGGGTCCCGGCTCGATCGGGTCGCGCTGGAGCACCTGCCGGGCGAGGTCGGCGCGGCCGGCTTCGAGGTGCACCCGCGCCTCGGCCGCGACGACCCGGGCGCGCAGCATCGAGTGCCAGTGCCGGGGCGGCACCAGCTCGTGCGCGTCGGCGAAGTCGGCCGCCGCGTCGTCGAGCGTGCCCGACGCGAGGTGCCGTTCGGCCCGCTCGACGAGCGCGCGGGCGACCAGCGTCCGGGAGCACTCGCGGCGCGCCCGGGCGAGCACTTCTTCGCCGTGGGTGTCGGCTTCGGCGAGGTCCCCGGTGAGGACCAGCGCGCGGACCGCCGCGGCGCGCACGGTCAGCGAGCTCGCCTCCGCCACCGGCTGCGCCAGCGCGGCCCGCGCGAGCCCGCGCACCCGGGCGGGCCGCAGCCCGCGCCGGGCGAGCAGCACCGCGGCCACGGCCGCCCGCGCCGGGTCGGCCGGCCGCTCGGGCAGCGGCGGCATGCCGTAGCCGCCGACCGTCGAGCGGTCCTCCGGGTCGCCGTCGGCCAGCCAGTACAGGCCGAGCAGGGTCTCGCGCTCGGCCGTCGAGACGTCCGGGCGGCGGAACGCGGCGGTGAGCGTGCGCGCGTGCAGGCCGCCCCGCGCGCCGAGCAGGTCCGCGGCCGCCAGCCGCAGCCCGCCGAGCCCCGGACCGTCCACTTCGGACACGACCTGGGCCAGGTGGCGGTCGCCCGCGTCCTGGTCGAGCAGCAGCTCGGCGGCGCCGAGGTCGATGAGCACGGCCGCGCGCAGCGCCGGTTCGAGTGGCTCCTGCAGAGCGCGCTTGAGCGACGCCGTCACCTCGCCGTCGCGGCCGGCCTGACCCGGCCGGGCCGCCGCGCGCAGCACCGCCACCACCCACGGCTCGCCGATCGCGCGGGTCCGCCGCAGGATCGCCGCGACGGCCGCGTTCGCGACGCCGTGGTCGTAGCCCAGCTTCGCCGCGCGGGTGAAGAACGCGTCGCGGTCGCCCTCGGTCATCCGGCCGAGCACGCGCTGACCCGCGTCCGGTTCGGTCAGCTCGCCGGTCGCGGTGACCAGGCCGAGCGCCCGCAGCCGGGCGAGGTCGGCGGCCAGCCGCTCCGGCGGGCACCCGGCGAGCTCGGCCAGCAACGCCGGGCCGAAGCCGTCCTGGCCCACCGCAACGGCGCGCAGCACGGCGACGAGCTCGGCGGGCAGGCCGTCGACCAGCCGCAGCAGGCGCTCGCCGGCGATCCTGGTGAACAGCCCGGCCTGCTCGCGCGCGAAAGCGGGTTCCATGCGCAGCCGGTTCAGGGCTTCGGTGAGCACCGCCGGGTTTCCGCCGCTGCCGCGCACGGCGTGCTCGGCGAGCCGCTCGTCGGCCCCCGCGCCCAGCCGCTCGCGCACCAGGCCGGCCACCGCCGCGTCGCCGAGCGGGCGCAGCCGGACGCGGTGCGCGGCGGCCGCCGGCCGCCAGTCGTCCAGCCCGCTGGTCTGGCTGACCACCAGCAGCACCGGAATCTCCCGCAGGAGCCCGGAAAGCGTGCGCAGCCACGCCCGGGACGCGGCGTCGGCCCAGTGCAGGTCGTCGACGGCGAGCACGAGCGGCCGGCCGTGCACCGCGGCGGCCAGGTCCCGGCACAGCCCGGCGAGGACGCGTCCGCCCGGCACCGGGCCGCCGGCCGCGGTCGGGGGAAGCGCGCCGCCGAGGGTGGTGAAGACCTGGTGCAGCACGGTGAACGGCTGGGTGCCGTCGGACGGGCAGCACGGCACGTGCGCGACCCGCAGCCGCGCCTGCCGGGCGGTCGCCGCGACGAACGCCAGCAGGGCGCTGCGGCCGGAGCCGGGGCCGCCGGTGACCGTGACGACCGCCGGCCGTCCCTCGCCCAGGTCGTGGACCAGCCCGGTCAGCAGCGCGGATTCTTCGTCGCGTTCGACCAGCCGTGGCCCGGGCACGCCGCGCTGGGGCGGCAGGCCGACCGCGGCCGGCGGCGTCCGCTCGGCGAGCGCCGGTCGCTCGTCGTCACCCGGCGAGCCCATGCGTCCTCTTCGGTGCCCCGGGGACCGGCGAGCCCGCGCTCGCCCGCAGCGCCGCGGCCAGCTCGGCGCGGCTGTCCACGGCCAGCTTCCGGTAGACGTTGGTCAGGTGCAGCTCGACGGTCCTCGGCGAGACGAACAGGGTGCCCGCGACGTCGCGGTTGCTCGCCCCGCGGGCGACCAGGTCGGCGACTTCGCGTTCGCGCAGCGTCAGCACGTCGGCACGTGGTTTCCGCAGCCGGCCGCCCGACTCTTCGAGCAGTTCCCGCGCGAGCGCGCCGATCGAGCGCCAGCCCGAGCAGGCCGACAGCATCGCGGCCTGGCGCAGGTGCTGGCGCGCGGCCTTGCGGTCGCCCGCACCCGTCAACGCCTTGCCCAGCAGGTATTCCGCCCGCGCGTACTCCACCCGGCAGGGCGAGTTCGCCAGGACCCGGACCGCCTCGGCCAGCAGCTCCACCGCCCGTGTCCCCGACGTGACCACGCCGCGGCCGACCAGCACCAGGCCGCGCGCGGTCGGTGTCGGCCAGCCCTCGGCGAGCTCCTGCCCGCGCTCGGCGAGCACGGCCGCTTCCCCGGGCCGGCCGTTCCCGGCGAGCAGCAGGGTGGCGGTGAACCACCACGGCGCGAACACCGGATTGCCGAGGCCGGCTTCTCCTTGGCGCCGGCCGGATTCGAGCAGCAGCTCCAGCGCGCCGTCGACGTCGCCGCGCGCCGCACGCGCCCGCGCCAGGGCGAGCAGCCAGAGGTGCCGCTCGGACGGCGCGCCGTCCAGCTCGCCGGGGCGGACCCCGCGCAGGAGACGCTCGGCAGCGGCCGGCTCGTCGTCGTCGCGCAGGGCGATCGACAGCGCCGTCCGGACCTCGATCCCGGGGCGCTGTCCCGCGGTCGCCAGCGCCGCGACCCGGACGTCGGCGAGCGCGCCGTCGCGGTCGCCGCTCTCCCGCAGCGCGCAGTAGCGGGCGGCCAGCGCCCGGCCGAGCCCCGGCCGGTCGCCGCGCACCGCGGCCTCGGCGACAGCGCGGTCGAGTGCCCGCAGGGCGTTCGGCGCGTCGTCGACCAGCCGCAGGGTCCGCGCGGCGGCGAGCAGGTCGTCGCTGCCCGCGGCCGCCACGGGCAGCCGGACCACGGCCCGGGCGCAGGCCGCCGCGACCTCCCTGCCGCGGCCCGCCAGGGCGAGGCGGCCGCCCGGTCCGCGAGGTCCCGGGCGCCGGGGTGCCGGGCCGCGGCCGCGCGGGGGCGGTCGCGGCCCGTTCCCGCAGGAGGCCGCGCGCGGCCTCCCGGGTCGTGGCCGCGGCGGCGAGGGCCGCCACGGGCACCGCGGGCGAATCGGTGCCGAGCCGAGCGGCCAGCCGGTCGATCCGGCCGCCGAGCGGCGCCTGCCGACGGCCCGCGGCCTCCGCCGCGGTGGCCGCGAGCGCGAACAGCACGGCGACGGCGCAGTGGTCGCGCGGGTCGCGGACGTGGCCGGCGGCCGTGCGCAGCTCCGTCATCGCGGCTTCCGGGTCGAGCCCGAGCCGGGCCGCGGCCAGCGCCAGCCGGACGTCGAGCCGCGCCGGTTCGGCGGCGGCCGCGCGGGCGAGGTGGGCGACCGCGGTCGCCGGGTCGCCCCGGTGCTCCGCGGCGGCCGCGGCTTCGAGCGCGAGGTCGATCATCCAGCGCTCGTCGAGCCGCGGCAGCGCGCCGAGGTGCGGGGCGACTTCGGCGGCGGGCCGGGCGTCGTCGTTGAGCACCCGGGCCGCGCGCAAATGCAGGTGAGCGAGTTCTTCGGCCGGTGTTTCCGCGAGCAGGCGGGATCGGACCGAGCGGTCGAGCACGCTTCCGGCGAACAGATTCGCCCGGCGAATTTCCTCGAGCGCCATCCGCACCGGCCGCGCGGGCAGCCCGCACAAAGCCGCCACCCTCGTCACGTTCTGTTCGTCGAGCACGGCGACGGCGGTGGCCACGGTCCGTGCCTGCGCGGACAGGCCGGCCAGCGCGTCGACCGGGCTGGCCGCGGCGACTTCCCAGCGGTGGCAGCGGTCCTGCGCGCCGATCTGCCCCAGTGCCCACGCGCCGGGACCGGGCTCACCGGGGCGGCGGCAGAGGACGAGCAGAAACCGCTCTCCGCGGCCGCACCGCAGGAGGAAGTCGAAGAACCGCACCGACATTTCGTCGCACCGATGAGCGTCTTCGACGAAGATGACGGAATTCGTTTTCCGCAATGGCCCGGAAAGCAGCAGCGAACGCAGCGTGCGGAATTTCCGGTGCACCGCGGAACCGTCTTCCGCGGGCAGTTCCAGCGTTCGCGCAATGGCACCGGCCGGATCGGCGTGGCCCGCGAACAGTTCGGTGAGCGCGTGGAACTCGGAGGGCTCGCCGGCAGCCCGTCCGGAAAGGCGAATAATATTCGCGGACCGGCCGGTTTCCGACGCTTCGAAGCCCGCGAGCAGGGCTCGGGCACCGCCACCGGGCGCCCCGTCCACCAGCACGGCCTGCGCGGACTCCGTCCACGCCAGTACCGCACACCGGGACAACGTGCCCGAATCCCCGGCGAAGACCGGATTCGGAGTGGGATCCGACATGCCGCCATCGACCTTTCCTGCAAACTCGGCAAAACCGAGCCTTTCCCGCAGCCCCCAGAGCCGCCGAAGGACCTGACCGTTCGAACGCTATTGACACCGCCGCCGGGAGGGAAACCACCGTCGATGCCCGATCTGCGCCACTTCCTCCACTATCGAGTGACCGTACCAGGCGCGACGGACGCTGTCAGCGAACACCACCACCCGGACGGGTGACATACTTGTAGCATTACCGAGCGCCCGAAACTGGACATTTAACCAAGACTTGAGGTGCCCGTTGGTGCCCATGGGCCGACGGGGTGACGGGCAACCAACGAAAGTTGTCGGTCCACCCACCGGCGGGCAACTTTCGTCGCTAGTCCGGCCCGGAAGTCCCGGTCCGCCTCCTCGACCGGGGCCCGGGAGCTACCGTGGAGCCCGTGTCGGACGTCACTCCAGGTACTCGAACCACGCTGCGTGAGCATCCGGGCGCGCGGATGGGGCCCAAGCACGAACTGGCGACGCTGCTCAGCCTGGCGGTGATCTTCGGCGCGCTCGACGTGGTGATCTGCCTCAACAGCCACCCCACCACCGGCTGGGCGGGCCCGCGCGCGGACCTCGTCCTGCAGCTGGTGGTCGACGTCTCGGTGCTCGGGCTGCGGCGCTTCCCCAAGACGGTCGCCGGCATCGCACTGGCCGTCGCGTTCGCGACGGTGCTGGCCGACGGGCTCGCCCCCGGCCTGCTCTCCCCGGAGGACCCGGCCAGCCCGCTGATCCTGCCCCGCGTCACGTCGGTCATCGTGATCTTCCTGGTCCGGCTGGAGAACCCGCGCGTCGCGTTCCCCCTCATCGGTGCCTTCGCCATCATCGGCAGCGAGCCGTGGGCGCCCAGCTGGACGATCACCCCGGTCGGCCTGCTCAGCACGATCGGCCCGTCGGCGGTCGTGCTGTACCTGGACGCGCGCAAGCAGCTGCTGCAGGAACTGCGCGACCGCGCCGAGCGGGCCGAGCGCGAGACGCACCTGCTGGCCGAGCAGGCCCGGTTCGAGGAGCGCCGCCGGCTCGCCGCGGAGATGCACGACGTCCTCACCCACGGGCTCAGCCTGATGGTGCTGCACGCCGGGGCGCTCGGCATCAGCTCGAAGGAACCCGACGTCCGCAAGGCGGCCGAGGAGATCCGCGCCCGCGGCGCGATGGCGCTCGACGAGCTGCGCGACCTGGTCGGGGTGCTGAACACGACGTCGGCCGACATCTCCGAGCGGATGGCGGGCCCGAGCCCGCGCCACGGCTCGGCGGGCACGCCCGAGCAGCAGGCCCCCGACCCCGCCACGCTCGTCGCCGAGTCGGTCGCGGCCGGCATCCCGGTGGAGCTGGACGTCGAGGGCGAGCGCTCCCGGATGTCCCCGACGATCGCGCGCACGGTCCACCGGATCGTGCAGGAGGCGCTGACGAACGCCCGCAAGCACGCGGCGGGCGCCGAGATCCGCGTCGAGCTGCGCTACCGGCCGGACGGCGTCGGCATCCGCGTCGTCAACGCCCCGCCCCGGCGCCCGCCGGACGAGGTGCTGGCCGGCAGCGGTTCCGGGCTGGGGCTGTCGAGCCTGCGCCACCGCGTCGAGCTGGTCGGCGGCACGCTGGAGGCGGGTGCCACGCCCGAGGGCGGGTTCCGGATCGCCGCGGACCTGCCGGCGTACGTGCCAACGACGGAGAACCGGCAGAAGCACCCGGCGCCGCGCTGACTCCGGGCCAGGACTGGAGATTCTCCTACTAGTCCCGGACTTAGGGTCGGCCCGGTCACGACCCTTACCGACCGAGAACGTGGGGCTCCCATGAAAGGCATCATCCTGGCCGGCGGCAGTGGCTCCCGGCTGCACCCGGTCACGCTCGGCGTCTCGAAGCAGCTCGTCCCGGTCTACAACAAGCCGATGATCTACTACCCGCTGTCGGTCCTGATGCTCGCCGGCATCACCGAGATCCTGCTCATCTCGACCCCGCACGACCTGCCCGCGTTCAAGCGGCTGCTCGGCGACGGCGCCGAGCTCGGCCTGCAGCTCAGCTACGCCGAGCAGGCCCACCCGAACGGCCTCGCGGAGGCCTTCATCATCGGCGAGGAGCACGTCGGCGACGACACGTCCGCCCTCATCCTCGGCGACAACATCTTCCACGGGCAGGGTTTCTCGGACGTGCTGCGCGCCGCGACGCACGACCTCAAGGGCTGCGTCCTGTTCGGCTACGAGGTCTCCGACCCGCACCGCCACGGCATCGGCGAGATCGACGCCGACGGGAACCTGGTCTCCATCGAGGAGAAGCCGGCCGACCCGAAGTCGAACCTGGCGCTCACCGGCCTGTACTTCTACGACAACGACGTCGTCGAGATCGCCAAGGGGCTGAAGCCGTCCGCGCGGGGCGAGCTGGAGATCACCGACGTCAACAACGTCTACCTCGACCGGGGCCGCGCGAGCTGCGTGGACCTCGGCCGCGGCTTCGCCTGGCTCGACACCGGCACGCACAAGTCGCTGCTGGACGCCGGGCAGTACGTGCAGACGATGGAAGCGCGCCAGGGCGTGCAGATCGCCTGCCTCGAAGAGATCGCGCTGCGCATGGGCTTCATCGATGCCGACCGGTGCTACGCGCTGGGCGAGCGGATCGGCAGCTCGGGCTACGGCGAGTACGTCATGGACTTCGCGCGCCGCGCGCGGCCGCTCACCGCGGTCTGAACCCCGGAGGATCCTTCCCATGCGCATGGTGGTCACCGGCGGCGCCGGTTTCATCGGCTCGGCCTACGTCCGCAACGTGCTTTCCGGCCACTACACCGGTTTCGAGCCCGACGAGCTGGTCGTGCTCGACAAGTTCACCTACGCGGGCAACCGCGCGAACCTGGCGCCGGTCGCCGGGGACGAGCGCCTGCGGATCGTCGTCGGCGACATCTGCGACCCCGAGGTCGTCGAGCGGGAGCTGACCGGCACCGACCTCGTCGTGCACTTCGCCGCCGAGTCCCATGTGGACCGGTCGATCGCCGGGTCGGCGGAGTTCGTCCGCACCAACGTGCTCGGCACCCAGACGCTGCTGCAGGCCGCGCTGGAGCGCGAGGTCGGCAAGTTCGTGCACGTCTCCACCGACGAGGTCTACGGCTCCATCGACGAGGGCTCTTGGCCCGAGGACCACCCGATCGCCCCCAACTCGCCGTACTCGGCGTCCAAGGCGTCGTCCGACCTGCTGGTCCGCGCGTTCTTCAGCACCCACGGGCTCGACGCTTCGATCACGCGCTGCTCCAACAACTACGGGCCCTACCAGTACCCCGAGAAGGTCATTCCGCTGTTCGTCACCAACCTGGTCGACGGGCTCCAGGTACCGCTCTACGGCGACGGCCTCAACGTCCGCGACTGGCTGCACGTCGACGACCACTGCCGCGGCATCCAGCTGGTGGCCGAAACCGGCCGCGCGGGCGAGGTCTACAACATCGGCGGCGGCACCGAGCTGACCAACCGCGAACTCACCGAGCGGCTGCTCGAAATCACCGGCCGGGACCACACCGCGATCCGGCCCGTCGAGGACCGCAAGGGCCACGACCGCCGCTACTCGGTGGACATCACGAAGATCGCCACCGAGCTGGGCTACGCCCCGCGGGTCGGCATCGACACCGGCCTGCGCGACACCGTCGACTGGTACAAGAACAACCGCGACTGGTGGGAGCCGCTCAAGGGCTGAGCTACTGCGTGCGCAGCCTCGGCCACAACGCGTCCCACGCGGTGGTCCGTCCACTGAAGACGGTCATCAGCTGCGGCACCACGTCCTGGTGGCGGGCGAAGGCCCCGGCCACCACCGGGCTCGCGTCGCCGACGAACAGGACGCTGTCGACGCTCTCGTCCGGGTGCCCGAAGTAGAAGTACCCGCGGTGCGCGCTGTAGACGCCCGGCAGTCCGCGTTCGCTGCCGAAGAGCTCGAGGTCGGCGGCGAACGCGTAGCTGTCGGTCATGATCGCCGTGTGGGCGCGCTGTTCGGGCGGCAGCGACCGGTAGACCTGCACGACGGCGTCGGAGAGCTGGCCGAGCTGGCCGTCGGACTGCACGAAGACCTTCGCCGTCAGCGGCAGCAGCGGCACGTCGGGGATGCGCTCGGCCCAGGACTTCGGGTAGATCGGCAGCGCGACGAGCGCCTGCAGGACCGACGCGGCGACGAGCACCCAGCCGAGCACCTTCGCGGCCGTGGGCCACTTGACGTCCTGCAGGCCCACCGCACCGGCCGCGAACAGGAGCGCGTACAGGCTGTAGACGTAGTACGAACGGCCGGACGTCAGCAGGTAGGCCACGATCAGCAGCAGGAACGCGAGGCCGAGGAAGCGGTACGGCCGCAGGGCGCGGGCGGCGAGCAGGCGCCCGAAGCCGAACAGCGCGAGCGGCACGCCGATCACCAGGCCGGGCCCGGACAGCACCTCGAGCAGGAACGCGCCGGTGCCGGGGAACTCGGCCGCGACGACCTCGGACATCCGGGTGTACGGCCAGCCGTGGGCGGCCTGCCAGACCAGCGTCGGCACGGTCGTCAGCGTCGCGACCAGCGCGCCGGCCCACAGCAGCGGACGCCGCACCAGGTCACGCGGGCCGAAGACCAGCGACGCGACGGCGAGCGCCACCCACAGCGCGGGCACCAGGAACTTCGTCTGCAGCGACACGGCCGTGACGAGCCCGGCGGCGAACAGCAGCCGGTCGTCGCGCACCCGGGTCCACCGAACCACCAGCCAGACGATGAGCGACCAGCAGAACGGGTCGATCGAGTAGGTCGCGAGGTAGTGGGCGATCAGCGTGGCGCCGGACATCGCGTACGCCGCGGCGGCGACGGTCTGCGCGACCCGGCGGCCGCCCAGCTCGCGGGCGATCAGCGCGGTCAGCACGATCCCGCCGACCGCGGCCAGCGTGGCGGGCAGCCGCAGGGCCACCAGCGAGCCGGGGAACAGGTGGTCCAGCCCGGCGGCCAGGAACGGCACCAGCGGCGGCTGGTCGAAGTAGCCCCACGCGGGGTGGTCGCGGCCGGCCACCACGAAGTAGGCCTCGTCGAAGGAGAACCCGTAGTTCCGGCTGGCGACGAGGAGCAGCGCGCCGGCGACTCCCGCGATCAGGAGAACCGGGGTCCGCGCGAACGCCGGGCGCGTGCGGCCCGGCCGGCTGTCGGTGGTTCCACTGGTAAGGGTCATACCCCCAGTAGACCCGGGCGGACCTCGCGTTTCTGCGGCCGGGAGTCCTCATCCCGAGCAACGAAAGTCGATCAAGCCGCGCGCGGCCGCAACCTTCGTAGTCACTCGGAAGTGAAGTTTGAGGACGGAAAGTGAGGGTAGCGATTCCCCTAGACTTGGTCCGTGAAAGGGCGCTGTACTGGGGTTTCTCGCGATACTCCAGCCATGACCCAGGGCCGGCACATCGTCTTCTTCAGCTTTCCGGGCGTCGGGCACATCAACCCGATGCTGGGCCCGGCCGCCGCACTCGCCGAGCGGGGCCACCGGGTCACGTTCGTCGTCGCCGAGCAGTTCGCGGGCCTGCTGCGCGACAGCGCGGCCGAGGTGCTGCCCTACCACTCGGACTTCCCCGCGGCGGTCACCAAGGTCGACAGCGCCGACGACGCCGTGACGATGATCATCGACCTCATGCGCGAAGGCTTCGCGCCGCTGGAAACGGCACTCGAACGGCTGTCCGGCGACCGGCCCGACCTCGTCGTCCACGACACCATCAGCGGCAACGCCGCCCGCGTGCTGGCGCGCGCCTGGGACCTCCCGCTCGTCGAAAGCTGTCCCGTCTTCATCGAGAACGACGACGACGAGATCCCCGGCGCACCCCAGCCGCCCGACGACCACCCGGCCGCCACCGGCTTCGACCACCAGGACCCGCGCCTCGCGCGGTTCGGCGAAGAGTTCGGCGCGGGTGTCGCGGCGCTGCTCACGCGGCACGGGCTCGACCCGCGGCTGGCGACGGACAGCCTTTCGGCGGCCGGCGACGAGCCGCGTCTGGTCTACATCCCCCAGGCGTTCCACTACGGGAGCGAGACGTTCGGTCCGCGGTACCTGTTCGTCGGGCCGACCGCGGACTGCGCGGCCCTCGAAGGCCGCTGGTCCCCGCCCGGCGACGGCCTGCCGGTGGTGCTGATCTCGCTGGGCACGTCGATGAGCAAGGACCTCGGGTTCTTCATCGGCTGCATCGAGGCCTTCCGCGGCAAGCCGTGGCACGTGGTGCTGACGCTGGGCCGCGGCGCCGACCTGGCCGCGCTCGGCGAGCTGCCGCCGAACGTCGAGGCGCACAACTGGATGCCGCACCCGTCGGTGCTGAAGCACGCGACGGCGCTGGTGTGCCAGGCGGGGATGGGCAGCGTGCTGGAGGCGCTGCGCTACGAGGTCCCGGTCGTGGCGGTCTCCCACAGCGGCGAGACCCTGGCCAACGCCCACCGCGTCGCGCAGCTGGGTCTCGGCCGGCACATCCCGGTCGCCGAGGCGAGCGGCGAGGCGATCTACGCCGCGGTCGAGTCCCTGGCGGTAGACGACTCGCTGACCGCCCGGCTCGCGCTGATGGCCAAGGAGATCGAGCAGGCCGGTGGTGCGCCCGCGGCCGCCGACGCGCTGGAAGCCCTGCTCCCGTAAGCAGTCTGCCGCGGCTGTCGTGAGTGAGAAACAGCGTACTAACCCTGTTTCTCACTCACGACCCCGTGGCAGGGTCAGGCCGAGCGGCGGAAGCCCCGCGTGGCGACGATCGCGCCGGTGAGGCCGATCAGGCCCGCCGCGCCCAGCGCCGCCAGGCCCCCTGCCCCCACCGGGTTGCCCAGCGCCAGGTTGCGCGACGCGTCGACCGAGTACGTCAGCGGGTTCACCGTCGCCACCGCGCGCAGCCACGCCGGAAGCGACGACAGCGGGACGTACGCCGAGGACGCGAACATGAGCGGGAACATCACCATCGACGTCACGCCCTGCATCACCTCGACGTTCGTGATCCACACGCCGATGGCCATGAACATCCAGCTGAGCGACCAGCCCACGGCGATGCACATCAGCCACGCCAGCAGCACGCCGGTGAAGCCGCCGCCGGGTGAGAACCCGAACAGCGTCGCCGCCAGCACCAGCATGATCGCCAGCTGCAGCGCGTGCCGCACGACGTCCGCCAGGCTGCGCGCCACCAGCACCGACGCCGACGCGATCGGCAGCGTGCGGAAGCGGGCCACGACGCCGTTGCGCATGTCGTCGAGCAGGCCGACGCCCGACTGCAGCGCCACCGACAGCGAGCCCATCACCAGCACCGCGGGCATCAGGTAGTCGATGTAGGACACCCCGGCCGGGAACGAGCTGGTACCGGCCAGGCTCGCGAACACCTGGCTGAACAGGATCAGCACGATGAGCGGCTGCAGCAGGCCGAGCAGCACCAGCGCCCGGGACGCCACGACCGCCCGCAGCGAGCGGCCGGTCAGGATGAGGATCTGCATCGGCACCGTGGTGCCGCGCCACGGCCCGGCCGGTCCGGCCACTGTGGACTCCTCCGCGGGGGACAGTGCCGTGGGTACGCTCATCGGGTCAGGGCCTCTCGGTTTCGGTGTGGGGATCCCGCGGCGCGCCGGAGAGCGCGAGGTACACGTCGTCGAGCCGCGGGTCGACCAGGGCCAGCTCGACCGGCTCGACCGCGACGTCGTCGAGCGCCCGGACCACGCGCGCGAGGTCGGTGGACTTCTCCACCGGCACCGTCAGCGCGAGCCCGGCCAGTTCGTCCACTCCGGACTCGCGCGGCTCTAGCCCGGTCCGGCGCACCGCGTCCGCGGCGCGTTCGGCGTCGGGCCGGTCGGCCAGCGTCAGGGTGACCGTGCGCTTGCCGACCTGCGCCTTGAGCGAGGCCGCGGTCCCGGCGGCGATCACCTTTCCCTGTGCCAGCACGACGATCTTGTCGGCGAGCCGGTCGGCTTCGTCGAGCATCTGGGTGGTGAGCAGCACGGTCGAGCCGTCGCGCACGAGCTGTTCCACGATCTCCCACATGGCGATCCGGGCGGCCGGGTCGAGGCCCGTCGTCGGCTCGTCGAGGAAGATCACGTCGGGGTGGCCGACCAGGCTGGCGGCCAGGTCGAGCCGTCGCCGCATGCCACCGGAGTACGTCTTCGCCGGGCGGCCGGCCGCGTCGCGCAGGCCGAACGCGGTCAGCAGCTCGTCCGCGCGCTCCTTGGCCGCCTTGGTGGACGCGCCGAGCAGGCGCGCGATCAGGATCAGGTTGCGGAAGCCGGAAAGCTGCTCGTCCACCGACGCGAACTGGCCGGTGAGCCCGATGCGGCTGCGCAGGGCGACGGCGTCGCGCTGGACGTCCAGCCCGGCGACCCTCGCCCGGCCCGAAGTCGGCGTCACGAGCGTGGTCAGCACGTTGACCAAAGTGGTCTTGCCGGCGCCGTTGTGGCCCAGCAGCCCGCACACGGTGCCGCGCGGCACCTGCAGGCTGACGTCGTCCAGCGCGCGGACCTTGCCGAAGGTCTTGGTGATCCCCTCGGCTTCGACGAACAGGGTCACGGACGCTTCCTTCCGCCGCACGGGATCGGGCATGGTTACAGGTAACACACCGCGAATCCCCTTTTCCCTGCTCATCGCGCGACCCGAGGGGTTCGCCTAGACATGGTTGACTGCCCGCCGCGGCCGACTAGCTTTCGAGGCATGACTCCCCCGCCGGGAAGCCACCTCGCCTTCCTCACCTATCCCGCCCACGGGCACGTCAACCCGACGCTGCCCGTCGCCGCCGAGCTCGTGCGGCGCGGTCACCGGGTGAGCTACGTGGTGGCCGAGCAGTACGCCGACGCCGTGCGCGCCACCGGTGCCACCGTGCTGCCGTACGCATCCCACGTGCCGAAGTCCTGGGACACCGTGGCGATCCCGGAGGAGATCACCGGCGACGTCGTCGCGGAAGCGGGGCTCGCCCAGGCGCTGGAAGGCTTCGCGCCGCTGCGGACCGCGCTCGGTGCCTTCGAAGACGACCGGCCGGACGTCTTCCTGTACGACGCTTTCGGCTACCCCACCGGACGTCTGCTGGCGCGCAAGTGGGCCATCCCCGCTCTGCTGATGTGCTCGACGTTCGTCGCGAACGAGCGGTTCTCGCCGTACGCCTCGATGGCGGGCAAGGTCCCCGCGCCCGACCCGGACCACCCCGCGCTGGCCAAGGCCGCGTCGGTGGTCGGGGACGTGCTCGCCGAGCACCTGCCCGGCACTTCGGCCGCGGAGTTCGCGGAAGCCCGTGAGGACACCAAGCTCGTGTTCCTGCCGCGGGAGTTCCAGCCCGGCGGCGACACCTTCGACGACGGGTTCGCGTTCGTGGGGCCGTGCCTCGGCGACCGCGCGGACGGCTGGGCCCCGCCGGACGACCGGCCGGTGCTGCTGATCGCCATGGGCAGCTTCGGCTACCACCACCAGCGCGAGTTCTTCGCCTCCTGCCTCGAGGCGTTCGCCGGGTCGCCGTGGCACGTCGTGATGACGATCGGCCGGCTGGTCTCGCCCGCGGAGCTGGGCCCGGTGCCGCCGAACTTCGAGCTGCACCCGTGGGTGCCGCAGCCGGCCGTGCTGAGCCGGGCGAGCGGGTTCGTCTCGCACGCCGGCATGGGCAGCACCATGGAGTCGCTCGCGCTGGGCGTCCCGCCGGTGGTCGTGCCCCGCACGCTGGAGCAGGAGATCGTCGCCGACCGGCTGGCCGAGCTCGGCCTCGGCGTCCGGGTGGACCCGGGCGACGTCGACGCGGAGTCGCTGCGGGCGGCCGTCACCGGCCTCGCCGAGGACGCCGGCGCGCACGAGCGCGTGGCGCGGATGCGCGAGCACATCACCGACGCCGGGGGCGCCGCGGCGGCCGCGGACCGCGTCGAGGCCCGACTGACCGCCTGACCCAGGAGTGGATTCGACGTGGACACCACCGAGCTGACCGCTGCCCCGGAAATCGCCCCGGACGGCGGGGTTTCCCTGCTCGCCTGGCTGGAGAAGATGCGGGCCGACACGCCCGTCTGGCAGGACGAAGCCGGGGCCTGGCACGTGTTCCGGTCCGCCGACGTCCGACGCGTCAGCACCGACGCGCGGCTGTTCTCCTCGGACACGACGCGCCTGACCTCGCCCGGCGACCAGGCGCCCCCGGGCACGCTGCTGGTCATCGACCCGCCCGAGCACCGGAAGCTGCGCCGCCTGGTCAGCCAGGCGTTCACCCCGAAGGTCGTCGCCGACCTCGAGCCCCGGATCACCGAGGTCACCCGCGAGCTGCTCACGGCCGTCGAGCCGGACGCGACGGCGTTCGACCTGGTCGACGTGCTGGCCTATCCGCTGCCGGTGATCGTCATCGCCGAGCTGCTCGGCGTGCCCGCCACGGACCGCGCGCTGTTCCGGGGCTGGGCCGAGGCGCTGATGGCGCTGCAGGTGGACGACCCCAGCACCGGCGAGAAGCTGGCCGTCGCGATCGAGGAGATGGAGGCGTACCTGAACGCCCAGATCGCCGACCGGCGCGCCCAGCCGCGTGACGACCTGCTGACCCGCCTGGTGGAGTCGTCGATCGACGGCGAGCGGCTCACCGACGAGGAGGTCGGCAACTTCACCGCGCTGCTGCTGCTCGCCGGGCACGTCACCACCACGATGCTGCTCGGCAACGTCCTGCTCTGCCTGGAGGACGCTCCCGGCGGCTACGAGCGGGTCCGGGCCGACCCGTCGCTGGTGGAGCCGCTGCTCGAGGAGGTGCTGCGGCTGCGGCCGCCGTTCCCCCGGGTGGTCCGGGTGACCACGGAGGACGTCGAGGTGGCCGGCACGGTGATCCCCGCCGACTCGATCGTCTGGGCCTGGGTCGTGTCGGCCAACTACGACGAGCGCGAGTTCGCCGGCCCCGCGCGGTTCGACCTCCACCGCACGCCGAACGCGCACGCCGCGTTCGGGCACGGCATCCACTTCTGCCTGGGTGCGCCGCTCGCGCGGCTCGAGGGCCGCGTCGCCCTGGAGCTGCTGTTCGAGCGGTTCGAGCACCTGCGGGTCGCCCCGGGTGCGGAGGTCCCGTTCCACGCCGGCGGCGTGTTCGGCGTCCAGCGGCTGCCGGTCACGACGACCGTGCGCTGACCCGCCGGGGAACCGGCCGGCGAGCGGAGCGTGAACGCGCGGTGCCGCGCCGATACCGCACTACCGAAGGTGCGCCCCGGGGTGCCGTACCTCCGGCCGGGCGGACCCCAGTGTTAGCGCCGAACCCCCGCACCGGCATTGACGGGCCATACCCCGTTGGCTAGCGTACGAGACGTCATTTGGTTTGTTTCCAACGAAACGGACCGAAGCGGATCTGTGCGGGTGGACTCGAGGACGTTCTGGGGAAGGGCTCGAGGTCTTCTGCTGGGGTGGTGTGAAGATCCCATCCGGACAGGTGCCGTGGACCCTCTTGAGGGGAGCTCGGGGGTCGTTGACACTTTTGTCCGTGGACAATGCCTCGAAAACGAATCTGGGGGTTCGAACTCGATGAACATGCGTGTCGATTCCTTGGCCGAGCGGCCGGCGGCGGTGCCGCCCGGCCTCCCGGCCGTCGCCGAAAGACAGAACCAGAACGTGCCCGCCTTCGACATGTCCGACGTCTGCATCGCGAACCTGGGTCCCGATCTCCGGGTCATCGAAGCCAATGGCGATTTTCTCCGTCAGCTGGGACGCACCGCGTCCGACGTTTTCGGACAGAGCTTTGTGGACTTCGTGCACCCGAGCGCCAAGCAGTTCACCCTCCAGCAGCTGGCGCGGCTGAACGAAGGCCGCCGGGACCGCTTCAGCGCGCGCCTGGTGGGCGTGCGGCCCGCGCAGCCGGTGCTCTCGGGCGGGCTGACCGGGATCGCGGTGCGCAGCCAGTCCGGTCAGGTCACCACGATCGTCGTGCTGATCAAGCCGGACCGCGCGGCGGAGACCTCGCGGCAGGCGATCGAGAAGACCAAGCTCCTCAGCGAGCTGGACGCGAAGGTGCTCGAGGGCGTCGCCGCCGGGATTTCGACCGTGCAGCTGGCTTCGAAGCTCTACCTGAGCCGGCAGGGCATCGAGTACCACGTCGGGGCGATGCTGCGGCAGTTCAAGTCGCCGAACCGCTCGGCGCTGGTCTCGAAGGCGTACTCGCAGGGCATCCTGTGCATCGGCCAGTGGCCGCCGAAGGTCACCCCGCAGTACATCCGCTGATCGCGTTTCCCGGGGCCGGCGGGGCCGCCCGGGTTGGGGTCGATGTCCGGGTTCTCCGGCACCGGCGCCGGCCCGGACGACCCCGCCGGCCCTTTTTCCCGCGTGGCGGGAACCCACCGGAAATCCCCTCGAATGCGCGTCGCGAAGGGTGCGCTCAGCAGTACCCTGCGCTATCCTGCGAAGGCAGGGATCGATTTCTCCCGGCGGTCGGCGTAAGGAAGGGATGAGGCACAGTGGGTATCTTCGGAAAAAAGGAAGACAATTCCAAGAAGCAGCCGTCCGACAGCAAGGCGGACAACGCCAAGGCCGACGACGAAAAGAACCGCAAGCGCCGCAGCCGCCTTTTGGGCGGTGCGTACGGCGGCGGCAGCGGCGGCTGAGCCCGCACACCGTTGACGAACCGGATCAGGTGGGCCGAGGGAGACCTCAGCCCACCTGATTCGCGTTTCCAGGGAGTTCCAGTGAACTTCACTGGATGTTGGGAAGTTTCCACCTGCTACGCACAGCAGCTGCCGTGTGACAGCGGTGACTCTGTGATCACCGCGGCGCGTCCGGCGGAGGCAACCGCCGGCTCAGCTCGACCGGGGCACCACCGGCGCCGCCCACGCGGGAACGTCCAGGATCTCCACCACCGCACCCGCCACGCTGACCCCCGGCGCGATCCCGACCATCAGCACGTGGTCCCCCGGCGCCAGCTGGCCCGTCCCGAGCATGTTCGCCAGCGCCGCCACCTGGTCACTCGCGCCGAGGTGACCCAGCCCCCGCCCGAAGTCCCAGTTCGACTTCTCCAGCGGGATGCCCAGCATCGCGAGCAGACCGTCCTCGACGTACGTGCGGGAGCCGTGGTTGTAGGCGATGCGGCTGACCGCGTCGATCCCGATGCCCGCCTCGGCCAGCACGCGGTCGATCAGCTCCGACCGCGTCTTCAGCAGGTTCAGTCCACTGTGGAGCATCGTGTCGCGGTGCTCGAAGCCGAAGAAGTCGATGCGCTCGGCGAAGTCCATGAACCGGCCGATCGTCGCGCCCGGCGGGAACATCGGCTCGTCGCCGCGGTGCATGCCTTCCAGCTCGGGCACGGTGATCGAGCTCGCCGACTTCAGCCGCGCGAAGCCGGCCGTCGTGTTCAGCACCACCGCCGTCGCGCCGTCGCCGATGACGAAGTCCGGGCGCAGGCAGCGCCAGCGGTTGACCAGCGGGGACGTCGAGTTGTCCGACGCGACCGTCATCGCCGTCCCGCCGCCGCGGGCGATCAGGTACGTCGCCGCCAGCTCCAGCGCGCCGAACATGCCGTTGCAGCCCTGGCGCAGCTGCGCCGCCAGCAGGTCACCGCCGACCAGGTGCCGCTGCAGCCAGAACTGGGGGAACCAGCCGTCCGGGCCCGAGTGGTAGTTGTCGGCGTAGAGCAGGACGTCCAGCGACTCCGGGTCGACGCCCGCCCGTGCCACGGCCTCCTGCCCGGCCCACAGCGCCATGTCCGGCGCCGGGGTCTCGCCGGCGCAGGCCGCGCCGGTCAGGCCGGACGTCTCGGCGTCCTCGGCGGTCAGCCACCCCTGCTCGATCGCCGCCTCGACGCCGGTGGTCGCGGGCACGTACGTGCCGATCGCGCCGAGGTAGACCTCCGCCAGCTTCACTTCGCCTCCACTTTCGCTCGCAGCCACGACTCGACGGCGTCGGCCGCGCGGGTCTCCCCGCCGGCCAGCGCGACCTGCTCGCTCATCCACCGCACCCGCTGGGTCACCACCGGATCGGACGCGGTCCGCGTGACGGCGTCGAGCAGCTCTTCCTCGGTGACCTCGGTCCGCGAGACGACGTGGCCCAGCCCGAGGTCGGCGACCCGGGCCGCGGTCACCACCTGGTCGCTCTGGGACGGCGTCATCACCATCGGCACCCCGTAGTGCAGGGCTTCCATGGTGCTGCCGAGCCCGCCGTGGGTGACGAACACCCGGGTGTGCGGCAGCAGCGCCGCGTGCGCGACGAACGGGTGCGCCTCGATGTTCTCCGGCAGCGGTCCCAGCTCGGCCGGGTCGACCCACCGCCCGAGCGTCAGCACGACGTGCCACGGCTGCCCGGTGAACGCGCGCACGCACTTGCGGAAGAAGCCCACCTGCTCGCGGCTGCGCGAAGTGCCCAGCGAAATCAGCACGACCGGCAGCCCGTCCGCGGGCGGCGTCCACTCCCCCGGCGGCACCGTCCGGTCGAAGCACGGCCCGACGAACGCGAAGCGGTCGCCGAAGGTCTCGCCGCGGATCTGGAACGCCTTCGGCAGGTAGACGAGGTGGTAGCCGGGATCGCCGGCGCTGGTGTCCACATCGGACAGACCGTGCGCGGCCAGCAGCCGGTGGGCGTGCGCCACGAACGCGGCCAGCTCGGGGTCGGTGAGGTCCGGCGGCTCGGCGGAGTCCGACTCGGCCTGCGCCTCGTTCAGGCGGAAGTGCTCGTTGGAGGCGAACTCCGGGCACGACTGCACCGTGGGCACCGACCACTTCCGCGCGATCAGCCGCGCCGTCTCGGACGCCGCCAGGTCGTGCACGACCAGGTCCGGCGGATCGTCGGCGAACCGCCGCATGGCGACGTCCAGCGGCGCAAGACCTTCGCCCATGAACGCCAGCATGGCCCGCAACGCGTACCCCTCCGAGGCGGTGTCGCCCAGTCCGGTCGCCCACGGGAAGGTCGAGGTGTACGGCAGTACTTCGGCGCCGGTCGCCGCCACCTTCGCGGCGAACTCGTCGACCACGGCGAAGGTGACCCGGTGGCCGCGGCGCACCAGCTCGGCGACGATCGGGAGGACCGGCGCGACGTGCGCGTACGCGGGGAAGCTGAAGACCGCGATGTGCCTGCTCACCACCGCATCGTCGGGCCGCCACGACCGCGGGTACACCGGCTACCACGCAACTTCTGGCGGTTTCCCCCCAAAACCGGTTGGAACGTTTCCACGTCGGGACGACTAGGGGGTTCCACAGAGTTTCCCGGCAAGATCCGTCACTCGCTCGCGGCGTCCTTATCCTGCAGACGACCGCACGAGGGGGATCTCAACACCTGTTGTAAAGCACCGAAATGCACGTCATCGCGGGAAGGGCAGTCCGCGACCCCTGGGGAAGGACCTTCATGAAGACGAGCGTTGACGACCTGGCCCGGTTCGGCGGCCCGATGGCCTTCGAGAAGACCCTCGTGGTGGGAAAGCCGAGCACCGGGGACCGGGCGAAGTTCTACGAGCGGCTCGAAGTGGCCCTCGACAGCGGACGCCTCACCAGCGGCGGCCCGCTGGTCAAGGAGTTCGAGGCGCGGATCGCCGACCACACCGGCGCGAAGCACTGCGTCGCCACCTGCAACGGGACGATCGCGCTCGAGGTGATGGCCCGGGCGGCCGGGCTCGGCGGCGAGGTCATCATGCCGTCCATGACCTACGTCGCGACCGCGCACGCGATGCGCTACCTCGGCCTGACGCCGGTCTTCTGCGACCTCGACCCGGCCACCGGCTGCATCGACCCCGAGCAGGTCGAGCGGCTGATCACCGAGCGCACCACCGGGCTGGTCGGCGTGCACCTGTGGGGCCAGCCGGCCGCCGTCCAGGAGCTGGAGAAGATCGCCGAGGCGCACGGCCTGACCCTCTTCTTCGACGCCGCGCACGGCATCGGCTGCACCTACGGCGCCCAGCCGCTCGGCGGCTTCGGCAAGGCCGAGATGTTCAGCTTCCACGCGGCCAAGGTCGTCACGACGTTCGAGGGCGGCGCGATCGTCACCAACGACGACGAGTTCGCGCAGCGCGCCCGCTACACCCACAACTTCGGCTGGGGCGAGGAGCACGTCACCGAGTTCGCCGGCACCAACGCCAAGATGAGCGAGGCGTCGGCGGCCATGGGGCTGACCTCGCTCGACGCGCTGCCCGCGACCATCGCCGCCAACCGGGCCCACTACGAGCAGTACGCCGCCGAGCTCGACGGGCTGCCCGGCCTGGAGATGCACCGCTACGACGAAGAGAACCGCAACAGCTACCAGTACAACGTCGTCAAGGTCGACGAGCAGGAGTGCGGCCTGTCCCGCGACACGATCCTCGACCTGCTGCGGGCGGACAACGTGCTGGCGCAGCGCTACTTCTCGCCGTGCGTGCACGAGTGCGAGCCCTACCGCACCGAGCGGCCGGTGTCGCTGCCCGCCACCGACGCGTTCTCCCGGCGGGTGCTGACGCTGCCGACGGGCCCGTCCGTCACGAGCGAGCAGGTCCGCGAGGTGTCGGCGCTCGTGGCCTTCGCGATCGAGCACGCACCCGAGATCCGCCGCCGCCTGGGCTGAGGACGTCGTGAGTGAGAAACAGTGTTCTAACGCTGTTTCTCACTCACGACCGCTCGGCGACCAGCTTCTCCAGGTCCGCGACCAGCTCGTGCGGGGTCGGCTGGGCCAGCGCGAGGTCGCGCAGGCGACGCGCGTTGGCCGCGAACTCCGGTTCCCCGACCAGCCGGGCCACCGCGGACCGCAGGTCGTCGGCGGTGAAGCCGTCGTGGGTGAACAACAGTCCCGCGCCCTCGTCGACGAGGCGCTGGGGACGCAGGAGGTGGTCGGCGATCGGCGTGGTCACCGTCAGCTGCGGGACCCCGGCCACCAGCGCCGCGCCGTAGCTGCCGAAGCCGCCGTGGTGGACGATCGCCGCGCAGCTCGGCAGCACCGTGTGCAGCGCGACCGACTCGACGACGCGGACGTTGGCCGGGACCTCGTCCAGTGCCTTCCGCTGCTCGGGCACCAGCGCCGCGACCACCTCGATGTCCAGAGTGGACAAGGCGGCCAGTATCTCCGGAATGGAGACGTAGTCGCCGCCGAACGCGTCCGTGTTGGACGATCCCAGCGTCAGGCAGACGCGGGGCCGTGACGGCGGTTCGCGCAGCCAGTCCCACACGACCGCCCGGCCGTTGTAGGGCACGTGCCGCACCGGCAGCCGCCGGACGCCGGAGTGCGCGCCGAGCGACTCCGGCAGCGGGTCGATCGTCGCCTGGCCGGTGACCAGCTCCTCGTCGAAGTCCACGCCGAACGGGCGTCCGGTCAGCTCGAGCCAGTCGTACAGCGGGTCTTCCTGCTCTTCGGCCGGCTGCTCGGCCATCACCTTCAGGAAGGTGACGCGCATGGCGCACCAGACGTCGGCCCAGCACAGCTGCCGCACGTGCGCGGCGCCGCACGCCTTCGCCGCGATCGCCCCCGCGTAGGTCAGCGCGTCCCAGACCACCAGGTCGGGCTGCCATTCCCGCGCGTGGGCCACCAGGTCCCCGACCATCTCGTCGTTGTAGATCGCGAACCCGGCCCACACGGTGAAGGTGTAGCGCTGGTGCAGCGCCTCCCAGGTGTGCGACGCCGGATCCGTGTCGTTCCAGTTCGCGATGTCGGCTTCCTGGGCGTCGCGGTTCTGCTTCATGCCCTCGTGCATCGTGTTGTCCACGCCGACCGGCACTGCGGTCAGGCCGGTGCCGGTGACGACGTCGGTGAACCCGGGCGAGGCCGCCACCCGCACCTCGTGCCCGGCCGCGACGAGCGCCCAGGCCGTCGGGACCATGCAGTAGAGGTGGGACTTCTCGTCCAGCGTCACGAACAACACGCGCACGGCAGGGCCTTTCAGTGGTGGCCGGAGAACTGGCCGGCGAGCCGCGTGGAGATCAGCCGCAGCACCTCGGGCTGGTGGTCGGCGAGGAAGAAGTGCCCGCCGTTGAACACCTTCAGCTCGAACCCGCCGTCGGTGTGGTCCTGCCAGGCGCGTGCCTCGGCCAGGGTGGTCTTCGGGTCGGCGTCGCCGGTCAGCACGGTGATCGGCGTGGCCAGCTTCGGTCCCGGCCGCTGGACGTAGGTCTCGGCGGCCCGGTAGTCGTTGCGGATCGCGGGCAGAGCCATCCGGAGGATCTCTTCGTCGCCCAGCACGGCCGCGTTGGTGCCGCCGAGCTTGCGCACCTCGGCGATCACCCCGTCGTCGTCGAGCTTGTGCACGGACTCGTCGCGGCGGCACGAAGGCGCCCGGCGGCCGGAGGCGAACAGGTGCAGCGGGGTCACGCCGGACCGCTCCAGCCGGGCGACGACCTCGAACCCGAGCGTCGCGCCCATGCTGTGGCCGAACAACGCGAACGGCTCGCGGGTCCGCTCCGCCAGCACCTCGGCCAGCCGGTCCGCCAGTTCCGGCAGGTTGTCGATGCCGGGCTCGAGCCGCCGGTCCTGGCGGCCGGGGTACTGCACGGCCAGTACCTCGACCGACCGGCCGAGCCCGGCCGACATCGGGAAGTAGAAGCTGGCCGAGCCGCCCGCGTGGGGCAGGCAGAACAGCCGGACGGCGCCCGCGTCCGCCTCGTGGTAGCGGCGGAGCCACAGCTCCGGGTTCTCAGTCATGCGTGAAACTCCGTCCTCAGGGTGGCGCCGAGCCAGCCGCGCACGGTCTCGGCGGTGGTGGCGGCGTGGTCCTCGACCATGGTGAAGTGGTTGCCGGGCACGTCGACGACGAAATCGGCGGTGTCCCAGTGCGTCTGCCACTCCTCGGGGGCCAGCCGCGCGTCGGCGACCGGGGGCTCGGACGAGCGGACCAGCAGGAGCGGCACCGAGAGCTTCGCGGGCGACCAGCCGGCCAGCAGCCGGAAGTACCAGCTCATCGCCGAGAGCCGGGCGACGTCCATCGGCGCGAACACCTCTTCGCGGTCGAACATCCCGCCGAACAGCTCGTCGCGGAACCGGTCCAGCGGCGAGTCCTCGCGCGGCAGGTAGCTGTCGAGCAGGACGACGGCCAGCGGCGGCGTGCCCCGCTCTTCGAGGAGTTCGGCGGCGGCGTGCGCGAGCATCCCGCCCGACGACGACCCGAGCAGCACGAACGGCTTGCCGCCGGCGGCCCGCAGGACCGAGTCCGCCTGCACCTCGGCGACCGCGTGGACGCTGTTCGGCAGCGCCTCGCCCTTGACGAACCCCGGCGCCGGCAGCGCGTGGACGTCGCGGTCGCCGCGGAACGGCGAGGCGAACCGGGCGTACTGGTGCACCCCGGCCAGCGCCACGTACGAGCTGAAGCAGACGAGCTTCGGCGTGTGCTCCCCGGCGGCCAGCTGCACCGAACCCGGCCGCTCGGCCAGGTCGGCGGCCGCGTCGAAGGTGGGCCGCAGCAGCGCCGCGTTCTGCAGCAGCTCGAAGCCCTCCTTCATCTTGCCGAGTTCGCACGCCGTGCGGAACAGCGCGCTCAAGGTCTCACCCTGGTCCACTGTGGACTTGGTCGTCGGCGCGACCGCGCTGACGTTCAGCTCGGTCCGCAGGTGCGCGGCGAGGTCGTCGGGCGCCGGGAAGTCGAAGACCAGCGTCGGCGGCAGCCGCAGGCCGGTGGCCGCGCCGAGGGCGTTGCGCAGCTCGACCGCGGTGAGCGAGTCGAAGCCGGCGACGAGGAACCCGACGTCCGGGCGCACGGCCTCCGGGCCGGCGTGGCCCAGCACCGTCGCCGCGGTGGCCCGGACCAGCTCCAGCAGCACGGCTTGCTGGTCCGGCTCGGCTTTCCCGGCCAGCGCGGCGCGCAGGGCGGCCTCGCCGGACACCGGCGCGGCGGCTCGTCTCGCCGGGCGAACGAGTCCTTTGAGGATGGAAGCGACCGGACCGCCGCTGAGCCCAGCGAGGTCCAGCTTCGCCGGGACCAGCGCGGGTTCGGCGAGCGCGGTGGCGGCGTCGAACAGCGCCAGCCCCTGCTCGACGGGCAGCGCGTGGACGCCACCGCGCGACATCCGCTTCCGGTCGGCGGAGTCGAGCGCGGAACTCATCCCGGTCTCCCACAGCCCCCAGGCCAGCGATTGGGCGGGCAGGCCGCGAGCGGCCCGGTGAGCGGCGAGCGCGTCGAGGAAGGCGTTCGCGGCGGCGTAGTTGCCCTGCCCGGGTCCGCCGAAGGTGGCCGAGACCGAGGAAAAGAGCACGAACGCCGAGAGGTTCCGGTCGACGGTCAGCTCGTGCAGGTGCCAGGCCGCATCGACCTTCGGCCGCAGGACGGCGTCCATCCGGGTCGGCGTAAGAGAGGACAGGACGCCGTCGTCGAGCACGCCCGCCGCGTGCACGACCGCGGCGAGGTCGGGGACATCCGCCAGCAGCCCGGCGAGCGCGGCCCGGTCCGCGGTGTCGCACGCGGCGAACCGGACGTCCGCACCGAGTTCGGTAAGCTCGGCCCGCAGTTCGGCGGCCCCGGGCGCGGTTTCACCGCTCCGGCTGGTCAACACGAGCCGCCGGACGTCGTGCGCGGTGACCAGGTGCCGGGCCAGCACACGGCCCAGGCTCCCGGTGGCGCCGGTGAGCAGCACCGTGCCGTCCGGCCCGAACGGCCGCTTGCCGGTGGCGGCTTCGGTGGTTAGCGGACTACCTTCGCGGATCGCCGACTGGGGCTCCTCGCTGACGATCGCTGGCGGCGCAGCGGCAGCCTCGGTCGCCGCGCGGGCCGCACCTTCGCCGATCGTGGGCTGAGGCTCGCCGGCCACGACCGCTGGCGACGGCACAGCGGCAACCTCGGTCGTCACCCGCATCAGCCGGGCCGCGAGCAGGGCACCTTCACGGATCGCCAACTGCGGCTCGTCCCCGAGGATCGCGGACGGCAGCGCGGCGGCCGACTCGTCGTGGTCGTCCAGGTCGATCAGGCGGACGCGACCCGGGTGCTCCGACTGCGCCGAGCGGACCAGGCCCCACACCGGCGCGCACGCCAGGTCGGGGACGCCGTCGCCGGCCGCGGCGGCCACCGCGCCTCGGGTCACCACGATCAGGCGGGACGCCGCGAACCGCTCGTCGGCCAGCCAGCCCTGCAACAACGCCAGCACGTCGTGCGCGGTGGCCCGGGCGGCGTCCGGGAGCGCGCCGGCGGCCGGAGTGCGGACGGCCAGCACCGCTTCCGGCACGGCCATGCCGAGCCCGGCCGCGGCCCCCAGCGCGCCGAGGTCCACATAGGACTCGCACGTGACGCCGGACGCGTCGAGCGCCGGCCCGACCTTGAGGTCATCGGAGCCGACGACCGCCCACCGCCGGGCGCGGGCATCGACCGGGGCCGCCGCGACCGGCCGCCAGTCCAGCCGGAACAGCGACTCGTGCGCCTTCCGCACCGGCCGCACCGCGCCGGGGACGAGGGGCCGCAGCACCAGCGCGTCGATCGACGCCACCGCGTGACCGGCCGGGTCGGCCAGGCCGAGCTGCACCGTGTCCTGGCCGTTCGGAGTCACCGTGACCCGGACCGCCGTGGCGCCGCTCGCGTGCAGCGTCACCCCGCTCCACGAGAACGGAAGGTAGTTCCGGCCCGCCCACTCGGCGACCGTGCCCAGCACGTGCAGTGACGCGTCCAGCAGCGCCGGGTGCAGGCCGGACCGGGCCGCGTCCGCATGCTCCTCGGGCCGCAGCGCCACTTCCGCGCACACCGAGTCACCGAGCCGCCAAGCCGCACGCAGGCCCTGGAAGGCCGTGCCGTAGCCGAACCCGCCGTCCGGGCCGCCGGTGTACAGGCCGTCGAGGTCCAGGGGCTCGGCCCCGGTCGGCGGCCACTCCGTCAGGTCTTCGGGGACGGGACCGAGTTCGGCGGCGAGCCGTCCGCCGGCGTGCCGGGTCCACGGTTCGCCGTCGAGTCGCGAGTGGACGGTCACCGGGCGCGCGCCCGCGTCGTCCGGTGCGCCGACGACGACCTGCAGCTGGACGCCGTCGCGCTCGGGCAGCGGCAACGGTGTCTCGATGACCAGCTCGTCGATGCCGCCCGCGCCGACCTGCTCGGCCGCGCGCAGGACCAGCTCGACGAACCCGGTGCCGGGGAAGAGCGTGCTGCCCGCGACGACGTGGTCGGCGAGCCACGGGTGGGTCCGCGTCGAGACGCGGCCCGTGCACACCACGGCGCCGTCCTCGGCGTTCGTGACCGACGCGCCCAGCAGCGGGTGGTCCGGACGGTCGAGCCCCGCCATCGTGACGTCACCGGTCGGCGTCAGGGAGAATTCGGGCCAGAACCGCTCGTGCTGGAAGGCGTACGTCGGCAGCTCCGCCGCGCCGCCGGCCCCGCCGAGGACGGTCACCCAGTCCACTGTGGAGCCACTGACGTGCAGTTTCGCCAGTGTGGCCAGCAGTTCCCGAGGCTCGTCACGGTCCTTGCGCAGCACCGCGGTGACCACTGCTTGCTCGTCCACAGTGGACGCGGCCAGCGCGGTGAGCACGCCGTCCGGGCCCAGCTCCACGAACCGGGTCACGCCCAGCCCGGCGAGGGTGGCGACGGCGTCGGCGAACCGGACCGTCCCGCGGGCCTGGCGCAGCCAGTACTCCGGCGAGGTCAGGTCGGCGGGCGCACCGGTCAGCGTCGAGACGATCGGGATGGCGGGCGATGCGAAGGTGACGCGGGCCAGGACCCGGCCGAACTCCGCGAGCATCCCGTCCATGGCCGGCGAGTGGAAGGCGTGCGAGACGCGCAGCCGCCGGGTCTTGCGCCCGGCCCAGTGCCGTTCGACCTCCAGGACGCCGTCCTCGGCACCGGACACCACCACGGACGCCGGCCCGTTGACCGCGGCCAGCTCGACACCCGCGGGCAGCGTCGGCACGACCTCGGCTTCGGTCGCCTCGATCGCGAGCATTGCGCCACCGACCGGCAACGCCTGCATCAGACGGCCGCGTGCGGCGACGACGGCGCAGGCATCGGGCAGCGACCAGACGCCCGCGACGTGCGCGGCGGCCAGCTCGCCGATCGAGTGCCCGGCGAGGCGGTCGGGGCGGACCCCCCAGGATTCCAGGAGCCGGAACAGGGCCACTTCGATCGCGAACAGCGCGGGCTGGGTGTAGCCGGTCTGGTCGAGCAGACCGGGGTCGGTGTCGACGACGTCGAGGAGCGGCCGGTCGAGGTGGGTGTCGAACTCCGCGCACACCTCGGCGAAGGCTTCGGCGAACACCGGGAACGCGCGACGCAAGCCCGCGCCCATGCCGAGCCGCTGCGCGCCCTGGCCGGTGAACAGGAACGCCGTCCCGCCCTCGGCGCGCACGCCCGTGGTGACGCCGGGCGCGGGACGGTCGGCGGCGACGGCGGCCAGTCCGCGCACCAGCTCGTCCCGGGCGGCACCCACCACGACAGCGCGGTGAGCGAACACCGTGCGGGCCGCCAGCGCCGTGCCGATCTCGGCGGCGTGGGCCTCGACGTGGCTCAGCAATCGTTCGGCCTGACCCCGCAGGGCTTCCGGAGTGTGCCCCGACACGACCCACGCCGTCAGCGCGCCACTTTCACGGGAAAGTGGCGCTTCGGGGGTATCAGGGGCGGCTTCGATGATGACGTGGGCGTTGGTGCCGCTCACGCCGAACGACGAGACACCGGCGCGGCGCACGTGGTCGTCGTCCGGCCACGGCACGGGCTCGGACAGCAGCCGCACGGCACCGCCGGCCCAGTCCACATGCGACGAGGGGACGTCGGCGTGCAGAGTCTGCGGCAGCAGGCCGTGCCGCAGGGCCAGCACCATCTTGATGACCCCGGCGACCCCGGCCGCCGCCTGCGTGTGGCCGAGGTTCGACTTGATCGAACCCAGCCACAGTGGACGGTCGCGGTCCTGGCCGTAGGTGGCGATCAGCGCCTGGGCTTCGATCGGGTCGCCGAGGCTCGTGCCGGTGCCGTGCGCTTCGACGGCGTCCACATCGGACGGTCCCAGGCCCGCGCTCGCCAGTGCCGCCCGGATCACCCGTTGCTGCGACGGCCCGTTCGGCGCGGTCAGCCCGTTCGACGCACCGTCCTGGTTGACCGCGCTGCCGCGGACGACCGCGAGCACCGGGTGCCCGTTGCGCCGCGCGTCGGAAAGCCTTTCCAGCACGAGTATTCCCGCGCCCTCGCCCCAGCCGGTGCCGTTCGCATCGTCGGAAAAGGCACGGCAGCGGCCATCCGGCGACAGCCCCCGCTGGCGGCTGAACTCGACGAACGAGCCCGGCGTCGCCAGGACGGTGACCCCGCCGGCGAGCACCAGCGAGCATTCCCCCGCACGCAGCGCCTGGATCGCCCAGTGCAGCGCGACCAGGGAGGACGAGCACGCCGTGTCCACGGTGACGGCCGGCCCCTCCAGCCCGAGCGCGTAGGAGATCCGGCCCGAGAGCACGGAAGCGGCGTTGCCGGTGCCGAGGTAGCCTTCGGCGCTCTTCGGCGACAGCGCGAGCAGCGCCGGGTAGTCCTGGCCGTTGGTCCCGGCGAACACGCCGACCGGCTGACCGCGCAGCGACTCCGGGTCGATCCCGGCACGTTCGAGGGCTTCCCAGGACGTCTCGAGCAGCAGCCGCTGCTGCGGGTCCATGGCGAGGGCTTCCCGGGGTGAGATCCCGAAGAAGGCAGGGTCGAACAACGCGGCGTCGTCGAGGAAACCGCCTTCGCGGGCGTAGGACGTGCCTTCGCTGTCGGGGTCCGGGTCGTAGAGCGCATCGAGGTCCCAGCCGCGGTCGGCCGGGAAACCGCCGACCGCGTCGCGGCCCTCGGCGAGCAGCGTCCACAGCTCGTCCGGGGTGTGGACGCCGCCGGGGAACCGGCAGGCCATCGAGACGATCGCGATCGGCTCGTCGTCGGTCCGGGCCGCGACCGAGGCAGGCACCGCCGGTCCCGCGTCGCCGGTCAGGTGCGCGGCCAGGGCGTTCGGCGTGGCGTAGTCGTAGATCAGCGTGGCGGGCAGCCGCTGCCCGGTGGCCGCGGCCAGCCGGTTGCGCAGTTCGACGGCGGTCAGCGAGTCGAAGCCGAGGTCCTTGAACGCCCGGTCCGGCTCGACGGCCGCCGCGTTCGCGTAGCCGAGCACCAGCGCCACGGCGGTGCGGACGACGTCCAGCGGGTCGGCCGGGCGGTCGGCGGCGGGTTCGGCGGCCGGCCGCGGCGGGACGAGCCCGGCGAACACCGGCGGCAGGACCGGGGCGGCGGCGAGGACGTCGAGGTCGAACCGGATCGGCAGCACCGCGGGCTCCCCGGCGCGGCAGGCCGCGTCGAACAGCCGCAGTCCGTCCACAGTGGACAGCGGAATCATGCCGGCGGCGCCGAGCCGGCGGCGGTCGCGGTCGCGGTCGGCGAGGGTGCCGGTCATGCCGCCGGCCTGCTCCCACAGTCCCCAGCCGAGCGCGAGCGCGGGCAGGCCGCGGTCGCGGCGGTGGCGGGCCAGCGCGTCGAGCCAGACGTTGGCCGCCGCGTAGTTCGCCTGCCCGGCCGGGCCGAGCGTGCCGGAGATCGAGGAGAACACGACGAAGGCCGTCAGATCGGCGTCGGCGGTCAGCTCGTGGAGGTGGGTGACCGCGTCGATCTTGGGGCGCAGCACGGCATCCAGGCGCTCGGGGGTCAGCGCGGACACGACGCCGTCGTCGAGGACACCGGCCACGTGGACGACGCCGGTCAACGGGCGGTCCGCCGGGATGCCCGCCAGCAGTGCGGCCAGCGCGTCGCGGTCGGCGGCGTCGCAGGCCGCGACGACGGGTTCCGCACCCAGCTCGGTCAGGTCGGCGACCAGCTCGGCCGCGCCGTCGGCAGCCGGGCCGCGCCGGCCGGCGAGCAGCAGGTGGCGCACGCCGTACCGGGTGGCCAGGTGGCGGGCGACGAGTGCGCCCAGCGCCCCGGTGCCGCCGGTGACGAGCACTGTCCCTTCCGGACCGAAGGACGCGGACGGCCCCGGCTCGGCCGAGGTGAGCTTGGCCAGGCGTGCCGCCCGGATCTCGCCGTCGCGCAGCAAGAACTCCGGTTCGCCGGTGGCGAGCGCCGCGGGCAGGAGGCGTGCGGCGGCCAGGTCGTCGACGTCGGCGAGCACGAACCGGCCGGGGTTCTCCGCGGCGGCCGAGCGCACCAGGCCCCACACCGGGGCCTGCGCGAGATCCGCCACCCCGTCGGCGACGGCGGCGCCGCGCGTCAGCACCACCAGCGTCCGGCCGTCGAACCGCTCGTCGGCCAGCCACGCCTGCACGAGCCGCAGCGCGCGACGAGCCGCCGTACCGGGAGTGTCCTCTTCGGACCGGGACAGGAACGGGGCGACCAGGACGTCGGGCAGCGCGCCCGCCTCCGCGACGCCGTCGAGATCGGGGTGGCAGGCCAGCGCGCCCAGCTCGGCGAACAGGGCGGCGCCCAGCTCGCGGTGGCCGGAGCCGAGCACGGCCCACGCCGCCGGGACCGGCTCCCCCGCCGCGATCGGCACCCAGTCGAGCTTGAGCAGGCCGTCCCGCGTAGCGCCACCGACCGGGCGGGGCAGCTCCGGCCAATACGTCTCGCGTTGGAAGGCGTAGGTCGGGAGTTCACTCGCCCGCGCACCGGGGAACAGCTCGCCCCAGGCCACCCGCGCGCCGCGGACGTACACCGCCGCGACGGCGGCCAGCGCGGTCCGGACCTCGTCGCGGTCCCTGCGCAGCAGCGCGGCGACGGTCGCGCCGGGCAGGCACTCCTCGGTCATGGCGGCGAGCACGCCGTGCGGCCCCAGCTCCAGGAACCGGGTGGTTCCGGAGTCCGCGAGCGCGGCCACGGCCGTCGCGAACCGGACCGGCTCCCGGACCTGGCGCACCCAGTACTCCGGCGTGGTCAGCTCCTCGGTCACCGCTGTCCCGGTCACCGTCGAGACGATCGGGAGCCGCGGCCGTGCGTACGTGATCCGCGCCGCGACCTGGGCGAACTCGGCCAGCATCGGGTCCATCAGCGGCGAGTGGAAGGCGTGGGAGACGGTGAGCCGCCGGGTCCGGCGGCCGAGGTCTGCGAAGTGCCGTTCGATCTCTCCCGCGGCCGCTTCCTCGCCCGACACCACGACGGAGTCCGGGCCGTTGACCGCCGCGAGCGAGACAGCGCCGGTGAGCAGCGGCGTCACTTCGGCTTCGGTGGCCTGGACGGCGACCATCGCGCCGCCGCCCGGCAGCGCCTGCATCAGCCGGCCGCGCGCGGCGACCAGCTCGGCGGCGTCGGCGAGCGAGAACACCCCGGCGACGTGCGCCGCCGCCAGCTCGCCGATGGAGTGCCCGGCGAGATGGTCGGGCGTCACGCCCCAAGACTCCAGCAGCCGGAACAGCGCGACTTCGATCGCGAACAGCGCGGGCTGGGTGCAGGCCGTCTCGTCGAGGGCTTCGCCGGACCAGACCACCGTCTTGAGTGGACGGTCGAGGTGCCGGTCGAACTCCGCGCAGACCTCGTCGAAAGCGGTGGCGTAGGCCGGGAACCGGGCGTGCAGCTCCCGCCCCATGCCGACGCGTTGCGCGCCTTGGCCGGTGAACAGGAAGGCAGTCAGTCCTTCGGTGACCGCGCCGCGGACGAGGCCGGGCACGTCGTCGCCCTTCGCGAGCGCGCGTACCCCCTCGGCGAGTTCGCCTGCGTCGCCGACCAGCACGGCCCGGTGCTCGAAGGCCGAACGAGTCGTGGCGAGCGCCAGCCCGATCCCGGCCGGGTCACCTTCGACACGCGCCAGCCGCGCGGCCTGGCCGCGGAGTGCGGCCTCTGACCGTCCCGAAAGGACCCACGGCACCACCGACGACGTGCTTTCTTCGGGCAGCAAGGGTTCTTCGGCCGGGGGTGCGGCCAGGAGCACGTGGGCGTTGGTGCCGCTGACGCCGAACGCCGAGACGCCCGCGCGGCGCACCCGCCCGTCTTCCGGCCACGGGACCGGCTCGGTCAGCACCCGGACGTCCCCGGCCGACCAGTCCACCCGCGACGTCGGCTGGTCCACGTGCAGGGTCTTCGGCAGGACGCCGTTGCGCAGCGCGAGGGTCATCTTGATGACCCCGGCGACACCCGCGGCGGCCTGGGTGTGCCCGAGGTTCGACTTGATCGAACCGAGCCACAGTGGACGGCCCGCAGGCCGGTGCTCGCCGTAGGTGGCCAGGAGGGCCTGCGCCTCGATCGGGTCACCCAGGCTCGTCCCGGTGCCGTGCGCTTCGACGGCGTCCACATCGGACGGCGAGAGGCCCGCGTCGGCCAGTGCGGCGCGGATGACGCGTTGCTGCGACGGGCCGTTCGGGGCGGTCAGCCCGTTCGACGCGCCGTCGGAGTTGATCGCCGAGCCCGCGACGATCGCGAGCACCGGATGCCCGCTGCGCCGCGCGTCGGAAAGCCGTTCCAGCAGCACGACGCCGGCACCCTCGCCCCAGCCGGTCCCGTCGGCGCCGTCGGCGAACGCTTTGCAGCGGCCGTCCGCGGCCAGGCCCTGCTGACGGCTGAAGCCGATGAACGCGCCGGGCGTCGTCATGACCGTGACACCACCGGCGAGCGCCAGGCGGCACTCTCCCTCGCGCAGCGCGTGCGCCGCCCAGTGGAGTGCGACCAGCGACGACGAGCACGCCGTGTCGACGGTGACGGCCGGGCCCTCCAGGCCGAGCGCGTAGGAGATCCGTCCGGAAAGGACACTCGCCGCGTTGCCGGTGCTCTCGTAGCCGTCGCCGACGCCGGGCGCGAGGCTGAGCAGGCCCGGGTAGTCCTGGCCGTTGGTCCCGGCGAACACGCCGACCGGCTCTCCCCGCAGGGCCGCCGGATCGATTCCGGCGCGCTCCAAGGCTTCCCAGGACGTCTCGAGCAGCAGCCGCTGCTGCGGATCCATGGCGAGGGCCTCGCGGGGCGAGATCCCGAAGAACGCCGCGTCGAACGCGCCCGCGTCGCGGACGAACCCGCCCTGGTCGACGTAGCTCGTGCCGGGGTGGGCCGGGTCCGGGTGGTAGACGGCGTCGAGGTCCCAGCCGCGGTCGTCCGGGAAGCCCGTCAGCGTGTCGGTGCCGGTTTCGAGCACCCGCCAGAGGTCCTCGGGCGTCTCGACGCCACCGGGGAACCGGCAGGCCATCGCCACGATGGCGATCGGCTCGGGCGTGGCGGATTCGGCCTCGCGCAGCCGTTCCCGGGTTTCGTGCAGGTCGGCGGTGACCTTGCGCAGGTACCCGAGCAGCTTCTCCTCGTTCACGTCGCACCCCGCCCGCCGGCGCCCCCGCGCGTCACGCGAGTCCCAGCTCGTTGTCGATGAAGTCGAAGATCTCGGTTTCGCTGGCCGTCTCGAGCTTCTGCCGCGCGCTCCCGGCCGGCTCCGCGGTTTCGGCCAGCCGGCCCAGCAGCGCCTGCAGCCGGGTGGTGATCCGGGTGCCGGCCAGTTGCTCGGCGGTCAGCCCGGCGAAGGCCGCCTCGATCCGGTCCAGCTCGGCCTCGGCCGCCGCGGCCGGGTCGGCCGGGCCGAGTTCGCGGCCGAGGTGCCGGGCCAGCGCCGCCGGGGTGGCGTAGTCGAACCCGAGCGTCGCGGGCAGGGACAGGCCGGTGACGGCGGCGAGGCCGTTGCGCAGCTCGACCGCGGTGAGCGAGTCGAGGCCCAGCTCCTTGAACGCCAGTTCAGGGTCCACTGTGGACGGACTCGGGTAGCCGAGGACGGTGGCCACTTCGGCACGCACCAGGTCGAGGAGCGCGCGATCCCGTTCGGACCCGGTCAGCGCGTCGAGTTTCGCCCGGAAGTCCTGCTCGGGTTCTGCCGCTGCTCGGCGCGCTTCGGGCAGGTCGTCGAGCAGCCGTGCGGTGCGGACGGTGAACCGCTCCCAGTCGACGTCGGCCACGGTGACCACGGGCTCGCCGCCGCTGAGCGCCCGGTGCAGGGCCGCGGTCGCCAACTCGGGGGCCATCGGGCGGATCCCGCCGCGCTCGGCGCGGCCGCTGTTCCCGGCGGCCATGCCCGCGCCGGCCCACGGGCCCCAGGCGATCGAGGTGGCCGGCAGGCCGAGGCCGGCCCGGTGCTCGGCGAGGGCGTCCAGCACGGCGTTGGCCGCGACGTAGTTGCCCTGCCCGGCCGCGCCGAGCGTGGCGGCCAGGGAGGAGAACAGCACGAACGCGGACAGGTCGCGGTGGCGCGTCAGCTCGTCCAGGATGACCGCGGAGTCCACTTTGGACCTCAACACGGTGGCGAGCCGGTGCGGTGTCAGGGAGTCCAGGACGCCGTCGTCGAGAACACCGGCGGCGTGGACGACGGCGTCGAGGTCGGGCAGCGACTCGAGCAGCTCGGCGGCGGCGGCGCGGTCGGCGAGGTCGCAGGCGGCGATGGTCACCTTGGCGCCGAGCGCGCTGAGCTCGGCTTCGAGTTCGGCGGCCCCGGGCGCGGCGGCCCCACGCCGCCCGGCCAGCACGACGTGCGGCGCGCCGGTCCGCGCCAGCCACCGTGCGACCTCGGCGCCGAGCGCGCCGGTGCCGCCGGTGACGAGCACCGTGCCGGTCGGGGTCCAGGGCTCGGTGGGTGCTGCGATCGGGGCCCGCACGAGCCGTCGCACGAAGGTGCCGGCCGGGCGGATCGCGAGCTGGTCCTCGCCTTCGCTGCCGCTGAGGGCGGTCATCAGCCGGGTCAGCTCGGGTTCGCCGGGCTCGACGGGCAGGTCGGCGAGCCCGCCCCAGCGGCCGGGATGCTCCAGCGCGGCGGTTCGGCCGAGTCCCCAGACCCCGGCGGCGAGGGGCTGCGCGGGAGTTTCGCCGTCGACGCCGACGGCTCCCGCGGTCACGGACCACAGCGGCGCGGTGAGGTCGGCATCCCCGAGCGCTTGGAGGAGGGTGGTGCTCAGCGCGAGGCCGAGGGGCACGGACGGCCGGCCCGGCGTGGCGTGGACGGCCAGCCCGAGCAGCGAGAGCACGCCGTCGGCGGGACCGAAGCCCAGCAGCTCAGCGGCGACAGCGTCACGGTCGGGCGTTCCGAGCGTCACCGGCACCGGCTCGGCTCCCGCCTCCGCGAGCGCCGGAACCACGGCCTTGACCAGCGGATCGTCCTCAAACCCGGCGGGGACCACCACGAGCCACCGGCCGGACAACCGCGTCCCCGGCCGGTCGGCCACCGGCCGCCACGACGTCCGGTAGCGCCAAGCGTCGGCCGGAGAACCGCTCGGGACCGGCACCTCGGGCCAGAACACCCGACGCTCGAACGGGTACGTGGGCAGCGCGACGTGCCGAGTCCCCGGCGAAAGCGGCGTCCAGTCCACGGCGGGCCCGCTGACGTGCAAAGACGCCACCGCCAGCAGAACCGTGGCGACCTCCGGCCGGTCCTTGCGCAGCGTCGGGACGCAGCCCTCGGCCAGCGCGCTCAGCGTTCCGTCCGGGCCCAGCTCCACCAGCCGCGCGACGCCCGCCTCACGCAGCGTCGACACGGCGTCGGCGAAGCGCACCGGCTCGCGCACCTGGCGCACCCAGTACTCCGGGTCGGTCAAGTCGGCCCGCCCGGTCACCGTGGACACGACCGGGATGCGCGGCTCGGCATAGCCGATCCCGCGCGCCACCTCGGCGAACTCCTCGAGCATCGCGTCCATATGTGCCGAGTGAAACGCATGCGAGACCCGCAAATCCCTAGACTTCACCCCGCGCGCGGCCAGCTCGGCGGCGATCTCCGCCAGCACGCCGGCCTCGCCGGAAAGCACCGTGGCCAGGGGCCCGTTGACGGCGGCCAGATCGGCTCGGCCCGCGGCGATCTCGAGAACGTCCTGCTCGGCGGCCTGCACAGCGAGCATCGCGCCCCCGGCGGGCAGTGCCTGCATGAGGCCCGCCCGCGCCGCCACCAAGCGGCACGCGTCCTCCAGCGAGAACACCCCGGCGACGTGCGCCGCCGCCAACTCGCCGATCGAGTGCCCGGCCAGGAAGTCCGGCCGCACACCCCACGACTCCAGCAGCCGGAACAGCGCGACCTCGACCGCGAACAGCGCGGGCTGGGTGTACCCCGTCTGGTCCAGCGCCCGAGCGTCGCCGAAGACGACGTCCCGCAACGGCCGATCGAGCGAAGCGTCCAGCGCCGCGCACACCGCGTCGAACGCGTCCGCGAACACGGGGAACCGCGCGTACAGCTCGGCCCCCATCCCGGCGCGCTGCGATCCCTGGCCGGCGAACAGCAGGCCGGTCGCGCCGGCACCGGCGCGCCCGCTGACCACACCCCGCCCCTTCGAGCCCGACGCGACCGCGGCCAGCCCGGCGAGCAGGTCCTCGCGCCCGGCACCCGTCACGACGGCCCGGTGCTCGAACACCGCCCGAGCGGCCAGCGACCGGCCGACGTCGGCAAGCGGAACGTCCGAGCCTTCGACGAACTCCGCGAGCCGCCGGGCCTGCTGCCGCAGCACCTCGGCCGACCGGCCCGACAGCGGCCAGACGACGCAGTCTGCCGCGGCTGGTCGTGAGTGAGAAACAGGGTTGGCACACTGTTTCTCACTCACGACGTCCGTGGCGGGTGGCTGTTCGAGGATGACGTGGGCGTTCGTGCCGCTGAAGCCGAACGACGACACGCCCGCCCGGCGCGGCCGCTCCGCAGGCGGCCAAGGGGTGGTCGAGGTCAGCAGCGCCACCGCGCCGCTGTCCCAGTCGACGTGCCGCGACGGCCGGTCCGCGTGCAGCGTCTTCGGCAGCACGCCGTGCCCCAGTGCGAGGACCATCTTGATGACCCCGGCGATCCCGGCGGCCGCCTGCGTGTGCCCGATGTTCGACTTCAGCGAACCCAGCCACAACGGCTGCGAGCGGGCCCGGCCGTAGGTTGCCAGCAAGGCCTGCGCCTCGATCGGATCGCCCAGCGCGGTGCCCGTCCCGTGCGCTTCCACCGCGTCCACATCGGACGGTGACAGGCCCGCGTTCGCCAGCGCAGCCAGGATAACTCGCTGCTGCGAGGGGCCGTTCGGGGCGGTCAGGCCGTTGGACGCGCCGTCCTGGTTCATCGCCGAGCCTCGCAGCACCGCGAGCACCGGGTGCCCGAGCCGCCGCGCGTCCGACAGCCGTTCGACCAGCACGACGCCGGCGCCTTCGCCCCAGCCCGTGCCGTCCGCCTCGTCGGCGAAGGCCTTGCACCGGCCGTCCGCCGCGAGCCCGCCCTGGCGGGAGAACTCGACGAACGCGCCGGGCGTCGCCATCACCGTCACGCCACCGGCCAGCGCCATCGCGCACTCGCCCGAGCGCACCGACTGCGCGGCCAGGTGCAGCGCCACCAGCGACGCCGAGCACGCCGTGTCCACGGTGACCGCCGGTCCGCCGAGGCCGAGCACGTACGACACCCGGCCCGAGACGACCGAAGCCGCGTTCCCGGTGCCGACGAACCCGCCGAAGTCCTCGCCGGAGGCCGCGAGCACCGCCGGGTAGTCCTGCCCGTTGGTGCCGAGGAACACGCCGACGTCCGCGGTCCGGGCCGGGTCGACCCCGGCGCGTTCCAGTGCCTCCCAGGCGGTTTCCAGGACGAGCCGCTGCTGCGGGTCCATCGCCAGTGCTTCGCGCGGCGAGATGCCGAAGAAGGCCGGGTCGAACTCGGTGACGCCGTCGACGAACGCGCCGCCGCCCGCGACGACCCCGGCCGCCGTGAGGCCCGCGACGTCCCAGTGCCGGTCGGCGGGGAAGCCCGAAACCGCGTCACCGCCGGACAGCAGCAGGTCCCACAGGTCTTCCGGGGTCCGCACGCCGCCGGGGAACCGGCAGCCCATCGCCACGACGACGACCGGGTCCTCTGTGGACACCGCGGGCCGCGCGACGACCGGCTCGGCGTCCGGGACACCCGCCGCGAGGTGCGTGGCCAGGTCGGCGGCCGTCGGGTAGTCGTAGATCAAGGTCGCGGGCAGGTCCGTCCCGGTGGCCGCGCCGAGCCGGTTGCGCAGTTCGACGGCGGTCAGCGAGTCGAAGCCGAGGTCGTTGAACGACCGGTCCGGGGCGACCGCGGCGATGTCCGCGTACCCGAGCACGGCCGCGACCTGCCGCCGCACCAGCGTCAGAGTGTCCTCTTCGGACAGTTGCGCTGACGGCGCTTCGGCCGCCGCTTCGGGGAGTTCGGCCAGCAGCCGGCTCGGGCGCACGGCGGTGAGGGCGGGCCCGTAGACCGCCCAGTCGATGTCGGCGACCGCGACGGTCACGTCCCCGGCACCCAGGGCCCGGTCGAGCGCGGCCAGGGCGAGTCCGGGAGTCAGCGGGGTGAGGCCGCCGCGGCGCAGCCGGTCGCGGACGGCGTCGTCGGCCGCCATCCCCGCGTCGGCCCACGGTCCCCAGGCGATCGAGGTCGCGGCGAGCCCGCGGGCCCGCCGGTGCGCGGCCAGCGCGTCGAGGTAGGCGTTCGCGGCGGCGTAGTTGCCCTGCCCGGCCGAGCCGACCGTGCCGGCCAGCGACGAGAACAGCACGAACGCCGAGAGGTCGCGGTCCGCGGTGACCTCGTGCAGCACCCGGGCGGAAGTCGCCTTGGCCCGCAGCACCCGGTCGAGCTTTTCGGGGGTGAGCCCGTCGAGCACGCCGTCGTCGAGCACCCCGGCCGCGTGCACGACGGCGCTCAGGTCCGGCAGGGAATCCACCAGCGCGGTGACGGCGTCTCGGTCGGCGAAGTCGCAGGCCACGACGTCGAAGCCGCGCGCGGTCAGCTCGGCCGCGCCCGGCGCGTCCGGGCCACGGCGACTCGCCAGCACGACGCGCGACGCGCCGCGGTCGACCGCCCAGCGCGCGAGGTGGCCCCCGAGCGCGCCGGTGCCGCCGGTGATCAGCACCGTTCCTGCGACCGTCCACTCGGGACAGTCGGCGGACAACGGCGCTCGCCCGAGCCGCCGGGCGAAGACCCCGGCGGCCCGGATCGCGACCTCGTCCTCCGCGCCGTCGGCGAGCACTCCGCACAGCCGGTCGAGGCCACGGTCGTCGAGGTGCTCGGGCAGGTCGACCAGGCCGCCCCACCGGCGCGGGTGCTCCACCGCGGCCGACCGGCCGAGGCCCCACACCTGGGCCTGCTCCGGGTGTGCGAGCCGGTCGGACCGGCCGGTCGAGACGGCGCCCCGGGTCGCGCACCACAGCGGCGCGGACCAGCCGAGCGCGCCGAGGGCCTGCACCAGCGCGAGCGTCTGATCCACGGCCAGCAGCGAGAGGATCCCGGCTGGCTCGTCGGTCAGCAGGGTGGCCAGGTCGGCGTCCGCCGGGACGCGAAGCACGTCCGCGCCCCGGTCTTCCAGGCCCGCGATGACATCGTCGGCGCCTTCTCGCGCCAGCACGAGCCAGCGGCCCGGCAGCCGTGCCGCGGTGGTCCCGGTGAGCGGGCGCCAGGTGATCCGATGCCGCCAGCCGTCCACAGTGGACTCGTCGTGGTTCCGGCGACGCCAGGAGGCCAGCGCGGGCAGGACATCGCTGAGCGGCGCTTCCGACGGCACGTCGAGCGTCGCGGTCAGCGCGTCGAGATCCTGCCGTTCGACCGCCGACCAGAAGCGGTCCGCGCCGGCGTCGCCCGCGGGAGCTTCGGACTCCGGCGAAGTGAGCCAGAACCGTGAGCGCTGGAAGGCGTAGGTCGGCAGGTCGACCCGGCGGGCGCCGTCGAGCAGGCCGGTCCAGGCGGGTGGGCCGCCGCGGACGTACAGCTCGGCCAGCGCCGACAGCACCGACTCCCGCTCGTCCCGCCCGGCGCGCAGCACCGGCACGACGGGCACACTCGCCATTCCGGCAAGGGTCCCGCCCGGGCCGACCTCGACGAACCGCGCGACACCGCGGGCGGCCAGGGTCGTCATGCGGTCGGCGAACCGGACCGGTTCGCGCACGTGCCGCACCCAGTACTCCGGGTCGGTCAGGTCGGCGGGGCCGCCGGTGACGACCGGGATCTTCGGCACCGAGAACGTCAGCCCGGCCACGGCCTGCCGGAACTCCGCCAGCATCGGCTCCATCAGCACCGAGTGGAAGGCGTGCGACACGCTGAGCCGCTTGGTCTTGCGCCCGCGCGAAGCCAGTTCGGCCGCCGCCGCGAGCACTGCGTCTTCGTCGCCGGACAGGACGACGGAGTCGGCCGCGTTGACGGCCGCGAGGTCGACCCGCTCGCCCAGCAGCGGCGTGACCTCGGCTTCGGTGGCCTGCACGGCGACCATCGCGCCGCCGGCCGGGAGGGCCTGCATCAGCCGCGCCCGCGCGGCGACGAGCGTGCACGCGTCGGCCAGCGTGAGGATCCCGGCGACGTGCGCCGCCGCCAGCTCGCCGATCGAGTGCCCGGCCAGGAAGTCCGGCTGCACGCCCCAGGACTCCAGTAGCCGGAACAACGCGACCTCGACGGCGAACAGCGCGGGCTGGGTGTATCCCGTGTCGTCCAAGGACGCACCCGAGATCGCTTCGGCCAGGGGGCCGGGCAGCAGCCCGTCGAAGCCCTGGCACACCTCGTCGAAGGCGGCCGCGAACACCGGGAACTCGCGACGCAGCCCGGCACCCATGCCAATCCGCTGGGAACCCTGGCCGGAGAACAGGAACGCGGTCTTGCCCGCCTTGCCCGCCACACCGTCCACAAGGGACGCCGCAGGCTCGTCGGCGGCCAGGGCGTCCAGGGCCGTCACGGCCTCGGAGGCGTCGGCGGCCAGCACGACGGCCCGGTGCTCGAACGCCGAACGCCCGGTGACCAGCGACCACGCGGTGTCGGCCAGCGGCGGGCCCGCACTCAGGTGGTCACGCAGCCGGACGGCCTGCTCCCGGAGGGCTTCGCGCGAGCGCGCCGAGAGCGCGAGGGGCACCGGCGCGCCGAACGTGGTCGCCGGGTCGGGCACCAGGTCGTAACTCTCCAGGACCACGTGCGCGTTGGTCCCGGAGATGCCGAACGAGGACACCCCGGCCCGGCGCGGGGTCGCCCCGGCAGGCCACGAAACGTTCTCGGTGAGCAGCTCGACGCGCCCGGCCGACCAGTCGATGTGCGGCGAGGGCTCGTCGACGTGCACCGTGCGCGGCAACAGCCCGTGCCGCATGGCCAGCACCATCTTGATCACCCCGGCCACGCCGGCGGCGGCCTGGGTGTGGCCGATGTTCGACTTCACCGAGCCGAGCCACAGCGGCCGGTCGCGGTCCTGGCCGTAGGTCGCCAGCAGTGCGTGCGCCTCGATCGGGTCGCCCAGCGTGGTGCCGGTGCCGTGTGCCTCGACAACGTCCACATCGGACGGTGTGAGCCCGCCGCTCGCCAGCGCGGCGCGGATGGCCTGCTGCTGCGCCGGGCCGTTGGGTGCGGTGAGGCCGTTGGACGCGCCGTCGGAGTTGACCGCCGAGCCGCGGACCACGGCGAGCACCGGGTGGCCGTTGGCCAGCGCGTCGGACAGCTTCTCGACGAGGACGAGCCCGACGCCCTCGGACCAGCCGGTGCCGTCGGCCGCGGCCGCGAACGGCTTGCACCGCCCGTCGGGCGCGAGCCCGCGCTGGCGGCTGAACTCCAGGAACATCCCGGGCGTCGACATGACGGTGACGCCGCCGACGAGCGCCAGCGAGCACTCGCCGCGCCGCAGCGCCTGGGCGGCCCAGTGCAGGGCGACCAGCGACGACGAGCACGCGGTGTCCACGGTGACCGCCGGGCCCTTGAGCCCGAGCTGGTAGGCGACCCGGCCGGAGATGACGGCGGTCGAGTTGCCGGTGAGCAGGTGCCCTTCGACGCCGTCGGGCAACGCGGTCAGGCCCGAGCCGTAGCCGGTGGACGTCCCGCCGACGAAGACGCCCGCCCGCGAGCCGCGCAGCGACAGCGGGTCGATCCCGGCGCGTTCGATGGTCTCCCACGCCGTTTCGAGCAGCAGCCGCTGCTGCGGGTCGGTGGCCAGCGCCTCGCGGGGACTCATCCCGAAGAAGCCAGGATCGAACTCCGCCGCGTCGTAGACGAACCCGCCCTCGCGGACGTAACTGGTGCCCGCCTGCTCGGCGTCGCCGGAGTACAGCGCCGCGGGCCAGCCGCGATCGGCCGGGAAGCCCGCCATGCCGTCGCCGCCGTCGGCCAGCAGCTGCCACAGCTGCTCGGGAGAGCGGACGCCGCCGGGGAACCGGCAGCCCATCCCGATCACCGCGACCGGCTCGGTGTCCCGGTCCTCGACCTCGCGCAACCGCTGGTTCGCCGCCCTCAGGTCGGTGGTGACCTTCTTGAGGTAGTCGAGCAGCTTCTTCTCGTTGTCGGAGGTCACGCCCCGAACTCCTTGTCGATCAGGTCGAACAGCTCGTCGGCGGACGCGGCCGCGACTTCGTCGTCCGACTGCGGTTCCGCGGTGCCGGTCCACCAGTCCAGCAGGCTCTGCAGCCGCTCGGTGATCTCGTCGCGGCCCTCGTAGCCCTCGGGAAGTGCTTCGAGCGACCCGCGCAGGTCGTCGACCAGGCCGTTCGCGGACGGCGCCGCCGGAGCGATCTCACCGAGCAGGTAGCCCGCCAGCTCGGCGACCGTCGGGTAGTCGAACACCAGCGTGGCCGGCAGCCGCTTCCCGGCGACCGCGCCGAGCCGGTTGCGCAGCTCCACCGCGGTGAGCGAGTCGAAGCCCAGCTCGCTGAACGCCTTGCCGGGGTCGATGTCCACTGTGGACGCGTGCCCCAGCACGGCGGCGACCTGACCGGAAACCAGCTCCACCACCAGGTCCTCGCGGTCGGCAACCGGCGTCGCGGCCAGCCGCTCTGCGAGTCCCACCGGTTCGGCCTTCGCCGCGGACGCGACCGCGCGCCGCGCCGGGGCGGTGACGAGCCCCCGGAACAGCGGGGCCACCGCGCTCGAGGACGCGAGCGCGGCGGTGTCGACGCGCATCGGCACCACGGCCGCCTCGCCCGAGGCCATGCCCGCGTCGAGCAGGGCGAGCCCGAGTTCGGCCGACAGCGGCAGCAGTCCCGCGCGAGCCATCCGGCCCAGGTCCGTCTCGGTCAGTCCGCTGGTCATGCCGGCCGACGCCGACCACGGGCCCCACGCCAGGGCCACCGCGGGCAGCCCGAGAGCGTGCCGGTGGGTGGCGAAGGCGTCGACGAAGGCGTTCGCGGCCGCGTAGTTGGCCTGGCCGGCACCGCCGAACAGCCCGGCGGCGCCGGAGAACAGCACGAACGCGGTGAGGTCGGCGTGGCGGGTCAGCTCGTCGAGGTGCACCGCGGCGTCGACCTTGGGCCGCAGCACCTTGTCGAGGCGGGCCGCGTCCAGCGAGCCGACGACGCCGTCGTCGAGCACCCCGGCGGTGTGCATCACCGCGCGCAGCGGGTGGTCGTCGGAGATTTCGGCGAGCAAGGCGGCCAGGGCGTCGCGGTCGGCCGCGTCGCAGGCCGCGACCGTGACGGTCGCACCCAGCCCGGTCAGCTCGTCCCGCAGCTGCGCCGCCCCTTCGGCCGCGAGACCACGACGGCTGGTGAGCAGCAGGTGGCGGGCGCCGTGCTCGGTGACCAGGTGGCGGGCCAGCAGCCCGCCGAGGCCGCCGGTGCCGCCGGTGATCAGGACCGTGCCCTCGGGGTCGAGCGGCGCGGGCACGGTCAGCACGACCTTGCCGACGTGCTGCGCCTGCTGGAGGTACTTGAACGCGGCCGGCGCGCGGTGGACGTCCCACGCGGTGACGGGGATCGGCCGCAGCACGCCCCGGCCGAGCAGGTCGAGGACCTCCCGCAGCATCTCGGCGATCCGGGCGGGCCCGGCCTCGATGAGGTCGAACGCCTGGTACGCGACGCCCGGGTGGGCCACGGCGACGTCGGCGGGGACCCGGACGTCGGTCTTGCCCATCTCGAGGAACCGGCCGCCGCGCGGCAGCAGCCGCAGGGACGCGTCGACGAACTCCCCGGCCAGCGAGTCGAGCACGACGTCGACGCCGCGGCCCTCGGTGGCCGCGAGGAACCGGTCCGCGAAGTCCAGGGTCCGCGAGGAGGCGATCCGGTCGTCGGCGAGGCCGTGCTCGCGCAGCGCACCCCACTTGCCGGCGCCCGCGGTGCCGAACACGTCGGCGCCGAGGTGCTTCGCGAGCTGGACGGCGGCCATGCCGACGCCGCCCGCGGCCGCGTGGACCAGCACGGTCTCCCCCGGCCGGACGCGGCCGAGGTCGACGAGCGCGTAGTAGGCGGTGAGGAACACGATCGGCACGGACGCCGCCTCGGCGAACGACCAGCCGTCCGGGACGCGGGCGACGAGCCGCTGGTCGGCGACCGCGACCGGCCCGAACGCGCCGGGGAACATGCCGAGCACCCGGTCGCCTTCCTCGAGCCCGGTGACGCCCGGGCCGACTTCGGTCACCACGCCCGCGCCTTCCAGGCCCATCGCCCCGGCCTCGCCGGGGTACATGCCGAGAGCGTTGAGGACGTCGCGGAAGTTGACGCCCGCCGCGCGGACGGCGATCCGCACGTGCCCGTCCGGCAGCGGCCCGGCGACTTCGGGGCACGGCAGCAGGGCGAGGTTCTCCAGGGTGCCCTTGTCGACGACGTCGAGCCGCCAGTGCCCGTCCTTCGGGGCGCTGAGCACGCCACCGGCCGTCCCGGCGCGGACCAGCCGGGCCGCGTGCGGCGCACCGTCGCGAATGGACACCTGCGGTTCGCCGGTGGCGAGCGCGGCCGGGACCGCGCCGTAGGAGGCCTCCTGGCCGTCGACGTCCACCAGCAGGAACCGGTCCGGGTGCTCGGCCTGCGCCGAGCGGACCAGGCCCCAGACGGCGGCGTTGGCCAGATCGGTCACCTCGCCGCGATGGGCCACCGCGCCGGAGGTGACGAACACGAGCTTCGCGCCTTCCAGTGCGTCTTCGGCGAGCCAGCGCTGCACGGTGGCCAGGGCCAGGCCGGTGGCCGCTCGCACCGAGCCCGGCAGGTCCGCCGCACGGTCCGGCACGAGCGGCGCGAAGACCACCTCCGGCGGCGCGCCACTGTCGGCGACCAGCGCGTCGATGTCCACATAGGACGCAAGCGGGCCGGACGTGCCGAGCTGGACGCCGAGCTTGTGCTGGTCCGGGCCGAGGACGGCCCACGATCCGGTGTCCGGTTCGGACCCGGCGGCCAGCGGAATCCAGTCCACTTGGAACAGCGAGTCGGGCAGGCGGCTGGGCTCGGCCAGCAGCTCCGCCGAGATCTGCCGCATGGCGAGCGAGCCGACGGTGGCGACCGGGTGGCCCGCCGGGTCGGCGATGGTCAACGCCAGGGCGTCCGGCCCGGCCGGGCTCAGCTTGACGCGCAGGGCGTCGGCGCCGGACGCGTGCAGGGTGACGCCCGACCACGAGAACGGGAGCCTGCTCTGCCCGGAGCCTGCCAAGGGCAGGTAGAGCAACGCCTGCAGGGCCGCGTCGAGCAGGGCGGGGTGCAGGCCGAAGCGGCGCGCGTCGTCGCGGGCGGACTCGGGCAGGGCGATCTCGGCGAACACGTCGTCGCCGGACCGCCAGGCGGCGGCCAGGCCACGGAAGGCGTCCCCGTAGGCGAACCCACCCGCCGCGTAGGTGTCGTAGAAGTCGTCCACGGCAAGGGGTTCCGCCTTCGCAGGCGGCCACTCGGTCAGCATTTCGCCGGGCTCTCCGGCTTCGACAGCGAGCAAGCCGGTGGCGTTGAGGACCCAGTCGTCGGCGCCCTCGGCGCGCGAGTGCGCGGTGAAGGTGCGCGTCCCGTCCTCGCCGGGCGTGCCCACCGAACACTGCAGCTGGACGCCGCCACGCTCGGGCAGCACCAGCGGCGCGGCCAGCGTCAGCTCTTCCACGCGGGCGCACCCGGCCTGGTCCGCGGCGCGGACGGCCAGCTCCAGGAACGCCGTGCCAGGAAGGAGAACCTGCCCCATCACCTCGTGCCCGGCCAGCCACGGGTGGGTGGACAGCGCGAGCCGGCTGGTGAAGAGCAGCTCGTCGGACCCGGCCACGGAGACCGCCGCGCCGAGGAGCGGGTGGTCCACCGCGGTGAGGCCGGCGGCGGTGACATCACCGACGGGCAGCCCGGACAGATGCGGCCAGAAGCGCTGGTACTGGAACGCGTACGTCGGCAAGTCGACCCGGCGTGCGCCGGTTCCGGCGAACACGGCCGTCCAATCGGGACTCTGCCCGTGGACGTGCAACTCGCCCACCGCGGCCAGCACGGTGACCCGCTCGTCACGGCCCGCGCGCAGGGTGGGCACCGCCACGGCCGCTTCCACCATCGGCGCGAGGACGGCGTCCGGCCCGATCTCGACGAACCGGTTGACGCCGAGGCCGTGCAGGGTCGTGACGGCGTCGGCGAACCGCACGGCCGCGCGCACCTGGCCGACCCAGTACTCCGGTGCGGCCACGGACGCGACCGCACCGGTCACCGTGGACACGATCGGCAGGTTCGGTTCGGCGTAGGTGATCTGCTCGGCCGCCTTCGCGAACTCGGCCAGCATCGGCTCCATCAAGGGCGAATGGAACGCGTGGGACACGGTGAGCCGCTTGGTCTTGCGGCCCAGTGCGGTGAAGTGCTGTTCGATTCCGCCGAGGTCGTCGCCGGAGACCACGATCGACGTCGGCCCGTTGATCGCGGCGATGCTCACCGTGTCCGTGAGCAGCGGCGTGACCTCGTCCTCGGTAGCGGTCACGGCCAGCATCCCGCCACCGCGTGGCAGCGCCTGCATCAGCCGTCCGCGCGCGGCGACCAGCCGGCACGCGTCCGCCAGGGAGAACACCCCGGCGACGTGCGCGGCGGCCAGTTCGCCGATCGAGTGTCCCGCCAGGTATTCGGGCCGCACGCCCCACGACTCCAGCAAGCGGAACAGTGCGACCTCGACCGCGAACAGCGCGGGCTGGGTGTAGCCGGTCTCGTTCAGCAGGTCCTCGTCACCGAAGACGACATCCCGCAACGGCCGGTCCAGCTCGGCGGCGAAGTGCGCGCACACCGCGTCGAACGCCTCGGCGTACACCGGGTGCCCGGCGTACAGCTCGCGGCCCATGCCGAGCCGCTGCGCGCCCTGTCCGGTGAAGAGGAACCCGATCCGGCCTTCGCTCGCCGGGCCGGGCAGAGGTCCGTCGACGAGGTCACGCAGCCCCCGCAGCAGCTCTTCGGTCTCGGTGCCGATCACCACCGCGCGGTGCTCGAAGGCCGTCCGGCCGGTGGCCAGGGACCAGCCGACGTCGGCCGGACGCGTCCCCGTCTCGAGCTGCTCGGCGAGCTGGGCCGCCTGCGCCCGCAGCGCCGCTTCGGACCGGCCCGACAACACCCACGGCACCGGACCGGACCACGTCGCCTCGGCCACAGTGGGTTCCTCGGGCGCCTGCTCGACGATCACGTGGGCGTTGGTGCCGCTCACGCCGAACGACGAGATACCCGCACGGCGGGGGTGCCCGTTCGGCGCCCAGTCGACGGCGTCGGACAACAGCCGCACATCGCCGGCCGTCCAGTCCACATGGGACGACGGGACGTCGGCGTGCAGCGTCTTCGGCAGCAGGTCGTGACGCAGGGACAGGACCATCTTCATGATCCCGGCCGCGCCGGCGGCGGCCTGCGTGTGCCCGATGTTGGACTTGACCGACCCGAGCCACAGCGGCCGGTCGCGGTCCTGGCCGTAGGTCGCCAGGACGGCCTGCGCCTCGATCGGGTCGCCGAGCACCGTGCCGGTGCCGTGCGCTTCGACGGCGTCCACTTCGGACGGTGCCAGTCCGGCGTCGGCCAGCGCGGCGCGGATCACCCGCTGCTGTGACGGACCGTTCGGGGCGGTGAGGCCGTTCGACGCGCCGTCCTGGTTGACCGCACTTCCGCGCACCAGGGCGAGCACCGGGTGCCCGTTGCGGCGCGCGTCGGACAACCGTTCGAGGAGCACCATCCCGGCGCCCTCGCCCCAGCCGGTGCCGTCGGCGTCGTCGGAAAACGCCTTGCAGCGGCCGTCGAGCGCGAGCCCGCGCTGGCGGCTGAACTGGATGAACCCGGACGGCGTCGACATGATCGTGACGCCGCCGGCGAGTGCCAGCGAGCACTCCCCCGACCGCAGCGCCCGCGTCGCGAGGTGCACGGCGACCAGCGACGACGAGCAGGCCGTGTCGACCGTGACGGCCGGGCCTTCGAGGCCGAGCGCGTAGGAGATCCGGCCGGACACCACGGAACCCGCGTTGCCGGTCATGGTGTAGCCCTCGACGCCCTCGTCGTCGCCGAGCGCGAGCAGCGGGGTGTAGTCCTGGCCGTTGGACCCGGCGAAGACGCCGACCGGGCCGCCGCGCAGCGACGCCGCGTCGATCCCGGCGCGTTCGACGGCCTCCCACGCCGTTTCGAGCAGCAGCCGCTGCTGGGGGTCCATGGCCAGGGCTTCGCGCGGGTTGATGCCGAAGAACGCGGCGTCGAACCGGCTGGCACCGTCGAGGAACCCGCCGCGGCGGGTGTAGGAGGTCCCCTGGTGGTCGGGATCCGGGTCGTAGAGCGCGTCGAGGTCCCAGCCGCGGTCGCCGGGGAAGTCGGTGATCGCGTCCGCGCCGCCGGAGAGCAGCGCCCACAGGTCCTCCGGCGAGCGCACGCCACCGGGGAACCGGCAGGCCATCGAGACGATGGCGATCGGGTCGTCTTCGACGGCCCTCGGCATGGCGTCCACTGTGGACGGCGTGTCGGCCGCGTCGCCCAGCTCGCCCTTGAGGTGCGCGACCAGGGCGGTCGTGGTCGGGTAGTCGAAGATCAGCGTGGCGGGCAGCTTCAGCCCGGTGGCCGCGGACAGGCGGTTGCGCAGGTCGACCGCGGTCAGCGAGTCGAAGCCGAGGTCGGTGAACGCCCGGTTCGGCTCGACGTCCGACGGCCCGGCGTACCCGAGCACCCCGGCGACCTGGGTGCGGACGAAGTCGAGAATTTCGCGTTCGTCCAGCCCGAGACTCTTCTTTTCCGTCGCGGTTTCCATCGCCGCGCGGGCCTCGGGGATGCCGAGCAGCAGCGGGCTCGGCCGGACGGCGGTGAACGACGGCACGTACCGCGCCCAGTCGACGCCCGCCACGGTCAGGGTGGTCTCGCCGTGGTCGAGGGCCTGCTGCAACGCCGCGATCGCCAACTCGGGGTCCAGCGCGTGGATGCCGCCGAGGCGCTGCCGTTCGGCCACGGCGGCAGCGTCGGCCATGCCGGTGTCGGCCCACGGGCCCCACGAGATCGACGTCGCGGCCAGCCCGAGCGAGCGCCGGTGCTCGGCGAGCGCGTCGAGATAGGCGTTGGCGGCGGCGTAGTTGCCCTGGCCGGGGCCGCCCCAGACGCCCGCGGTGGACGCGAACGAGACGAACGCCGACAGGTCGAGGTCCCGGGTCAGCTCGTGCAGGTGGAACGCGGCGAGCGCCTTGGGCTTCAGTACGCCCGCGAGGCGGTCGGGGGTGAGCGAGGACAGCACGCCGTCGTCGAGCACACCGGCGGCGTGGACGACGGCGGTCGGCGGATACTCGGCCAGGACGGCTTCGAGCGCGTCACGGTCGGCGACGTCGCAGGCCACGACGGTGGCCTCGGCACCGAGCCCGGCCAGTTCCTCACAAAGCTCGGCCACGCCGGGAGCGTCCGCACCGCGTCGGCTGGTGAGCACCAGCCGCTCGGCACCGCGTCCGGCGAGCCAGCGGGCGACCTTCGCGCCGAGCGCGCCGGTGCCGCCGGTGACCAGGACGGTTCCCTCCGGCGTCCACTCACGGGTCGGCGTCGCCGAGCCGAGCGGGGATCGCAGAAGCCTGCGGGCGAAGACACCGGACGCGCGGACGGCGACCTGGTCCTCGTCCCCGGTGATCGCGGCGACCACGCGGGCGACCGCCCGCTCGTCGAGGTCGGCGGGCAGGTCGAGCAGGCCACCCCAGCGCCTGGGGTGTTCGAGCGCGGCGACGCGGCCGAGGCCCCACACCGGCGCCTGGGCCGGTTGACGGAGCGCGTCTGCCTTGCCGGTCGAGACCGCGCCCCGGGTGAACGTCCACAAGGGAGCGTCGAGGTCGGCGAGGGCCTGGAGCAGGGTCAACGTGTCGACGAGCCCATGGTAGGACTCGTCGGTGCCCAGCAGGGACACGATCCCGGCCGGTTCGACGTCCCCGATCCGTTCGGCCAGGACGGCTCGGTCGATGCCGACCTCGGCCTCGACCGTGACGATCTCGGCACCGAAGCGGTCCAGCGACAACGCGGTCTCGTCCTCGGGGCGGCGGACGACGAGCCAGGTGCCGTCGAGACGCGGGGTCGCGTCGACGGTGACCGGCTGCCAGCCGACGCGGTAGCGCCAATTGTCCACAGTGGATTCTTCGCGACGCTGCCTGCGGTAGGCGGCCAGTGCGGGCAGCAGGCCTTCGACGGCGGGTGCGTCGAGACCGAGCGTCCGGGCCAGCTCGCCGGCGTCGGCACGCTCGACGGCCGACCAGAATCCGGCGTCGGCGGCAGCGCCGTCCGCGGAGGCCGCGGCGACGTCGCCCGGGCCCGGCAGCGTCGGCCAGTACCGCGCGCGCTGGAACGGATAAGTCGGCAAATCCACAGTGGACGCACCGGTGAACGCGGGCGAGAAGTCCACTTCCGCCCCGCGGGCCCACAGCTCTCCGGCCGAGGTCAGGAACCGCGCGAGCCCCCCTTCGCCGCGGCGCAGCGAACCGGTGACCAGCGCGTCTTCGAGCGTCCCGGCGATCGCGGTGCCGAACACCGGGTGCGCGCTGGCTTCGACGAACACGCCGAAGCCCTGCTCACCGAGCGCCACGGTCGCGGGCGCGAACAGCACGCGCTGCCGCAGGTTGCGGTACCAGTACGCCGCGGTCAGCTCGGTCGTGTCGAGCCAGTCGCCGGTGACGGTCGAGTAGAACGGGATCCGCGCCTCGCCCGGGGCGACCGGCGCGAGGACGTCCAGCAGCTCGGCCTCGATGGCCTCGACGTGCGCGGAGTGCGAGGCATAGTCGACCTGGACCTTGCGGGCCCGGACGCCCTCCGCCGCGCAGCGGGCCACCAGCGCGTCGACCTGCTCCGGGTCGCCGGAGACGGTCACCGCGGCGGAGCCGTTCAACGCGGCCACGGACAGACCGGCGTATGCCGTCAGCAACAGTTCGGCGTCCTCGGCGGGCAAGGCCACCGACGCCATCGCGCCCCGGCCCGCCAGCGACGCCCGGATCACCTGGCTCCGCAGCGCGACGACGCGGGCACCGTCCTCGAGGGACAGTCCACCGGAGACGCACGCCGCGGCGATCTCCCCCTGGGAGTGCCCGATCACAGCGTCCGGCCGGACACCGTAGGACTCCCACAGCGCGGCGAGCGACACCATGACCGCCCAGCAGGCGGGCTGCACGAAGTCGACCCTGGCCAGGGCCTCGGCGTCACCCAGGACGTCGGTCAGCCGCCAGTCGACGAACGGCGCGAGCGCGGCGGCGCACTCGGCGAGCCGGTCGGCGAACACCGGTGCCGCGTCGGCGAGTTCGAGGGCCATGCCGACCCACTGCGAGCCCTGGCCGGGGAAGACGAACACGGTCTTGCCGGGCGTCCCGGCGACCCCGCGCACGGCCGGGTCGGCCAGCCCGGCGAGCAGCTCGGCACGACCGGCGCCGACGACGACGGCCCGGTGCTCGAACGCCGACCGCGTCGTGGCCAGGGACACCGCGACATCGGCGACGTCGGAATCCACCGTGGACAGAAGTTCGGCTTGGCGGCGCAGCGCGTCGGCCGTCCGGCCGGACAGCAGCCACGGCACCGCCGCCGGCGTCTCCCGCTTCTCCCGCTCGGCGGCGTTCCCGGCGGCCTGCTCCAGGATCAGGTGCGCGTTCGTCCCGCTCATCCCGAACGACGAGACCCCCGCTCGGCGCGGGCCGTCGGCGAGCCACGGCCGGGTCTCGGTGAGCAGGCTGACGTCGCCCGCGTCCCAGTCGACGTGCGGCGACGGGACCTCGGCGTGCAGCGTCTTCGGTAGCAGGCCATGCCGGATGGCCTGGACCATCTTGATCACGCCGCCCACGCCGGAGGCCGCCTGCGCGTGCCCGACGTTGGACTTGAACGAGCCGAGCCAGAGCGGACGTTCACGGTCCTGGCCGTAGGTGGCGATGATGGCCTGCGCCTCGATCGGGTCGCCCAGCTTCGTGCCCGTGCCGTGCGCCTCGACGACGTCCACATCGGACGGTGACAGCCGCGCGTTGGCCAGTGCCCGCCGGATCACCCGCTGCTGGGACGGCCCGTTCGGGGCGGTGAGGCCGTTGGACGCGCCGTCGGAGTTGATCGCGGAGCCCTTGATCACCGCGAGCACGCGGTGACCGTTGCGCTCGGCGTCGGAAAGCCGTTCCAGCAGCAGCATCCCGGCGCCCTCGGCCCAGCTCGCGCCGTCGGCGTCGGCGGAGAAGGGCTTGCTGCGCCCGTCGGCCGCCAGCGCGCGCTGGCGGCTGAACTCGACCAGCGAGACCGGAGTGGACATGACCGTCACGCCGCCGGCGAGGGCGAGGGTGCAGTCGCTCTCCCGCAGCGACTGACAGGCCCAGTGGATCGCCACCAGCGACGACGAGCACGCGGTGTCGATCGAGACCGCGGGCCCTTCCAGGCCGAAGGTGTAGGCGACGCGGCCGGAGAGCACGCTCGGGGAGTTGCCGGTGCCGAGGAAGCCTTCGAAGCTGTCGGTCGCGGCGCCGAGGAGGCCACCGTAGTCCTGGTAGGTGATGCCGGCGAAGACGCCGGTCCGGCTGCCGCGCAGGGTGGCCGGGTCGATCCCGGCGCGTTCCAGCGACTCCCACGACACTTCCAGCAGCAGGCGGTGCTGCGGGTCCATCGCGACGGCCTCGCGCGGGCTGATCCCGAAGAAGCCGGGGTCGAACTCGCTCGCGTTGTGCAGGAACCCGCCTTCGCGGGCGTAGCAGGTGCCCGGCGCGTCCGGGTCGGAGTCGTAGAGCGCCTCGAGGTCCCAGCCGCGGTCGGTGGGGAACGGCGAGATCGCGTCGCCGCCCTCGGCGACGAGCCGCCAGAGGTCGTCGGGGTCGGCGATGCCGCCGGGATAGCGGCAGGCCATGCCGACGATCGCGATCGGCTCGTCGACCCGGGTGACGGCCTCGGTGCGCTCTTCCTCTTCACCGAACAGCTCGGCGTGCAGTGCCTTCGCCAGCGCGGTGGGCGTCGGGTGGTCGAAGACGGAGGTCGCGGGCAGGCGAAGGCCGGTCGCGGTGTTCAGGCCGTTGCGCAGCTGGACGGCGGTCAGCGAGTCGACGCCGAGTTCCTTGAACGCGCGGTCGGCGCCGACCGCGTCCGGCCCGGCGTGGCCGAGGACCAGCGCGGCTTCGGTGCGGACGATGTCGAGGAGGGCCCGGTGCCGGTCGGTTTCGGGCAACCGGGCGAGCTTCTGGTGCAGCGCGTTGCCCGCGTCGGCCACCTGGGCGACCACCCGGCGGGTCTTGGCCTTCGCCGGGGTGTGCTCGACGACGCGGAGCGCACCCCGCGTACCCAGCAGGTCGAACGTCTCACCGGGACGGCAGGCCAGCGCACTGTGCGCGACCGCTTCGAGCACCGCGCTCTGCGCCGCGACCAGGCCGTCGCCGCCCGCGGCGGTCAGGACCACGAGGTCGACGTCCAGTTCGGCGAGGTTGAACGCGATGTCCGCGCGCTCTCGCAGGTCCGCCGCGCCTTCGGCGAGTCCGATGTGGACGGCCGTGGTCACGTCCGGGACGTCCCGGAGTGCTCGCGCCAGCTCGTAGCGGTCGGCGGGGTCGCAGGCGATGACGTCGGCCGGGACCGGCAGGGTCGCCTCCCCGAGGACGACGAGCCGCTTGACGCCCCGGTCCTCGACGAGGTGCCGCGCGACGGCGGCGCCCAGGTCACCGGACGCGCCGGTGAGCAGCACGGTCCCCTCGGGCTTCCAGGCGTCCGGCGTGACCGCGGTGGTCCGCGGCTCGTAGCCGACGCCGTCACGGACCGCGAGCCGATCCGCGTCCGGCTCGACGACGGCGCCGTCGACGAGGGCGAACCGGCCGGGGTGCGCGGTCAGCAGCGGCTCCACGGCACCCCAGACGGCGGCTTCCACGACGTCCGGCACTTCGCCGTCACGCACGGCGACCGCGCCACGGGTGACGAACACGAGCCGTGAGCCGGCGGACCGCGGGTCGGCCAGCCAGGCCTTGACCAGCGCCAACGCCCGCTGCGCCGAAGCCCAGACGGCCCAGGTGAGGTCATCGGTGTCCTCGGGCCGGCAGGAGGCGAAGACGACCTCGGGCACCTCGCCGGCGGCCGCCAGCTCGGCGAACTCGCCATAGGCGGACAACTCGCCCAGCCCGACGTCACCGATCGCCGCGGCCGGTCGTGAGTGAGAAACAGCGTTAGAACCCTGTTTCTCACTCACGACCCACTCCACGCGGTGGTGGGTCGTGGCCGCGCGACGGGTGGCGGGGCGCAGGACGACGGCGTCGGCCGTGGCGACGATCCGGCCCGTCGGGTCGGCCAGGGTCAGCTGGACCGCGCTTCCCGTCCGCCGCAGGCGGACTCGCAGCTCGGTCGCGCCCGTCGCGTGCAGGCTGACGCCCGCCCACGAGAACGGCAGCACGTCCGGCAGGTCGGCGAACGCCAGCGCGTGCAGCGCCGCGTCCAGCAGCGCCGGGTGCAGGCCCCACTCCCCGGTGGCGGTTCCGGCGGGCAGGGCCACCTCGGCGTACACGTCGTCGCCCGAGCGGTACGCCGCGCGGAGGCCCTGGAACGTCGGCCCGTAGGCGAACCCGGCCGCCGCGCGTCGGATGTAGAAGTCGTCGATCGGCACCGCACCGGCGGGCGGCCACTGCGTCAGATCGTCCGAAGTGGACATTCCTTCGGCGAGGAACCCGGTGGTGTGCCGGACCCAGCCGTCGCCGCGGGTGTAGATGCCGAACGCGCGCCGCGCGCCGTCCGAGGATTCGATGCGGACCTGCACCGGTACGCCGCCGTGCTCGGGCAGGACCAGCGGGGCCTCCAGGACCAGCTCCTCGACCTGGTCGCACCCCATCTCGTCGGCTGCGCGCAGCGCCAGCTCCACGAACCCCGCCCCGGGGAACAGGATCTCGCCGTCGACCCGATGCTCACCCAGCCACGGCGCGGCCTCGAGCGACAGCAGCCCGGTCAGCACGACACCGTCCGCGCCGGCGAGTTCCACGGCCGCACCCAGCAGGCCGTGCGACGCACCCGACTGGCCGAGCGACGCCGGGTCGCCCTCGACAGCCGGCACCTCCAGCCAGTACCGCTCACGCTGGAACGCGTAGGTGGGCAGCTCGACGCGGGAGCCCTCGCGCAGCACCTGAGCCCACTCGACGCCGCCGCCGTCGACCTGCAGCGCGGCGAGCGCGGCGAGCACCGTGCGGGCCTCGGGGCGCTCGGCCCGCAGCACCGGCACGGCGACCACGGCGGAGTCCGAGCACTCGGCGACCATCGCGGAGAGCACCCCCGCCGGCCCCAGTTCGAGGAACCGCGTCACCCCGCGCCCGGCCAGCGTGCGGACGCCGTCGGCGAACCGGACGGTCGCGCGGACCTGCCGGACCCAGTACTCCGGGTCGGCCAGCTCGGCGGCCGAGGCGAGCGAGCCGGTGACGTTCGACAGCACCGGCACGGTCGGCTCGTGATACGTCAAGCCCGTTGCCACCGCACGGAAGTCGGCGAGCATGCCGTCCATCCGGGCCGAGTGGAACGCGTGGCTCACCTTCAGGCGCCGCGTCTTCTCGAACCTCGCGGCGACCGCGAGCACGGCGTCCTCGTCCCCGGACAGCACGACCGACGACGGCCCGTTGACCGCGGCCAGCGACACCCCCTCGGTCAGCAGCGGCGTGACCTCGTCCTCGGTGGCCGCGACCGCCACCATCGCCCCGCCCTCGGGCAAGGCCTGCATGAGTCGAGCGCGGGCGGCGACGAGCGTGCACGCGTCCGCGAGGGACAGCACGCCCGCGACGTGCGCGGCGGCGAGTTCACCGATGGAATGGCCGCCGACGAAGTCGGGACGCACCCCCCAGTCTTCGAGCAGCCGGTACAGCGCCACGTCGACCGCGAACAGCGCGGGCTGGGTGTACTCCGTCTCGTCCAGCCGCTCCCCCGACGCGATCACCGTCCGCAGTGGACGGTCCAGCTCGCCCTCGAAGTGCGCGCACACCGCGTCGAACGCCGAGGCGAACGCCGGGTACTCGCGGTACAGCTCGGCCCCCATCCCGACCCGCTGCGCGCCCTGGCCGGTGCACAGGAACGCCGTCCGGCCGGGCGCGGCCGTCCCGCGCACCACCCCGGCGGACTTGGCCCCCTCGGCCAGCGCGGCGAGCCCGGCCCGCAGCTCGGCGTCGTCCTCCGCCAATACGACGGCGCGGTGCTCGAACGCCGAGCGAGTCGTCGCGAGCGACCACGCCAGGTCGGCCAGGTCGGCATCAGCGGTGTCGAGGAGCCGGGCGGCCTGCGCTCGCAGCGCCGCCTCCGACCGGCCGGACAGCGCCACCGGGACGAGCCCGGCGCGCCGCGGCCGGGGCAGCTCGGGCTCGGTCGCCGGGGCCTCTTCGATGACGACGTGCGCGTTGGTGCCGCTGACGCCGAACGCCGAGACGCCCGCCCGGCGCGGCTGACCGTCGGCCTGCCACGGCATCGCCTCGGTGAGCAGCGAGACGTTGCCCGCCGTCCAGTCCACTTCGGACGAGGGCTGTTCGGCGTGCAGGGTCTTCGGGAGCAGTCCGCGTCGGAGGGACAGCACCATCTTGATCACCCCGGCCACCCCGGCCGCGGCCTGGGTGTGCCCGAGGTTGGACTTCAGCGAGCCGAGCCACAGTGGACGCTCGCGGTCGCGGCCGTAGGTGGCCAGCAGGGCGTGCGCCTCGATCGGGTCGCCGAGGCGGGTGCCGGTGCCGTGCCCTTCGACGGCGTCCACATCGGACGGTGCCAGGCCGCCGTCGGCGAGCGCGGCCAGGATGACCCGTTGCTGCGACGGCCCGTTCGGGGCGGTCAGGCCGTTGGACGCGCCGTCGGAGTTCACCGCGGACCCGCGCACGACGGCGAGCACGGTGTGCCCGAGCCGCTGGGCGTCGGACAGCCGCTCCAGCACGAGCATGCCGACGCCCTCGGACCAGCCGGTGCCGTCGGCGCCGTCGGCGAACGCCTTGCAGCGGCCGTCCGGTGCGAGGCCGCGCTGGCGGCTGAACTCGACGAACGCGGCGGGGTTGGCCATCACCGCGACGCCGCCGGCCAGCGCCAGCGAGCACTCGCCCGAACGCAGGGACCGAGCGGCGAGGTGCAGCGCGACCAGCGACGACGAGCACGCCGTGTCCAGCGTGACGGCCGGGCCCTCGACGCCGAGGTGGTAGGCGATCCGTCCGGAAAGGACACTGCCCGCGTTACCGGTGAGCAGGTGCCCGCCGAGGCCTTCGGGGGCTTCGCGCAGACCGGCGGCGTAACCCGAGACGCCCGCGCCGACGAACACGCCGGACTGGGAGCCGGCCAGCGAACGCGGGTCGATCCCGGCCCGTTCCAACGCCTCCCAGGAGCTCTCGAGCAGCAGCCGCTGCTGCGGGTCGGTGGCCAGCGCCTCGCGCGGGCTCATCTCGAAGAAGGCCGCGTCGAACTCGCCGGCGCCGGTCAGGAAGCCGCCGTCGCGGGAGTAGCTCTTGCCCTCGGCGTCGGGGTCGGGATCGTAGAGGCCCTCGACGTCCCAGCCGCGGTCCTCCGGCCAGGCGGAGATGGCGTCGCCGCCGTCGGCCAGCAGCTGCCACAGCTCTTCCGGCGACGTGATCCCGCCGGGCAGGCGGCAGCTCATGCCGACGATCGCGATCGGCTCGTCGGCGTCCGCCACGTCCCGCACCGCGACGGGGGCCGTGTCGGTGCCGGACAGCTCGGCGGTCAGGAAGGCCGCGAGGACGGTCGCCGACGGGTGGTCGAAGACGAGCGTCGAGGGCAGCTTCAAGCCGGTGGCCGCGCTCAGGCGGTTGCGCAGCTCGACGGCCGTCAGCGAGTCGAAGCCCAGGTCGCGGAAGGGCCGGTCGACCGCGACGGACCGCGGGTCGGCGTGCCCGAGTGCGAACGCGGCCTCGCGCCGGACGAGGTCCAGCAGGTCCTCGGCGGACAGGTCGCGGGCCGGGGCGGCCTCGACCGGGACGTCGAGCGCGGCGCGGACCTCGGGCAGGTCGCCGAGCAGCGCGCTCGGGCGGACCGAGGTGAAACCGGGGGCGAACCGCGCCCAGTCGACGTCGGCGACGGTCACCGCGGTGTCGCCGGCGTCGAGGGCCTGCCGCAGCGCGGTGATCGCCAGCCCCGGGTCCAGCGGGCGGAGGCCGCGGCGGCGCAGGTGGTCTTCGGCGCCTTCGGCGGCGAGCATGCCGCCGCCCGCCCACGGCCCCCAGGCGACCGACGTCGCAGCCAGCCCGGCCGCGCGGCGACGGTGGGCGAGGCCGTCGAGGTAGGCGTTCGCGGCCGCGTAGGCGCTCTGGCCGCCGCTGCCCCAGACCCCCGCGATGGAGGAGAACAGCACGAACGCGTCGAGTTCGCGGTCGCCGAGGACGGCGTTCAGGTTCTCGGCGCCGGCGAGCTTCGCGGCGGTGAACCCGGCGAACTCGGCCACGCCGAGCCCGGCGATCGGCACGGACTGGGCCACCCCGGCGGCGTGCACGACCGCCCGCAACCCGTCGATGCCCGCGATCAGCTCGGCGACGGCTTCGCGATCGGTGACGTCGCAGGCCGCGACGGTCACGGTGACGCCGAGGGCGGTCAGTTCCGCACGCAGTTCCGGCGCGCCGGCAGCGTCGAGGCCACGGCGGCTCGTGAGCACCAGGTGCTCGGCGCCACCGCGGGCCAGCCAGCGGGCCACCTCGGCGCCGAGCGCCCCGGTCCCGCCGGTGACCAGCACGGTTCCGCGCGGCCGCCACGACGTGCCGGAGGTCGTCGCGGGGGCGCGTTCGAGGCGGGCGGCGAACACGGCGGAGTCGCGGACGGCGACCTGGTCTTCCGTCCCGCCCAGGACGCTCGCCAGCCGGGCGACCGCGCGGTCGTCGAGCACGGCGGGGAGGTCGACCAGGCCGCCCCAGCGGTCGGCGTGTTCGACGGCGGCGGTGCGGCCGAAGCCCCAGAGCGCCGCCTGGGCCGCGCTGCGGACCGCGTCGGCGCGGCCGACGGAGACCGCGCCCGAGGTGGCGCACCAGAGCGGCGCGGCATCGTCGAGCGCTTGCACGAGTTCGAGGGTCGCGGCGAGGCCGACGGTGCTACCCGGTGCGTCCGGCGCGGGCCGCTCGTCGAGGGCGAGGAGGGACAGCACGCCGTCGAAGTCGCCGTTGACGGGCAGGTCGGCGACGTGCACCGGGACGCAGTCGAGGCCCGTGGTCAGCGCTTCGAGGAAGTCCGGCGCGACGCCGTGCTCGGGGAGCACCAGCAGCCAGGTACCCGGCTTCCCGTCGAGCTTTCCGGTCAGCGGGCGCCAGTTCACGGCGTAGCGCCAGTTGTCCACAGTAGACCGATCGGCGCGGTCGCCGTGCCACCGCGCGAGCAGCGGCAGGGCGGTTTCGAGACCGGTCAGCTCGGACTCGGCGACGTCCATGGTCGAGGCGAGGGCGGCCAGGTCCGCGGCCTCGACCGCCGACCAGAACTCGCCGTCCACCACCCCGCGCACCGGGGCACCGGCTTCGGGGACGCGCGGCCAGAAACGCGCACGCTGGAAGGGGTAGGTGGGCAGCACGACGAACGGCGCCGGGCGCAGCACCGCGGCCCAGTCCGGGGTGTGGCCACCGACGTGGAGGTGGGCCAGCGCGGCGAGCAGCGTGCGCTCCTCGGGCCGGTCCTTGCGCAGCGCCGCCGTCGCGGGCAGGGTGTCCTGCGCCAGGGCGGCGAGCACCCCGTCCGGGCCCAGTTCGACGCACCCGGTGACGCCAAGCCCGGCCAGCGTCCCGACGGCGTCGGCGAACCGCACCGGCTCGCGGACCTGGCGGACCCAGTACACCGGCGTCAGGATCTCGTCGCCGGCCACGCGACCGGACACAGTGGACACCAGCGGGATCTTCGGCGGGTGGAAGGTCAGCCCGTCGGCGACGGCCGCGAACGCGTCCAGCATCGGGTCCAGCAACGCGGAGTGGAATGCGTGTGACACGGTCAGCCGCCGGACCTTGCGGCCCAGCGCGGCGAAGTGCGCCTCGATCGACGCGACGGCGTCGGCTTCACCGGATACGACAGTCGCTTGTGAACCGTTGATCGCGGCGAAGCCCGCGCCGTCCCCGAGCACGGCGGCGACCTCGTCTTCGGTGGCCTCCACGGCGAGCATCGCGCCACCCGCGGGCAGCGCCTGCATCAGGCTCGCCCGAGCCGCCACCAGCGTGCAAGCGTCCTCAAGGGACAGCACCCCGGCCACGTGCGCCGCGGCCAGCTCGCCGATCGAGTGCCCGGCCACGTAGTCCGGCCGGATGCCCCACGACTCCAGGAGCCGGAACAACGCCACCTCGACCGCGAACAACGCGGGCTGCGTGTACCCGGTTTGATCCAGCAGACTGGCGTCGCCGAAGACAACCTCCCGCAACGGGTGGTCCAGCGAAGAGTCCAGCAGCGAGCAGACGGCGTCGAACGCGTCCGCGAACACCGGGAACCGCTCGTACAGCTCCGCACCCATCCCGACGCGCTGCGAACCCTGCCCGGAGAACAGGAACGCCGACTTCCCGGCGTTCTGCGTGCCCTGGACGAGGTTCGCCGCCGAACCGCCGGCCGCGAGGGCGGCCAAGCCGGTCGCCAGCTCGGCGAAGTCCGCGCCGAGCACGACGGCCCGGTGCTCGAACGCGGCACGCTTGCTCAGACCGGCCGCGACCGCGGCGACCTCGGTGTCCCCCAGCCGCAGCAGATCCCGCGCGGCGTCCCGCAACGCGGCGTCGGACCGTCCGGACAGGACCCACGGCACCAGCCCGTCCGAAGCGGCCGGGGACTCGTCTGCGGGAACGCCTTCGAGGATGACGTGGGCGTTGGTGCCGCTGACCCCGAACGACGACACGCCCGCGCGGCGCGGACCGTCCTGCTCCGGCCAGTCGCGTGCCTCGGTCAGGAGCGCGACCGCGCCACTCTCCCAGTCGATGTGCCGTGAGGGTTGGTCGACGTGCAGGGTCTTCGGCAGCACGCCGTGGCCCAGTGCCAGGACCATCTTGATGATCCCGGCGACGCCCGCCGCGGCCTGCGTGTGCCCGATGTTCGACTTCAGCGAACCCAGCCACAACGGCTGCTCGCGGTCCCGGCCGTACGCCGCCAGGAGCGCCTGCGCTTCGATCGGGTCGCCCAGCGTCGTGCCGGTGCCGTGCGCCTCGACGGCGTCCACATCGGACGGTTCCAGGCCCGCGTTCGCCAGCGCGGCCCGGATCACGCGCTGCTGCGACGGGCCGTTCGGCGCCGTGAGCCCGTTCGACGCGCCGTCCTGGTTCACCGCGGAACCGCGGACCAGAGCCAGCACCGGGTGTCCGTTGCGGCGTGCGTCGGACAGCCGTTCGACGAGGATCAGGCCGACGCCTTCGCCCCAGCCCGTGCCGTCCGCGCCGTCGGCGAAGGCCTTGCAGCGGCCGTCTTCGGCCAGACCGCCCTGCTTGCTGAACTCCAGGAACGCGCCCGGCGTCGTCATCACGGTCACGCCGCCGACCAGCGCCATCGACGACTCGCCCGAGCGCAGCGACTGCGCGGCCCAGTGCAGTGCCACCAGCGACGACGAGCACGCCGTGTCGACCGTGACGGCCGGACCTTCCAGGCCGAGCACGTAGGAGATCCGGCCGGAGACGACCGACCCGGCGTTCCCGGTCCCGGCGTGGCCGTCCGAGCTGCCTTCGCCGGTCTCGCGCAGCAGTGCCGCGTAGTCCTGGCCGTTGGTTCCGATGTAGACACCGACCGGGGAACCGCGCAGCGACAGCGGGTCGATGCCCGCGCGCTCGAACGTCTCCCACGACGTCTCCAGCAGCAGCCGCTGCTGCGGGTCCATCGCCAGGGCCTCGCGGGGCGAGATTCCGAAGAAGCCCGCGTCGAAGTCGGCCACGCCGTCGAGGAAGCCGCCGTGGCGGGTGTAGCTGGTGCCCTCGTGGCCGCGGTCGGGGTGGTACAGGTCGGCCAGCGGCCAGGTGCGGTCCTCGGGGAACGTGGTGACGGCGTCGCGGCCGCCGGCCAGGAGGTCCCACAGGTCTTCGGGTGACCGCACGCCGCCGGGCAGGCGGCAGGCCATCGACACGATGGCGAGCGGCTCGTCCTCGACGGCCGTGGCGGACCGCGTGACGACCGGCGTCCCGGCGGCCCCGGCCAGCTCATCGCGCAGGTAGGTGGCGACGGCGGCCGGGGTCGGGTAGTCGAACACCAGCGTCGCGGGCAGCGCGCGCCCGGTCGCGGCGCCGAGGCCGTTGCGCAGCTCGACGGCGGTCAGCGAGTCGATCCCGAGGTCCTTGAACGCCCGCTCGGGTTCGACCGCCTCCGGCCCGGGGTAGGCGAGCACGGCGGCGGCCTGGGTTCGGACGACGTCGAGCAGCAGCGTCTGCTGGTCCTCTGTGGACAGTGCGGTCAGCCGAGCGGCCAGGGGCTGCTCGTCGGGGGTGCGCATCGCGTCCCGCGCCTCGGGCAGGTCGCCGAGCAGGGGGCTGGGGCGGGTGGTGGTGAAGCCGGGCACGAACCTCGCCCAGTCGACGTCGGCGACGATCGGGTTCGCTTCCCCGCCGCCGATCGCGCGGCGCAACGCGGCGACGGCCAGGCGCGGGGCCATCGGCGGCACACCGCCCCGGCGCATCCGGTCGGCGACCAGGTCCTCGGCCGCCATGCCGCTGCCGCCCCACGGGCCCCAGGCCACGGAGGTGGCGGGCAGCCCGGCGGCGCGACGCTGTTCGGCGAGCGCGTCGAGCCCGGCGTTGGCGGCGGCGTAGGCGGCCTGCCCGACCGCGCCGAGGCTGCCCGCGAACGACGAGAACAGCACGAACGCGGACAGGGCCCGGTCGCGGGTCAGCTCGTCGAGGTGGCGGGCGGCGTCGAGCTTGGGCCGGAAGACCGTGGCGAGCTGTTCGGCGGTGACGCCGTCGAGCACGGCGTCGTCGAGGACGCCGGCGGTGTGGATGACGGCGTCGAGGTCGGGCAGCGAGTCCAGGAGCGCGGCCACGGCGCCGCGGTCGGCGACGTCGCAGGCGGCGACGGTGACCCGGGTGCCGAGCGCGGTCAGCTCGTCCCGCAGCGCCGTCGCGCCCGGGGCGTCGAGACCGCGGCGGCCGGCCAGGACGAGGTGCTCGGCCCCGGCCTCGGCGAGCGTGCGGGCGACGACCGCGCCCAGTGCGCCGGTGCCGCCGGTGATCAGCACGGTCCCGGCGGGCGACCACGGTTCGGCGGCCGGGCCGGTGGTCCGCCGCAGCCGGCGCCCGAAGACACCGGACGCGCGCAGCGCCACCTGGTCCTCGCCCGAGGTCAGCACGCCCGTCAGGCGGTCGAGCGCGCGCTCGTCGAGGTTCTCGGGCAGGTCGACCAGACCGCCCCAGCGCTGCGGGTACTCCAGCGCGGCGACCCGGCCGAGGCCCCACAGCGGAGCCTGCTCGGGCGCGCGCAGTGAGTCGGACTGCCCGGTCGAGACCGCGCCTCGGGTGGCGACCCAGACGGGGGCGGCCGCACCACGGACCAGCTCGATGGTGCGCAGCAGGGTCGCCGATGCCTCGCCGTCCAGAGCCAGCAAGGAAAGAACACCGGCCACCTCGGTGCGTTCGGGCAGCCGGTCGAGCGTGACGGGGACGAACCCGCGGCTCACCAGTGCATCGAGGACCGGCGACGCGAAGTCCTCCGCCGGGACGACGACCAGCCACGTGCCGGTGAGCGGGGTCGCCGCGGACGACACCGGCGTCCAGCCGATCCCGTACCGCCAAGCGTCCAGAGTGGACGCTTCTTGCCGCTTCGCGCGGTAGGCCGACAGGGCGGGCAGCAGGTCGCCGACCGCGCCCTCCGGCAGGTTCAGCACCTCGGCGAGGGTCCCGGAGTCCACAGCGGACCAGAAGGCGTCGTCCCCGGAGCCGGTGGACGCGGCGGGCTCCAGCCAGTAACGCTGACGCTGGAAGGGGTACGTGGGCAGATCGACCTGGTGGCCGCCGCCCAGAACGGCCGCCCAGTCGGGGCCGTGGCCGGACACGTGCATCCGGGCCACGCCGGTGAGCGCGGCCGGCACCTCCGGACGGTCCCGGCGCAGGAGTGCGGCGACGGCCGTACCGGCGGGCACGCAGTCCTGGGCGAGCGCGGCCAGCGCGCCGTCGGGGCCGAGTTCGAGGTAGCCGGTCACCCCGGCCTCGCTCAGCCAGCCGACGCCGTCGGCGAAGCGCACGGCCTCGCGGACGTGCGAAACCCAATAGCCGGGCGAAGTCAGCTGGTCGGCGAGCGTGCCGGTGACGTTGGAGACGACCGCGATCTTCGGCGGGTGGAAGGTGAGGCCGTCGAGGACCTGGCGGAACTCGGCGAGCATCCCGTCCATGCGGGCGGAGTGGAACGCGTGCGAGACGTCGAGGCGCTTGGTCTTGCGGCCGAGCCCGGCGAAGTGCCCGGCGGCGGCCAGCACGGCGTCCTCGTCGCCGGAGAGCACAATCGACGACGGCCCGTTGACGGCCGCGATGGACAGCCCGTCGACCAGCGTGATCTCGGCCTCGGTCGCCTGCACGGCGACCATCGCGCCGCCGGCGGGCAGCGCCTGCATCAGGCGACCGCGCGCCGCGACCAGCGTGCACGCGTCGGCCAGCGAAAGGACACCGGCCAGGTGCGCGGCGACCAGTTCGCCGATCGAGTGGCCCAGCAGGTAGTCCGGCTGGTAGCCCCAGGACTCGGCCAGCCGGTACAGCGCCACCTCGACCGCGAACAACGCGGGCTGGGTGCAGGCCGTCTCGTCGAGGTGCTCGCCCGAGGCGATCACCGTCCGCAGTGGACGGTCGAGATGGCGGTCGAACTCCGCGCACACCTCGTCGAACGCGGCCGCGTAGACCGGGAACCGCGCGTGCAGCTCGCCACCCATCCCGGCGCGCTGGGAACCCTGGCCAGTAAAAAGGAAAGCCAGCTTCCCCGGTCGGATCGAGCCGCGCAGCACCCCCGGGGCGACGCCGTCGACGCCGAGCGCGTCGAGACCGCGCAGCAGCTCGTCACGGCTGTCGGCGAGGATGACCGCCCGATCGTCCAGGGCTGCCCGGCCAGTGCCCAGCGACCAGGCTACGTCGGCCAGGTTTTCCTTCTCCACAAGGGACCGCAGGCTCGCGGCCTGCTCGCGCAGAGCGGCCGCGCCCCGCGCGGAAACCAGGAACGGCCACGGTCCGTCCGCGGCCGGGACTTCTTCGGCCTCTTCGACCGCGGGCGCCTCGGCCAGGAGGAGGTGTGCGTTGGTGCCGCTGACGCCGAACGCGGACACCCCGGCCCGGCGGGGCGCGTCACGCTCCGGCCACGGCATCGGCGCGCCCAGCAGCTCGACCGACCCGGCCGTCCAGTCCACATGGGACGACGGCTCGTCCAGGTGCAGGGTGTGCGGCAGGTGCCCGTGCCGCAGGGCGAGGACCATCTTGATGACGCCGGCCGCGCCGGAGGCGGCCTGGGTGTGCCCGATGTTGGACTTCACCGCACCGACCCGCAGCGGCCGGTCCGCCGGGCGGTGCTGCCCGTAGGTGGCCAGCAGCGCCTGGGCCTCGATCGGGTCGCCCAGCGTGGTGCCGGTGCCGTGCGCTTCGACGACGTCCACATCGGACGGCGACAGTCCCGCGGCGGCGAGCGCGGCGCGGATCACCCGTTGCTGCGAGGGACCGTTCGGGGCGGTCAGGCCGTTGGACGCGCCGTCGGAGTTGACGGCCGAGCCCTCGACCACGGCGAGCACCGGGTGGTTGCGGCGCCGCGCGTCGGAGAGGCGTTCGAGCAGCAGCAGGCCGACGCCCTCGCCCCAGCCGGTGCCGTCGGCGGCCTCGGCGAACGGCTTGCAGCGGCCGTCACCGGCCAGGCCGCCCTGGCGGGCGAACTCGAGGAAGACGGCCGGGGTGGACATGATCGTCGCACCGCCGGCCAGCGCGAGCGAGCACTCGCGCTTGCGCAGCGCCTGGCAGGCGAGGTGCAGCGCGACCAGCGCGGACGAGCACGCCGTGTCGACGGTGACCGCGGGCCCTTCCAGGCCGTAGCTGTAGGCGAGCCGCCCGGACAGCACGCTGCCCGCGTTGCCGGTGAGCAGGTGCCCGGCGACCTCGTCGGTCTCGCTACCCAGGCCGTACCCGGACGGCGTCGAGCCGACGAAGACCCCGGCGGAGGTGCCGGTCAGGGAGCCGGGGTCGATCCCGGCGCGTTCGAAGACCTCCCAGGACACTTCGAGCAGCAGCCGCTGCTGCGGGTCGGTGGCCAGCGCCTCGCGCGGGCTGATGCCGAAGAACGCCGGGTCGAACGTCGTGGCGGTGTCGACGAATCCGCCGGTGCGGGCGTAGTCGCCGCTGGTGATGTCCCAGCCGCGGTCGGCCGGGAACGCCGACATCGCGTCGGTGCCGCCGTCGACGAGGTCCCAAAGATCCTCCGGAGAGGTCACGCCGCCCGGGAACCGGCAGCCCATCGCGACGATCGCGATCGGCTCCCGCTCCCCGGCCTCCAGCTCCTGGAGGCGTTGCCGGGTCTCGGCGAGGTCGGTCGTGACCCACTTCAGGTAGTCCCGGAGCTTCTCTTCGTTCACCAGCGCCCTCGCCTGTGGTCCTCCACCGGCACGGGCATCACGACCTGCCGAGCTCCCGGTGGATGAAGTCGAAAATTTCGTCGTCCGTCGCGCCTTCGAGCTGCTGGGCGGCCCCGAGACGACCGTCGGCCGCCCGGGCTTCACCCAGCTTGTTCAGCATGGTCTGAAGTCGGCTGGTGATTTGCCCGAAGGTGGCATCGTCTGGGGAAACCCCTGAAACCAGCGCCTCGATCCGGTCCAGCTCCCCCAGGACCGAGACGTCGGCGCCGACCAGGGCCGAGAGCAGGAACCCGGCCAGCGCCGACGGCGTCGGGTGGTCGAAGACGAGGGTGGCGGGCAGCTTGAGCCCGGTCGCCGCGCGCAGGCGGTTGCGCAGCTCCACCGCGGTCAGGGAGTCGAAGCCGATCTCCTTGAACGGCCGGTTCGCGTCGATCGCGTCGGCACCCGCGTGCCCGAGCACCCGGGCGATGGCGTCGCGGACGTGGTCGAGCACCACCCGCTCCCGCTCGGCGGGCGGCAGGCCGGTGAGCCGGCCCGCGAAGTCCTCCGACGCCGGCTCGGCCTCCGCCGTCTGGGCTTCCAGCGCCCGGCGGACCGCGGGCAGGTCGTCGAGCAGCGGCCGCGGCCGCGCGGCGGTGAAGCCCCGCACGAACCGGTCCCAGTCGACGTCGGCGACGGTGAGCACGGTCTCGTCGCGATCGATCGCCTGGCCCAGCGCGAGCAGCGCCCGCGCCGGCGGCATCGCGCCCACGCCGCGGCGGCGCAGGTGCTCCTCGGCGTCGTGGTCGCCCGCCATGCCCGCGCCCTGCCAGGCGCCCCACGCGATCGACGTTGCGGTGCGCCCGCGGTCACGCCGTCGCTGTGCGAGCGCGTCGAGGAACGCGTTGCCCGCGGCGTACGCGCCCTGGCCGCCGCTGCCCCAGACGCCCGCGTTGGAGGAGAACAGCACGAACGCGTCGAGGTCGTCGAGCAGCGCGTCGAGGTGCGTGGCGCCCGCGACCTTCGCCGAGACCACTTCGGCGAATTCGGTCAGCTCGGTGTCGTCGAGCGCGGTGCCCTGCACGATCCCGGCCGCGTGGAAGACGGCCCGCACCGGTTCCCCCGCCGCGGCCAGCTGGTCGAGCAGCGCTTCCAGGGCCGCGCGGTCCGCGACGTCGCAGGCGGCGATCGTCGTGGTCGCGCCGAGCGCGGTCAGCTCGTCGCGGAGTTCGGCCGCGCCGGGGGCCGCTTCGCCGCGTCTGCTGGTGAGCACCAGGCGGTGCGCGCCCCGGCCGGCGAGCCAGCGGGCGACGTGCGCACCGAGCGCCCCGGTGCCACCGGTGACGAGCACGGTGCCGGACGGCCGCCAGTCGCGGGCCGGGGCGCCGTCGCCGATGGGGGCCGGGACCAGGCGGCGGGTGAGCACCCCGGACGCCCGGACGGCGACCTGGTCCTCGTCGCCCGCCCCGGCCAAGATCGCCGTCAACCGCTGCCGGTCACGCTCGTCGGCGGTCTCGGGCAGGTCGACCAGCCCGCCCCAGCGGTCGGCGTGTTCCAGGCCGACGACCCGGCCGAGCCCCCAGACCTGGGCCTGCGCCGCGTCGGTCACGGCGTCGGCCCGGCCGGTGGCCACCGCGCCCGTCGTGGCGAGCCACAGCGGGGCGGCGATCCCGGCGTCGCCGAGTGCCTGGGTCAGGAGCAGGGTGTTCGCGACGCCGCGCGGGAGCAGCGGGTGCGCGGCCGGGTCGAGGGCCAGCAGGGACAGCACGCCGTCCACCGGGGCGAGGTCGACCAGGCGCTTGCCGAGCGCGGCTCGGTCGGTGGCGCCGACGGTGATCGTGACGGCGGTGGCGCCCGCCTCCTCGACGGCTTGCCGTGCGGCGTCGATCCACGCCTGGTCGCCGGCTTCCGGCGTCACGACCAGCCAGGTGCCCGCCAAGGGCCGCCGTTCGGTGGCGAGCGGCTTCCAGGTGATGCGGTAGCGCCAGCCGTCCACAGTGGATGTTTCGAGCCGGGTGCGACGCCAGGACGCGAGCGCGGGCAGGACGTCGCCGAGGGGTTCCGGCGCGACGGACAGCGTGCCGGCGATCGAGGCCAGGTCCTCGCGTTCCACCGCGGCCCAGAAGCTGTCGTCCACCGGATCACCGGCGGTCGTCACGGCTGGCGCGGGCTTCGGCCAGAAGCGCTTGTGCTGGAACGGATAGGTGGGCAGGCCGACCGTACGCGTCTCCGGAAGAAGAGCCCGCCAGTCGACGTCGTGCCCTTGCGTCCACAGTTCGGCGACCGAGGTCAGGAACCGGCGCGGGCCGCCTTCGCCGCGCCGCAGCGTGCCGACGACGACGCCCGGGGTGTCGTCGAGGGTCTCCTGGATCGCCGACAGCAGCACCGGGTGCGGGCTGACCTCGACGAAGAACCGGTGCCCCCGCTCGACGAGCGCGCGGGTCGTGTCCAGGAAGCGGACCGGCTCGCGCAGGTTCCGGTACCAGTACCCGGCGTCCAGGGTCGCCGTGTCGACCGGCTCGGCGGTCACCGCGGAGTAGAACGGGACGGCACCCGTGCGGGGAGTCAGGCCCGCCAGGACTTCGTGCAGTTCGTCGCGGATGTCTTCGACGTAGGCCGAGTGGGACGCGTAGTCGACCGGGATGCGCCGGGCGCGGGTGTCCTGGTCCGCGCAGTGGGCGATCAGGTCGTCGACGGCGGACGGATCGCCGCACACCACCGTCGAGACCGGGCTGTTGTAGGCCGCGATCGCGACCCCCGCCGGTAGCAGCTCCGCCACGCTTCCGGCACCGAGTGCGATCGAGGCCATGCCGCCCTGCCCGGCGAGCCCGGCGGCGATCGCCTTGCTGCGCAGCGCGACGACCTTCGCACCGTCCTCGAGGGACAGTCCACCCGCGACGACCGCGGCCGCGATCTCGCCCTGCGAGTGCCCGGCGACCGCGTCCGGCTCGATCCCGTGTGCACGCCACAGCGCCGCAAGGGACACCATCACGGCCCAGGACGCGGGCTGCACGACGTCGACCCGGGCCAGCGCGTCCGCGTCGCTCAGTGCGTCGGTCAGCGACCAGTCGACGTGCGGGGCCAGCGCGGCGGCGCACTCGGCGAGCCTTTCCGCGAAGACGGGCTCGTCGAGCAGCCCTACGGCCATTTCCACCCACTGCGCGCCCTGGCCGGGGAAGACGAACACCGTCTCGCCCGTCACGCCGGCGGTGCCGGTGATCACGGCGGCTCCCGGTGCGTCGGCGGCCAGCTCGCGCAGTCCTGCGACGAGGTCGTCGCGGTGGTCGCCGAGGACGACCGCGCGGTGCTCGAACGTCGAGCGGGTGCTCACCAGCGACGAGGCGATCTCGGCGACGCTTCCGGGCACCTCGGCCAGCGCGGCCGCCCGGTCGCGGACCGCCGCCGCCGAGCGGGCCGAGAGCACCCACGCGGTCAGACCGCCACTGTCCACCGTGGACTCTGTGGGTACCTCGGGAACCTGCTCCACGATGACGTGCGCGTTCGTGCCGCTCACGGCGAACGACGAGATCCCGGCGCGGCGCGGTCCTTCGCGCTCGGGCCACGGGCGCGGCTCGGTCAGCAGGGACACCGCACCGCCGGCCCAGTCGACGTGCCGCGACGGCTCGCCGACGTGCAGGGTCGCGGGCAGCAGGCCGTGACGCAGGGCGAGCACCATCTTGATGACCCCGGCGACCCCGGCCGCAGCCTGCGTGTGCCCGACGTTCGACTTGATCGAGCCGAGCCACAGCGGCTCTTGCGCGTCCCGGTCGCGGCCGTAGGTCGCCAGGAGGGCCTGGGCCTCGATCGGATCGCCCAGTGTCGTGCCGGTGCCGTGCGCTTCGACGACGTCCACATCGGACGGTCGCAGGCCCGCGTTCGCCAGCGCGGCCCGGATCACGCGCTGCTGCGACGGGCCGTTCGGCGCGGTCAGGCCGTTCGACGCGCCGTCCTGGTTGACCGCGCTGCCCCGGACGATCGCGAGCACCGGGTGTCCGTTGCGGCGCGCGTCGGAGAGCCGTTCGACGAGGACGACGCCGACACCCTCGCCCCAGCCGGTACCGTCCGCCTCGTCGGCGAAGGCCTTGCACCGCCCGTCCTTCGCGAGACCGCGCTGCCTGCTGAACTCGACGAACAGGCCGGGCGTGGACATGATCGTCACGCCGCCGGCCAGTGCCAGCGAGCACTCGCCCGCGCGCAGCGACTGAGCGGCGAGGTGCAGGGCGACCAGCGACGACGAGCACGCCGTGTCGACGGTCATCGCCGGGCCTTCGAGCCCGAGCTGGTAGGCGATCCGTCCGGAAAGGACACTGCCCGCGCTGCCGGTCGCCAGGTAGCCGTCGACGCTCTCCGCACCGAAGTGCAGCGCCGCGGTGTAGTCCTGGCCGTTTGTCCCGGCGAACACCCCGACGGGCGCGCCGCGGACCGACAGCGGGTCGACGCCCGCCTGCTCCAGGGCCTCCCACGAGGCTTCCAGCAGCAGCCGCTGCTGGGGGTCCATGGCGAGCGCTTCGCGCGGCGAGATGCCGAAGAACTCGGCGTCGAACTGGTCGGCACCGGCCAGGAAGCCGCCCTCGCGGACGTAGGTCGTGCCGGCGTGGTCCGGATCGGGGTGGTAGAGGGCGTCGGTGTCCCAGCCGCGGTCGGCGGGGAACTCCGAGACGGCGTCGCGGCCCTCGGCGAGCAGCGCCCAGAGTTCGTCCGGGTTCCGCACGCCGCCGGGGAACCGGCAGCTCATGCCGACGATGGCGATGGGCTCGTCGGTGTTCGTTGCGAGGGTCGCCGGGGTTTCTTCGGCCTCGCCCAGCAACTCGGTGCGCAGGTACGCCGCCAGCGCCGTCGCGGTCGGGTAGTCGAACGCGAGAGTGGCCGGAAGCCGCAGGCCGGTGGCGGTGTCGAGGCGGTTGCGCAGCTCGACCGCGGTCAGGGAGTCGAAGCCGAGTTCCTTGAAGGTGTGGTGGGCGGGGACGTCGTCGGCCGAGCGGTGGCCGAGTGCGAAGGCGACCTGCTCCCGCACCAGCCTGAGCAGCACCCGGTCGGCGTCCGCGGCCGACAACTCCAGCGGATCCGCGGCGACCGGCTCGAGCCGGCGCACCTCGGGCAGGCCGCCGATCAACGGACTCGGCCGGGACGCGGTGAGCGCGGGGGCGAACCGGTCCCAGTCGACGTCGGCGACGGTGACGGCCGCCACGCCGTCGTCGACCGCGGCCCGCAGCGCGGTGACCGCCCGCTCGGGCCGCAGCGGGACGAGCCCGGTGCGCCCGAGGTGCTCCTCGGCGGCGGCCGCCGTGGCCATCCCGCCGTCGGCCCAGGGACCCCAGGCGATCGAGGTCGCCACCAGGCCCTGCGCCCGACGCAGTTCAGCGAGGGCGTCGAGGTAGGCGTTGGCGGCGGCGTAGTTGCCTTGCCCGGCCGCGCCGAACGTGCCCGCGCAGGAGGAGAAGAGGACGAACGCCTGGAGCGGGTGCGTCGCGGTCAGTTCGTGCAGGTGCCGGGCCGCGGTGGCCTTGGCGTCGACGACCTCGGCCAGGCGTTCCGGAGTGAGGGCTTCGAGCACGCCATCGGCCAGGACACCGGCGGTGTGCACGACGGCGGTGAGCTCGCCGACGTCGCGCAGAGTCGTCTCGAGCGCCGTGCGGTCGGTGACGTCGCAGGCCAGGAGGTCGACTTTGGTGCCCAGCGCGGTCAGTTCCGCGGCCAGGTCCCGGGCGCCGGGAGCGTCGGGGCCCCGGCGGCCGAGCAGGACGAGGCGTTCGGCTCCGGCGTCCGCCAGCCAGCGCGCGACGTGCTTCCCAAGGGCGCCGGTACCGCCGGTGACGAGGACGGTGCCGCTCGGCTGCCAGGGTCGTGAGTGAGAAACAGGGTTAGAACGCTGTTTCTCACTCACGACCCGGGCGAGGCGGCGGCCCAGCACCGCGGGACCGCGCAGGGCCAGCTGGTCCTCCCCCGTTGCTCCGCCGAGGATCGCGCACAGCCGGTCCAGCGTCGGCTCGTCCACCTCGGCGGGCAGATCCACCAGGCCGCCCCAGCGGTGGGGGTGTTCCAGGGCCACCGTGCGACCGAGGCCCCAGACCATCGCCTGCGCCGGGTCCGGCACGTCACCTTCCGCTGCCGCGACCGCGCCCCGGGTGACGCACCACAGCGGTGCGTCGATCTGCGCGTCGCCGAGGGCCTGGACCAGGGCCAGCTGGCCGCCGACGTCCACTGTGGACACGATCCCGGCGAGCCCGTCGTGGGAGCGCAAGCGTGCGGCGAGGGAAGCCCGATCGTCGGCGGGCGTCACCTCGAGCACGTCGAAGCGGGCACGGAGCAGGTCTTCCGCGCCGGCCGGGACCACCGCGAGCCAACGTCCGTCGAGGCGGCCCGCGCCGAGACTGGCCAGGGTGGTCCAGGTGATCTCGTACTGCCACTGCTCGACCAGCGATCGCGACCGGCCCCGGTCCCGCCAGGCCGCCAGCGCGGGCAGCGCCGCACCGAGCGGTGTCTGCGCGTCGACGTCGGTCAGCTCCGGGAGATCGCCGCTCTCGACGGCGGCCCAGAACCGCTCGTCCAGTTCCGTGCCCGCCGACGGGCGTGCCTCCAGCCAGTAGCGCCGACGCTGGAACGGATACGTCGGCACCGTGACGGCGCCACCGGGACGCCCGGGGTGCGCCGCCCGCAGAACCGCCCGCCAGTCGACGGTGTGGCCCCGCGTGTGCGCGTCGGCCAGCGCGGTGAGCAGGCTCGGATATTCGGCACGATCCTTGCGCAGCAAGGGAACCGCGGGAAACGCGGCCAGCGCCGACAACACGCCGTCGGGGCCGAGTTCGAGTCCTCGCGTGACGCCGAGCCCGGCCAGCGAGACGGACGCGTCCGCGAACCGCACCGGCTCGCGGACCTGACGCACCCAGTACTCCGGCGTCCGGATCTCGTCGCCGGCGAGCCGACCGGACACAGTGGACACGAGCGGAATCTCCGGCGCGTGGAAGGTCAGCCCGTCCGCGACGGCCGCGAACGCGTCCAGCATCGGGTCCAGCAGCGCCGAGTGGAACGCGTGCGACACGGTCAGCCGTCGGACCTTCCGGCCCAGCCCGGTGAAGTGCCGCTCGATCAAGGCAACCGCGTCGACCTCGCCGGACACCACCACGGACGACGGCCCGTTGACCGCGGCCAAGTCCACGCCGCCGGTCAGGATCGCGGAGACCTCGTCTTCGGTGGCCTCGACGGCCAGCATCGCGCCCCCGCCCGGCAGCGCCTGCATGAGACCTGCCCGGGCCGCCACCAACCGGCAAGCGTCCTCAAGGGACAGCACCCCGGCCACGTGCGCCGCGGCCAGCTCGCCGATCGAGTGCCCGGCCACGTAGTCCGGCCGGATGCCCCACGACTCCAGGAGCCGGAACAACGCCACCTCGACCGCGAACAACGCGGGCTGCGTGTACCCGGTCTCGTCCAGCGCCGAGCCGGAATCGGAAACGACCTCCCGCAACGGCCGATCCAGCGAAGAGTCCACCAGCGCACACACCGCGTCGAACGCGTCCGCGAACACCGGGAACCGCTCGTACAGCTCCGCACCCATCCCGGTGCGCTGTGAACCCTGCCCCGAGAACAGGAACGCCGTCTTGCCCGGCTCCGCGAGCACGGGGGTCACCGCGTCGAGCCGGGCGAGCAGGTCGTCACCATCGTCGCCGACCACCACGGCCCGGTATTCGAACGCGGACCGCGCGGCCAGCGCGAGCGCGATGTCGACCGGGTCACCGTCGGGCAGGCGGCGCGCGGCATCGCGCACTGCCTGCTCGGTGCGGCCCGAAAGGACCCACGGCACCACGCCACCGGCGGATGCACTGTGGACAGCGGGAACTCCCGGCGGCTCCTCGAGAATGACGTGCGCGTTGGTGCCGCTGACCCCGAACGACGACACCCCGGCCCGGCGCGGCCGCTCGCCCGCCGGCCAGTCCTGGGCCTCCGTCAGCAACCGCACGTCGCCCGACGTCCAGTCCACCCGGTCCGACGGCCGGTCCACGTGCAGTGTCTTCGGCAACGTGCCGCCGCGCATCGCCAGCACCATCTTGAGCACGCCCACGACGCCCGACGCCGCCTGCGTGTGGCCCACGTTGGACTTCACCGACCCCAGCCACAGCGGCCGGTCGCGGTGCCGGCCGTACGTCTCCAGCAGCGCCTGCGCCTCGATCGGGTCGCCCAGCGTCGTGCCGGTGCCGTGCGCCTCGACGGCGTCCACATCGGACGGTTCCAGGCCCGCGTTCGCCAGCGCCGCGCGGATGACGCGCTGCTGGGACGGGCCGTTCGGGGCGCTCAGGCCGTTCGACGCGCCGTCGGAGTTCATCGCCGAACCGCGCAGGAGCGCGAGCACCGGGTGGCCGAGGCGCTGTGCGTCCGACAGGCGCTCGACCAGCACCAGCGCGACGCCCTCGCCCCAGCCGGTGCCGTCCGCCGCGTCGGCGAAGGACTTGCAGCGGCCGTCGCCGGCCAGGCCGCCCTGCTTGGCGAACTCCAGGAACGCGCCCGGCGTCGCCATCACCGTCACGCCGCCGGCCACCGCCATCGACGACTCGCCCGAGCGGACCGACTGGGCGGCCAGGTGCAGCGCCACCAGCGACGACGAGCACGCCGTGTCGACGGTCACCGCGGGTCCTTCGAGACCGAGCACATAGGACACCCGGCCGGACACGACCGCACCGGCGTTGCCGGTGAGCAGGTGCCCTTCGACCTCCTCCGCCGCCTCGGCGTGGCCGGTGGCGTAGCCCTGCGTGCCGCAGCCGACGAACACCCCGGCCGCGCTACCGCGCAGCGAACGCGGGTCGATGCCGGCGCGCTCGAAGACCTCCCACGCGCTCTCCAGCAGCAGCCGCTGCTGCGGGTCCATGGCCACGGCTTCCCGGGGCGAGATCCCGAAGAAAGCGGCGTCGAACTCGTCGGCGTCGTGGACGAAGCCGCCCACCCCGTCGAGGTCCCAGCCGCGGTTCACCGGGAAGGCCGACAGCCCCTCCGCGCCCGCGGAAACGAGGTCCCACAGGTCTTCCGGCGAGCGCACGTCGCCGGGCAGGCGGCACGCCATCGACACGATGGCGATCGGGTCGCCGGGGTCCACCCGGGACACGAGCCGATCGGCCGCCACGGGGCCGGCGTCGAGCAGCTCGTGCCCCAGCAACGCGGCGAGCCGCCGCGGGTCCGGGTGGTCGAACAGCACGACCGCGGGCAGCTTGAGCCCGGTCGCCGCGACGAGCCGGTTGCGGACCTCCAGCGCGATCAGGGAATCGACGCCCAGGTCGCGGAACGCCCGGTCCGGCTCGATCGAACCCGGCCCGGGGTAGCCCAGCACGGCGGCGGTCTCGGCGCGCACGAGGTCCAGCAGCGCCTCCGCCCGCGCGGCCTCGGTCAGGCCGGAAAGCCGGTGCGCCCAAGGAGAGTCGTGCTCGGTGGGTTCGGTCTCGAGGGCCCGGCGGACCTCGGGCAGCTCGTCGAGCAGCGGGCGTGGGCGGGCCGCGGTGAAGGCGGGGGCGAACCGCGCCCAGTCCATGTCCGCGACGGCCAGGAACGTCTCGTCGGCGTCGAGGGCCTGCCGCAGCGCGGTGAGTGCGAGGGCGGGATCCATCGCGCGGATGCCCCGGCGGCGCAGCTGCTCCGCGGAGCCGTCGGCGGTCATGCCCGCGCCGGCCCAGGCGCCCCAGGCCACCGACGTCGCGGTCAGGCCGCGGTCTCGGCGGTGCTGCGCGAGCGCGTCGAGGGCGGCGTTGGCCGCGGCGTACGCGGCCTGGCCGCCGCCACCCCAGACGCCGGCGTTGGAGGAGAACAGCACGAACGCGTCGAGCTCGCCGGTGAACAGGGCGTCGAGGTTGGCCGCACCCTGGACCTTCGCGCGCAGCGTTTCGGCGACTTCGGCGCGGTCGGTGTCGGCGAGGGCGGCCGAGCGGCCGACCCCGGCCGCGTGCACGACGGTGCGGGGCTCGACGTCGGCGAGCAGGGTGGCCAAGGCGTCGCGATCGGCGACGTCGCAGGCCACGATGGTCACCTCGACGCCGAGTGCGGTCAGCTCGTCGCGCAGCTCGGCGGCGCCGTCGGCGTCCGGACCCCGGCGGCTGGTCAGGACGAGGTGCTCGGCTCCCACGCCGACGAGCCAGCGGGCGATGTGCGCGCCGAGCGCGCCGGTACCGCCGGTGACCAGCGCCGTTCCGCTCGTCCGCCATTCGCGGGCCGGGCGGGTGGCGCCGAGCGGCGCCGGGACCAGGCGGCGGACCAGCACCCCCGCCGCCCGGATCGCGACCTGGTCCTCGCTCGCGTCGGCGAGCACCCGGGCCAGCCGGCCGAGCGCGCGGTCGTCGAGGACGTCGGGCAGGTCGACGAGGCCGCCCCAGCGGGCCGGGTGCTCCAAGCCCGCGACCCGCCCCATGCCCCAGACCTGCGCCTGCTCGGGCCGGGTCAGCCGGTCGGACCGGCCGGTGGAGACGGCGCCGCGGGTCAGCAGCCACAGCGGCGCGGCCACCGCCCGGACCAGCTCGATGGTGGCGTAGAGGCCGTCGTCGGCGAAGGCGAGCAGCGACAGGACGCCGGTGACGCCTTCGGTGGGCAGCTCCGGGAGCCGACCGCCGGGCTCGACGGTCACCAGGACCGGCTCGGCGCCGTGCGCGGCCAGGCCCTCGACGAGGTCGTCGGCCGGGTATCCGGTGGGGGCGACGACCAGCCAGCGTCCGGTCAGCTCCGCTTCGAGCGGGGTCGCGGGCTGCCACGCGATGCGGTATCGCCAATTGTCCACAACGGACTGCTCGTGACGGCGTTTGTGCCACTGCGCGAGGCCGGGCAGGACGTCGGCGAGCGCGGTCGCGTCCACGTCCAGCGAAGCGGCGAGCCCTGCGGTGTCGCCACTGTCCACAGCGGACCAGAACTGGTCGTCGGCCGCGCCCGTCGCCTTCTCCGACGCCGTCAGCCAGTAGCGTTCGCGCTGGAAGGGGTAGGTGGGCAGGCCGACGCGCCGCGCGCCGGGGAAGAGCCCGGCCCACTCGACCGTCGCACCGCGGCTCCACAGCTCGGCCAGGGACGTCAGGAACCGCGCCCGGCCGCCTTCCCCGCGGCGCAGCGACCCGACGACGACGGGCCCGTCCAGGGTGTCCTCGACCGCGGCGGCGAGCACGGGGTGGGCGCTGACCTCGACGAACGTGCTGAACCCCGCCGCGGCGAGGCCGTGCACCGCCGTGTCGAACAGGACCGGCTGCCGCAGGTTCCGGTACCAGTAGCCGGCGTCCATCGTGCTGGTGTCGATGCGCTCGCCGAGCACCGAAGAGTGCAGCGGGATCGCGGCTTCGCGCGGGCTGATCGGGGCGAGCGCGGTGAGCAGGGCGTCCTCGATGGCCTCGACGTGCGCGGAGTGCGACGCGTAGTCCACCGGGATGCGACGGGCGCGGATGCCTTCGGCGACGCAGGTCGCGATCAGTTCGTCGAGTGCTTCCGGCTCGCCGGAGAGCACGACCGAGCCGGGGCCGTTCACCGCCGCGACGCTGATCCGCTCGTCGAGGCGCGCGGTGACGTCGGCCGGGGACAACGCGACCGATGCCATGCCGCCCTTGCCCGCGAGCACCTCGGCGATGAGCCTGCTGCGCAGCGCGACCACGCGTGCACCGTCCTCAAGGGACAGTGCACCGGCGACGCAGGCCGCGGCGATTTCCCCTTGGGAGTGCCCGACGACGGCGCCGGGCCGTACTCCCACCGACTGCCAGAGCGCGGCGAGCGAGACCATGACGGCCCAGGACGCGGGCTGCACGACGTCGACCCGGGCGAGCGCGTCCGCGTCGCCGAGGACGTCGGTCAGCTTCCAGTCCACGTGGGACTCCAGCGCGGCCTCGCACTCGGCCATCCGGGCCGCGAAGACGGGCTCGCCGAGAAGGCCGATGGCCATCCCGGCCCACTGCGCGCCCTGGCCGGGGAAGACGAAGACCGTCTTGCCGGGCGGCACGGCGATGCCCCGGACCACATCGGCCGACGGCGTCGCGTCCGCGAGTGCGTCGAGGCCGCGGACCAGGTCTCCGACGGTGTCACCGACCACGGCGGCGCGGTGTTCCCAGGCCGTGCGGGCGGTGGCCAGCGAAAGCCCGATGTCACCCGGCCGCTGGTTTCCGGAGACGTGCTTGCGCAACAGGTCGGCCTGCTCGCGCAGGGCTTCGGCGGTGCGGGCGGACAGCACCCAGGTCGAAGGACCTTGCGGCGCTTCGGTTTCCTCGGGCGCGGACGGTGGAGCGGCTTCGAGGACGACGTGGGCGTTGGTACCGCCGACGCCGAACGAGGACACCGCGGCCCGGCGGGGCGCGCCGGTCTCGGGCCAGGCGGCGTGCTCGGTCAGCAGCTCGACCGAGCCGCGCGTCCAGTCGACCTGGGCGGACGGCTCGGTGACGTGCAGCGTGCGGGGCAGCTCGCCGTGCCGCAGGGCGAGGACCATCTTCATCACGCCGGCCACCCCGGCGGCGGCCTGGGTGTGCCCGATGTTCGACTTGATCGAGCCGAGCCGGAGCGGGTGCTCGCGGTCGCGCCCGTAGGTCGCGAGCAGGGCCTGGGCCTCGATCGGGTCGCCGAGCGTGGTGCCGGTGCCGTGCGCCTCGACGGCGTCCACTTCGGACGGTTTGAGGCCCGCGTTGGCGAGCGCGGCGCGGATGACGCGTTGCTGCGAAAGGCCGTTGGGGGCGGTGAGGCCGTTGGACGCGCCGTCGGAGTTGACCGCGGAGCCGCGCAGGACGGCGAGCACCGGGTGGCCGTTCTCGCGCGCGTCGGACAGCCGCTCGACGAGCAGCACGCCGGCGCCCTCGCCCCAGCCGGTGCCGTCGGCGGTGTCGGCGAACGACTGGCACCGGCCGGACGCGGAAACGCCGCCCTGGCTGGTGAACTCGACGAACACCGCGGGCGTGGCCATCACGGTGACGCCGCCGGCGAGCGCCATCGAGCACTCCCCCGTGCGCAGCGCCTGCACGGCGAGGTGCAGCGCGACGAGCGAGGACGAGCAGGCGGTGTCGACGGTGACGGTGGGGCCTTCGAGGCCGAACGTGTAGGCGATCCGGCCCGAGGCGACGGACACGGCACTGCCGGTGAGCAGGTGGCCGCGGACTTCGTCGGGCAGGGTGTCGAAGTCGCTCGAGCCGTAGGCCTGGTTGCTGCAGCCGATGAAGACGCCGGTGTCACTGGCTTTCAGCGCGTCCCGGTCCAGCCCGGCGCGTTCGAAGGTCTCCCAGGAAACTTCCAGCAGCAGGCGCTGCTGCGGGTCCATGGCGAGCGCTTCACGGGGCGAGATGCCGAAGAAGCCGGGGTCGAAGTCGGCGGCATTGTCGACGAAGCCGCCCTCGGCCGTGTTGCTGCCGGCGAGTTCGTCGGCGGTCCAGCCGCGGTCGGCGGGGAAGCCGGTGATGGCGTCGGTCCCGTCGCGCAGGAGGTCCCACAGCTGTTCGGGCGAGGTGACGCCGCCTGGGAAACGGCAGCTCATCGCGACGACGGCGATCGGTTCCCTGGAGGCGGCCGCGAGCCGGTCGTTCTGCTCCCGCAGCCGCTTGTTGTCCCGCAAGGACGCCCGGAGTGCTTCGACGACCTTGTCCTTGTCCGAAGACAGTGCCACCAGGTACCTCCAGGTTCACGGCGTGGTCGCCTCGAGTGAACCGCACGCGGCACCCGCAAATCCCTAGACTTGGCGCGCTCGGCCCGATCTGTCCCCAGGCCGGCGCGACTGTGGACAACCGCGCCGGAAACCCTCTTCCCGGCCGGTTTCGTCGGGCGTGGCCGATAGACTGGACCGGGGTCAGCCCCCAGGGACGGGTGGGGACCGCCCGGTGGGTCAGTCGAGGTCGAGTTCGTCGATCAGCGCGAACATCTCGTCGTCCGTCGCGGACTCCAGCTTCTCCTCGACCGCGGTGACCGTGGCGGACGCGCCGTTCACCCGGGCCAGCAGCTCCTGCAACCGCGTACCCAACGTCGATCGGGCCTGCGCGTCCGCCAGCAGCTCCGGCAACGCGAACTCGACGCGGTCCAGCTCGGCCAAGGCGGGCAGGATCGCCGCCGGGACGTCGGGAACCAGCTCGGAACGCAAATACTCCACCAGTACCGTCGTCGACGGGTAGTCGAACAGCAGCGTCGCCGGGAGACGCAGGCCCGTTGCCGCGCCGAGGAGATTTCGCAGCTCCACCGCGCTCAACGAATCGAAGCCCAGCTCGAGGAAGCCGCGGTCCGGCTCGATCGCGTCCGGGCCCGCGTAGCCCAGGACCGTCGCCGCGTGGGTGCGGACCAGGTCCAGCAACGCTCCGTCGCGTTCGGCCTCCGTCATCCCGGCCAAGCGGTGGGTCAGGCTGTCCACCGGGTCGGCGGGGGCGGCGCGGACCGCGCGGCGCACCGGGGTGCGGATCAGGCTACGGAGGATCACCGGGATCGCGTCCTCGCCGACGCGGTCGCGCATGGCCTCCACGACCAGGCGGACCGGCAGCAGCACCGCCTCGTCGAGCGTGCACGCGATGTCGAACAGGTCCAGTCCCTCGTCCGACGGCATGGGCTCGACGCCGCCGCGGGCGAGGCGGGAGAGGTCCGCGTCCGCGAGCTTGCCGGTCATGCCGCTGCGCTCGGCCCACAGGCCCCACGCCAGCGACAACGCCGGCAGCCCCTGCGCCCGGCGCACGTGCGCCAGCGCGTCGAGGAACGCGTTGGCCGCAGCGTAGTTCGCCTGGCCCGTGCCGCCGAACGTCCCGGCGAGCGAGGAGAACACGACGAACCCGGCCAGGTTCATCCCGGCGGTCAGCTCGTGCAGGTGCCAGGCCGCGTCGACCTTGGGCCGCAGCGCCGTGTCCAGCTGGCGGGTGGTCAGCGCGGACACGACGCCGTCGTCGAGGACGCCCGCGGTGTGCACCACCGCGGTCAGCGGGTGCTCGGCGGGCACCGCCGCCAGCAGCGCGGCCAGCGCGTCGCGGTCGCTGACGTCGCAGGCGGCCATCGTGACGTCGGCACCCCACGCCGTCAGCTCTTCGACCAGCTCTCGGGCACCTTCCGCCGACGGCCCGCGCCGGCTGGTCAGCACCAGCCGGCGGGCGCCGCGGGCGGTCACCAGGTGCCGGGCGACGAGCGTGCCGAGGGTCCCCGTAGCGCCGGTGATCAGCACCGTGCCCTCGGGGTCCCAAGCGGGGACCGGCGCCGGCGTGGTGGCCGGGACGCGGGCCAGGCGCGGCACCTGGATCGCGCCGATCCGGACCGCGACGTGCGGCTCGCCGCAGGCCACGGCGGACGGGAGCGCCGCGTAGGAGACTTCGCGGTCATCGAGGTCGACCAGCACGAACCGGCCGGGGTTCTCCGACTGCGCCGAGCGGACCAGGCCGACGACCGCCGCCGTCGCGAGGTCGGTGATGCCTTCGCCGACACGGGTCGCGATCGCGCCGCGGGTGACGAACACCAGGCGGGACCCGGCGAACCGCTCGCTCGCCAGCCAGCCCTGCACCTGCTCCAGCGCGCCGTGGGTGGCGGTCCGGACCGCGCGCGCGACGTCCTCGTCGTCGTGCGGGCCGCTGGTCACCACGACCACCTCGGGCACCGGGGCACCCGCCGCCACCGCCGCGCCCAGCGCGTCGAAGTCCGGGAAGGACTCCACCGGGACGCCGGCGGTGCCGAGGGCCTTGGTGACGCGGACACCGACGTCGTGCCCGACGACGGCCCAGCGTTCGGCCGCCGAGTGGCTGACCGGCGTGATCGGGGCCATCACCCAGCCCACCCGGAACAGCGACTCGTGGTACGCCGACCGCGCGACGTCGAGCTGCTCCGCGGAAACCGGCCGCAGGGTCAGTGCACCGATGGTGGCCACCGGCAGGCCGTCCTGGTCGGCGACCGCCAGGGCCACCGTGTCGTCGCCCTGCCCGGTGACGCGCACCCGCAGCGCCGACGCGCCGCCGGCGTGCAGGGTCACCCCCGACCAGGCGAACGGCAGCACCGCGCGGCTCTCGTCGCGCAGGGCGACGGTGTGCAGGGCCGCGTCCAGCAGCGCCGGGTGCAGGCCGAACCGTCCGGCTGCCGCCCGTTCCTGCTCCGGCAGGCCGACCTCGGCGAAGATCTCGTCGCCGACGCGCCAGGCCCGGTGCAGCCCCTGGAACGCGGGCCCGTAGGCGAACCCGTTGTCCGCGATGCGGTCGTAGAGGCCGCCGAGGTCGATCGGCTCGGCGTCGGCGGGCGGCCAGGTGCCGGTGAGGTCACCGGCCGCGGGGGCCGCCGCCGCGGCGAGCGAGCCGCTGGCGTGCGTGGTCCACGGCTCGTCTTCCATGGCTTCGTCGGCGCGGGAGTAGATGTCGATCGAGCGGGTGCCGAAGCGGTCCGGCCCGCCGACGGCGACCTGCAGCCGGACGCCACCCTGCTCCGGCAGCACCAGCGGTGCGGCGAGGGTCAGCTCCTCGACGCGTTCGCAGCCGACCTTGTCCGCCGCGTGCACGGCGAGTTCCATGAACGCCGTCCCCGGCAGCAAGACGCTGCCGAGCACGACGTGCTGGGCCAGCAGCGGGTGGCTGGTCGCCGACAGCAGGCCGGTGAACAGCGCGCCGTCCGACCCGGCCAGCGACACCGCCGCGCCCAGCAGCGGGTGGTCCGGTTCGCTGAGCCCGGCGCCGGTGACATCGCCGGTCACGGCCGGGGCGTCCAGCCAGTACCGCTCCCGCTGGAACGCGTACGTCGGCAGTTCGACGTGCCCGCCGCGGCCGAGCACCGCGGCCCAGTCGACGTCGGCGCCGGCCGTGTGCAGCCCGGCGAGCGCGGTGAGCAACGACCGTTCCTCGTCGTGTCCCTTGCGCAGCAAGGAACCCACGCTCAGCTCGACCGGTCCGGCGCAGTCCGGGACGAGCGCGGCGAGCACCGCGTCCGGGCCCAGCTCGACGAACCGCGTGACGCCGTCCGCGGCCAGCGCGCGGACGCCGTCGGCGAACCGGACGGCCTCCCGCACGTGCCGCACCCAGTACTCCGGCGTCGCGACGTCACCGGCCGCCACGACCGGAATCCGCGGCCGCTGGTAGGTCAGGCTCGCCGCGACCGCGGCGAACTCGGCGAGCATCGGGTCCATGAGCGGTGAGTGGAACGCGTGCGAGACGTCCAGGCGCTTGGTCTTGCGGCCCAGCGCGGCGAAGTGCTCCTTGAGCGCCAGCACGGCTTCGGTCGCACCCGAAACGACGACCGCTTCGGGTCCGTTCACCGCGGCCAGGGACACGCGTTCGTCGAGCAGCGGGACGACCTCGGCCTCGGTGGCCGCGATCGCCACCATCGCGCCGCCCTCGGGCAGCGCCTCCATCAACCGGCCGCGCGCGGCGACCAGCTTCGCCGCGTCGGCCAGCGAAAAGACTCCGGCGACGTGCGCCGCGGCCAGCTCGCCGATCGAATGGCCCGCGACGAAGTCAACGCGGATGCCCCAGGATTCGAGCAGCCGGAACAACGCCACTTCGAGGGCGAACAACGCGGGCTGGGCGAAGCCGGTCCGGTCGAGCCGGGCCGCGTCGTCACCGAACACGACGTCCCGCAGCGGAACCGGCAGGTGCGCGCACACCGCGTCGAAGGCGCCGGCGAAGACCGGGAAGCGGTCGTACAGCTCGCGGCCCATGCCGAGCCGCTGCGCCCCTTGGCCGGTGAACAGGAACGCCGTGCGCCCGCCGCGCGCGGTGTGCCGCCGCAGCCCGGCGGAGGGCCGGTCCACGGCGAGCGCGGCCAGCCCGTCTCGCAGCTCGGCGAGGCTCTCGCCGACGACGACCGCGCGGTGCCCGAACTTCGCACGGGCAGCCAGCGAACGCGCGACATCGGCGGTGTCCACTTCGGACTCCACGAACGTCAGCAGCCGCCGGGCCTGGCCGCGCAGCGCGGCTTCCGACCGGGCCGACACCGGCCAAGCGGTGAACCGTTGCTTCGTAACGGCTTCCCCCGGCTCGGGCAGCGACGGTGCCTCTTCGAGGATCGTGTGCACGTTGGTGCCGCTGACCCCGAACGACGACACCGCCGCGCGCCGCGGGTGGCCGTTCGCGGCCCACTCGACCGGCTCCGACAGCAGCTGGACGCGTCCGGCGGACCAGTCGACGTGCGGCGACGGCGTCTCGGCGTGCAGCGTCCGCGGCAGGACGCCGTGGCGCAGCGCCTGCACCATCTTGATGACGCCCGCGATGCCGGACGCGGCCTGGGTGTGCCCGATGTTGGACTTCACCGAGCCGAGCCACAGCGGCCGATCGCGGTCCTGGCCGTAGGTCGCGATGAGCGCCTGCGCCTCGATCGGGTCGCCCAGTGTCGTCCCCGTGCCGTGCGCTTCGACGGCGTCCACATCGGACGGTGCGAGCGCGGCGTCGGCCAGCGCGGCACGGATGACGCGCTGCTGCGCGGGCCCGCTCGGCGCGGTCAGGCCGTTGGACGCGCCGTCCTGGTTGACCGCGCTGCCCCGGACGACCGCGAGCACCGGGTGCCCGTTGCGGCGCGCGTCGGACAGCCGTTCCACCAGCACCATGCCGACGCCCTCGGCCCAGCCCGCGCCGTCGGCGTCCGCGGAGAACGCGCGGCACCGGCCGTCCGGGGACAGCGCGCGCTGCCTGCTGAACTCGACGAACGTGTCGACCGAGGAGATCACCGTGACGCCGCCGGCCAGCGCGAGATCGCACTCGCCCGACCGCAGGGCCCGGACCGCCCAGTGCAGCGCGACCAGCGACGACGAGCACGCCGTGTCGACGGTGACCGCCGGGCCTTCCAGGCCGAAGGTGTAGGCGATCCGGCCGGACGCGACGCTGCCCGCGCTGCCGGTCGCCAGGTGCCCTTCGAACTCGCCGGGCGCGTGCCGCAGCCGGCCGCCGTAGTCGTGGTAATTGGAGCCGACGAAGACACCGGTCTGGCTGCCGCGCAGCAGCGACGGGTCGATGCCCGCGCGCTCGACCGCCTCCCACGACGTCTCCAGCAGCAGCCGCTGCTGCGGGTCGATCGCGGGCGCCTCGCGCGGCGCGATCCCGAAGAACGCCGGGTCGAACTCGGCCGCGTCGTGCAGGAAGCCGCCGCCGCGCGTGTAGAACGTGCCGGGCTTGTCCGGGTCCGCGTCGTAGCGCCGTTCGACGTCCCAGCCGCGGTCGGCGGGGAACTCGCCGACCGCGTCGACGCCCTCGGCGACGAGCCGCCACAGGTCTTCGGGGTCGACGACCCCGCCGGGGTAGCGGCAGGACATCGCGACGATCGCGATCGGCTCGTCGGTGGCCGCGGCCACCGGGACCGCGGTCTCCCTCACGACTTCGCCGACCAGCTCGCGCCGGACGTGGCCGGCGAGCGCGACGGCGGTCGGGTGGTCGAAGACCAGCGTGACCGGCAGCCGCAGGCCGGTGGCCTCGCCGAGCCGGTTGCGCAGGTCGACGGCGGTGAGCGAGTCGAAGCCGAGGTCGCGGAAGGCGCGGCCGGGCTCGATCGACTCGGGTCCGGGGTAGCCGAGCGCCACCGCGGCCTGGGCCTGGATCAGCTCCAGGACCAGCCGGTGCTGGTCCTCCTCGCCGAGGCCCGCCAGGCGGTCGGCCCAGCCGGTTTCGACGGCTTCCGGCACCGCCGCTTCGGGGATGCCCAGCAGCGCGGCGCTCGGGCGGCCCTGGGCCAGGGTCTTGCGGTAGCGGTCCCAGCGGATGTCGGCGACCGCGAGCACGGTCTCGTTCTCGTCCAGGGCCTGCTGCAACGCGCGGATCGCCAGCTCGGGATCCATCGCGGGCAGGCCTTGCGCGGCCAGGCCTTCGCCGCGGCCACCGCTCCACGCGCCCCACGCGACGGACGTCGCGGGCAGGCCGGCGGCGCGGCGCTCGCGGGCGAGCGCGTCGAGGTAGGTGTTGGCCGCGGCGTAGCTCGCCTGGCCCGGCCCGCCGAGCGTGCCGGCCAGCGAGGAGAACAGGACGAACGCCGAGAGGTCGCGGCCGGCGGTCAGCTCGTGCAGGTGCCGTGCGGCGTCGGCCTTGGGCCGCAGCACGCCCGCGATCCGCTCGGGAGTGAGGCGGTCGAGGACGCCGTCGTCGAGCACGGCGGCGGCGTGCACCACCGCGGTCAGGTCCGGCAGCCCGGCCAGCAGCTCGGCCAGCTGTTCGCGGTCGGCGACGTCGCAGACCGCCACGGTCAGCTCGGTGCCGAGGTCGGCCAGCTCGGCGGTCAGCTCGGCGAGGTCCTGGGCGCGACGGCTGGTGAGGACCAGCCGCTCGGCTCCGGCGCCCGCGAGCCAGCGGGCGAGGTGCGCGCCGATCCCGCCGGTGCCGCCGGTGAGCAGCACCGTGCCGGACGGCCGCCACGGCGTCGTCGTGCCGCGGGCCGGGGCCGCGCGGACCACCCTGCGGCCGAAGACCCCGGAAGCGCGGACGGCGAGCTGGTCCTCGGGGCCCGGCGCGCCGAGGACCGCGGCGAGCCGGGCGATCTCGCGGGCGTCGAGGTCGGCCGGGAGGTCGACGAGGCCGCCGAAGCGCTGCGGGTACTCCATGGCCGCGATCCGGCCGAAGCCCCAGGTCAGCGCCTGCTCCGCGGTCCGGATCGGATCCGCGGCGCCGGTGCTGACCGCGCCGCTCGTGGCACACCAGAGCGGTGCGTCGATCCCGGCGTCGCCGAGGGCGTGCAGCAGCGTCAAGTTCGGCGTGAGACCGTCGCGGGCCAGGAGGGAGAGCACGCCCTCGCACGGGCCTGCCTCGCGAAGCAGCTCGGCGCACCGCTGACGGTCCACATCGGACGGAAGCACCAGCAGGCGCGCGCCGAGGCCGTCGGCGAGTTCCTGGGCGTCAGATCCGACCGGGGCGACGACGAGCCAGTTCGCGATGATCGTTCCGGACGCGATGGCCAGCGGGGTCCATTCGACGCGGTACCGCCAACTATCCACAGTGGACTCTGCTTGCCGCTTGACGCGCCAGGCGGCGAGCGCTTCGACGTCGGATCGCTCGACGGCGGCCCAGAACGCGTCGTCCAGCGAATCGGCGTCGCGGGCGGGGGCGTCCAGCCAGTAGCGCTGGTGCTGGAAGGCGTAGGTGGGCAGCGGGATCGTCGCGGCGCCCGGGAAGACCGGCGCCCAGTCGACGTCGACCCCGCGGACGTGCAGTTCGGCCAGCGACGTCCGGAACCGCGCCAGGCCGCCCTCACCGCGCCGCAGCGTGCCGGTCGCGACGGCGTCCGGGACGGCCTCGGCGATCGCGGACGTGACGACCGGGTGCGGGCTGACCTCGACGAACACGGAGTGCTCGCGCGCCGCGAGCACCTCGACGGTCTGGGTGAACAGCACCGGCTGACGCAGGTTGCGGTACCAGTACCCGGCGTCGAGCGACGCGGTGTCGATCGGCTCGGCCGACACCGTGGAGTAGAACGGGATCTCGCCGGTCCGCGGCTCGATCGCGGTGAGCACGTCGAGCAGTTCGCTCTCGATCGTTTCCACGTGCGCCGAGTGCGAGGCGTAGTCCACCGGGATCAGCCGGGCGCGGACGCCGTCGGCGACACACTGGGCCAGCAGTTCTTCGAGGGCCTCGGGCTCGCCGCAGACGACGGTCGAGGACGGGCTGTTGAAGGCCGCGATCGTGATCCGGCCGGCCCACTCGGGGAGGAGCTTCTCGAGCTGCTCGGCGCCGAGCGCGACCGACGCCATCCCGCCCCGGCCGGCAAGCCCGGCGGCGATCGCCTTGCTCCGCAGCGCGACCACGCGGGCACCGTCCACCAGGGACAGTCCACCCGCGACCACCGCGGCGGCGATCTCCCCTTGGGAGTGGCCGACCACCGCGTCCGGCGTCACGCCGTGAGACTGCCACAACGCGGCCAGCGAAACCATGACCGCCCACGACAGCGGCTGCACCACATCGACCCGGTCCAACGCACCTTCGCGCAGCTCGGAGAACGGCGACCAGTCGACAAAGGACTCAAGCGCCGCCGCGCACTCCGCGAACCGCTCCGCGAACACCGATGACGAGTCCACCAGGCCGACGGCCATGCCGGCCCACTGCGCGCCCTGGCCCGGGAAGACGAACACCGTCCGCCCGAGCGTGCCCGCCACGCCGGTCACCACCGACGCGCTCGGCGTTCCGCCGGCCAGACCGCCGAGCCCGGCCAGCAGCTCGTCGCGGTCTGAGCCCAGCACCACGGCCCGGTGCTCGAACGCGGTTCGCGTCGAGGCGAGTGACCAGCCGATGTCCGCGATGTCCGCGGCCGCGACGGCCGCCAGCTTCGAGGCCTGCGCCGGCAGACCGGCCGCCGAGCGCGCCGAAAGCACCCACGGCACCGGGCCGGCGACCGGCTCACGCTCGGCGGCGGGTTCGGGAGCGGGGTCGTGTTCCAGCACGACGTGGGCGTTCGTGCCGCCGACGCCGAAGGAGGACACGCCGACGCGACGCGGTCCCGGCTTGTCCGGCCACGGTGTCGCCGAAGTGAGCAGTTCGAGGGCACCGGAGGACCAGTCGACGTGCGGTGACGGGTGTTCCGAGTGCAGCGAGCGCGGCAGCACGCCGTGACGCATGGCCAGCACCATCTTGATCACGCCCGCGGCACCTGCGGCGGCCTGGCTGTGGCCGATGTTCGACTTGACCGAGCCCAGCCACAGCGGGGCTGAACGGTCGCGGCCGTAGGTGGCCATCAGGGCCTGGGCCTCGATCGGGTCGCCGAGGGTGGTGCCGGTGCCGTGTGCCTCGACGGCGTCCACCTCGGACGGTTCGAGCCCGGCCGCGGCCAGCGCGGAGAGGATCACGCGCTGCTGCGACGGGCCGTTCGGGGCGGTCAGGCCGTTGGACGCGCCGTCCTGGTTGGTCGCAGTTCCGCGGACCACGGCCAGCACGCGGTGTCCCTTGCGCTTCGCGTCGGAAAGCCGTTCGACGAGCAGCATGCCGACGCCCTCGGCCAGGCCCATGCCGTCGGCCTCGGCGGAGAACGGCTTGCTGCGGCCGTCGGCGGCCAGCGCGCGCTGGCGGCTGAACGCGACGAACGGCGCCGGGGTCGACATCACCGCGACGCCGCCGGCGAGCGCGAGGTCGCACTCCCCCGACCGCAGGGCCTGGCCGGCCAGGTGCAGCGCGACCAGCGACGACGAGCAGCCGGTGTCGATCGTGACCGCCGGACCCTCGAGCCCGAAGGTGTAGGCGACGCGGCCGGACGTCACGCTGCCGGTGCCGCCGGTGACCAGGTGGCCTTCGACGCCTTCGGGGACCTCGCGCAGCCGCTGGCCGTAGTCGTGGCCGCTGGCGCCGACGAACACGCCGGTGCGGCTGCCGCGGACGGCGGCCTGGTCGAACCCGGCGTCCTCGAGGGCTTCCCACGCGGCTTCCATGACGACGCGCTGCTGCGGGTCCATCGCCAGGGCTTCGCGCGGGCTGATGCCGAAGAAGCCCGGGTCGAACTCGGCGGCGTCGTAGAGGAAGCCGCCCGCGCGGGTGTAGCTGTGACCGGCACTGTCGGGGTCGGGGTCGTACAGCGCACCGGGCTGCCAGCCGCGGTCGCCGGGGAACTCGCCGATGGCGTCGGCCTCGGCCATCATCAGGTCCCACAGCTGCCGCGGGCTGCCGATGCCGCCGGCGAACCGGCAGCTCATGCCGACGATGGCCAGCGGCTCGTCGGTCGCCGTGACCGGCGCGGCCACCGCGGGTGCGGGCGCGCCGAGGACCTCGGTGCGCACGTGCCGGGCGAGGGTCGTCGGGTTCGGGTAGTCGAACACCAGAGTGGCGGACAGCTTCAGGCCGGTGGCCGCGGTGAGCCGGTTGCGCAGCTCGATCGCGGTCAGCGAGTCGAAGCCCAGCTCCCGGAACGCGCGGGAGGAGTCGACGTCCTCCGGCCCGGCGTAGCCCAGGACGGCGGCGGCGTGCTTGCGCACGAGCCCAAGCAGCTCGCGCTCCTGGTCCTCTTCGGACAGTGCGGACAGCTTGGCGCGCAACGCACCTGCCGCGCCCGTCTCCGCTTCGGTGACCTCCGATTCGGCGGCCAGCACGGCCGCGACCTCCGGCACCTCGGACAGCAGCGGCCGCGGGCGGGCGGCGGTGAAGACCGGGACGAACCGCGCCCAGTCGATGTCGGCGACGGCCAGGAACGGCTCGTCGTGATCGAGCACCTGGGCCAGTCCGAGCAGCGCCGGTTCCGGGGCCATGAACGGGATCCCGCGCCACTTGAGCTGGTCGGCGACGACGTCGGAGACCATGCCGTCGCCGGCCCAGATGCCCCAGGCGACCGAGGTCCCGGCGAGCCCGCGGGCGCGGCGGCTCTCGGCGAGCGCGTCGACGAAGGCGTTCGCGGCGGCGTACGCGCCGTGGTCGCCGCTGCCCCACACACCGGCGACCGACGAATAGAGGACGAACGCGTCGAGGCCGGCCTCGCCGAACAACGCGTCCAGGTGGCGGGCACCGGCGAGCTTCGCGCGGGCGCCCTCTTCGAACTCGGGCAACGTCGTCTCGGCGAGCGGGGCCAGCAGGCCGACACCTGCGGTGTGGACCACCGCGCGAATCTCCGACAGGCCGCTGACCAGCGAAGACAGCGCCTCGCGGTCGGCGACGTCGCAGGCGGCGATGGTCACCTCGACGCCCATCGCTTCGAGTTCTTCCCGCAGCTCGGCGGCGCCCGGCGCGTCGGGACCGCGGCGGCTGGTGAGCACGAGGTGCTCGGCGCCGCGGCCGACAAGCCAGCGGGCGACGTGCGCGCCGAGCCCACCGGTGCCGCCGGTGATCAGCGCGGTCCCGCTGGTCCGCCACTCGGGCGCGGTGCCCTGCAAGGGGGCGCGACGCAGGCGGCGTCGGTACAGCCCGGAGTCGCGGACGGCCAGCTGGTCCTCGTCGCCGATCCCGGTGAGCGCGGCGCAGAGCCGGGCGGCGGCGCGCTCGTCGAGGATCTCCGGCAGGTCGACCAGGCCGCCCCAGCGGTCGGGGTGTTCGAGGGCGAGCACCCGCCCGAGGCCCCAGGTCGTCGCCTGGCCCGGGTTCGGCGCCTCGTCGCCGGGCACGACGACGGCCGTTCCCTGCGTCGCGAGCCAGAGCGGCGCGGTGCTCCCGGCGTCACCCAGAGCCTGGGAGAGCAGGAGGTTCGCGGCCAGACCGGTGTCGAGTACCGGGTGCGTGGCGTGGGGGCGTTCGTCCAGCGCGAGCAGGGAGAGCACGCCCGCGATGTCGGTCTCGCCGCGCAGCCGCTCGGCCAGCGACGCGCGGTCGTCGGTCTCGTCGACCCGCAGGGTGCGGACGACCGCGCCCGCCTTCTCCAGGGCGTCGAGGCAGACGTCGGGCGCGTGCACGACCAGCCAGGTACCGGACAACGCGGGCGCCGGTGCGGTGACCGGCTGCCAGCTGATCCGGTACCGCCATTGGTCCACTGTGGACAGCTCGGTCCGGCGGTGCCGCCAGTCCGCCAGGGCCGGCAGCACTTCCTGCCACGGCGTTTCCGCGGTGACGCCCAGCTCGTCGGTGAGGGCGCCGTCCTCGACCGCGCTCCAGAACTCCCCGTCCGCCGCGGCGGTCTCGACCGGCGTCTCCAGCCAGTAGCGCTGCCGCTGGAAGGGATATGTCGGCAAAGCGACCGTGGCAGCCTGGGGGTAGACGGCCGTCCAGTCGACGTCGTGCCCCCGCGTCCACAGCTGAGCCACCGAGGTCAGGAACCGCGTCAAGCCGCCTTCGCCACGCCGGAGCGTGCCGACGACGGCCGCCGAACCGGCGTCGAGGACGTCTTCCAGGGTCTCCTGGATGCCGCCGCCGAGGACGGGGTGCGGGCTCGACTCGACGAAGAACCGGTGCCCGTCGGCGATGAGGGTCCTGGTGGCGTCCTGGAACCGCACGCGCTGCCGCAGGTTCCGGTACCAGTAGGCCGCGTCGAGCGTCTCGGCGATCTCACCGGTGACGCTGGAGACGAACGTGATCTGCGCGGCGCGGGGTTCGAGGTCCGCCAGGGCTTCGAGCAGTTCGGTTTCGAGGACCTCGACCACGGCGGAGTGCGACGCGTAGTCCACCGCGATCCGGCGCACGCGCAGTCCACCGGCTTCGGCGCGGGCCAGCACCTCCTCGACGGCGGCGACCTCGCCGGAGATCACCACGGACGCGGGTCCGTTGACGGCCGCGATGGACACACCGTCCGCGAGCAGCGTCGAGACCTGGGCTTCGGGCGCGGCGATCGACGCCATCGCGCCGAGGCCGGCCAGCCGGGCGGCGATCAGCTTGCTGCGCAGCGCGACGACCTTGGCGCCGTCGGACAGCGACAGCGCACCCGCGACGACAGCGGCCGCGATCTCGCCTTGCGAGTGCCCGACGACGGCGTCCGGCGTGACGCCGTGCGCCGCCCACAACGCGGCGAGCGACACCATGACCGCCCACGAAACCGGCTGGACGACCTCGACCCGTTCGAGGGCCGCCGCGTCACCGAGGACGTCGGCCAGCTTCCAGTCCACGAAGGCTTCCAGAGCCGATGCGCATTCGGCCATCCGGGCCGCGAACACCGGCGAGGACGCCAGCAGGTCCACGGCCATCCCGGCCCACTGGGCGCCTTGGCCGGGGAAGACGAGCACGGTGCCGCCCACGACCTGAGCTTCCCCGCCGACCACCGCGCCACCGGCGGCCGTGCCGGATTCGGCGATCTCGCGGACGCCCGCGACCAGCGCGGACCGGTCCCGGCCGACGACCGCGGCGCGGTGCTCGAACGCGGAGCGCGTGGCGGCCAGCGACCAGCCGACGTCGGCGATGTTCGCGTCCCGCAGCTCGGCCAACTCGGCAGCGCGGGCCTTCAGCGCGGTATCGGAACGGCCCGACAGCACCCACACCGCCGTGTCCACAGTGGACTCTCCGGCAGTCGAGGGCTCGTCGGGGACGCCTTCCAGCACGACGTGCGCGTTGGTGCCGCTGCCGCCGAACGACGACACCCCGGCCCGGCGCGGCGCACCAGTGTCGGGCCACGCCGTCTGTTCGGTCAGCAGGGAGACCGCGCCCGCGGTCCAGTCCACGTGCGGGGTCGGCTCGTCGGCGAACAACGTCTTCGGCAGGACGCCCGCACGCAGGGCGAGGACCATCTTGATCACGCCGGCGACCCCGGAGGCCGCCTGGGTGTGGCCGATGTTCGACTTGACCGTGCCGAGCAGCAGCGGCCGGTCGCGGTCGCGGCCGTAGGTCGCCTGCAGGGCCTGTGCCTCGATCGGGTCGCCCAGCTTGGTGCCGGTGCCGTGCGCCTCGACGACGTCGACCTGCTCGGGCGCCAGCCGAGCGTTGGCCAGCGCGGCCTCGATCACGCGCTGCTGGGAAAGCCCGTTGGGGGCGGTCAGGCCGTTCGACGCCCCGTCCTGGTTGATCGCCGTGCCGCGGATGACGGCGAGCACGGGGTGGCCGTTGCGGCGTGCGTCGGACAGCCGTTCCAGGAGCACGACGCCGACGCCCTCGCCCCAGCCGGTGCCGTCGGCGTCGGCGGAGAACGCGCGGCAGCGGCCGTCGGCGGACAGGCCGCGCTGGCGGCTGAATTCGACGAAGTTGCGGGGGTTGGCCATCACGGTGGCGCCGCAGGCCAGGGCCATCGAGCACTCGTCGTTGCGCAGCGCGGAAACCGCCAGGTGCAGGGCGACCAGCGAGGACGAGCACATGGTGTCGACCGTGACGGCCGGGCCCTCCAGCCCGAAGGTGTAGGCGAGCCGGCCCGACAGCACAGCGGCCGAACCGCCGGTGAGCAGCAGCCCTTCCAGACCTTCGGGGGCGGTGACCAGGCCACCGGCGTAGCCCTGGTTGCTGGCCCCGACGAACACGCCGGTCGAGCTGCCGCGCAGGGCGGCCGCGTCGAGCTTCGCCCGTTCGAAGGCCTCCCAGGTGGTCTCCAGCAGCAGGCGCTGCTGCGGGTCCATCGCCACGGCTTCGCGCGGGGAGATGCCGAAGAACGCGGGGTCGAACTGCGCGGCGTCGGTCAGGAAGCAGCCGTCGCGCACGTAGCTGCGGCCGACGCGCTCGGGGTCGGGGTCGTAGAGGTCCTGGTCCCAGCCCCGGTCGGCCGGCCACGGCGAAACGGCGTCCCGGCCCTCGGCGAGCAGGTCCCACAGCTGGTCCGGCGTGGTGACGCCGCCCGGGAACCGGCAGCTCATCGACACGACGGCGATCGGCTCCGCGCGGCGCTCGGTGACGTCGTGCAGGCGCCGGTTGGCCAGCTTCAGGTCGGCCGTGACCCGCTTGAGGTAGTCACGGAGCTTGTCCTCGTTGCGCATCTGCGTCCGCTCCTGGTTTCCGCTCACGTCAAGAGATTCCGAGTTCTCGGTCGATCGCCGCGAACATCTCGTCGTCGGTCGCCGTGTCGAGTTCGAGGTCGTCGCCTTCGAGGTCGTCGTCGCCCGGGTCGTCCCACTTCCACAGCAGCTTCCGCAGCCGGGCCGTGACCTGGCCGAGGTCGTCGGCGGGCAGGTCCGCCAGCGCGGCTTCGATCCGGTCCAGCTCGCCGACGAGGTCGCCGGCTTCGGTCTCCTCGACGACCAGCCCGGCGAGCAGGTGCTTCGCGACGGCGGTGGGCGTCGGGTAGTCGAAGACCAGGGTGGCGGGCAGCTTCAGGCCGGTCGCCGCGCCGAGGCGGTTGCGCAGGTCGAGCGCGGTCAGCGAGTCGAACCCCAGTTCCTTCAGCGTCTGCGTCGGCCGGACGGCGTCGCGGCCCGGGAAGCCGAGCACCGCGGCGACCTCGCCGCGCACCAGGTCGAGCACGACCCGGTCGCGTTCGCTCTCCGACGCCGCCTGCAGCCGCTTCGCCAGCTCGCCACCGCCACTGTCCACAGGGGATTCCTGTTGCGCCTCGGGCAGTTCGCGCAGCAGCGGGCGCTGCCGCGAGGCGGTGTAGAGCGGGGTGAACTTCGCCCAGTCGATGTCGGCGACGACGCCGGTCGGGCTGCCGCTGTCGACCGACGGCTGGATCGCGGTGACGGCCAGCTCGGGCCGCATCATCGGGACGCCACGCCGCTCCAGCTGCGCACCGACGTTCTCGTCCACCATGCCGCCGCCCGCCCAGGCGCCCCAGGCGATCGACGTCGCGGGCACCCCGCGGTCGCGGCGCTGGTGGGCCAGCGCGTCCAGGAAAGCGTTCGCGGCGGCGTAGCCGGCCTGGCCCGCGTTGCCCCAGACGCCGGCGCCGGAGGAGAACAGGACGAACGCGTCCAGGTCGCCGCACAGCTCGTCGAGGTTGCGGGCGCCGCGGACCTTGGCCTCGGCCAGCTCGGCGAAGTCGGCCAGGGTCACGGCGGTGATCGGGCGTTCGACGTCCACCGCGCCCGCCGTGTGCACCACGGCGTCGAGCGACGGCAGTTCCGCGAGCAGCTCGCGCAGGGCGTCGCGGTCCGAGACGTCGCAGGCCGCGACGGTCACCTTGGCTCCGAGCGCGGACAGCTCGCCGGTCAGTTCGGCTGCCCCCGGCGCGTTGTCGCCCTGGCGGCTGAGCAGGACCAGGTGCTCGACGCCGTGGGCGGCCAGCCAGCGGGCGACCTGCCCGCCGAGTGCGCCCGTACCCCCGGTGACGAGCACGGTGCCGCGCGGCCGCCAGCGTGTTCCGGCGGGCGGGGACGCCGGCGCGCGGACCAGCCGGCGGGCGAACACCCCGGACGGCCGCAGCGCCACCTGGTCCTCGCCGTCGTAGCCGGTGAGGACGGCCGCGAGCCGGCCGGCGGTGGCGGCGTCCGTGGCGGGCGGCAGGTCGACGAGGCCGCCCCAGCGGTCGGGCTGGTCGAGGCCGAGGATCCCGCCGAGGCCCCACGCCATCGCCTGGCCGGCGTTCACCAGGGGCTCGCCGGGCTCGGCCGAGACCGCGCCGCGGGTCGCGAACCACAGCGGCGCGGCGATCCCGGCGTCGGCCAGTGCCTGCGTGAGCACGACGTTCCCGGCGAGCCCGGCGGTGAGCACGGGGTGCTCGGCGTGCGGCCGGTCGTCCAGTGCGAGCAGGGAGACCACGCCGACGGGTGGTGCTTCGGCGGCCAGCAGGGCGGCCAGCTCCGCACGGTCCTCAGTGGACACTTCGAGCAGGCGGACGGCCGGGCCGAGCAGGTCGCGGCAGTCGTGCCCGGCGGGGACCACGGCGAGCCAGCCCGCGTCGAGCGAGGCGGGGCGCGGAGTGGCCAGCGGGCTCCAGCGGACCTCGTATCGGAGTTCGTCCACAGCGGACCGGACGGCCGGGGCCGATGACCGCGGCTCGAGCCAGAACCGCTGCCGCTGGAACGGGTAGGTCGGCACGGGGACGGTGCGCTTGACCGGGTAGAGGACCGGCCAGTCGACGTCGTGGCCGTGCGTCCACAGCTGGCAGAGGGAGGTCAGGAACCGGCGGCGGTCGCCCGCGTTGCGGCGCAGGGTGCCGACGACGGCGGCCGTCTCCGACGTCTCGTCGAGGGTCTCCTCGATCCCGCCGCCGAGCACCGGGTGCGGGCTGACCTCGACGAAGAACCGGTGTCCGGCTGCGATGAGCGTCTTCGTGGCGTCGTGGAAGCGCACCGGCTGACGCAGGTTGCGGTACCAGTACCCGGCGTCGAGCGTGCCGGTGTCCACCGGGGCGCCGGTGACGCCGGAGACGTAGGTGATCGCCGACGGCCGGGGCCGGACCGGCGCGAGGGCCTCGGCCAGCTCGGCCTCGATCGCCTCGACCGCGGCCGAGTGCGAGGCGTAGTCCACCGGGATGCGGCGAATCCGCAGGTCACCGGCTTCGGCGAGCAGCGCTTCGAGGCCATCGACTTCGCCGGAGACGACGACCGAGCGCGGCCCGTTGACCGCGGCGATCGAGAGCCGGCCGCCGTAGGGGGCCAGCAAGGGGGTGACCTCGGCTTCCGGAGCGGCGATCCACGCCATCCCGCCGCGCCCCGCGAGTCCGGCCGCGATCGCCTTGCTGCGCAGTGCAACCACCCGCGCACCGTCCTCAAGGGACAGTCCGCCCGCGACCACCGCGGCCGCGATCTCGCCCTGGGAATGCCCGACGACCGCGTCGGGCTCGACCCCGTGCGCCCGCCACAGCGCGGCCAGGGAGACCATCACGGCCCACGACGCCGGTTGCACGACGTCGACCCGGTCCAGGGCGGTCGCGTCACTCAGGACGTCGGTCAGCGACCAGTCCACATAGGGCGCCAGTGCGGCCGCGCACTCCGCGATCCGCTCGGCGAACACCGGCGCCTCGTCGAGCAGGCCGACCGCCATCCCCGCCCACTGCGCACCCTGGCCGGGGAAGACGAAGACGGTCTCGCCCGCGGTCCCGGTGCTCACGGGACCGCCCGCGGCCAGTTCGCGCAGCCCGGCCAGGAGTTCGTCGCGATCACCGACGACCGCGGCCCGGTACTCGAACGTCGATCGGGTGCTGACCAGCGACCAGCCGGTCTCGGCGACGCCGTGGGCGGACTCGGCCAGCGCCGCCGCCTGCGCGCGCACGGCCGCCTCGGAGCGGGCCGACAGGACCCACGTGCCGACGGTGTCCGGCAGGGCGTCCACCGGGGATTCTTCGGGAGCCTGCTCCAGGATCACGTGCGCGTTGGTGCCGCTGATGCCGAACGCCGACACGCCTGCGCGTCGCGGGGCCCCGGTCTCCGGCCACGCCCGGTCCTCGGCCACCAGCTCCACCACCCCCGAGGACCAGTCGACCTCCGCGGTCGGCTCGTCGAGGTGCAGCGTCTTCGGCAGCACGCCGTGGCGCATGGCCTCGATCATCTTGATCACCCCGGCGACCCCGGACGCGGTCTGGGTGTGCCCGAGGTTCGACTTCAGCGACCCGACCAGCAACGGCCGTTCGCGCTCCGGCCCGTACGCGGCGATCAGCGCCTGCGCTTCGATCGGATCGCCCAGCGGGGTTCCGGTCCCGTGTGCCTCGACGACGTCCACTTCGGACGGACGCAGGCCCGCGCCCGCCAGCGCGGCGCGGATGACGCGGTGCTGCGACCGGCCGTTCGGCGCGGTCAGGCCGTTGGACGCGCCGTCGGAGTTGATCGCCGACCCGCGCAGCACCGCGAGCACCGGGTGCCCGTTGCGGCGCGCGTCGGACAGCCGTTCCACGAGCAGGACGCCGACGCCTTCGGCGAGCGCGAACCCGTCGGCGGCGGCGGCGAACGGCTTGCAGCGGCCGTCGGGCGCGAGGCCGCGCTGACGGCTGAAGCCGACGAACTGGCTCGGCGTCGACATCACCATCGACGCGCCGGCGAGCGCCATCGAGCATTCGCCGGAGCGCAGCGACTGCGCCGCGAGGTGCAGCGCCACCAGCGACGACGAGCACGCCGTGTCGACCGTGACGGCCGGGCCCTCCAGGCCGAGGACGTAGGCGATCCGGCCGGAGGCGACGCTGGAGACCGCGCCGGTGACCAGGTAGTCCTCGCCTTCGGCGCCGCCCGAGCCGTAGGCCTGGTCGGTCATGCCGACGAACACCCCGGCCGGTGTGCCGTGCAGCGCGGCCGGGTCGATGCCGGCGCGCTCGAACACCTCCCAGCAGACCTCCAGGAGCAGCCGCTGCTGCGGGTCCATCGCGACGGCTTCGCGCGGCGAGATGCCGAAGAACGCCGGGTCGAACCGGGTGGCGTCGGCGAGGAAGCCGCCGTGGCGGGCGTAGGTGGTGCCGGGCCGGCTCGCGTCGGCGTCGTAGAGCGAGCCGAGGTCCCAGCCGCGGTCGGCGGGGAGGCCGGAGATCGCGTCGACGCCGTCGGTCAGCAGGGTCCAGAGCTGTTCGGGGGTGGCGACGCCGCCGGGGAAACGACAGCCCATCGCGACGATGGCGATCGGGTCGTCGTCGGCGACCGCGACCGGAGCGGTGTCGTCCACTGTGGACTCGGGCGTCACCTGGGCCAGGAGGTGCTCGGTCAGCAGCGCGGCCGTCGGGTGGTCGAACACCAGCGTGCTCGGCAGCTTCAGCCCGGTCGCCGCGCTGAGCCGGTTGCGCAGCTCGACGGCGGTGAGCGAGTCGAAGCCGAGGTCCTTGAACGCACGCCGGACGTCGATGTTCTCCGGAGTCGAGTGTCCGAGTGCGGCCGCGACCTGCTGCCGGACCAAAGTGGACACGAGCTTTTCGCGCTCCGGTCCGGAAAGCGCGACGAGCTGCTCGGTCCAGCCCGCGGTGTCCGGTGTCTCTTCGCGAAGCCGTTTGACTTCGGGTTGCTCGGCGAGCAGCGGGCTCGGCCGGACGGCGGAAAAGACCTCGGCGAACACCGGCCAGTCGATCTCGGCCACCGCGACGAACGCCTCGTCGTGGTCCAGCGCCTGTCCCAGGCCGAGGAGAGCGGGCTCGGGCTCGATGACCGGGACGCCGCGGCGGGCGAGGACGTCGTGCAGGGACTCGGCGATCATGCCGCCGCCCGCCCAGGGACCCCAGGCCACCGACAGCGCGGTCCGGCCGAGTGCTCGGCGGCGCAGCGCGAGAGCGTCGAGGTAGGCGTTCGACGCGGCGTAGGCGGCGTGGTCGGCGACGCCCCAGACGCCGGAGATCGAGGAGAAGAGCACGAAGGCGTCCAGCTCGCGGTCACCGAGCAGGGTGTCGAGGTGCCGTGCGCCGAGCACCTTGGCCCGCAGGACTTCGGCGATCGCGGCGGGGTCGGTGTCGTCGAGCGCGGCGAGCGTGCCGGTCCCGGCCGCGTGGACGACGGTGCGGAGGTCGTCGAGGCCGTCGACCAGCTCGCGGAGGGCGTCCGCGTCGGCGACGTCGCAGGCCACGACGCTCACCCGGGGGGCCAGCTCGTCCCGCAGCTCGGCCAGGCCGGGCGTGTCGGCGCCGCGGCGCCCGGTCAGGACGACGTGCTCGGCACCGCGCGCGACGAGCCACCGGGCGAGGTGCCTGCCGAGCGCGCCAGTGCCGCCGGTGACCAGCGCGGTGCCGCGCGTCTCCCAGGTCTGGGCCGGCGACTTGCCCCGCAGGGACGCGGGGACCAGCCGGCGGGCGAACACGCCGGACGGCCGGATGGCGACCTGATCCTCACCGTCCACTCCGGACAGTACGGCGGCCAGGCGGGCGGCGACGTCGGCGTCCCAGGTCGCGGGCAGGTCGATCAGCCCGCCCCAGCGGCCGGGGTGCTCCAGCGCGGCCACCCGGCCGAGCCCCCAGACCGCGGCCTGCTCCGGCTTCGGCGCCGGGTCGGTGTCGGCCGCGGCGACCGCGCCGCGGGTCAGGCACCACAGCGGCGCGTCGATCCCGGCGTCCCCGAGGGCTTGGACGAGCACGGCCGCGCTGGTGACGGCGTGGATCGGGTCGTCGGACGTCGCCAGCGCGAGGACTCCGGCGGGGTTCAGCCCGGCCAGCCGTTCGGCGAGAGTGGCGCGGTCGTCGTCGGTGACGAGCACGTCGACTAGGTCGGCGTCGAGTCCGGCGAGGACTCCGGCGGTGGGCGTGACGACGAGCCACGTGCCGGTGAGCGGAGTGGCGTGCGGTTCCGGCAACGCGCGCCAGGCGATGCGGTGGCGCCAGTGGTCCAAGTCGGCTTGCCGCCGCCAGCGGGCCAACACCGGCCGTGCGTCGCGCCACGGCGTGTCCTCGGCGAGGCCGAGCGTGCCGTCGTCGAACGCGGTCCAGAACCGGCTGTCGTCGGCGGGCTTGGTCGCGGGTTCGAGCCAGAACCGCTGCCGCTGGAAGGGATAGGTGGGCAGGCTCACCGTGCGCCGCTGTGGGTAGAGGGCCGACCAGTCGACGTCGTGACCGTGCGCCCAGAGCTGGGCCGCGGACAGCAGGAACCGGCGGAGCCCGCCCTCGTTCCGCCGCAACGTCCCGACGACGGCCGCATCCGTGGTCTCCTGGAGTCCGCCGCCGAGTACCGGGTGCGGGCTGACCTCGACGAAGAAGCGGTGCCCCCGCTCGGCGAGCGCTACGGCGGTCTCGTGGAACCGGACCGGCCGGCGCAGGTTGCGGTACCAGTACCCGGCGTCGAGGGTCGCGGTGTCGATCGGTTCGGCGGTGACGGTCGAAGAGAACGGGATCTGCCCGGTCCGCGGCCGGATGTCCGCGAGCGCCTCGCACAACTCGGCTTCGATCGCCTCCACGTGCGCGGAGTGCGACGCGTAGTCCACCGGGATCGCCCGCGCCCGGATGCCCTCACGTTCGCAGCGCGCGACCAGTTCCCGCAGGGCCGCCGGGTCGCCGCACACGACCGTCGACGACGGACTGTTGAACGCCGCGATCGAGATCCGGTCGTCGAGCAACGCCCGCACGCGTTCGGCGTCCAGCGCGACCGAGGCCATGCCGCCCTTGCCCGCCAGTCCGGCCGCGATGGCCTTGCTGCGCAACGCGACCACGCGCGCACCGTCCTCGAGGGACAGTCCACCCGCGACCACGGCCGCGGCGATCTCGCCTTGGGAGTGCCCGACGACCGCGTCCGGCGTGACGCCGTACGACTGCCAGAGCGCGGCGAGCGACACCATCACCGCCCACGACAGAGGCTGGACGACGTCGACCCGGTCCAACTCGCCCTCGCGCAGAGCGTCCACAGGCGACCAGTCGACAAAGGACTCGAGCGCCGCCGCGCACTCCGCGAACCGCCGGCCGAAGACCGCCGACTCCTCGAGCAGGCCGGCCGCCATGCCGACCCACTGGGCGCCCTGACCGGGGAAGACGAACACCGTCCGGCCGACCGGGCCCGTGACGCCGGTGACCACGGACGCACCCGGGGTCCGCGTGGTGATTTCGCGCAAGCCGTCCAGGAGCTGGGCGCGTTCGCCGACCACGGCGGCCCGGTGCTCGAACGCGGTCCGCGTCGAGGCGAGGGACCAGCCGACTGCGGCGACGCCGTGCGACGTCTCCGCCAGCGCCGACGCCCGGTCCACCACCGCGGCTTCGGTGCGGCCGGACAGCACCCACACGCCCAGTCCGTCCTCTTCGGACGCCGTGGGAACCGATTGCGGCGCCTGCTCGACGATGACGTGCGCGTTCGTCCCGCTGATGCCGAACGACGACACCCCGGCCCGGCGAGGCGCGCCCGTCTCCGGCCACGGCTGCGCCGCCGCGGCCAGGGTCACCGCGCCGGCGGACCAGTCCACCTTCGGGCTGGGCTCGTCGGCGTGCAGCGTCTGCGGCACGACGCCGTGGCGCAGGGCCTGGACCATCTTGATCACGCCGCCGATGCCCGCGGCGGCCTGCGTGTGCCCGAGGTTCGACTTCAGCGAGCCGAGCAGCAGCGGCCGTTCGCGGTCGTGGCCGTAGGTGGCGATCAGCGCCTGGGCCTCGATCGGGTCGCCCAGCGGCGTGCCGGTGCCGTGGGCCTCGACGACGTCCACTTCGGACGGTGTGAGCCCGGCGTCGGCCAGCGCGGAGCGGATCACGCGCTGCTGGGACGGCCCGTTCGGTGCGGTCAGGCCGTTGGACGCGCCGTCGGAGTTGACTGCCGTGCCGCGTACGACGGCGAGCACGGGGTGGCCGAGCCGCTGGGCGTCGGAGAGCCGCTCGACCAGCACGACACCCGCGCCCTCGGCCCAGCCCGTGCCGTCGGCGTCGGCCGAGAAGGCCCGGCACCGGCCGTCGGCCGACAGGCCGCGCTGGCGGCTGAACTCGACGAGCATGCCGGGACTGGCCAGCACGGCCGCGCCGCCGGCGACCGCCAGCGTGCACTCCCCCGCCAGCAGCGCGCGCACGGCGAGATGCAGCGCGACCAGCGAGGACGAGCATGCCGTGTCGACCGTCAGCGCCGGGCCCTCCAGGCCGAGGACGTAGGCCAGCCGGCCGGACGCGACGCTGCCGGTGGTGCCGGTCAGCAGGTGGCCGTCGAAGCCTTCGCCGCCTTCGAACAGGCGCGGGCCGTACTCGGACGAGGTGGCCCCGACGTAGACGCCGGTGCGGCTGCCCTTCAGCGACGCGGGGTCGATGCCGGCGTTTTCGAACGCCTCCCACGTGGTCTCCAGCAGCAGCCGCTGCTGCGGATCCATGGCGAGGGCTTCGCGGGGCGAGATGCCGAAGAAGTCCGCGTCGAACTCGGCGACGTCGGTGAGGAAACCGCCGTGGCGCGCGTAGGACTTGCCCGCCTTGCCCGGGTTGGCGTCGTACAGGCCGTCGAGGTCCCAGCCGCGGTCGGCGGGCAGGCCGCCGATGACGTCGCGGCCGTCGGCGACCAGCTGCCACAGCTCGTCGGCCGAGCGGACGCCGCCCGGGTACCGGCAGCTCATGGCGACGATCGCGATCGGCTCGGCGGCGCGGGCTTCGGCGCCCGGGGAGATCCCGGACGGCTCACCGCGCAGCATCGCGGCGAGCCGGGCCGGGGTCGGGTGGTCGAACACCGAGGTCGCGGGCACCTTCAGGCCGGTCGCGTCGGACAGCCGCGTGCACAGCTCGACGCCGATGATCGAGTCGAAGCCGAGATCCTTGAACGACGCCGCGGGGTCGATCGCCTCCGGGCCGGGGTGGCCGAGCACCAGCGCGGTGTGGGCGCGGACGGTGTCGAGAAGGTCTTGGGCCGGCTGCGCTGGGCGTGCCTCCGGCCCCCGGTTACCAGCGTATCGGTGCGCACCGACGGTTTCGGCGGTGTTCCCGTCGAGCCAGAAGCGCTCGCGCTGGAAGGCATACGTCGGCAGGTCCACCGGGCGGGCGCCGGGGAACGCGGCCGTCCAGTCGACGCTGCCGCCGCGGGTCCACAGCTCGGCGACCGACGTGGCGAAGCGGGCCGGGCCGCCGTCGCCTCGGCGGAGCGTGCCGACCGCCGCGGCCGGGCGGCCGGCGTCGGCCGCGGTCTCCAGCAGGCCGCCGACGAGCACCGGGTGCGGGCTGATCTCGGCGAACACGCCCATCCCAGCGGCCAGCGCGGCCCGCACGGCCGGGTCGAACAGCACCGGCTGCCGCAGGTTCGCGAACCAGTGGTCCGCGTCGAGCCGTTCGGTGTCGAGCAGGCCGCCCGCGGTCGACGAGTAGAACGGGATCTTCGCCGCCGTCGGCCGGATTCCGGCGATCAGCCGCAGCAGCTCGTCCTTCAGTGGCTCCGCCTGCGCGGAGTGGGAAGCGTAGGCGATGGCGATCCGGCGGCAGCGCACCTCGCGGGCGGACAGCTCGGCCTGCAGTTCGTCGAGGGCGTCGAGGTCGCCGGAAACCGCGGTCGTCGCCGGGCCGTTGACGGCGCCGACCGAGAGGCGGCCGGGGTAGGCCGCGAGCACCTCGGCGACGGCTGCGACCGGCAGGTCGACCGACAGCATGCCGCCGTTCCCGGCCATCCGGTCGGCGAGCAGCTTGGCGCGCAGCGCGACGATCCGCGCCGCGTCCGCCAGCGACAGCGCACCGGCGACGACGGCGGCCGCCAGCTCGCCCTGACTGTGCCCGAGCACGGCCCCGGGCTCGACCCCGTGCGCCCGCCACTCGGCGGCCAGCGACACCGCGACCGACCAGAACACGGGCTGCAGCACGTCGGTGCGGTCGAGCGACGGCGTCCCGTGGCGGAGGACGTCGACGACGTCCCAGTCGAGGTGCGACGCGAGTGCGGCGGCGCACTCGGCCAGCCGCGCGGCGAACACCGGCGAGGCGTCGAGCAGCTCGGCGGCCATCCCGGCCCACTGGCCGCCCTGGCCGGGGAAGACGAAGACGACGCGGCCGTCGTTCGTGGCCGTGACGCCCTGGGTGACGGCCATTCCGTCGGCTACCGCCCGCAACCCGTCGCGGCCGTCGGCGACCGCGCGGTGCTCGAACGCCGTGCGACGCGTCGCCAGCGACCAGCCGACGTCCACAGGGGACAGTTCGGGGTGGTCGTCCACATGCGACAGCAGGCGGCGCGCTTGCGCTCGCAGCGCCGTCGCGGTGCGGGCCGAGAGCAGCCAGGGTGCCGCCGCGTCGGTCGCCTCGCGAGGGGCGACGGGCTCGGCCGCTTCGAGCACGACGTGGGCGTTGGTCCCGCCCATGCCGAACGAGCTGACGCCGGCGATCCGGCGTTCGGCGGCCCAGCCGGTCCGCTCCGCCACGACGTGGAGCTTCAGTTCGTCGAGGGGGATCGCCGGGTTCGGCGTCGCGAAGTTCAGGCTCGCGGGCAGCGTCGCGTGGCGCGCCGCGAGGAGCGCCTTGAGCAGCCCGGCGATGCCCGCCGCGCCCTCCAGGTGCCCGATGTTCGTCTTGACCGAGCCGACCGGCAGCGGCTCGTCGCGTCCGGCGGCGAAGACCGCACCCAGCGCGGCCGCCTCGATCGGGTCCCCGACCTTCGTCCCGGTCCCGTGCAGTTCGACGTAGCCGACCGCGGACGGCGAGATCCCGGCGTCGGCGTGGGCGCCGCGCACCACCGCGGCCTGGGCCTCGGCGTCCGGGACGGTCAGGCCGTCGCTCGCGCCGTCATTGGTGACCGCGGTGCCGCGGATGACGCCCAGGATCTCGTCGCCGTCCGCGCGCGCCCGCGAGAGCGTCTTGAGGACGACGAGCCCGCCGCCCTCGCCGCGCACGAAACCGTTGGCCCGGGCGTCGAAGGTGAAGCACCGGCCGTCCGGCGAAAGCCCGCCGAAGCGAGCCACGGTGACGGCGTTGCCCGGCGCGAAGGTGAGGTTGACCCCGCCCGCCAGCGCGATCGGGCACTCGCCGCGGCGCAGGCTCTGCACCGCCAGGTGGACGGCGACGAGCGAGGACGACTGCCCGGAGTCGACGGTGAAGCTCGGGCCGTGCGCGCCGAGCAGGTGGGAGACGCGGTTGCCGAGCAGGCTGCGGTGCACGCCGGTGATGGTGTGGTGGGTGATCGCCGCGGGGTCGCTCGCGTGCACGAGCGCGGCGTAGTCGTCCCCCATGGCGCCGACGAACACGCCCGCGGCGCTGCCGCCGAGGCTCGCGGGCACGATCCCGGCGTGCTCCAGGGCTTCCCACGCGAGTTCCAGCACCAGCCGCTGCTGCGGGTCCATCGCGGTGGCTTCGCGGGGCGAGATGCCGAAGAACGCGGCGTCGAAGCGGTCGACGTCGTCGAGGAATCCGCCTTGGCGGACACCGGTTTCCTCGGCGTCCCACCGGCCGGCGGGCACGTCGGTGATCGCGCTGCGGCCCTCGGTCAGCAGCCGCCAGAAGGCGGCGGGCCCGTCCGCGCCCGGGAGGCGGCAGGACAGCCCGACCACGGCGACCGGCTCGCCCGGAGTGCTCGCAAACCCCGTCATCTCACGCTCCATCGGCGGGCGGCTTCCTTTCTGGGGAGACGGCTCGACGTCCACGGCAACACAGGCGCCACAACGCTGTCCACGGCGGACAGGTCAGGTCTAGTGCGGTGCCTAGAGGACTCCGGAGGTCCAGGTGACGGGCAGCGCGTGGACCCCGTAGTGGAGCATGTCGTCGCGCAGCGGGACCTGTTCCCGGGGCACGGCCAGCCGCAGCGCCGGGAAGCGCGTGAAGAGCGCCTCGAACCCCACCCGCATCGTGAACCGGGCCAGGTGCTGGCCGATGCACTGGTGCACGCCGTGGCCGAACGCGACGTGCCCCTGGGTCACCCGGCCGATGTCGAGCCGGTCGGGGTCGGGGAAGCGCTCGGGGTCACGGTTGGCCGCCGGGAGCGCGACGACCACGGTCTCGCCTTCGCGGATCACCTGGCCGCCCAGTTCGACGTCCGCCAGTGCCGCCCGGCTCGCGCCGAGGTGCGAGACCGTCAAGTACCGCAGGAGTTCTTCGACGGCGTTGGGCCACCGCGCCGGTTCGGCCTGCAGCCGCTCCAGCTGGTCGCGGTGCTCGAACAGCGCGAAGGTGCCCAGTGCCAGCATGTTCGTCGTCGTGTCGAACCCGCCGCCGATCAGCGCCCAGGCCAGGTTCACCAGCTCCGGCCGGTCGAGCTCGCCGGTACGGGCCAGCTCGCCGAGCAGGTCGTCGCGCGGGTCGTCGAACGCCGCGTCGACGAGCCGCTCCAGCGTGCCGCCGACGACGGTGATCGCGGCGATCAGTTCCTCCAGCGAATACCGCATCCGGGCCACGACGTTCAAATGGTGCAACAGTTCTTCGCGGTCGGACTCCGGCACTCCGACCAGTTCACACATCAGCCGGGTGGCCAGCGGCTCGGCGTACGCGGTGACCAGTTCGGCCCCGGCACCTCCCGAGGCCATCGCGTCCAGCAGCTCGGAGGCGATCCGCTCCGCGGCCGGGATCAGCTCCCGGGTGCGCCGCACGGTGAAGTACTTCGCGATCAGCTTCCGGTACCGCGCGTGGTCGGCACCGTCCATCTTCGGGAACGCACCGGGTGCGGCCGGCTCGGGTTCGTAGGTGTCCATCGGGAACGGCGGCGGCACCGCGAGCGCGACGAGGTCGTTGCGGTGGCTGAACCGGGCGTCGGCCAGCACCGTGCGGACGTCGGACAGCTTGGTCACCAGCCAGCCGGTGGCCGGGCCGGGACTGGCTTCGAACGCCAGCGGGCTGATCCCCCGCCGGGTCCGGTACTCGTCCGGCGGGTCGAACGGGCAGCTCCGCTTGACGGGCAACGGCGACGGCTCGGTCACTTCCGGCTCCCTTCGGCCAGGTTCGCGGCGGCTCTGGCTTCGCTTTCGACGGCTTCGATTTCGACGGCGGCCCGGACCGCCCCGCCCGCGGCGCGCACCTCGCGCCGCATCAGCTCGACGCGCCGGCGCACGTCCTGGTCGCGGTCGACGGCGAGCACCGTGTCCCGGATCCGCGCGGCGGTCACGGTTTCCTTGTCCAGGGAGGCACCCAGGCCGAGCCGCCGGATCTGCCGGGCGTTGATGTGCTGCTCCGGGTGGTGCGGCACGGCGATCACGGGGACGGCGAAGAACAGCGCCTCCATCAGGCTGCCCATCCCGCCCTGGCAGAGGAACACCGAGCAGTGCGGCAGGACGTCGCCGTGCGCGATCCAGCGGTGGGCCTCCACATTGGCCGGCAACGGCCCCAGCGTCGCCGGATCGACCCGGTTCCCCAAGGTGAGCACGACCTGCCACGGCAGGCCCGCGAACGCCTCGGCGCAGGTGCGGAAGAACTCCGGCCGGTCGTTGACGGTCGTGCCCAAGGTGATCAGCACGACCGGACGGCCGTCGGCGGGCGGCCGCCACGAACCGGCCGGCGCCCCGGCCGGCGGCCCCACGAAGGCGAACCGCTCGTCGAACGTCTCCCCGGCCGGCTGGAACGCGCGGGGCAGGAACACCAGCGTGAACTCGTCACCGCCGGTGAAGAACTCCTCCAGCGTCAGCGCCCCGAGGCCGTGGTCGGCCAAGTACTCGCCCAGGCGCGTGACGAACCGGGCGATCGCCGGGTGCGCCGGGTCGACCGCCTCGCCGAAGGTCTGGTTCTCCTTGGTCAGCGAGAAGTGCTCGTTCGACGCCACCGTCGCCGAAAGCTGCACGGTCGGCAGCTTCCGCTTCCGGGCCAGCAGCCGGCCCGGCGCCCACAGCGTCGTGTCGTAGACGAGCAGGTCCGGCGCGGGCAGGCGGTCCACGGCGGGCAGCACGGCCATGCTCTGCTCGAGCAGGTCCAGCGGCGCCCGGGCGGCCTCGTCGGCGTTCGTGATGTCCGGCTGCGCGGTGGACAGGTCGCAGCCGTAGTCCGCGGCACGGGCGCCGGTAGCGGCGACCCGGTCGGCGAACTCGCCGGAGGTGAAGCAGGTGACCCGGTGCCCGCGCCGGACGAGCTCGGCGACCACCGGCAGCACCGGCGTCATGTGGCCGTAGGCGGGGTAGGGCAGGAAGGTGATGTCGGGCATGACCGGCTCCTAGCGCCGCTTGTACCGCTCGATCAGCGAGAGCGCGGGCGAGGTGGCCACCGTGGTCACCAGGGTCATGATCACCAGCATCGCGAACATCGTCGGGCTGATCACCTTGAGGTCGAGCCCGATGTTGAGCACCGCCAGCTCGGTGAGCCCCCGGCAGTTCATCAACGCGCCCAGCGACCACGCGTCCCGCCTGCCGATCCCGGACAGCCGTGCGGCGACCACGCCACCGCCCCACTTGCCCAGCATCGCCACGACGACGATCAGCGCGCACCACAGCCAGAGCACCGCATCCGAGCCGATCAGGTCGAACTTCGTGCGCAGTCCCGTGTAGACGAAGAACAGCGGCAGCAGCAGCGTGACGGTCAGCGAGTGCATCTGCTCGGTGGCCTGGCGGATCGGCAGCGACCCACGCGGCGTCACGGCACCGAAGAGGAACGCGCCGAAGATCGGGTGGATGCCGATGGCGTTGGTGGCCAGCGCGGACAGCAGCAGCCCGGCCAGCAGCACGGACACCACCGCCGTCGTCGGCAGTGCCTTCTGCCCCTGCTCGGTGGGCGCGAACAGCCGGCGCAGCAGCGGGCGAACCACGAAGAGCATGAACGCGAAGAACGCGACCGTGAGCCCCACGGTGACCGCGGTGGCGGCCATCGAGGTCGCGCTCGCGATGGCGACCACGAGCGCCAGCAGGCACCACGCGGTGATGTCGTCGACGGCGGCGCAGCTGAGCGCGAGCGCGGCGATCGGCAGCTTCGCCATCTTGCGGTCGGTGATGATCCGCGCCAGCACCGGGAACGCCGTGATGCTCATCGAAATCGCGAGGAACAGCGAGAACGGCAGGCGGCCGACCCCGGCGCCCAGCGTGGGGTACAGGGCGAACGCGAGCAGCACGCCGGAGAGGAACGGGAGCGCGACGCTGGCGTGGCTCACCAGCACCGCGGCCTTGCTGCGGCGGCGAACCAGCTCGACGTCCAGCTCGTAGCCGACCAGGAACATGAAGATGACCAGGCCGATCTGGGCGAACGTGTTGATCGTGGCGGCCAGGTGGTCGGGGAAGATCCAGTGGTAGGCCGCGGGCCACACCCAGCCGAGGAACGACGGCCCGAGCAGGATCCCGGCGAAGATCTCGCCGATCACCGTCGGCTGCGCCAGCTTCCGCGAGACCGCCGAAAGCAGGCGGCAGGCCAGGAAGATCACCGGCAGGGCGAACAGCAGCTTGGCCACCGGGTCGGGCGCGCCGGCGAGGTGCCCGGTCGCGGTCCCGCCCTCGTCGCCGCCGGTGCGCAGCAGGAAGAACGCGACGACGACCGGGACGACCACCATGACCCCGTAGGAAATCCAGGTCCGGGGCCGCCTCGCCGGGGCCGCGGTGTCCGGGGTTTCGGGGGTGCGCTCGTCGAGCGATGACATGGCTGACCTCTCCGCTCACGCTGCCGGAAAAGGTCGTGAGTGGGAAACAGGGTTAGAACACTGTTTCCCACTCACGACCGGGTGTCTGGCTAGAACAGCGCCAGTGCCGAAGAAGAGGCCTTGAGGCTGCCGAGGTGCCCGTGCCACAGGTGCGTGGGGTCGGCCTCGACGGCGGCGACGTACTCCTTCATCGCGGTCAGGGCCGCCGGCTCCTCGGCGTCGTAGACGTCGCCCTGGAGCATCTGGATGACGTCCTTGCGGTAGCGGTCGTCGTCGATGAACGCGGTGAACAGCACGTTCAGCCGGTAGTACATCGAGATGAAGTCGTACCAGATGTTGACGCCCTTGCGGAGGGTGTCGACGTAGTTGTCGAACCGCTCCCGCCGGAAGTCACCGGCCTGGTGCGCGGCGATGACGTCCTTGGCCGCCAGGCGCGCGCTGTTCATCGCGACGCTGACGCCGCTGGAGAAGATCGGGTCGACGAAGCGGGCGGCGTCGCCGATGAGCACCAGCGAGTCGCCGGCGATCTGCTTCATGCCGTAGCTGTAGTCGCCCTCGGTCTTGAACTTCCGCACGCGCTTGGCGTTCTTGAGCGCGTCGAGCATCTCCGGCCGGGTGCCGACGGAGTTCCAGAAGAAGCCCTCGAGGTCGTCCTTGTGCTCCTTGAACTTCTCCTTCTGGGTGACGACGCCGATCGAGGTGATGGTCTCGGTGATCGGGATCTGCCAGACCCAGGTGTTCTCCTGGGGCAGGAAGTGCACGTGGATGTAGTCGGCGTCCTCGGGACGGCGCGCCAGCGACGCGCGGTCGAGGCCCTCGAACCACGTGTGCACCGCGTACTGGTTGAAGACCTTGTCCGGCACCTTGACCTTGAGCTGCTGGCCCAGCAGGGTCTGGCGGCCGGACGCGTCGAGCACGACGCGGACGGCGACCTCGATCGGCTGCTCGCCGATCTTCGCCTGCAGCACCGGGCGGTCGCGGTCGGTGAAGTCGACGCGGTTGACCCGGACGCCCTGGTAGACCTTGGCGCCGAGTTCCTCGGAGTGCTTCAGCAGCAGCGAGTCGAACTGGCCGCGGTCGACGTGCCAGGCGTAGACGCGGTCGACGCCGTCCTGGTCGCGCTCCTCGTAGGCGATTTCCGCGACGCCGAGGCCGTGCGAGCCGGCGTCGAAGTCCAGCGTGCTGGTCGGGCGGGTGTCCGAAGAGGTCCACGCGGCGCCGTACTTGCGGGGGAAGCCGGCCGCCTCGACCTTCCCGATGACCCCGATGTCGTGCATCACCGGGATGACCGCGGGGACCAGGGACTCGCCGACGTGCTCGCGAGGGAACGTCTCGCCCTCGAAGACCACCACCGAAAGGCCGGCCTTGGCCAGGTAGGACGCCGCCGTGGAACCGGCCGGGCCACCGCCGATGATGCCGACATCGTAGTCGTAGGACACAGGTTCTCCGTTCAAGATCCGAGACAGGGGTCAGGCGACCGGCGCGCGCAGCGAGGTCACCAGGTCGGCGATGCTTTCGATGTCCTTGAAGTGCCGGGCCACCATCTCCGTGGGGGGCACCCGCACGGAGAACTCCTCGCGGAGGTAGGCGACCAGCCGGGTGGTTTCGATCGAGTTGAGCAGCCCCCAGTCCAGCAACGGCGTGGTCGTGGTCAGCTCGCCCACGTCCTTGCCGTCCAACAGGTGCTTCTCGACGAACTCAACGAGCTTCCGCGTGATGTCCACGCGCTCGTCGTCTGCCATGGTTGTTTCCTCCAGTGACGGCACAGTTCCACGCACAGGGTTGTGCTGGGAATTCGGAAAAGCCTCAGTCGGTGCCCGCGTCGTGCGTGGCCTTGTTGCGCGAGCCACGGCGGGGGCGCTCGAGGCGCTCGGTCTCGGCGTTGATGTGCTTGCGCGGGGCGAAGGCGACGTACCGGCCGCCGGACATCTTGGCCTTGAAGTTCTTCATCCAGCCGTGGTGGCCGAAGTTGCCGTGCTTGTCGAAGCCGACCAGCGAGATGCCGCTGCGGTCGTAGTGGCCGCCGACGAGCAGGCACCACTGCCGGAAGTCGGGGTACTCGTTGGTCAGGTGTCGGTAGGTGAGCACGAAGGCCAGGTACCGGCGGAAGTCCATGCCGTCGAGGCCCTCTTCGTCGTAGACGCGGGAGATGGCCTGGGTGCTCTGGCCGAGCATCTCCGGGATCGGCGAGGCCGAGCAGATGAGCCAGTGCGACTCGTCGGTCATCGGGCTCTTGATCATGTTCTGCTCGACTTCCCAGCGGAAGTTCGTGTTGAGCTTGCCGGTCTCGATCATCTGCGCCTCGGAGATCTCCTGGGGCACGTAGATGAGCATTTCGTTGGTGCTCTCGAGCTCATCGATCTCGGCCTGCGTGAACGGACATGGCTTCACCGCGATTTCAGTGGTTCCATAGACTCCGTAAACCATGTCTTCGAGGTTCTCGGGCATGCGCATGGGCAACCGTCCTGAATTCCATTGTTCGCGTGGCTGATGTGTCGTCAATTTGTTTCTAGCACGGTGCGGACTGGGGAAATGCTCAGTAGAATTGCGACTTCTCGGTGGAGTCCATCAGCGCGACGGTGTTGCTGGACGGGTTGACGACCGTGCTCACGAGGTCGAAGTAGCCGGTGCCGACCTCGCGCTGGTGGCGCGTCGCGGTGTAGCCGGCGGCCTCGGCGGCGAATTCGCGTTCCTGGAGTTCGACGTAGGCCGTCATGCCTTCGTCGGCGTAGTCGCGCGCCAGGGCGAACATCGAGTGGTTCAGCGCGTGGAAGCCCGCGAGGGTGATGAACTGGAACTTGTAGCCCATGTGCCCCAGCTCGCGCTGGAACTTCGCGATCGTCGCGTCGTCGAGGTGCTGCTTCCAGTTGAACGACGGCGAGCAGTTGTAGGCCAGCAGCTGATCGGGGTACTCGGCCTTGATCGCCTCGGCGAACCGGCGTGCGACCTCGAGGTCCGGCTTGGACGTCTCCATCCACAGCAGATCGGAGTACGGCGCGTAGGCGAGGCCACGGGCGATACAGGGCTCGATGCCGCCGCGGACGCGGTGGTAGCCCTCGGGGGTCCGCTCGCCGGTCAGGAACGGCTTGTCGCGGTCGTCGACGTCGCTGGTGATGAGGTTCGCGGCCTGGGCGTCGGTGCGGGCGATGACGAGGCTGGGGACGTCGCAGACGTCGGCGGCCAGGCGCGCGGCCTGCAGCGTGCGGACGTGCTGGGACGTCGGGATGAGCACCTTGCCGCCGAGGTGGCCGCACTTCTTCTCCGCGGCCAGCTGGTCTTCCCAGTGGACGCCCGCGGCACCGCCGGCGATCATGCCCTTCATCAGCTCGAACGCGTTGAGCACGCCACCGAAACCCGCCTCGGCGTCCGCGACGATCGGCGCCAGCCAGTGCGGAGCGTCCTTTTCGTCCTCGGCCCAGCTGATCTGGTCGGCGCGCAGCAGCGCGTTGTTGATCCGGCGGACGACCTGCGGCACGGAGTTGGCCGGGTAGAGGCTCTGGTCGGGGTAGGTGTGGCCGGAGAGGTTCGCGTCGGCGGCGACCTGCCAGCCGGAGAGGTAGATGGCCTTGAGGCCGGCGCGCACCTGCTGCACGGCCTGGTTTCCGGTGAGCGCGCCCAGCGAGTGGACGTAGGCTTGCGTGTGCAGGAGGTTCCAGAGCCGCTCCGCGCCCAGCCGGGCCAGCGTGTGCTCCTCGGTCACGCTGCCGCGCAGCCGCAGGACGTCCTCGGCGGAGTAGTCCCGGCGGACTCCGCGCCACCGGGGATCCTCGGCCCAGGACCGGGCCAGTTCGGCCGCCGCGGCTTCGCGGGGCGGCGCTGCGGTGACGGTCATGTCGTTCTCCTGACGTACGACGACGCGCGGCTTCGTGGACGAGACCATTTAGCACCCGGCGACCCCGGCCGAGCGCCACGCGGGCGTCAGGACGAAGCATTCCCCTAGTTCTTGCCGTCCGGGCCCCGTCGGCGCCGTGACCGGGGCCGATACTCGGTTCGCGAGCCACCTTGCGAACGGAAGGCGTTTGATGGCAAAGGATCTGCGGACATTCCTGGCCGAGCTGGAGCCGGGCCAGGTCAAGGTCGTGCGCAAGCCGGTCGATCCCGAGTTCGAGGTCACCGCGCTGGTCGACCGCATGGAGGACGACCCCGCGTACCCCGGCTTCCCGGCGGTGCTGTGCGAAAACGTCGGCGGCTCCGAGATCCCGTTGCTCATCAACCTGCACGGCACCTACGAGCGGCTCGCGCGCAGCATCGGCGCGGACGTCCGCTCGATGGTGCCCGAGTACGCGCTGCGCGAGGGGTCCGGGATCAAGCCGGTCACCGTGGACACCGCGCCGGTGCAGGAGGTCGTGCTCACCGGCGACGACATCGACGTCGGCCTGCTGCCGCTGCTCAAGCACCAGGAGCTGGACGCGGGCAAGTACATCACCTCGGCCGTGACCATCTGCCGCGACCCCGACAGCGGCAAGATCAACGCGGGCATCTTCCGCCACCAGCAGCAGGGCAGCGACCAGGTGGGCATCCAGGTCAACCCGGCCCACCACACCGCTTACGTGCTGCGCAAGCTGCGCGAGCAGCGGAAGCCGATGGAGGTGGCGCTGGTCATCGGCCACCACCCGGCGCTGCTGATGGGCGCGGTGTCCAAGCTGGAGGGCATCGGCGGCGAGCTCGACGTCGTGGGCGGCCTGCTCGGCGAACCGCTGGAGATGGTGCCCTGCAAGACGGTCGACCTCGAAGTGCCGGCCCGCGCCGAGATCGTCATCGAGGGCGTGATCGACACCGACCCGGACGCGACGGCCGTCGAAGGCCCGTTCGGCGAGTACCCGCGGTTCTACACCCGCACCGGCCCGCAACCGTACGTGAAGATCACCGCGATCACCATGCGCCGCAAGCCCATCTTCGTCGACGTCTTCAACGCCCACACCGAGCACAGCATGCTGGGCGGGCTCCCCCGGATGGGCAGCATCTACCGCCGGGTCAAGGAAGCGGTCCCGACGGTGACCGGCGTGCACCTCCCGCTGTCGGGCATGGCGCGGTCGCACCTGTACCTGTCGATGAGCAAGCGCGTCGAGGGCGAGCCGAAGCTCGCGGCGTGCGCTGCGCTGGCGGTCGACCCGCTGCTCAAGCACGTGTTCGTGGTGGACGACGACGTCGACGTGTTCAACGAAGTCGAGACGCTGTGGTGCCTGGCGACGCGCTTCCAGGCCGACCGCGACCTGACGATCATGCCGGGTTTCCTCGGCGGTCAGCTCAACCCGGTGACCTACGGGCACAATCGGGACGAGAAGGGCCCGATGGAGACGAAGCTGATCTTCGACTGCACGAAACCCGTGCCGCCGGCGGTGTTCCCGCCGTCGTGCCGGGTACCTCCGGAGGTGGTGGCGCGGGTGGACCACCGCGCGCTGCTGGAGGACGGGGACGCGCTGGCGTCCTATTTGGACTGAAGGTCGCCCGCACCGGCGTCGACGCCGGTGCGGGCGACCTTCCACCACGCTTTCCGCCGGTGCGGGTTAAACCTGCGCGGGGCCGTGCCAGCGTTCGACCAGCTCGTCCGGCGGCCGGATCCCGAGCAGGTCGCAGAGCCGGCCGACCTGGTGATCCACCAGGTCACCCACCGTCTTCGGGCGTCCGTAGAACGCGGGCATCAGCGGCGCCAGGATCCCGCCCATCTCCGTCACCTGCGTCATCGCGCGGAGGTGACCCAGGTGCAACGGCGTCTCGCGCAACGCGACGACGAGCTTCCGCCGCTCCTTCAGCGTCACATCGGCCGCACGAACCAAAAGACTGTCGTTCTGCGACCAGGCAATCGCCCCGAGACTGCGCACCGAGCACGGCAGCACGATCATCGCGTCGATCGGGAACGACCCGCTCGAAATCGGCGCCGCGATGTCACCGGGCCGATAGGTGAAATCCGCCAGGGAAGCGACGGAATCCGGCGTCCAGTCCGTCTCGAACGCGATCGTCTGCCGCGCCGCCGGTGTGACCACCAGGTGCGTCTCCACCTCGGGCATGCCCTTGAGGATCTCCAGCAGGCGGATCCCGTAGATCGCGCCGCTGGAGCCGGACATCCCGACCACCAGCCGGAACGGCTCAGTCATGCTTCGCCCGCCTCTTCTCCGCCTGGCGCTCCTTGACGACCTCGACCGGGCTGCGCCGGGCCTCCTCCTCGACCATCCGCCGCCACTCGGTCAGCGAGACGTCGGGGCGGTACAGGCGCTCCGGCGGGGCGTCGGTCACCTCGACCATCAGCCGGTCCTCGTCGTTGAACATGCCGTGGAACACCCAGCGCGCCCACGTCCAGTAGTAGAGCCAAAACCGGCGGTTGCGCCACTTGCCCTGGTTCATCACGGCGAGCTGGACGTACGTGTGGTTCTCCGCCGTCGCGGCGACCCACCACTCGAAGTGCGACCACTCCGCGTACTTCACCCGCAGCGTGCCCGGCAGCCGCAGCGACACCTTCGTCTTGTTGCCTTCGCGCCGGCGGTACCACTTCTTCTTCGGGAAGTCGCCGAGGCCGGGGAACGAGGCGCTGTAGTGCATCTTGTCCTTGCGGCGGGTGATCCACGGCCCGTCGCGGATGACCTTCATCTCGCTCCACACCGGCATCTTGACGCGCTTGGTCCACAACGCGTTGCGGTGCAGCCATTTCGCGTGGCCGTCGTCGAAGCCGTTCTCGGCGCCGAAGCGCCAGTTGCCGTCCCGCACGGTGATCCGGCCGACGACGACCGCGTCCGGGTCGAGCAGCTCCTCCGGGACGTCCTCGGCGAACGGGTGGGCCGGGCCGTCGCCCAGCCACACCCACACCAGGCCGCGGGCCTCCTCGACCGGGTACGTCCGCACGGTGACCTTGCCGCAGATCGGCGACTCCGGGCCGTCGGTGATCGCGGCGACCAGCACGCCGGTCTCCAGGTCGAACGTCCAGCCGTGGTAGCAGCAGCTCCACGTGCCGGGGAACTCCTGCGACGACATCTCGTGGCTCAGCGGGACCCCGCGGTGCGGGCACCGGTCGTGCAGCGCGCGGACCGCGCCACCGTCGCGGATCAGCATGATCTTCTCACCGAGCACCTGGATCGCGCGCGGCTTCTTGCCGATCTTGCGCGACCACGCCACCGGGTACCAGTACTCGCGGAAGCCGAGCGCCGCCGCTTCGTAGCGGGGCCAGGTCGACCAGTCGCGGCGGCCGGGGCCGCCGACGGTCGTCTGCCGCGCCGGAGGGGCCTGCTTGTCACCGACGGTGTCGGTCATCGGTCGTCTCCTCGACTGCTCGCAGGGGGTTCGCACAGTTCGGCGCGCTGCCGGGTGGTCACGTCGACCACGACGCCGACCAGCAGGTCGACCAGCCGGCGCATGGCTGGCAGGTCCGCGACCCCCATGGAAAACCCTTCGAACGGGCCGGGGTGGGCGGGCACCGGCAGGCCGATCCGCGCGGTCGGGATGCCGTGGCGGCGCAGCACGCCGCCGTCGGACAGGCCGCTGCCCGGCTTGCCCGGCACGTGCGGCCGGCCTTCGACGTCTTCCCAGGCGCGGATCAGCCGCGTGACGACCGGGCTGTCCGCGGGCGTGGCCGAGCCCGCCTGGCCGGCGACCAGCTCGACCTCGATCCCGACCGCGGGTTCCGTCGCGCGCAGTTCGGCGACGATCGCCTCGAACTGGCCGGCGACGTCGTTGACCGTGGTGCGCGGGTTGACCCGCAGGTCGACCCAGAACTCGCAGGTCGCCGGGTTGAACGCCGGCTTGGTCCCGTCACCGGCCCGGATCGCGGTGACCGCGCCCTGCGGCGCGACCTGACCCGAGGAGTTGCGCGTGGTGTACTCGGCGAACCAGCTCTCCAGCCGCCCGATCATCCGCGCGGCGGCGACGATCGCGTTGCTGTAGTGCCCCTTGTGCCGGCTGCCGGTGTAGCCGACCGAACCGCGCACGACGACGCGGAAGATGACGAACCCGACCTCCTCGTGCACCACCGAATAGCCCGGCTTGAGCACGATCGCGAGGTCGGCGGAGCACTGGCCGTGGTCCATCAGGAACTGGGTGCCGACGCCCATGCCCGAGTTGCGCCGCGACGACTGCTCCCCGGCGAGCACCGGCATGCTGCCGCCGACGAGCGCGACCACCAGCTGCCCGTCCAGGGGCACGCCGGAGCGGTGCACGGCGAGCGCGGCGGCGAGGGCACAGCCCGCGAACGCCTTCGGGTTCTCCGCGCCGAGCCCGACGATCTTGTCGCCGTAGCGCTGCGCGGGCAGCGTGAAGTCGGGGCGGGGCCGCTCCCCCAGCCACGGCGCGTCCTCGGGGCCCGGCGCGAACGCCGTGTCGAGCGGCGCCAGCAGGAGCAGCTGCGCGCCCGTGCGGCCGGTGCCGACGCGGGTGACGAGGTTGGCCTGGCGTTCGTCGATCGCCTGCACCCGGCTGTCGGTCCCGGCCGAGGTCATCACGTCGCGGAAGTACTCGGCCAGCTCCCGCTCGCACCCGGTCGGACTGGGGATGTCGGTGGCCGCCTGGCACAGCAGCGCCAGCTCTTCCTCGTCGACCGAAGCGCGCGCGGCCTTGACCCATTCCCGCTGCCAGCCGGACAGCTGGGTGATGTCCGGGTCGATGGCGTCGGGGGTCATGAGGTCTTGATCTCGGTGCCGGTCACGTGGTGGTGCCCCCACAGGCTGGTCGGCCCGGCCAGCTGGCGCGTCGACCAGTCGGCGGTGTCCACCTCGAGGCCGTCCCAGCCGTACTCGATCTCCCAGCCCGACGGCGTTTCGAGGTAGAAGGAGACGGCCCGGTCGTTGCTGTGCCTGCCCAGCGTGCGCGTGACGATCCGGCGGTCGTAGGCGACGTCGATGGTCGAGCCGACGTCGTCGAGCGTCGTCGTCTCCAGCATGATGTGCCGCAGTCCGGGCTCGTCGGTCTCCACCAGCGCGATCGAGTGGTGGCGCGGGTTGCAGTGCAGGAACGCGATGAAGCCCTTGAAGGTGTCGCTGACGCCGAAGCCGAGCGTGTCCACCAGGAACGCCAGCGTTTCGGCGTAGTTCGTGACGCCGACGACGGCGTGGCCCATCCCGTGCTCGCCGGTCCGGTAGCCGGTGAGCGCGCGCGTCAGGCGCAGCGGCCGGAAGTCGGCCTCCTGCCCGTAGAACAGCTCGTGGCGCAGCCCGGACGGGTCTTCGAGCCAGGCCATGCCCGCGACGCGGCGGTCGGCGCACTCGGCGGCGGTCGCGCTGGTCACCGCGACGCCGGCCGCGACCAGGTCGTGTTCGAGCGCGGCCAGGTCGGCGGCGCTCGCCACTTCCCAGCCGAGCCAGGACAGCGCTTCGCTCTCGCCGCGGCGCACGTCGAAGCGGTAGGCCCGCTCGTCCATGCGCAGCAGCAGACGTCCGTCGTCGACCCACTGGCCCGGCAGGCCCAGGACGTCCGCGGCGAACGTCTCCCACGCCGGAACCTCCCTTGTGGACAGTCCGACGTAGGCGAGACTGCGGATGCGCATGGGGTCCGTCCTCCTGCTGGTCACTCCGCACGGCCCAGGAAGCCGAGGACCACGCGGTCGTGCTCCTCGGCCTGCTCCCACTGCGGCCAGTGCGCGGCGTCGGCGACACAGTGGAAAGCCGCGCCCGGGATGAGTTTCGCGATCCGGCGGCCCACGTCGGGCCCGCTGCCGGGGTTGTGGTCCGACCACAGCACCAGCGTCGGCACGCTCACCGCCGCCAGCCGGTCCTCGGAGATCTTCCGGTTCGGGCCGGAGCCGAACCCGAAGGAGTTCTCGAACACCGTGCGCAGGGCGGCGTTGGTCGTGGGCTCGGCATAGATCCGGCGGCGGACCTCGACCAGCTCGTCGGTGACCCGGTCCGGGGTGGCCATCAGCCACTCCAGCCGCGTGCGAATGGTCTCCGCGGTCGGGTTTTCGATGGCGGCCAGCGAACGGGCGCGCAGGGCCTCGCGTCCTTCGGCGGGCCGTTCGTCGACCGAGCCGGGTGCCCACTTGATGCCCGCGGTGGTGTTGAGCACGAGCTTGCCGACGCGGTCGGGGTGCTCCAGCGCGAGCGTCAGCGCGACCCAGCCGCCGAGCGACTCGCCTTCGAGGTGCGCGCGCTCGATGCCCTGGGAGTCCAGCAGGTCGAGCACCTGCTCGACGTACGTGCCGACGGCGTCGTGGGTGAAGTCGGGCTTGGCGGAAAAGCCGTGCCACAGCAGGTCCATCGCCATCGCGCGGTAGTGCCGGCCGAGCCGGTTCACGTTGCGCGCGTACGCCTCGGCGTGGCCGCCGACGCCGTGCAGCAGCACGAGCGCTTCGCCGTCACCGGCCTCGATGACGCGAGTCCGGTGCTTCTCGCCGAGGACGTGGGTCTGGCTGCCGAGCAGCTCGGTCCAGAGGGTCACCTCGGTCACTCCCAACGGTCGGCGGGCCCGGCCGGGACCGGTGGCGCGGTGTTCGTGGCAGGGGCGGCAGGACTCGAACCTGCAACCGTCGGTGTTGGAAACCGCTGCTCTGGCCAATTGAGAGCTACACCCCTTCGCACCGCTTCCCGCGGTGCGAGATCAGTATGCGGCGGATTTTTTGGGGAACCACCTAGTGCTGGAGTCTGCCGCGGCTGTCGTGAGTGAGAAACAGTGTTCTAACCCTGTTTCTCACTCACGACCCCGGCACCGAAGCGGTCCGGTGTGAAGACGTCGACCAGCGCATCGGGCTTCCCGTCGACGATGCGGGCAGCGAGCGCCTTGCCGAACAACGGCGCCAGCGTGACGCCCGCGCTCGCGACGGCCTCGTAGTACCCCGGCAGCGCCGACAACGGCCCGACACTCGGCAGTTCGTCACGCGCACACCGCGCGTCCACCACGGCGGCCGTGCGCACGGTCGCCGTGCCGAGCAGCGGGACGACCTTCGCCGCCCGGTCCAGGAGGTCCTTCACGAACTCCGGGTCGGGGGTGCCCGAGCGCGGGGGCAGGCCGCGGTCGACGCGGTCCGAGCGCAGGACCACGCGCCCCGGGCCGTCCGGCCGGATGCTGACCTCCGGTGCGCGCAGGATGAAGTCCAGCGGGTCGCCGTCGACCAGCAAGTGGGCGATCAGGCTGCGCCGGGGCGCGCCGAGGAACGGGCGGGCGCCGGCCAGCGCGCCGATCTCGTCGGCGGCCGATCCGGTGGCGTTGACCACGACGTCGGCCTCGATCCGGCGGCCGTCCGCGAGCCCTGCACCGCGCGACACCGACGTCACCTCGGCGCCGAGTTCGAGCGTGGCGCCGTGGGAAACCGCCTGGTCCAGGAGGTGGCGGGTGAAGGCGACCGCGTCGATCCAGCCCTCGGACGGCAGGAAGGCGACCGGTCCCGACGACGGGAAGACCACCGAACCGCCGTTCGGGACGTGCCGCTCGACCGGGCAGCCCCACTCTTCGAGCTGGGTGAGGTAGCCGGCGAACGACTCGTCGTCGGTCCAGGCCACCGTCCCGGTGCGGTGCCACCAGGGTGCGGAGTCCCCGGCCAGCGCCGCGTGCTCGTCGATGCCCGCCTGGTTCAGCTCGAAGTACGCCCGGGGGAAGCGCCGGTACGCCGTCGCCGTGGCGAAGCCGACCTCCGTCGTGCCGGAGGCGGGCCGGTCCGCGCGGTCGACGCAGTGCACCCGCGCCCCGCGCCGGGCGAGGTGGTAGGTCACCGCGGCGCCGATGACGCCGGCGCCGATGACGACGACCGTCGGCGCCATCAGTAGAGGCCTTCCGGGGCGGCCTGGCTCACCTGCAGCGGGCGCACGTTGAAGACGCCGTCGACCGGCCACTCGCCCTTGGTGTCGTAGCGGGTCGCCTCGTCGCGCTCGAGCAGGTTGGGCAGGAAGAGGTCTTCGTGCAGCACGGTGAGCTTCAACTGTCCGTTGTCGACGTTCTTCCGGAAGTCCGCCGGGTCCACGACGGACATCGTCACCTGCGGGTAAGTCGGCGCGTAGGGAAGAATCGCGCCGCCGTCCTCGGGGTGCAGGCTCACCGCGTTGCCGAAGGTGTTGCCGTAGCCCGAGCGGACGAGCCCGCCGTCGAGGGCCTGGACGAAGTCCTGGTACATCCGCGGGCTCATGTGCGTGCCGCCGAGGCGGACGCCGTCGAGCGCGGCGACCAGCTCCGGCTGCCGCGCGATCAGCTTCTGCAGCAGCGCGGGCGTGGTGTTGAGGTAGTGGACGTGCTGCGAGCGCAGGATGTCGACGATCTGCGCGAGCACGTGGTCGGTGTACTCCCCCAGCTCCTTCATCTTGCCGGCGCGGATGAGCTGCTTGATCCACCGCGGGTCCATGTCGATGCCGTAGACGAGCCCGGCCAGCTGCTCGGACAGCTCGATCGCGCCGTTGCCGATCTGGTGCGGCCCGCTCGGCGTCGCCTGCAGCCAGGTCCGGCCCGGCCGGTAGCCGTCGAAGAGGTACGACCAGCGCCGCCATTCGACGCGGTGGGTCATCATGTCTTCGGTGTAGAACACGCGCACCGGGTCGCCGGTGGTGCCACCGGACTCCCACACGCGGCCGGTCAGCGGCCGCGGCACGGCGCGCGGCACCAGGTCGCCGGGGTCGATGCCGCGCAGGTCGCCGGGCGGGAACGGGCCGAACTCGGCGAGCTGGTCGTACCGCGTGATGTCCAGCGGGTCGAACGACAGCTCGGTCGCGCGCTTGAGCCAGTACGGGCTGCCGAGCTCGGGGTTGAAGTGCCTCCGCACCACGTGCCGCGTCCACGCGTCGAGGTCGAGGGACAACCAGTGGTCGGTCAGGCTGGCACGTTCGTGCGTGCGGGTGCTCACGGTCTTCTCCTTGCTCGGGTCAGGCGGGGGCGACCAGGTCGACCGCGTGGTCGTAGATCGCGGTCATGGCGTCGGTGACGTGGTGCGGCTCGGTGATGCGCACGACGGGGAACGCGAAGTCGAGCACCCCGGCCGGCAGCGTCGGGCCGAGCACGAAGGCGAGCCGGACGCCCTGTGCCTTCATCCCGGCACACACGTGCGGCAGGCTCATCGTGGTGGTCTTGTTGCGCTGGAACAGATCGCGGACCTCGTCCGCTGTCGTCAGCGCGCGCTCCTCCAGGAACGAGCACACCGGGATCCGCGGGTCCGTCACCGCCATCGCCGCGACCGTGGGCGCCATGAAGTCGGTCGCGTACTGGCGCAGCGGGGAATGCACGGCGAACGGCTGGCCGTCGATGACGCTGATCATCCCGGGCGGGCTCTGCGCGACGAGCTCGTCCAGTGCGTCGGCCGTGCCGCTGAGCATGAGCAGCCGCGCGGTGCCGTTCGCGAGCACGCCGAAGTCGCCGCCGAGGTACACGCCGGGACGCCGGTCGCCGTAGTAGAACGTCGGGTCTTCGGTCACCGGGAGGAAGGCGATGGCCGCGCCCTGCGCCGGGGGCGCCGGGTCGGGCACCGGCGTCTTGGCCTCGCGCACCAGCAGGTCGAACAGCACCCGGCGGTCCACCGCGCCCGCCACCGAACTCGCGATCAGGCCGCCGAGGCTGATGCCCCCGGCGACGCCGGGGTGGACGTCGGACTCGGCGAGCACGTCGTGGATGCCGAAAGCCAGTGCGGCCAGCCGGATGCCGGCGAGGCTGAAGCGGTCGTGGTCACCCCGGGGCTCGAATTCACCGCGCAGCAGGGCGCGCGGTTCGAGGCCGGTCCAGTCGCGCACCTGCTCGTAGGAGCGGCGCATGGCCGGGTACGCCTCGTAGAGGTGCGCACCGTGCTCCGGGTCGGGATCGGAGATGTTCGCGCCGAAGAGATACCCCAGAGTCACCGAATTCCCCTAACGAACGTGTCCGACGCGGCTGCCGCGACGCTACGCACGCCCTCATGAGGGAAGCCGGGCTAGCATGGGGTCTCTAGGCAAAACCTCAGCTCCGGGCGCGGGACTCCTTAAGAGTTCCCCCAGGGTTCGCCTGCTAGGGCGGCTGTCCCGGGCCGGGCGGGTGGAAAAAGGTGGCAGCCGGCCCATCCAGGCTCGCCACCCTATTCGCCGGAGGTATCAGAACGTGGAGTATGGCGTCTCGCTGTTGCCGGACTGCGACCCGGAGACCACGACCGCCTCGCAGTACTTCCAGGATGTGCTGCAGGTCAGTGTGCTCGCCGATCGGCTCGGCCTGAACTACGTCAAGATGACCGAGCACTACCTGCGCTCCTACGGCGGATATTCCCCCAGCCCGCTGGCGTTCCTGTCGGCCGTGGCGGCGCGCACCCAGTCGATCCGCCTGATGACCGGCGGCATCCAGGCCTCGTTCCACCACCCGATCCAGATCGCCGCGCACGCCGCGCAGGTCGACGTGATGAGCGGTGGCCGCCTGGACGTCGGGTTCGCGCGGGCCTTCCTGCCCTACGAGTTCGAGGCGTTCGGCGTCGACATGGACACCAGCCGCGAGCGGTTCCTCGCCACGATCGAGGCCGTCGTGCGGCTGTGGAACGAAAAGGACGTCACCGAGGACACGCCGTTCTTCTCCTACGAGAACGCGAACTCGCTGCCCGCGCCGGTGCAGCAGGACGGCCCGCCGGTGTGGGTGGCCGCGCTGGCGACCCCGGCCAGCTTCGACTGGACCGGCCGCAAGGGCTTCAACCTGCTGATCAGCTCGACCCAGCTCAACGAGATGGCCCGCAAGCGCGAGTACGTCGAGCTGTACCGCACCGCCTTCCTGGAGGAGCACGGGGATTCGGGCCGCAAGCCGAAGTTCGCGGTGAGCATCCCGCTGCTGATCGCCGACACCGACGAGGAGGCGCGCGACCTGGCCGTGCCGTTCATGGTGAAGTCGTTCAACGCCTTCAAGGAAGCGATCCTGTCCTGGCACAACGTCGAATCGCCCGCGTACGAGGGCTACACGGCGATGGCGCGCCAGATGGCGAGCTTCGACCTGGAGACCGACGGCCTGGAGGCCAAGGCGGTCGTCGGCTCGCCGGACACGGTCCTGGGCCGCATCGAAGAGGTCCGCGACGTGCTCGGCCCGGACGTCATCCTGTGGAACCTCGACTTCGGCGGCCAGTCGCTGGAGACGATGTCCCGCACGCTGAACCTGTTCGCGGACAAGGTCATGCCCGCGCTCGGCTGATCTCCGCTCTCGCGAAAGGACCCGGTGGCCGAAACGGCCACCGGGTCCTTTCGTCGCGGTAAGGGAGTCAGCCGCTGAAGCCGAGGCCGCCCTGGGCGGCGATCATCGTGAGGCGGATGCCACGCAGGGCCTTCTCCAGGCCGGGCGCGACCTCGCCGACGCGGTCGGTCAGCTCTTCGATGCGGTCCTTGTACTCGCCCTTGCTCTCCTTGCGCGTGACGACGCTCGGCACCGTCCCGGCGGCGGCGAGCGCGACGAGCGCGGCGTCGTCCGCGCCGACCTGGGCGGCCGGGGTCGAGCCGTGCAGCACCTCGACCGCGTGCTCCTGGAGAGCCTTCGCCAGTGCCGGGTCGGTGACGGTCACGTGGGTCTTCGGCACGACGCCGAGGACCTTCTTCTCGTCGACCGTCAGCAGCTTCTGGGCCACCAGCTGCTCTTCGATCGCGTCGAGGGTCTCCTTGTAGTCGTGGCGGATCCACGACTTCCAGCTGCGCTTCTCGTTGCCGATCTGGGCCAGCAGCCGGTCGAGCACCGGGTCGCCGGTCGGGTCCGACCTGACCAGCACGGCGTCGCCGTCTTCGTCGGCGATGTTGCCGCGCAGCGCCAGCTCGGTGAGCACGCCGGCGCGGGTCAGGAACGCCGTGCGGGTGCGGTCGTAGAGGTCTTCCTTCTCCAGGTCGTAGGCGAGGAGGTAGGCACGGTAGTGGACGGCGGTCGGCGTCTCGGTCATGTCGGTCACCCGTTTCTGTGGCAGCTCGTACCACTCGATCTTGGCGGATGGGAACCGGCCGAAAAACGGCCAAAGGTTGACAGTCGGTGACGGAAGGTTGTCGGTTCACAACCTTAGTTGTTCCGGCGTGCGGAGTAACCGGACCTAGCAGTCTCCCCAGACGTCGGCCGATCGGGTGGACTCGCCCGCCACCAGGAAGTTAAGAGAAAGAGGCCACTCTCTTCTTCCCGTCACCACTATCCGCAATGGACGGCTCATGACCGCTCGAAGTGCCAGGCGTGGGGTGCTGTTCCTCGCCCTCCTCGGCCTGCTCGCCCCCGCGGTGCCCGCCGGCGCCGCCCCGCAGCCGGTGCCGGCCGCATCGGCCCTGCAGCAGATCGTGCCGGCGCCGGTGTCGGTGACGCCGGACCCGGCCGACCGCTACCGGCTCGGTCCGGAGACGGTGGTGTTCACCTCCGGCGGCACCGATGCCCGTCAGGTCGCCGACTACCTCGCCGGGCTGCTCCGCCCGGCGACCCGGTTCCGCGTCCCCGTGGTGCCCGCGCCCGCCCTGCCCGGGCTCTCGAAGGTGCTGCCCGGGATCTCGCTGCTGCTCGGCGGCGCCGACCCGCGCGTCGGCGCCGAGGGCTACCAGCTCGACAGCACCGCGTCCGGGGTGGCCATCCGGGCCGCGCAGCCCGCCGGCCTGTTCAACGGCGTGCAGACGCTGCGCCAGCTCCTGCCCGCCTCGCTCGGCGGGACGCTCACGGTGCCCGGCGGCCACATCCTCGACTACCCGCGCTACCCGTACCGCGGTGCCATGCTGGACGTGGCGCGGCACTTCCTGCCGGTCGCCGACGTCAAGAAGTACCTCGACGACATCGCGCTGTACAAGGTCAACAACCTGCACCTGCACCTCACCGACGACCAGGGCTGGCGGCTGCAGATCGACGGCTGGCCGAACCTGACCGCCAAGGGCGCGAGCACCGGCTCCGGCGGCGGAGCGGGCGGGTTCTACACGCAGGCCCAGTACCGCGACATCGTCGCCTACGCGCAGAGCCGCCACATCACAGTGGTGCCGGAGATCGACATGCCGTCGCACTTCGGCGCGGCGCTGTCGTCGTACGCCGAGCTCAACTGCGACGGCGTCGCCGGGCCGGTCTACACCGGACTCACCCCCGCGCCGCGGTCGGACCTGTGCGTCGGCAAGCCGGTGACGTACCAGTTCATCGGCGACGTGCTCGGCCAGCTCGCGGCGCTGACCCCGGGCGGCTACCTCGACGTCGGCGGCGACGAGATCCAGGACCTCGACGACGCGCAGTACACCGCGTTCATGAAGAAGATCGCGCCGATCGTGGCCAAGCTCGGCAAGAAGCTGCTGGGCTGGGCGGAGATGCTCACGGCGACCCCGCCGAAGGGCGCGACCGGCGAGTTCTGGATCTACGACGGCACCCAGAACGAGGTCGGCGGAGCCAGCCAACAGGGCGCGAAGCTGATCATGGCCCCGTGCGTCTACACCTACCTCGACATGAAGTACGCCCCCGGTGTTCCGGCCGGCATCGGCCTGGAGTGGGCGGGCGACATCAGCGTCCAGGCCGCCTACGGCTGGGATCCGACGGCGGTGGTGCCCGGCGCGCTCACCTCGAACATCGACGGCGTCGAAGCTCCCTTGTGGACGGACACCGTGCGGAGCCTCGACGACGTCCGCTACCTGGCGTTCCCGCGGCTGCCCGCGATCGCCGAGATCGGCTGGTCGCCGCAGGCGAGCCACGACTGGACGTCGTTCGCGTCCCGGCTGGCGGCGCAGGGCCCGCGGTGGACGGCGCTCGGCGTGAAGTACTACGCGGCCCCGGAAATCCCGTGGCCGAAGAACTGACCCGGCGGGAGAAGCCGACCATGGCGAACAAGGACGGCCAGGTGTGGGAGGCCTACTGGACGGACCTCCCGGACCGCGCGGGCGCGGCCTTCTGGGACTGCGAGCCGGCCGACGGCGCGGCGGCGCACGCCGAGCTGTTCAAGGCGCACTTCGACCCGGCGCTCCCGCTCGTCGACCTCGGCTGCGGCAACGGAACCCAGACGAAGTACCTGGCCAGGCTGTACGACCGGGTCGTCGGCGTCGACATCGCCGAGGCCGCGCTGAACCGGGCCTGGGTGGAGAACGCCGCGGACAACGTCTCCTACGAGCTGCTCGACGTGCTCGACGACGCGGCGGTGGCGGCGTTCCATGCGCAGTACGGCGACGTGAACATCTACCTCTCGGGCGTGATCCACCAGCTGCCGGTCGACCGGCGGGTGGCGTGCGCGCGCAACCTGGCCGTGCTGGCCGGGGCGCGCGGGTGCGTGTTCGACCAGGAGCTGACGCCGGCGAGCTACACGTACATGCAGCAGCTGATCGCCGACCCGGCCAACGACCTCCCGAAGCTGGAGCGGGTGTCGATCTACTTCGGCATCGGCTTGCAGCCGGCGGCGGGCGAGGCGGAACTGGAGACGGTGTACGAGCTGGGCGGCTTCACCGTCATCGACGGCGGCGAACTGCTGCTGCGCACGACGGAGACGCTGGCCGGCGGCTCGGGTCTGGACCTGCCGACCCACTACGTCATCGCCCGAAACTCCTGAGCACGACGGAAGAGGGCGGTCCCGGGCTTCGGGACCGCCCTCTTCCGTTTCCGCGTCAGTGAGCCGCGGCCAGCTTGGCCCGGTCCGTTTTCCCGTTGGCCGTGCGGGGCAGCTCGTCGACCAGGCTCACCTCGTCGACGATCATGTACTTCGGCAGGTGCGCCGCGCAGTGGGCCTTCATCCCCAGCAGCGTCACGCGCTGGTCCGGGCGCGGGACGATCACCGCGCGCAGACGCGCGTCGATGCCCGCTCCCGCCACCACCACCGCCACCTCGGCCACCGCTGGGTGGCGGGCCAGTGCCGTCTCGATCTCGCCCAGCTCGATGCGGTGGCCGCGGAGCTTGACCATCGCGTCGCGGCGGCCCGCGTACTCCAGCTCGCCCGCCGCGTCGTACCGGCCGACGTCGCCGGTGCGGTAGCCGCCCAGCTGCGGCGCCGCACCCCAGTAGCCGAGCATGACCGTCGGGCCGTCGACGACGATCTCGCCGTCCGACAGCGTCAGCGTGGCGCCCGAACACGCCCGCCCGATCGGCAGGCCGCCGGTTCGCGCGAGGTCCGCGTCGGTCACCTCGTAGCTGGTGACGACGTTGGTCTCGGTCGGGCCGTACCAGTTGAACAGCCGGACGTCCGGCCACGCGCGGCGCAGCGTCTGCACCCCGGCGATCGGGAACGGTTCCCCGGCGAACACGCAGACCCGCAGCGACGCCGGGGCGGGCCGGTCGAGCAGGCCGCCGTGGCGCATCATCAGCAGCAGCGCCGACGGCACCGAGTACCACACGCTGATCCCGCGCCCGTGCAGGAACTCGGTCAGCTCGGCGGGCGAGTACGAGAGGTCCGAACCGGCCAGGTCCACCGACGCCCCGGCGAGGAACGCGCCGTAGAGGTCGAACACCGACAGGTCGAAGTTGAACGGCGCGTGGTTGGCCAGCCGGTCGCCCGCGTGCAGCCCGGTCTCGGCCGCGGCCCACTCGACGAACGCGAGCGCGTTGCGGTGGCTGATCAGGACGCCCTTCGGCGCGCCCGTCGAGCCGGAGGTGTAGAGGATGTAGGCGGGCTCGTCCGGGCCGACGTGCTCGAGCGGCGGCGGTGTGTCGCTTGTGGACAGTGCGGCGAACGAGCTGAGCGGCGGCGGGTTCGCGCCCCAGCCGGCCGCGAGTCCCGCCTCGTCGGCGACCACCAGTGCGGGTGTGCAGCCGTCGGCGATGAGCCGCACCCGCGAGACGGGGTTCGACGGCGCGACCGGCACGTAGACCGCGCCCAGCCGCAGCGACGCCTGCATCAGCGCCACCACCTCGACGCTCTTCTCCGCCCAGATCAGCACCCGGTCGCCGCGGCGGACGCCGGCCGCGTGCAGCCCGGCGGCCTGCCGGTCCGCCAGCTCGTCCAGCTCGCGGTAGGTCACGGTCGTCGCGCCGGCATGCACGGCCGGGGCGTCCGGTGTGCGCTCCTTCGCGGCGAGAACCAATTGGTGCAGCAGGTCCATGGTGCTCACAACCCCAGTTCCATCGCGACCAGCTGCCGCTGCACGTCGGAGGCGCCCGAGAAGATCGTCCCGCCGATCGCGTCCCGCAGCGCGGCTTCGATCCCCTGCGCGCGCAGGTAGCCGCGGCTGCCGAACAGCTGCACGGCGTCCGTCGCGCTCGCCACCGTCCCTTCGGACACCGCGAGCTTCGACAGCGCCGCGAACAGCGTCGCGTCTTCGCCCTGGTCCAGCGCCCAGCAGGCCCGGTACAGCAGCAGGCGGGCGCTTTCGGCCCGCAGCTTCATCTCCACGATCCGGTTGGACACCGACTGGAACTCCGCGAGCCGCTTGCCGAACTGGCGGCGCTCGCGCACGTGCTCCCGGCAGCGCTCGATCAGCCGGTCCTGCACGCCCAGGTACAGCGCGAACAGGCAGGCGCGCTCCCAGCCCATCGAGTGCTGGAAGATCGCCGAGCCCTGGCCCGGTTCGCCGAGGACGGCGTCCGCGGGCACGAAACACTCCGTGAAGGTGACCTCGCAGGCCAGGCAGCCTTCCATGCCGAGCTTGCCGAACGGCTCCCCGAGGACGATTCCCGGCGAACGGGCGTCGACGGCGAAGGCGGTGATGCCCCAGTGACCGGCGGCCGGGTCGGTGACCGCGTAGGTGACCAGGACGTCGGCGACGGGGCCGTTGCTGACGAAGCTCTTGACGCCGTCGAGGACGAACCCGCCGTCGACCGGGATGGCCGTGGTCCGCAGCGCGCCGACGTCGGACCCCGCTTCGGGCTCGGTCATCGCGTTGCCGGCGATCAGGTCGCCGGCGGCGAGGCCGGGCAGGAGCCGGTCGCGCAGCGCAGGGCGCGCGAAGTCGACGATCGGCATGGTGCAGGCGAACAGGTGCGCGGCGGCGCCGAAGACGAGGCCGGTGTCCGGGCAGCCGCGTCCGGCGGCTTCGAAGACCCGCGCCGTCTCCAGGGCGGTCAGGCCGCCACCGCCGTGCTCAGTGGGCACGCTGGCGCCGAGGACGCCGAACTTGCCGAGCAGGGCCCATTTTTCGCGGCTGAACACGTACTCGGGTGCGGCCGGGAAGGCCGCCCGCGTGTCGGCCAGTGTCCGGTCGTAGCGCTGCCGCTGGTCCGCGGTCCAGCCGAACTCCATCCGCCCACCTCCACCAGGGTTCGCGCCCGAGGCTAGCGGCGGGACGTCTGGCGAAATCCCAGAATGCGCGGTGCGAGCATGGCCGGTGTGACCCGACACGTCGTGCTCTGCACCCTGCCCGGCCACGGGCACGTGACCCCCGTCCTGGACGTCCTCGGCGAGCTGGTCCGGCGCGGCCACCGGGTCACCGTGGCCACCGGGAGCGCGTTCGCCGACCGGATCGCTGCGACCGGCGCCCGGCCTCTCCTTTACGACGGGCCGGCCGACGACCCGGGTTCGCACCGCCTGGCCGCCGCGCTGACCGGCGCGTCCAGCTGTCTCGAGCCGCTGGCGCCGGTGCGGAAGCTGCTGGCGGACGACCCGCCCGACGTGCTCGCGTTCGACTCGACCATGTGGATCGCGGGCCGGGTGCTCGCCCACGACGTCGCGTGCCCGACGATCCAGCTGTCGGCGTGTTTCGCGTCGAACGAGCACTACTCGCTGCCGGCGCACGTCGCACGGTACCCGTCGCCACCATCCACAGAGGACTCCTACGACTTCGTCGCCGACCTGAACGCCCTGCTGGCGGCCGAAGCTCCCGGCCGGACCGCCGAACGGTTCCTCGACGACGGACGCGACCACAAGCTGGTCCTCATTCCCCGCGACTTCCAGTACGCGGGCGAGACGTTCGACGCGCGGCACACGTTCACCGGGCCGTGCTTCGGCCCGCAGCGGCCGCTGACGGGCTGGGAGCCGCCGTCGAACGGGAACCCCGTGTTGCTGGTGTCCCTCGGGACGTCGGCGTTCAACGACCAGCCGGACTTCTTCCGCCAGTGCGCGAGCGCGTTCGCGGACCTGCTCTGGAACGTGGTGATGACCCTGGGCGGCGGTGTCGACCCGGCGTCACTGGGGACGCTGCCGCAGAATGTCGAGGCGCGCCCCTGGGTTCCGCACCCGGCGGTGCTGCGCCACGCGTCGGCGTTCGTGACGTCGGCGGGCATGGGGAGCGTCATGGAGGCGTTCTACTGCGGGACCCCGCTCGTCCTGGTGCCGATGCACGGCGAGCAGGAAGTCAACACGGAACGGGTGGTGGAGCTGGGTCTCGGCGTCCGGATCCCGCGTGCGGAGGTGACGCCGGAACGTATTCGCGACGCAGTCCTGGCGGTGGCGGCGGACGAAGGCATCGGCGCGCGGATGCGGGCCATGCGAGACCACGCGCACGAAGGCGGGGGCGCTGTCACGGCCGCCGACCGCATCCTCGACGTGGCAAAAGGTCGTGAGTGAGAAACAGCGTACTAACCCTGTTTCTCACTCACGACCGGCCGTGGTAGACCGCTCAGCCCGAGTCGCGCTTGCCCATCAGCGAGAACGCCACCACCAGCGCCACCGCGACCCACGTCAGCAGCGTGCCGCCGCCGGTCAGCGGGCCCAGGTACGTCACCGAGTCCGTCTTCAGCTGGGCCGTGCTCAGCTGCTCCGCCGCCGACGCCGGGAAGTACGCCAGGATGTCGCGCTGGACCCACTGCGGCAGCAGCGCACCGAGGATCGCCGGGGCGAAGATGAAGCCGATCGCCGTCGCGATCGCGCCCGCCGCGCTGCGCATCATCACGCCGAACGACAGGGCCAGCAGCGCGAACGCCGCGAACTCCGCGCCCCAGCCGAGCAGGCTGCGCAGCACGCCCGGGCCGCCGAGGCCCAGCGTCGGGATGGCCGGGTTGATGCCGAGCACGAGCTGGCCGATGAAGAACGCCGCCGTCGCGAACAGGGTGCCGAGCACGAACGCCAGCAGCCCGACGACCACGGCCTTGGCGATCAGGACCCGGCCGCGGTGCGGGGTGATCGCCAGGGTGAGGCGCATCATCCCGGTCGAGTACTCACCGGACACGGCGAGCACCCCGAGCACCGAGATGAGGATCAGGCCGAGGTTCATCCCGACCATGGCGGTGCCGGCCGAGTCGAAGTCCGCCGTCTGCCCGGCGGGCAGGTTCTTGTAGTCCTGCTCGGTCAGGAAGCTGAACAGCACCGAGAACCCGACGCTGACGACGGCCGCGGCGATGACGACGAGCCAGGTCGAGCGGACCGACTTGATCTTGGTCCATTCCGCGGCGAGCGTGTTGGTGATGCCGGGCGAGGTCTTCGTCTCCGGCAGCGAGGCCGTTGCGGTGGTCACGTTATTCAGTCCCTTCCGACGCGAGCGCCCGCACCGTCTCGAGTACCTTGTGCTCCTCCGGCGGTGCGCCGCTGTGCGACCGGTACTGCACGCTGTCCTTGGTGAGGTCCATGAACGCGGCCTCGAGGCTGGCGCGGACCGGCGTCAGCTCGTGCAGCCCGAGCCGGCGCTCCAGTGCGAGGTCGCCGATCTCCGGCGCGTCCAGGCCGACGACGTTGAGCGAGCCGTCGTCCAGCTTCGTCACCTTGCCGCCCGCCCGTTCGAGTGCTTCGGCGAGCTCGGCGGCCTTCGGCGAAACCACGTGGACGTGGCTGCGCGCGCTGCGCTGGGTGAAGTCGGCGATCGGCATGTCGGCGATGAGCTCGCCGCGGCCGATCACGATGACGTGCGCGGCGGTCTCTTCCATCTCGTTCATCAGGTGGCTGGACACGAAGACCGTCCGCCCCTCGGCGGCGAGGTCCTGCATCAGCGTCCGGATCCAGTAGATGCCCTCGGGGTCGAGGCCGTTCACCGGCTCGTCGAACAGCAGCGTCGGCGGATCGCCCAGCAGGGCCGTGGCGATGCCGAGCCGCTGGTACATGCCGAGCGAGAAGTTGCCGACCTTCTTGCCCGCGACGTCGGTGAGGCCGACGGTGTCGAGCACCTCGTCGACCCGCTTGCGTGGAATGCCGCCGGCCTGCGCCACCCACTGCAGGTGCCGGTACGCCGTGCGCGCGCCGTGGACGGCCTTCGCGTCGAGCAACGCGCCGACCTCGCGCATCGGCGCGGGCAGGTCGCGGTAGGCCTTGCCGTTCACCGTGACCGAGCCGCCGCTGGGGGCGTCCAGGCCGAGGATCATCCGCATCGTGGTCGACTTGCCGGCCCCGTTGGGCCCCAGGAAACCGGTCACGACGCCGGGCTTGATGTCGAACGACAGGCCGTTGACGGCCGTCGTGTCCCCGTATCGCTTCGTCAGATCTCGTGCTGTGATCAAGCGCCTGCTCCGTATCCGTTCCTGGGTACCTGAAGACAGTCAACCGGCTGCCACCGCTGTCGGGCTACTGCACAAGGTCGCTTGTCACCACAACCAAAGTTGCAACCCCCGGACGGGGGTGATCTTCCCAGTACCCAGCGCGACCGGCAACTCGGGAATGTCAACTTTCGATGGTCGGAAGACGACTTTCGAGGACTCACAACGCTGATCGCCGTGTGCTTGAATCGAGCACAGGCAATTCGTCGTCCACCGTTTCCAAGGAGTTTCCCATGGCCAAAGAACAAGGCGGCCGCCCGTTCGTTTCCCTCGTCATGGGGCTGATCCTGGTCGCGGGCGGGATCGCGATCATCATCAACGCGGGCCAGCACACCATCGGCGTGATCGGCGGCGGCGTCACCATCGTCGTGGGCCTGCTGTTCTTCGTCCGCAGCGCCACGTCCCGGAAGACGACCGCCGCCGGGCGGCGCCGGTTCTTCATTTCCTGAAAGCACTTTCGACGGACCTGGCGGCCGTCCTGGTGTCCCGGTCGGGGGGTCACCAGGACGGCCGCTTCCGTTTCACGCCTCGTCGGTACCGAGCGCCATCCGCACCAGATCGTCGACGTCCAGTTCGCCGAGGCCGTCGTCTTCGGAATCCGTCACGAGCGCCGGGGCACGGCCGCTCAGCCTCAGCAGCGCCTCCAGCAACCCCGCCTCGCGCACCCGGGCGATCGGAATCGACGCCAGCGCCGCACGGATCTCCGCCTCCTCGACGTCCTCCTCGGTGGCTTCGGGGAACAGCTCCTCGCCCACGTGGTCCGCGAGCGCCGCCGGGGTCGGGTAGTCGAAGATCAGCGTCGCCGGCAGGCGAATCCCGCTCGCCGCGCTGAGCCGGTTGCGCAGTTCCACCGCGGTCAGGGAGTCGAAGCCCAGCTCCTTGAACACCCGCGACGGATCCACCGGCTCCGCGCCGCCGTAGCCCAGCACCGCGCCCACCTGCGCGCACACCAGCTCCAGCAGCGCCTGCCGCCGCTCCTCGCCGGACGTCGCGGCCAGCCGCTGCCGCAGGTCGGCCTCGGCCGGTGCGGTGGCCGTGCGGCGCCGGACGGCGGTCCGGACCACCGCGCGCAGCTGCTCCGGGACGTCGCCCGCACCCAGCACGCGGGCATCGACCAGCATCGGTACGAGCACCGCGTCGGGCGCGCCCAGCGCGGCGTCGAACAACGCCAGCCCCTGGTCCGCGGGCAACGGCGGCAGCCCGGACCGCGCCATCCGCCGCACGTCGGCGTCGGACAACCCGGCCGTCATGCCGCCGGTCGGCCGCCACGGGCCCCAGGCCAGCGCCAGCGCGGGCAGCCCCGCGGACCTCCGGCGCCGGGCCAGCGCGTCCAGGAAAGCGTTCGCGGCGGCGTAGTTCGCCTGCCCGGGCGCGCCGAGCACGCCCGCCGCCGACGAGAACAGGACGAACGCGGACAGATCGAGGTGGCGCGTCAGCTCGTCCAGGTTCACCGCCGCGGAAACCTTCGGCCGCAGCACGGTGTCGAGCCGGTCCGGGGTGAGCGCGCCGACCAGCCCGTCGTCGAGCACTCCGGCCGCGTGGACGACCGCGGTCAGCGGGTGCTGCTCCGGGACGTCGGCCAGCAGCTTCCCCAGCGCGTCCCGATCGGCCGCGTCGCAGGCGACCACGGAAGTCTCGGCTCCCCAGGTGGACAGCTCGGCCCGCAGCTCTTCGACGCCGTCGGCCGCCGGTCCGCGACGGCTCGCGAGCAGCAGGTGCCGGACGCCGGACGTCGCGAGGTGCCGCGCCAGCAGGCGGCCGAGCCCGCCGGTACCGCCGGTGATCAGGACGGTGCCCTCGGGGTCGAGCGGCGCGGGCACGGTCAGCACGACCTTGCCGACGTGCTTCGCCTGGCTGACGTGCCGGAACGCGGCGGGTGCGCGCCGGACGTCCCAGGAGGTGACCGGGATCGGCGTCAGCACCCCGGCCTCGAACCACTCCAGGAGGCGGTCGAACAGCTCGCGGATCCGGTCGTACCCGGCCTCGACCAGGTCGAACGCCTGGTACCGGACGCCCGGGTGGTCGAACGCGACGCGTTCGGGATCGCGCACGTCGGTCTTGCCCATCTCCAGGAAGCGACCGCCGCGGGGCAGCAGCCGCAGGGACGCGTCCACGAAGTCACCCGCGAGGGAGTCGAGCACGACGTCGACGCCGCGTCCGCCGGTCGCCGCGAGGAACTCCCCTTCGAAGTCGAGGGTCCGCGACGACGCGATGTGGTCGTCCGCCAGGCCGGACGCCCGCAGCGTGGCCCACTTGCCGGGGCTCGCGGTGCCGTACACCTCGGCGCCGAGCAGCCGCGCGAGCTGCACCGCGGCCATGCCGACGCCGCCCGCCGCCGCGTGCACCAGGACGGTCTCGCCCGGCCGCAGGTCAGCGAGGTCGGTCAGCGCGTAGAGCGCGGTCAGGAACACCACCGGCACCGAAGCGCCCTGCGCGAACGACATCCCGGCGGGCAGCCGGCAGAGCAGCCGCTCGTCGACCTCCGCCACCGGCCCGAACGCGCCGCCGAACATGCCCAGCACGCGGTCGCCCGGCGCGAACCGGGTGACGCCGTCGCCGACGGCCGTGACGACCCCGGCGCCCTCCAGCCCCGGCGCGGTGGCCGGGCCGGGGTACATGCCGAGCGTGTTGAGCACGTCCCGGAAGTTCACGCCGGCGGCACGCACGGAAATCCGCACCGCACCCGGCGCGACCGGTCCGGCGAATTCGGGACAGGGCACCACGGTCAGCCCGTCGAGGGTGCCGCGCTCGGCGATGTCGACGCGCCAGGGTCCGGAAGGGACGGTCAGCGCGTCGGTTTCCTTCGCCAGCCGCGCCACCCGGACCACGCCCGCGCGGACCGCGACCTGGTTCTCCCCCGCCGCCAAGGCGTCGGCGAGGTCCGCCGAGCCGTCGGAGTCGACCAGCGCGAAGCGGCCGGGGTGTTCCGACTGCGCCGAGCGCACCAGGCCCCAGACCGCGGCGAGCGCGGGATCGGCCGGTCCGTCGCCGTCTTCGGTGACGACCGCGCCGGAGGTCAGCAGCGCGAGCTTCGCGGCGGCGAACCGGTCGTCGGCGAGCCAGCCTTGAACGAGCGCGAGTGCGTCGTGCGTCGCCTCCCGCACCGGCCGCGTCGCGAACGGGATCACGACGACGTCCGGGACCTCGGTGAGGTCGCCGAGCGAGTCGGCGACCGTCCACGACGGACCGGCGAGGTCGCCGTCGTGGCCGGGCCAGGTGAGCCGGTACAGCGCGTCCGGCCGGGCCGCGAGCTGGTCGGGCGAAAACTCCCGCAACGCCAGCGAATCCACGGTGGCCACGGCCCGGCCGGCGGAGTCGGCGATCGCGATGGAGAGGGACTCGGCACCCGTGCGGGTGAGCCGCACCCGCAGGGCGCGCGCCCCTTCGGCGTGCAGCGACACCCCGCGCCAGGAGAACGGCAGCCTGCCGTTCGGGGCGGGCGGGAACGGCAGGAACGCCGCCGCGTGCAGGACCGCGTCGAGCAGCGCCGGGTGCAGCCCGAACGCACCGTCGGCGGCAGCGGCGGTCTCGGGGAGCTCGACCTCGGCGTAGACGTCCTCGCCGTGCCGCCAGGCGCGCCGCAGGCCCTGGAAGACCGGCCCGTAGCCGAACCCGCCGGCCGCGAGCCGGTCGTAGAGTCCTTCCGTGCCAAGGCTTTCCGCGCCCGGAGGCGGCCACTCGGCGAGGTCGTCGCCGGGTGCCGGGACTTCCGGCGTCAGCACGCCGCTCGCGTGCAGCGTCCACGGGCTGTCGGGCGCCGCGTCCTCGGCGCGCGAGTGGATGGTCAGGGTGCACGCCCCGGACTCGTCCGGCGCGCCGGTCAGGACCTGGAGCCGGACGCCGCCGGTCGCGGGCAGCACCAGCGGCGCCCCGAGGGTCAGCTCCTCGACCTGCGGGCGGGCGGCGCGGTCGCCCGCGTCGACGGCGAGTTCGACGAACGCCGTCCCGGGAAAGAGCACCGAGCCGCCGATGCCGTGGTCGGCGAGCCAGGGGTGGGTTCGCAATGAGATCCGGCCGGTGCCGAGGACACCGGCGGACCCGGCCAGTTCGGCGGTGGCGCCGAGGAACGGGTGGGGGCTGGCGGCCAGCCCGGCGGTCGCCACGTCGCCGGCGCGTCGTGCCGACGTGCCGGGCCAGAAGCGGCGGCGCTGGAAGGCGTAGGTCGGCAGCTCGGCCCGCTCGCCCGCCGGGACCAGCGCGGACCAGTCCGGGGAGAAGCCGTGGACGTGGGCTTCCGCGACCGCGGTCAGCACGGTCTCGACGTCCGGCCGCCGGCGTCGTTGAGTCGCGGTCACGAAGACGTCGTCCACGCACTCGCCGAGCATCGCCGAGAGCACGGCGTCCGGCCCGATCTCGACGAACCGGGTGACACCCCGGGACGCCAGCCAATCGATGCCGTCGGCGAAGCGGACCGCGTCCCGCACGTGCCGGACCCAGTGCTCGGGCGAGCGCAGCTCGGCGGCGGTGGCGAGCCGGCCGGTGAGGTTCGAGACCAGCCCGATCCGCGGGTCCCGATAGGACAGTCCGGCGGCGACCTCGCGGAACCGCGCGAGCATCGGGTCCATCAGCGGGGAGTGGAACGCGTGGCTGGTGCGCAGCCGCTTGGTCTCGCGGCCGAGCTGCGTGAAGTGCGCGGCGATGCCGAGGACGTCGTCTTCGAGACCGGACACGACGACCGACGCGGGACCGTTGACGGCGGCGATCCCGGCCGACGCGGTGAGCAGCGGCCGGACCTCCTCCTCGGTCGCGCGCAGCGCCACCATCGCGCCCGTCGCGGGCAGCTCCTGCATGAGCCGGCCGCGCGCGGCGACCAGCGTGCAGGCGTCGTCCAGGGTCAGCACGCCCGCGACGTGGGCGGCCGCCAGCTCGCCGATCGAGTGGCCCATGACGAAGTCCGGCGTCAGGCCCCACGACTCCAGCAGGCGGAACAGCGCGACCTCGACGGCGAACAGCGCGGGCTGGGTGAAGCGGGTCTGGTCGAGCTGCGCGCCGCCCTCGGCGATCACCTCGTGCAACGGGAGGTCGAAGCGCGCGCAGGCCGCGTCGAAGGCTTCGGCGAATACGGGGAACTCCTCGCGCAGCGGCAGTCCCATGCCCGTGCGCTGGGCACCTTGGCCGGTGAAGAGGAACGCCGAGCGGCCTTCGTCGGCGACGCGGCCACGCACGACGCCCGGGCCTTCGCCGCCCTCGGCCAGCAGCCGCAGGTTCCGCACCGCGGTCTCCCGGTCGGGCGCGAGCACGACGGCCCGGTGGTCGAACGCCGTCCGGGCCGCCAGCGCGGAGCCGATGGCCTGCTCGGTTCCGGCCACCGGGAGCAGCGCGGCGGCCTGCGCGGCCAACGCCGCCTCGGTGTGGCCGGACAGCGGCCACAGCAGTGCGTCCACAGTGGACTCGGTCGACGGCTCGGCCGCGGGGGCCTGTTCCAACACGGCGTGCGCGTTGGTACCGCTGAAGCCGAACGCGGACACCGCGGCCCGGCGCGGCCGTCCGTCGGCGGGCCACGCGACCGGCTCGGTCAGCAGCCGGACGTTCCCGGCGGTCCAGTCGACCCGCTCCGAGGGGACGTCGGCGTGCAGCGTGCGCGGCAGCACCTCGTGCCCGAGCGCGAGGACCATCTTGAGCACCCCGGCGACCCCGGCGGCGGCCTGGGTGTGGCCGAGGTTCGACTTGATCGCGCCGAGCCACAACGGACGCTCGCGGTCCTGCCCGTAGGTGGCGAGCAGCGCCTGGGCCTCGATCGGGTCGCCGAGCCGGGTGCCGGTGCCGTGCGCTTCCACGGCGTCCACATCGGACGGCGCGAGCCCGGCGTCGGCGAGCGCGGCGAGGATGACGCGTTGCTGCGAAGGGCCGTTCGGGGCGGTCAGCCCGTTGCTCGCCCCGTCCTGGTTGACGGCCGAGCCGCGCAGCACCGCCAGCACCCGGCGGCCGTTGCGCTGGGCGTCGGAAAGCCGTTCCAGCAACAGGATTCCGGCGCCTTCCGACCAGCCGGTGCCGTCGGCGGCTTCGCCGAAGGCCTTGCAGCGGCCGTCTTCGGCGAGCCCGCGCTGGCGGCTGAACTCCACGAACCCGGCGGGCGTGGACATCACGGTGACGCCGCCGGCCAGCGCCAGCGAGCACTCGCCGGACCGCAGCGACTGCGCCGCGAGGTGCAGCGCCACCAGCGACGACGAGCACGCCGTGTCGACGGTGACGGCCGGGCCTTCGAGCCCGAAGGTGTAGGAGACGCGACCGGACAGCACGCTCGCCGCGTTGCCGGTGCCGAGGTGCCCGGCGACGTCGTCCGCCGAGTCCCGCAGCAGCGACGAGTAGTCCTGGCCGTTGGTCCCGGCGAAGACGCCGGTGCGGCTGCCGCGCAGCGCCGCCGGGTCGATCCCGGCGCGTTCGAAGGCCTCCCAGGCGGTCTCCAGCAGCAGCCGCTGCTGCGGGTCCATCGCGACGGCCTCACGCGGCGACACCTCGAAGAACTCCGGGTCGAACCCGGCCGCGTCGTCGAGGAAGCCGCCTTCCCGCGTGTAGCAGGTGCCGGGGTGGTCGGGGTCCGGGTGGTAGAGCGTGTCGAGGTCCCAGCCGCGGTCGGCGGGGAACGGCGAGATGACGTCACGCCCGGCCGTGAGGAGTTCCCACAGCTGCTCGGGCGTGCTGACCCCGCCGGGGAACCGGCAGCTCATCGCCACGATCGCGATCGGCTCGTCGGCGCGCACGGCGACCTCGACGGGCCGGAGGTCGGCCGCCCCGAGCAGGTGCTCGGCGAGCGCACGGGGCGTCGGGTGGTCGAAGACGAGAGTCGAAGGCAAGGTAAGGCCGGTCTCGCGGCTCAGCGCGTTGCGCAGCTCGACCGCGGTCAGCGAATCGAACCCGAGGTCGGCGAAGGGCCGGTCCGCGCGCACGGACGCCGGGGGGTGGCCGAGCACCGCCGCCACCTGGGCCCGGACCAGGTCGAGGGCCGCGGGCAAGTCGGACAGGCCGACCGGCGCGGACGGCCGCTCGGCTTCCCCGGCGAGCCGCGCGACCGGCCCGGACCGGTCTCCGGCGAGCCCGCCGAGCAACGGCCGGGTGGTGTCCAGGTCGTCGACGGCGAAGTCGATCGGCAGCACGACGGCGTCGCTTCCGGCGATCGCCCGGTCGAACAGGCGCAGCGCGTCGCGGGCGGGCAGCGGCCGGACACCGCCTTGGCGCATGCGGGCGAGGTCGGCGTCGGTCACCTGCCCGGTCATCCCGCCCTCGGGCACCCACGGTCCCCAGGCCAGCGACACCGCGGGCAGGCCCAGCTCCCGCCGGTGCGCGGCGAGCGCGTCGAGGAAGGTGTTGGCCGCCGCGTAGCTGCCCTGCCCTGCGCCACCCAGCACCCCGGCGGCGGACGAGAACAGGACGAACGCGGACCGGCCTTCGGTGAGTTCGTGCAGGTGCCAGGCCGCGTCGAGCTTGGGCCGCAGCACGGCGTCGAGCCGCTCGGGGGTCAGCGAGGCGACGACGCCGTCGTCGAGCACTCCGGCCGCGTGCACCACCGCGGCGAGCGGGCCGACCTCGCCGAGCAGCCCGGCCAGGGCTTCCCGGTCGCCGACGTCGCAGGCGGCGAGAACGACTTCGGCGCCCTCCGCCGCCAGTTCGACCTGGAGCTCGCGCGCGCCCGGCGCTTCCGGGCCGCGCCGGCTCACGAGGACGAGCCGGCGCACGTCGTGGACGCGGACCAGGTGCCGGGCCAGTTCGCTCCCGAGCGCACCGGGCCCGCCGGTGACGAGCACGGTCCCTTCGAGACGGCGGCGGGGTTCGTCCGAAGTGGACTCGACGAGCCGGGGCACGGTGATCCCGTCCGCGGCGTAGCGGGCTTCCGGTTCCTCCGTGACGAACTCGGCGGGCAGCTCGGCGTCGTCGGCAAGGTCCGCCAGGACGAACCGGCCGGGGTGCTCGGCCTGCGCGGAACGGACCAGGCCCCGCACCGCGGCGCCGGCCAGGCCCCGGGTGACGAAGACCAGCTTCGACCGCGCGTACCGGTCGTCGGCCAGCCACGCCTGCAGCACTGCCAAGGCTTCTCGCGCCATGCTGTGCGCAGCCTCGACGACGTCATCCTCGGCTTCGCAGCGGAAGAAGACCACCGGCGGCACGTCGGAGCCCAGCTCGCGCCAGTCGACCGCCGGGCCGGTGGCGGTCGCCGGGACCTGCTCGACGCGGTACAGCGCACCGGCCGGCTTGACGGCGCGCTGCCCGTCCAGCCAGTAGCGCTCGCGCTGGAAGGCGTAGGTCGGCAGGTCCACGGTCCGCGCGCCACGACCGGCGAAGACGGCTTGCCAGTCCGGGCTGAACCCGGCCACGTGGAGGTTGCCGACGGCTTCGGTGAAGGTGCGCACCTCGTCGCGGTCCCGGCGCAGGACCGGGACGACCAGGGCGTCCGGCACGCAGTCGCCGGCCATCGCGGCGACGACGCCGCCGGGACCGGGCGTCACGAAGCGCGTCACGCGGTTCGCCGCGAGCCAGCGCAGGCCGTCGTGGAACCGGACGGTGGCGCGGATGTGCTCGGTCCAGTACGCGGCCGAGGAAACGTCGGCGGGTTCGCCGGTCACGTTCGACACCACCGGAATCCTCGGCGCCGCAAAGGAAACCGTCTCCGCGACGGCACGGAACTCGTCCAGGATCGCGTCCATGTGCGGGGAGTGGAACGCGTGGCTGACGCGCAGCCGCTTCGCCCCGGCGAACCGCGCCGCGATCTCCTCGACGGCGTCGGCGTCCCCGGAGACGACCACGGCTTCGGGCCCGTTGACCGCCGCGATGGCCACGCCCTCGCGCAGCAGCGGCCGCACCTCGTCCTCGGTGGCCCGCACCGACGCCATCGCCCCGGCCGCGGACACCGACTGCATGAGCCGCGCCCGCGCGGCGACCAGGCGGCACGCGTCCGGCAGGTCGAGCACCCCGGCGACGTGCGCGGCGGCCAGCTCGCCGATCGAATGGCCCATGACGAAGTCCGGCGTCAGGCCCCACGACTCCAGGAGCCGGTACAGCGCGACCTCGACGGCGAACAGCGCGGGCTGGGTCACCTCGGTGCGGTCCAGCCCGCCGCCGCCGAACACCAGCTCCCGCAGTCCGGGGAAGCCCGCGCAGACCTCGTCGAAGGCTCGCGCGAAGGCGGGGAACGCGGCGTACAGCCCGCGTCCCATGCCCGGCTGCTGCGCTCCCTGGCCCGGGAACACGTAAGCCGTCTTGCCGGGGATGGTTTCGCCGATCGACGCCGGCTCGGCCAGGCCGTCCCGCAGTTCCTCGGCGGTCTCCGCGACGACGACCGCGCGGTGCTCGAACGCGGATCGCGTGGTGGCCAGCGAATACGCGACGTCGACCGGCCGGTGACCGTCCACACGCGACCGCAGCCGGGCGGCCTGTTCGCGCAGCGCCTCGGGCGTCTTCGCCGACAGGACCACCGGAACCGGGCCCGGGGCCCCGGCCTCCTCGGCCACGGGCTCGGGTTCGGGGGCCTGCTCGATGATCGTGTGCGCGTTGGTGCCGCTCACGCCGAAGGACGAGACCCCGGCCCGCCGCGTCCGCTCACCCGCAGGCCACGCGACCGCCTCCTGCAGCAGTTCGACCTCACCGGCCTCCCAGTCCACTTTGGACGACGGAATCTCGGCGTGCAGGGTGCGCGGCAGCAGCTCGTGGCGCAGCGCCATGACCATCTTGATCACGCCACCGACGCCGGCCGCGGCCTGCGTGTGCCCGAAGTTCGACTTCGCGGAACCCAGCCACAGCGGCGCCCCGCCCGCGCGTTCGCGGCCGTAGGTCGCCAGCAGCGCCTGCGCCTCGATCGGGTCGCCCAGCGTGGTCCCGGTGCCGTGGCCCTCGACGACGTCGACGTCCGCGGCGGACAGACCCGCGTCGGCCAGCGCGGCGCGGATGACCCGCTGCTGCGACGGGCCGTTCGGCGCGGTGAGGCCACTGCTCGCGCCGTCGGAGTTGACGGCCGAGCCGCGCACCACCGCGAGCACCGGGTGCCCGTTGCGCCGCGCGTCGGAAAGCCGTTCCAGCAACAGGAATCCGACGCCCTCGCCCCAGCCGGTACCGTCGGCGGCGTCGGCGTACGACCGGCACCGGCCGTCCGGCGAAAGGCCGCGCTGCCGGCTGAACCCGATGAACGTCACCGGCGTCGACATCACGGCGACGCCCCCGGCCAAGGCCAGCGAGCAGTCACCACGGCGCAACGCCTGCGCGGCCCAGTGCAGTGCCACGAGCGACGACGAACACGCGGTGTCCACCGTGACCGCCGGGCCCTCGAGCCCGAAGGTGTAGGCCACCCGGCCGGAGGCGATGCTGGCGGCACTCCCGTTGCCCACATAGCCTTCGAGGCTCGCGGGCAGGTCGGTCAGGCGCGTGGCGTAGTCGTTGTACATCACCCCGGCGAACACGCCGGTGCTGCTGCCGCGCAGCGACGCCGGATCGATCCCGCCGCGCTCGAACGCCTCCCAGGCCGTTTCGAGCAGCAGCCGCTGCTGTGGGTCGATCGTCTGCGCCTCGCGCGGCGAGATGCCGAAGAACTCCGGGTCGAACTCGTCCGCGTCGTGCAGGAAGCCGCCGTGGCGGGTGTAGCACTTGCCGGCGCGTTCCGGGTCGGGGTCGTACAGCGCGTCGAGGTCCCAGCCGCGGTTCACGGGGAACTCCGAGATCGCGTCGCGGCCCGAAGCCACGACGTCCCAGAGGTCTTCCGGCGAGCGGACACCGCCGGGGTAGCGGCAGCTCATCCCGACGATCGCGATCGGCTCGTGCTCGCGGTCCTCCGCGTCGCGCAGCCGCTCGCGCGTCCGGTAGAGGTCCGCGGTGACCTTCTTGAGGTACCCGCGCAGCTTGTCGTCGTCGCTCATGCCGGTTCTCCGTCGCCGGCCCGCACGGCGCGTTCGAGCACGTCCGCCGCCCGTTTCGCGCCGCCGGACGCCTTGATGGCCGCGCGCATCCGGGCGACCTCGGCCGCCACGGCCGCGTCGGCGGCGACGGCCAGGACGGCGTCGCGCACGTCGTCGCCGGTCACGTCGTCGAGCAGCGCGCGGCCCAGGCCCAGCCGCTCGACGTTCTGCGCCGTCACCCGCGCCTCCGGCCGCTGCGGCACGGCGACCACGGGTACGCCGTGGCCGAACGCGTCCATCAGGGACCCCGTCCCCGCCTGGCAGACGACGACGTCGGTGTGCGGCAGGACCGCGCGGTGGTCGAGCCAGGAGTGCAGCTCGACGTTGTCCGGCATGGCCGCCGCGACGTCGTCGCCGACGTGCCCGGCGGTGGTCATCACGACCCGCCAGCCGGTGCCGGCGAACGCCCGCCCGCAGGCGGTGAAGAAGCCCGGGTTGCTGTTGGACGAGGTGCCCAGCGACACGAGCACCACGGGCGCGTCACCCGGCGCCGCCCAGCCTTCGGCGGCTTCGCCGTCGTCACCGGTCGGGCCGACGAACACGAACTCGTCGCCGAAGCACTCGGCACGGGGCTGGAAGGCGCGCGGCACGAACACGAGGTTCGCCACGACCTCGCCGCCCCCGGGCGGGAAGTCCGGCGGAGTGTCCAAACCGAACTTCCCGAGCAGCGCGGTGACGCGTTCGCCGCACGCCGCCAGCGCGGGGTGCGCCGGATCGAGCGGCGGGCCGGCCAGCTCGGTTTCGCTGCCGTTGAGCGGAACCTCGTCGTTGCCGCCGAAGCCGGCGAAGAGCCGGACGACCCCACAGCCGGCACGCCGCGCGACCAGCGCGCCGACGTCGGTGCTCAGCACGTCCTGGACCACGAGGTCCACCGGGCGGTCCGCGAACGCCGGCCACGCGGTGGCGAGCGGCGCGTAGGCCTCGTCGAGGTAGTGCGCGAGGACCTCGGCGAGGTCGTCGGCGGTGTGCACGTCCGGCATCGACTCCGGGAACGCCGACGGGTAGGTCAGCACTCTCGCGCCGGTCTCGGCGACCACGCCGGCGAAGCGCTCGGCGACGACGTACGACACGTCGTGCCCGCGCGAAAGCAGCTCGCGCACGACGGGCAGCGTCGGCCGGAGGTGACCGAAGCCCGGAAAACCGAAGAAGGCGACATGCCCGCCGGAGACGTCCACGCCGGTCACCCTAGGTCGGCCGGGAGCGCCGGCCCCGGCGTGCACAGGGAATCCAATGAATCGCCTAGTGTCCCCGCGCCGGCCCGGCAAAGACCAGCATTCCTCCTAGATTTCCCCAGCTACAAAGGGAGACGACCCGTCCGCCGGCCACGCGAGGTGAAATCCATGGAGCGTCACACTGGAACCGGCTTGCTCCGCAAACCGGACGTGACGTTGCCACACCGGCTGGCGAAGTCGGCGGCCGCCACCGACGGCGTCGCGACCCCGAACGCTGTCGTCGAGAAGTGGATCGCGGACCGCAACCTCGCCCACCGCCACGAAGTGCGCCGGATCGAGTTCGGCGAGCTGCGGCAGTGGGGGTTCGACCCCGGCTCCGGGAACCTGCGCCACGACAGCGGCCGCTTCTTCGGCGTCGAAGGGCTCGAGGTCGACACCGACCACGGCCCGGTCACGCACTGGTCGCAGCCGATCATCAACCAGCCGGAGATCGGCATCCTCGGCATCCTCGTCAAGGAGATCGACGGCGTCCTGCACTGCCTGATGCAGGCGAAGTCGGAACCGGGCAACGTCAACGGCGTCCAGATTTCGCCGACGGTCCAGGCGACCAAGAGCAACTACACCCGCGTCCACGGCGGGAGGCCCGTCCCCTACCTGGACCACTTCCGCGACCCGGACCCGGAGACCGTGCTCGCCGACGTCCTGCAGTCCGAGCAGGGTTCCTGGTTCTACCGCAAGCGCAACCGGAACATGATCGTCGAGGCCGCGGGGTTCCCCGGCGAGGACGAGCTGCCCGACGACTTCCGCTGGCTCACCCTCGGCCAGCTGCACGAGCTGCTCAAGCAGGACAACCTGGTCAACATGGACGCCCGCACGGTGCTGTCCTGCATGCCGGCCGGGCTCGAGGGCTTCGAGGCCGACGCCGGGACCGACCTCGCCGCGGCCGTCGCCCGGTCCTCGGCGCTGTACTCCGGCAGCCTGCACACCCGCACCGAGGTGCTCAGCTGGATCACCTCGCGCCAGGCCCAGCACGTCGTGCGCACCAGCCCGCTCCCGCTGCGCGAAGTCGCGAACTGGGTCCGGACGCCGGCATCGATCTCGCACGAGCTCGGCCTGTTCTTCAGCATCATCGCCGTCGACATCACCACGAACGGGCGTGAAGTCGCGCAGTGGACGCAACCGCTGGTCCGGCCGCACGGCGCGGGCGTGGTGGCGCTGCTCGTGAAGCGCGTCGACGGCGTGCTGCACGCGCTGCTCAACGCGCGCGTCGAGCCCGGCTACCTCGACGTGGTGGAGCTCGCGCCGACCGTGCAGTGCACCCCGGACAACTACGTGCTCACCCCGCCTGCGGACCGGCCGCCGTTCCTCGACACGGTGCTGGGCAGACGCGACGACCAAGTGCTGTTCTCCGCTCAGCTTTCCGAAGAGGGCGGCCGGTTCCACCACGCGTACAGCGACTACCAGATCATCGAGGTGCCCGCGGACTTCCCGGACGCCGGGCTGCCCGACTTCCGGTGGCTCACCCTGAACCAGCTCAACGAATTGCTGCGGCACAGCCACTACGTCAACGTGCAGGCCCGCAGCCTGATCGCCTGCCTGCGGGGCCTGCGGTGAGCCGCGCGCTGCGCCTGGGTGCGCTGGGCTGCTCGTCGATCGCCGCGCGGCGCACGCTGCCCGCCGCGGCCGCCGTGCCGGAGCTGACCTTGACCGCCGTTGCGGCCCGCGCGCCGGAGAAGGCACGGGAGTTCGCCGCGCGCTTCCACGCCACCGCGACGACCTACGACGAACTGCTCGCCGGCTCCGACGTCGACGCCGTGTACGTCTCGCTGCCGACCAGCCTGCACCACGAATGGGCCCGGAAAGCCCTGCTGGCCGGGAAGCACGTGCTGTGCGAGAAGCCGCTCACGCTCGACCTCGAGCAGGCCGAGGACCTGGCCGGGCTGGCCACCGAGCGGAACCTGGTGCTGCGCGAGAACTTCACGTTCGTGCACCACCCCCAGCACACGCGGGTGCGCGAGCTGCTCGACGCCGGCCGGCTCGGCGAGCTCCGGACGTTCACCGCGTCGTTCGGCATCCCGCCGCTGCCCGCCGACGACATCCGCTACCAGCCGTCGCTCGGCGGCGGGGCCCTGCTCGACGTCGGGGTCTACCCGCTGCGCGCCGCGCTCTTCCTGCTGGGCCCCGACCTCCGGGTCACCGGCGCCACCCTGCGGTACGACGACGGCGGCGTGGACGTCGCCGGGCACGTGCTGCTCACCTCGGCGAGCGGGGTCACCGCGTCCCTCGACTTCGGGTTCCAGCACAGCTACCGCTCGCGGTACGACCTCTGGGGCAGCGCCGCCTCGTTGTCGCTCGACCGCGCCTTCACGCCGCCGCCGGGGCGCCAACCCGTGCTGCGCATCGAAGAGCAGGACCACGTCGAAGAGCTGTGGCTGCCGCCGGCGCATCAGTTCGAGCTGTCGCTGCGCTCGTTCGCCGTCGCCGCGCTCGCCGGGCGCGACGAGTCCGAAGCGGCCTGGCTCTCCTCCTCCCTCGACACCGCGCGGCTCGCCGACGAAGTGTTCGCGAGCGCGGCCGGCGTGTCCGACGACCGGACGGTGACCCGCTGATGGAGATCATCGGGAACGGCTTCATCGCCCACCACACGCGCCGGTACTTCGGCGACCGGCACCCGGACGTCACCCTGATCGCGGCGGGCGTCTCGACGGTGCTCGTCAACGACGTCTCCGCGTTCCAGCGGGAGTCCACCCTGGTCTACGACGTGATCCGCCGCTGCCGCGCCGCCGGCCGCACGGTGATCTTCCTGTCCACCGCGTCGACCGGCATGTACGGCGCCGACCAGTCGGTCGGCAGCGAAGGCGGCGCGGTCTTCCCGCTCACGCCGTACGGCCGGCACAAGCTGTGCCTCGAGCACGTCTGCGCGCTGTCCGGCGCGCGGTGGCTCGTCCTGCGGCTGTCGCACATCGTCGGGCCGGGCCAGTCGCCGCACCAGCTGCTGCCGTCCCTGACGCGCCAGCTGCTCGCGGGCGAGGTCACGCTGCACTCCGGCGTCTCCCGCGACCTGCTCGACGTCGGCGACATGATGCGGATGATCGACTCGCTGCTCACCCAGGGCATCTGCGACGAGGTGGTCAACGTGGCGTCCGGGCGGTCGGAGGCCATCGAGGACATCGTGGACGGGCTGGAGGAGCGCCTCGGCACGCGAGCCGAGCGCAAGCTGGTGGACATGCCGGCCAAGCGCGGCGAGGTGCGGATCGAGAAGCTGCGGAGCCTCGTGACCGGGTTCGACGACTTCGGCATCGGCCCCGGCTACCTGAAGACGTTGCTGGACCGCAACATCGGCGAGCTGGCCGACAACGCCCGGCGGCACCTGAAGGCCGCGGCCACCGTCTGATCCGCTGTCTGTCCCCTGTGGACGGTTCTGGTAGTCGGCACGACGTCCGGCGCGCCGTACTGGGGGATGGGTGCGCCGGACGTCGTACCTCGCAGGCGGGAGGGGGGAGTGCTCCCGCCGGGTCTGTCAGCCGCTCCCGGCGGCGTGGCCCGCCCGCCCGCACGCTTCGGTCGTCGGCTCGTACCGCTTCGTGCGGCCCCGCGCTTCGCTCATCGGCTTTCCCTCCACCGCGGAAGAACCGCCCGCGCGGTGCCCCGTGATCAGCTAACCGGGCCCGGTCGTGGTACGGCTAGCGGAAAAGGTCGCCGACCGCGACAACCTAAGTTGATCGCCCCCTGGATGAGTAGTCCCCGAATGGAGCAGGAAGCATCTCCCGAATTGCGCTCCCGCCTTTCCGGCGGCCATTCCCGCGCGGACGGCCCCAGGCCGGCACCTGTACGCGAGGGCAAGCTCGGCGGCCGCGCGTACCCCACCTGACCTGGGGGCATTGACCACGTCGGCGCCACGTACCTAGCGTTCGACGACCCCCACCCCGCGGACGCGTGCCTCCCGCCACGCACTCGGCCGCCCTCCCCGAGGAGGCGCCATGTTGTCCAGGCGTACCTTCGTCACGGCGGGCCTCGCGGCCGCCGTGACCAGCGCGCCACTGTGGTCCACCGGCACCGCGCCGAGCGCGCGGGCCGCGACGGCCCTGCCGTTGACGCTGAAGAACAATTCCGGCAGCGGCACCGTCTACGCCTACGTCAGCGGCGCGGACACGTCGGGCTGGCCCGGCTTCGTGACGGCCGACGGCCAGTTCCACCGCCTGCCCAACCCGTCCTCGCCGGTGACGCCGATCCCGGACTACGCCATCCCGCTGGGCGGCTCGGGGTCCCAGGTCACCGTGACCCTGCGCGACTACGTCATCGGCGGCCGGGTGTGGTTCTCGGCGGACAAGAAGATCCAGTTCTTCGTCAACCCGGGCCCCGGCCTCGTGCAGCCCGGCTTCACCAGCTCGGACCCGAACTGGCAGACGAACTGGACGTTCTGCGAGTTCACCTACAACAGCGCGAACCTGTATGCGAACATCAGCTACGTCGACATGGTGGCGCTGCCGGTGTCGATGGCCACCACGGGCGCGGCGGGCGCGCAGTCGGTCAGCCCGCTGCCGGACGGCGCGCTCGCGGCCATCGCGGACGGGCTCCGAGCGCAGCACAACACCGACGGGGCGCCGTGGGACCGGCTGGTCGTCACCGACGCGTCCGGCAAGGTGGTGCGGGTGCTCGCCCCCGGCCACTCCCCGGTCGACTTCGGGGGCTACTGGACGAACTACCTGAACGCCGTCTGGGACCACTACCGCTCGACGCCGCTGACGATCAACGGCCAGGGCAGCATCGGCGCGTACACGGGCACGGTCAGCGGCGACACGATCGTGTTCGCCGGCCTGAACACCAACGGCGTCCCGTTCACCAAGCCGAGCGCGATCGACATCTTCGGCTGCGCGAGCGGCCCGCTGTACAACTCGGGTGGCGACGCCCGCGGCGCGATCGCCGCCCGCCTCGCGGCGGCCCTCAACCGCAGCAGCCTCCTGGTCGCCGGCGGCAACAACCAGCCCGACGGCGTCGCGCCCGCCCAGTACTACAAGGACGCGACCACGAACCACTACGCCCGCCTGGTCCACCAGAACGCGTCGATCGGCTACGCCTTCCCGTACGACGACGTCGGCCCGACGGGCGCCCAGCCGGTGGACGGCCACCTCCAGGACCCGGCCCCGACGTCCTGGACGGTCGCACTGGGCCCGGGCGCGGGCGGCGGCACGACACCCCCGCCCGGCGGCGGCACGAGCGCGTACTCGACGATCCAGGCCGAGTCGTACAGCGCCCAGAGCGGCACGCAGAACGAAGCCTGCAGCGAAGGCGGCACGGACGTCGGCTGGATCGCGGGCGGCGACTGGCTGAAGTACGCCGGCCTCGACTTCGGCTCCAGCTCGCCGGCCCAGTTCGTCGCCCGCCTGGCCTCCGGCGCGGCGGCGGGCGTGAGCGGCGCGATCCTGGCGCGTCTCGACAGCACGACGGGCCCGGTGATCGCGGAGATCGACTTCGCCAACAACGGCGGCTGGCAGCAGTGGCAAACGGTCCCGGCGAACATCGTGAGATCGGCAACGGGCGTCCACGACGTGTACCTGACGTTCGGCGGCGGCTCGGCGGACTTCGTGAACATCAACTGGTTCACGTTCACGCGCTGATCCCGCAGGGCCGGCCGCGGTCGGGCCCGACCGCGGCCGGCCCGCTCAGTTCGCTCGACTCGGTTCGGCCAGGCAACGCCGGATGTCGTCGAGGTGGTGCGTGACCTCGTGGGCGGCTTGCCGGACCAGCCACCGAGCCGTGCGGTGTTCGCCCGCGAGGCGGGTCACCGTGCGGTCGAAGTCCGGTGGGGTGAGCCGGTCGATCTCGTCGCCGAGCCCGGCGGCGCAGGCCGCGAGCTCGTCGCGCACGCCCTCGATGCCGCGGTCGTTGTAGCGAAAGCGTCGTGCGCGCAGGTCGTTGAGCATCGGCTCGAGAACGGGCCGGTCCTCGGTGCGGGCGCGGTGCACCCGGATCGTGTAGGTGACGCAGACGTCGCGCAGGTGGACGAGGTATTCCAGCGCCGACCAGCGGTCCGGCGCCGGCCGCTGCCGCAGCTCCCGCGGCGCGTGCTCGACCACGGCACCCGCCGCGCCGGGCAGTGACCCGATGATCGCGCGGGCCGACTCGATCGTGAGCGTGGCGTAGGAGATCCCGCACCCGGCGCAGGTGTGGTCCTCGCCGGCGAGCGGCGGGACAGCGGAGGCGGGCACAGCCACCATCGTCGCCGGACGAACCACCGGACGGCAACCGCGGCCCCCGGGTATCGTCTCGGCGATGACACGCGTGCTGGTCATCGGACTCGACCCCGCCAAGCTCGACGGCTGGGACCCCGCGCCGGTCCTGGCCGCGATCGCTCGCGGCCAGGACCGGTTCGACGAGCACGGCGTCGCCGCCGACTACTGCCTGGTGGCCCTCGACGAAAATCCCGCGCAGGCCGTCGCGGACGCGTTGACCGCCGACACCTATGCCTGTGTGGTGATCGGCGCCGGCATCCGCACGCACGAGCCCCTGCTCGGGCTCTTCGAACAGGTGGTCAACCTGGTCCGGCAGCACGCGCCCGACGCGGCCATCGCGTTCGACAGCACTCCCGAGGACTGCGTCGACGCGGCGTTGCGCTGGCTGCGCTGACCGGCGCCGCGCGGTTCAGGAACCCGAGAGCGGCTGGCTGAACCGGATGCTGTTGCCGAACGGGTCGCGCAGGCCGCAGTCGATCCCGTACGGGCGCTCGGTCGGCTCGTCGGTGAACTCGACGCCCTTGGCGAGCAGCGTCTCGTAGGTCTTGCGGCAGTCGTCGCTGCCGAAGAACAGCGAGCCGCCCATCGCGCCCTTCGTCAGCAGGTCCCGGACCTGGTTCGCCGTCGCCTCGTCCATCCTGGGCGGCCCGGGCTTCTCGAGCAGGATCTCGCGGTCCGGCTGACCGGGCACGTTGATCGTCAGCCACCGCATGAAGCCCAGGTCGGCGTCGGTGTTGACCTCCAGGCCGAGCTTGCCGACGTAGAAGTCGAGTGCCTCGTCCTGGTCGAGCACGAAGATCTGCGAAATGGTGATTGCGTTGAGCATGGGGGTGACGGTAGTTCAGGTGCCCACCGGGACGCTTATCCGAAACGATCGTCCCGTGGCCGCATCCACGCCATGGCGAAGCAGGTCGGCACGTCCGCCAGCGGCCCGCGCCGCCGGTAGGCCGTCGGCGGTTCGCCGACGATGTCCCGGAAGGTCCTGCTGAAGGTGCCGAGGCTGGTGAAGCCGACCTCCAGGCAGATGTCGGTGACGCTCCGGTCGCACGAGCGCAGCAGGAACATGGCCCGCTCGACCCGTCGCCGTTGCAGGTAGCGGTGCGGCGTCTCCCCGAAGGTGACCCGGAAGGTCCGGATGAAGTGCGTCGCCGAGACGTGCGCGACCCGCGCCAGTGCGGGCACGTCCAACGGCTTGGCGTAGTCCCGGTCCATGGTGTCCCGGGCCCGCAGCATCCGCCGGTTGCTCTCCTCCACGGCACGGCTCACCCCCGGATCACACCACAGGACGGGTGCCGGACCGACCGGGGCCGTCGTCAGGGCCGGTCGCCCACGAGAGCGATTGCGCGTGGCTCGGGCACGCCCAGCATCAGCAGGCTCGTGATCGTCGCGGCCCGCGCGCCGACGGTCCCGTTCGACAGGTCGCTGTCCGCGATGGCGAACACGACGCCGTAGGCGACCTGGCTCAGCATGTCCGACGGCAGGTGCTGGGCGAACACGTCGCTGTCCTGGCCCCGTTTCACGAGGTCGGCGAGGAGCTCGTCGAGTGGCCCGAGCAGGCCGTGGATCGCCTCGCCGTACTCGCCACGGCGCAGCGCCAACAGCACCCGGTACCGGTGCGCCACCGGCCAGACCCGGGCGATGAAGTCGACCCACGCCGTGTCCGCTTCCGCGTCGGAGGCGGTGACGTCGGTGAGCACGGATGTCATCTCGGTGACGGCCCGTTCAGTCAGTGTCCGAACCAGGTCGAGGCGCGAGGGGAAATGGCCGTAGACCGTGCGACGGACGACGCCGGCAGCGGAGGCGATGTCGCCCATCCCGGCGTCGGGGTCTTCGCCCAGCACATCGAGGGCGACGTCGAGGATGCGCTCGCGTGTCTCGTTCATCGAGCGCGCACGGGAGGACTCGGTGGGCACGACACAGTGTTGCACACCTGTGTGCAACGACGTAGGCTGCACACCAGTGTGCAATGAAGTGTTGTGCCGTGCTTCGAAGCCCGAGAGAAGAAATCCATGACCACACCGCCGACCTCGGCCCTCGTCCGCCCGTTCACCGTCTCGATCCCGGATTCGGAGATCGACGACCTGAAGCAGCGACTGGCCAGAACTCGATGGCCGGATCCGGAAACGGTGGGCGACTGGTCGCAAGGGGTTCGCGTGGAGAACGCCAGATCTCTGGTCGGCTACTGGGAGCGCGGCTACGACTGGCGGCGCTTCGAGTCCGAGCTCAATCGCTTCCCCCAGTTCCTGACGGAGATCGATGGGCTGGACATCCACTTCATCCACGTCAGGTCCCAGCATCCCCACGCGATGCCGCTGATCCTCACGCACGGATGGCCGGGCTCGATCGTCGAGTTCATGAAGCTGATCGGCCCGTTGACCGATCCGGTGTCGTTCGGAGGAGACGCCGCCGATGCGTTCGACGTCGTCGTCCCGTCGCTCCCCGGGTTCGGGTTCTCCCAGAAGCCCACGGAGACCGGGTGGACTGTCTCGCGCATCGCAAGCGCGTGGGCGGAGCTGATGAAGCGTCTCGGCTACTCGAGATGGGCCGCGCAAGGCGGCGATTGGGGTGCCGTCGTCACCACTACCCTCGGGGCCATGCAGCCTGAGGGGCTTCTCGGAATTCACCTGAACACCCAGTACGCCTTTCCCGCACAGATGCCCGACACGTTGTCGCCCGAACAGCGCCACGCCGTGGAGACGCTCGCCCACTACACCGGCGATCTCGGGGGGTCGAACCACCTTCAGGGCACGAAGCCGGAGACGGTCGGATTCGCCCTGGCGGACTCTCCCGCTGGTCAGGCGGCTTGGATCTACGAGAAGTTCCAGTCCAAGACGGACAACCACGGACTCGCCGAGGATGCCCTCAGCAGGGACGACATGCTCGACGCGATATCCCTCTACTGGTTCACCAACAGCGCGGCGTCGTCCGGCCGCATCTACTGGGAGAACAGATCGGCCACTTTCGCCGGCCCGAAGCTGACGCTTCCCGTTGCGGTGACCGTCTTCCCGAGGGACATCCCCCGCCTGCCGCGAAGCTGGATCGAAGACACCTACCGCCATCTGATCCACTACGGCGAGGCCGACAAGGGCGGCCACTTCGCGGCTTGGGAACAGCCCGAAATCCTGGTCGGCGAAATCCGCACCGGCCTGCGCACCCTTCGTTCCTGACGCCGAAGGAGGAGAGAAATCATGGCCATGACCCCGCTTCCCGATGTCACCGTGACCCCGGTCGCCCAGTTCCCGAAGGGCCACTTCCTGGAGAACCTCGCCGTCCGCGCCGACGGCTCGGTGCTGGTCACCGCGGTGCTGCAGAAGGAACTGTGGTACGTGCCCGCGAATCCGGCCGGGGAACCGGTCGAACCGGTGCTGGTGCACACCTTCGACCACCTCGTCACCGGCATCGCCGAGGTCGAGCCCGAAGTGTTCGTCCTGTGCCTGACCGAGGGCTACACCACCCACGAGTCCCACCTCGTGCGCCTGGACCTCACCGGCTGGCAGCCGGGCGACCGGCTGATCCCGCAGACGATCCTGACCTTCGACGACCGGGTCCGCGCACTCAACGGCTCCTGCCTGCTCGGCCCCGGCGTGCTGGCCGTCGCCGACTGCTTCGCCGGCCTGATCTGGCGCGTCGACCTCGCCGGACCCACCGCACGGGTCTGGCTGGCCCACGACACCATGGGCGACGACCCGGACAGCGAGGTCGCGCCCCCGCCCCAGCCCGGCGTCAACGGCGTGCGCTACAGCCGGCGCACCGGCTACCTCTACTACACTTCCACCGCCCAGCAGGTCTTCATGCGCGTCCCGGTCGACCCGGCCACCCTCGATCCGGCCGGCCCGCCGGAGTTCGTCGCCGCCCTGTCCGACGGCGACGACTTCTGCGTGGACGACGAAGCCGGCTTCGCCTACGTGACACGGCATCGCGCCAACACCCTCGACCGGGTCCCGCTGGTTCCCCGGCACGGCAGCGAAGTGCGCCACCTCATCGGCGACCCGCTCGACCCCGTCCTCGTGGGACCCTCCAGCGCCGCCTGGGGCCGGGCCCCCGCCGACCGCGGCCGGGTGCTCTACGTGACCACCGACGGCGGAACCACCGCCCCACCCGACGGGGTCGTCCGCCACGCCGCCCTGCTGCGCGTCGAACTCACCGAGAAGAAGGCAACCTGAATCGGCACAGCGCCGCCGGCGCGGTATCCCGCCGCTGCTACTCCTCCGGCGGCTTCCGCGGTTCCGTTTCCGGCGGCCCCGAGCCGTTCCCCCATGCCGGCCGGGTGTCCGGCAGCGCGACCATCGTCGTGCGGTCGATCCGGCACCGGCCCCTCAGTCGTGGACACGCTCGAATCCTATCGATAGCCTGACAGTCAGCAGTACTGATAATCAGGCAGACGACATGATGAGGAGACACATGGTCACGGTGGTCTCGGCCGACGGAACCGACATCCCGGTCCGCGAAGAAGGAAGCGGACCGGCCATCCTGATGGTCCACCCCGGTTTGGACGACGGATCGCGGAGCAAGAAGCTCGCCGCGATCCTCGCCCAGCGTTTTCGCGTGCTTCGGCTGCACCGTCGCCAATACCGGCTGGACCTCAAGTCCAAGGGTGTGCCTTGCTCGGTCGGCCAAGAGGCCGAGGACGTGCTCGCGGTGGCCCGAGCCGTCGACGGGCCGGTGCTGCTCTACGGCCACTCGTCCGGGGCCGTGGTCTCACTCGAGGCCCTCGCGGCCGCGCCGCCGTCCTCGTTCGCCGGCGCCGTGATCTTCGAGCCCCCGGCCATGATCGAGCCGCCGCCGGTCGGCGAGGGCGGCGAGGTCCTCACTCGAGCGCGAGCCGCGATCGCCGCGGGCCACCCCGCCAAGGCGATGAGGATCTTCACCCGGCGGGGTGTCGGACTGCCCTGGTGGCAAGCCACGCTGATGGGCACGGTCGCCGGCACGGTCCCCCACCTCCGCAAGTACGTGCCGTGCCAGATCGACGACCTCGAAGCGATCCAGCAACTCGGGGTACGCCTGGACACCTATGCCCGGATCACCGTGCCGACCGTGCTGCTCGGCGGCGACCGCAGCCCCGACAACCTCGCCGAGCGGCTCGATGTCCTCAAGCGCGTCCTGCCACACAGTGAACGGGTGGTCATGCCCAAGCGGGACCACAGCGCCGACCTGAGAGCTCCCGCCGACGTCGCCCGCGTCGTCGAGACACTCGCCGACAAGGTGCTGCCCCGGTAACGCCGCCACCGGTCACCTCGGCACGTCGAAGTGGCCTGGTCGGTGCCGGGCCGCTCGCGGTCGAGCACGTCGCCGCCGTCCGCACGGTCCGGCCGATCGACACCGTCGGCGCGCCACCCCGCCCCGACCACGGGCCCCACCGGACGCGAGCAGATCACCCTGTTCAACTCGGTCGGCATCGCCCTGCAAGACCTCGCCTTCGCCGCGCTCGCCCTCCAAGCCACATCGGACCGGACCCAGTACCGACCGGCTCTCACCCCAACAGGATCACACTGCCGATGACGGTCACATCCCCGCCGAGTCCTCTCGAGGCGCATCCGACACGACCCGCACCCCTCGGCCGCCCTCGGAGTGGGCACTGTCCGCAGTGGCCGGTCCACGCTTCGTCGACGGAAGGTGACAGCCACCGGAATTCCCTGTGACCAGGGTGATTTCGTGTCCGTGTCGGTAACGCTTCCACGCTCCCGTCGATAGCGGGATGAACAGATACCAGGTGGAGGTTCGTGATGGGTTGGGTTCGTGGTGCGGTGACCGTGGGTGCGGTCACCGTCTTGGTCACGGGGGTGCTGGCCGGGACACCAGCCATCGCATCGGGCGCTTCGGCAGCCCCGAGTGCTTCGCGGGGTACCGCGAGCGTGCCGGTCCATCCGGATTCCGACTACCTGGGCTCCACAGTCGGCGCGCACACAACGGCGACACCGAAAGCCGCGGCGCGGGCGGCCGCGGCCTCGGGGGTGACGACGCCGGGCATGGACGTGTCCCACTTCCAGGGCACAGTGGACTGGAGCGCGGCAGCCGGCCAGGGCGCGAAGTTCGCGTACATGAAGGCCACCGAGAGCACGACCTATGTGGACCCGCAGTTCACCGCGGACTTTGCCGGTTCCGCGGATGCCGGGCTGCTGCGCGGGGCGTACCACTTCGGGCTGCCGGACACCTCCTCGGGCGCGGCGCAGGCACAGTTCTTCCTCGCCCACGGCGGCGGCTGGGTCGCGGACGGCAAGACGCTGCCACCGGTGCTGGACATCGAATACAACCCCTACAGCACCGCGGACTGGGCCGGCTGGTGCTACAACATGACCCCGGCGCAGATCTCGGCGTGGATCTCCGACTTCGTCACCACGGTCCACGACCGCACGAACCGGTGGCCGGTCATCTACACCACCAACGGCTGGTGGACCAACTGCACCGCGAACAACCCGAACTTCACCAACGATCCACTGTGGATCACGTCCACGGTCACGATGCCGGCGAGCTGGACGGACTACACGTTCGACCAGACCGCGTCGTCCGGCACGTTCCCGGGTGACCAGGACGTGTTCAACGGCAGCGGCACCGACCTGCAGGCCTTCGCCACCGGCACCGGGCCCGACAAGATCGCCCAGCACTACACCGACCTCGGCGGCGCGTCGTCCTACCTGGGCAACTCCTCCGGCGGCGAATACCCGGCCGCCGGCGGCTGGGCGCAGAACTACGAGCACGGCATCGTCGGCTACTTCCCGACCACCGGCGCGTACGCGGTGCACGGCGCGATCTGGCAGCACTACCAGCAGCTCGGCGGCCCCGGCGGCGTACTCGGCTTGCCGACCACGGACGAAACCGCGACCTCCGACGGCGTCGGCCGCTACAACGACTTCACCGGCGCGCAAGGCGCCTCGATCTACTGGACACAGGCCACCGGCGCCCAGTCCATCCACGGCGCGATCCGGCAGAAATGGGCCGCACTGGGCCGGGAGACGGGACTGGGCTACCCCACCACCGACGAGTCCGGCACCCCCGACGGCGTCGGCCGGTACAACCACTTCAACGGCGCCCAAGGCGCCTCCATCTACTGGACCTCCGCCACCGGCGCCCAATCCATCCACGGCCTGATCCGGCAGAAATGGGCCGCACTCGGCTGGGAGACCGGACTGGGCTACCCCACCACGGACGAGGACGGCACCCCGGACGGCGTCGGCCGCTTCAACCACTTCAACGGCGCGCAAGGCGCTTCCATCTACTGGACACAGGCCACCGGCGCCCAGTCCATCCACGGCGCGATCCGGCAGAGGTGGGCGTCGCTGGGCTGGGAGAAGAGCGCCCTGGGCTACCCGGCCAGCGACGAGTTCGGCGTCACCGGCGGCCGCCGCAACAACTTCCAGCACGGAACCATCACCTGGATCAGCGCCAACTCGACCACCCAGGTCGCGTACAACTGACCGGGGCGAGGGCCCGGTCGCGAGGTGCGCGACCGGGCCCGTCCGGTTACCGGCTGCGTACCGCCGGGGCAGGCAAGACCCGGGGCAGGAGCTGCGTAAGCGCGACCCCGCGCCTGCGCAAGCGCGGCGGGAGCGGGGGAACCGTCAGGGCCAGGACTTCGGACCACCCCTGGACGTGCAGCTGGAACTTCAGCAGGAACCCGGACTTCGGCTCCGTGATGGCGGCGTAGGCCCGCGGCACGCTCAGCAGGTGCTTGCCCGGCGTGCCGGCGTGCGAGCGGAAGAAGAGGATCTGCTGGTCGGTCAGCACCACGTAGGCCTCGGCCTGCGTCGAGAAGGCCAGCACCGTACCGCCGCTGAGCACGCCGACCGCAAGGCCGTACGCGATCGACTTCCCGACCGCCTTCTTCACCGAGCCGACCTTCGCCAAGGCGACAAGCTCGACGCGCTCCTCGGGCCGCATCAGCGCGGCAGCATTCTTGACCAAGCGTCGTTCCTGACGAGCACCCACGTCGGTTCTCCCCTTCCCGCAAACCCGTGCGTCCGCACGCGACGCGTCAACGTAGACGACGCCCGATCGCGGAGTTTTCCCACCCTGGCCCCACAACCGGCTCCATCCCCGACAATCCGGACAAGAATCGGCAGGGTCGCATCCTCACTACAGCCAACAGTTGCGAAGTCGATACCGAGTCAGTCGGCCGGGGCGCGCAGAGCACGGCCGAGAGCCTCGACGAAGCACCGGTGGAGATCGGGCGGAACCCGGGCCAGGAGTTCGGCCTCGGCTTCGGCGAGGATGCCCTGCCCGTGCTCGCGGAGGCGGTGCCCTTCGGCGGTCACGTGCAGGGTGGCGGTTCTGCCGCGGCCAGGATCCGAGGACCGTTTCACCGCTCCCAAGTCCTCGAGGTTCCGCAGCGTCGCCATCATGCTCTGCGGGGTGACGTGGGCGCGGCGCGCGAGCTCGCTGTAGGAGATCCCCGGTTCGCGGTACAGGTGACCGAGGGCCGACAGATGCCGCCGTGAGATGCGGTGCGCACGCAGCGCGCGGTCGACCCGATCGCGGATCCGCTGTCCCAGCGCCATGACCAGGAACGCGGCGTTGGGCGGGGGAACGGGCTCCGGGTGCGGGGCCGCCCCGGGCGCGGGTTTGCTCGTGTCGTCGCTCATTCCACCATCTCTGTGAGATCCTTTCCGGCGTGAGTTACAGTCACACTGTAACTCAGTCGAGGAGGTGGACGTGCCCCATCAAGAGCGTGTCCCGGCATCGGTTCGTGCCCAGGAGATCGTGGTGGCCCTGCTGGCGCGCGCGCCTACGCGGCTGAGGAAGGCGATGGCCGGACCGGACATCGTCGTCGAGGGACAGGAACTGGCGGTGGATGCCCGCCTGCTGATCCGTTCCCAGCGCGGCGAATCCGTCCTCGTGGTCGACGACTCGCCCACGGCGTCCCGGGCGACGCTGGACCGCAACGCGCCGGTCCTCCGCGCGGGGCGTCGACCGAACTCCCGCGTGCGGACGCGTGAACTGACCGTCGCGGGCGGCCTCGCGGCGACGCTGTACGAGCCGGCCACGAGCGCGGCTCCTTCGGGTCTGCTGGTCTTCTTCCACGGCGGTGGCTGGGTGATCGGGAGCCGCTCGGGGTACGACCACGTCACCCGGTACGTCGCCGAGCGCTCCGGGCACCGGGTGCTGTCGGTGGACTACCGGCTCGCGCCGGAAGACCCGTTCCCGGCGGGGGTGCAGGACGCTCTCGCCGCGTTCGACGACGCGGTCGCCCGAGCCGGCGAACTCGATGTGGATCCGGAGCGGATCGTGCTCGGCGGGGACAGCGCCGGCGCGACGCTCGCGGCGGTGGCGGCGCGCCAGGCCGCCGAGCGGGACGGCGGCCCGTTGCCGGCCGGCCGGTGGCTGCTGTACCCCGCCACAGACCTCGCCGGACGCCATCCGTCGCGCACCACGTTCGGCCGGGGATTTTTGCTCACCGACGCCGACATCGGGTGGTTCCAGGACCGCTACCTGCCCGCCGGGATCGACCGCACCGATCCGCGGGTGTCGGTGCTCTACGGGGAAATCGATCCCCGGACGGCGCCCGTTCACCTGGTCACCGCCGGATTCGACCCCCTGCGTGACGAGGGTGAGGCCTACGCCGCCCGGCTCCGGTCCGCCGGGATCGGCGTCACCGCCGTGCGCGAACCCGATCTGCCCCACGGGTTCCTGCCCTTCCTCCACCTCGGGCCCCGGTTCGAGCAAGCGGTCGCGGCCGGCGTCGACGCGCTGAGCCGGATGCTCGCCCAGCCCCGGTCCGCCACGCACGGCGTCACCGACTGACGAGCGAAGGAGCGACACCGTGCCCGTTCAGGTCGTGTTGTACGACGGCTTCGACCCGCTCGACGTCCTCGGGCCGTAGGCGGGCGACCCCGGCGGCGAGGCCGTCACCGACGCTGTCGCCCATGATCGCGATGTGGTTGGGGCTGATGCCGAAGCCGGGGGCAAGGGCCGAACACTTCCCGCCGGGTCCGCAAGTCGCCGGGGCACGGCCGCGATTTCGGCGTCCAGGGGAACCATCATCGATGGCGTTCCTGTGTCGCGGTATCAGGCGCCGAGGTGTCCGATGTCCGGCGGCGTGAAAGCTGCCGCAGGGCGAGCATTCCGCCGATGCCGGGGACCAGGGCTGTTGCCGTGATCACCCGGGTCGTGTCCGGGTGGCGTGCGGTGGCGATGAACACGAACAGGTAGGCGCAACCGTGGGTGGGCCCCAGCAACGAGGACACCGCGGGCCAGTGCGCGGTGGCCAGGTTCACCAGCAGGACGATGAGCGAGACCAGTTCGACGGTGGCCGCAATCCGCAGCGGCGACCAGGCTGTCACGCGGGGTGAACCAGTCAGCATGGGTAAATCAGTCCTCCTGTGGTCGATTCGGCACCACGCTACCCAGCACGTCCCGCAGCCGGAATCGGCGCGATTGCCATCTTTCCCCCGGTTTTGGCCAACCCCGGGTTCACCGATTCGGCAGGAAGCGCTTTCCGAATGCCCGGGAAAGGGGATGGCCGGACCCGGTAACGCCGGTTCAGCGGGTGAACGTCCGCCGGTAGGCCGTGGGCGTGGTGCCCAGCGTCCGGCGGAAGTGCAGCCGGAGGTTGGCGGCGGTGCCCAACCCGCAGTCCCTGGCCACCCGGTCCACCGAGTGGCCGGTGGTCTCCAGCAGCTCCCTGGCGAGGCCGAGCCGGGCGTTGACCAGCCACTGCAACGGCGTCGTGCCCGTCTCCTCGGCGAACCGGCGCATGAACGAACGCTGGGACATCCTCGCGTGCCGGGCGAGCACGGCCAGCGTGAGCGGCTGGTCCAGCCGCTCCAGGACCCAGGCCCGGGTCGCGGCCAGGGACGCGTCGCCGGCCACCGCGACCGGCGCCGGCACGAACTGCGCCTGGCCACCGTCGCGATGCGGTGCGGCAACCAGTCCGCGGGCGATCCGGTTGGCCACCACGGCGCCGAGGTCACGGCGCACGATGTGCAGGCACAGGTCGATCCCGCAGCACACCCCGGCCGAGGTGAGCACGTCCCCCTCGTCGACGTAGAGCACGTCGCGGTCCACCCGCACCGCGGGGAACGTCCGTTCCAGGTCCTCGATGTGCTGCCAGTGCGTGGTCGCGTGCAGGCCGTCCAGCACCCCGGCTGCCGCCAGCGCGAACGCGCCCGTGCAGATGGACACCACCCGGCAGCCCCGGTCGCGGGCCTCGGCCAGCGCGTCGAGCACGGGTTCCGGCGGCGGCACGAGAGGCGGCTCGAATCCGGGCACGATCACGGTGTCGGCGGCCCGCACCTGCTCCAGGCCGCCGCGGACGAGCAGATCGAAGCCCACGGTCGTGGTGACCTGAGGCGTCAGCGAGCACACCGTCAGGTCGTAGGAAGTCTCGGCACGCGTGGCGAAGACCTGCGTCGGGATCGCCAGATCGAGCGGGCTCACCCCGGCCAGGACCAGCACCGCGACTCTGTGCACAGCCATGGCAGGATTCTAACGAAACGCGGCAATCCTGCCACTCGCCGGCTCAGACCGGTTGCCGCCACTGTGGACCGCATGACACGCCGTCCCCGCACCGGTCCGATCGCGCTGCCGGACACACCCTTGGCCCGTGCGGCCGTGGACCTCGCCCGGAACGCGGAACCGCCGTCCCTGTTCAACCACAGCGTCCGCAGCTACCTGTTCGCCCGCCTGACCGCCCGCCGCCTCGGTTGCCAGGACTACGACGACCAGCTGCTGTTCGCCGCCTGCGCACTCCACGACCTCGGCCTGGCCGCCGACGGCCCGCACCGGCAGCGGTTCGAGGTCGAAGGCGCCGACCGCACCGCGGAATTCCTCACCGCACAAGGATTGCCCGCGGCCGACGTCGACGCCGTGTGGCAGGCGATCGCCCTGCACACGTCGGCGGGCATCGCCGAACGCCGCGGCACGCTGTGCGTGCTCGTTCGCCAAGGCATCGGCCTCGACTTCGGCGGCGTCCTCGGCGCCGGCCGGCCCGACACGGTCACCGACGAGCAGGCGCAAGCCATCCACGCCGCCTACCCCCGCCTGACCATGGTCCGCTCGCTCGTCGACGCCATCGTCACCCAGGCCGCGGCCGACCCGGCCAACGCACCCCGCTACTCGGTGCCCGGCGAACTGCTCCGCCAACGCCGCGCGGCCGGCGAGACCCGCATGGAACAGGCCGCCCGCACCTGCCGGTGGGGCGACTGACCGGCGGTATACAGCGCAATTGAGTGCCTGCTCGTCACGGCCAGGCGCACCGGAAAACTCCGAGAAAGGCTCCACCCGCGATGACGAACTACTCTGTCGAGATCCCTTCGGACTCCGCGGTTTTCGGGCAGACGACCGGGGGCTTCGCACGCTTCGGCTACTCCCCCGCCGTCCGCGCACACGACCACCTCTTCATCGCCGGACAGATCGGCAGCCGCCCCGACGGAACGGTCCCCGACACGATCGAAGAACAAACCGAGCGAGCGCTCCGGCGCATCGAGGAGATCCTCCGGCTCGAGAAGCTCGACCTCACCAGCCTGGTGGAGGTCACCAGTTACCACGTCGACATCCACCAGCACCTCCCCGGCTTCCTGGACGTGAAGAAGCGCTTCGTCGAAGCCCCTTACCCGGCCTGGTCGATGATCGGCATCAGCGGCCTCGCCCGGCCGGAATTCCTCATCGAAATCAAGGCCACCGCCACCTACCCCCGCTGAAGCGGCGGCATCGCCCAAATCACGCCGCATGGGTGGTGGCACGATGCCGACCTGAGTCTGGCCGAACTCCCTTTGCCGAACCGCCAACCGACTGCTGCTGCGGATGACCGAGAGGCACAGCCGGCCACGGTGGCCGCGCCCGGCACGGCGGTCTCGAGTGGCGCATGCCGATGACCCCGGCGCCACCGAAGAACAACGCGTAGAGCGACCACAGGTAAGCGGCGGCCACGCACCCCACCCCACCACCGGCGTCGCCAGGACGAGCGAAACCCATTGCCAGGCCGGGAACTGCAGGACCGGCACCATCGCCAGCAGGATCACCGGAGCGCCGAACAACGCCGACAGCTGCAGGCGACGGCGAAGTGCGTCGGCCGGCGGCAGGGAAGCGCTTTCTTCGGGCTCGGGCGGTACCGAGGTCCACCTCGACCGCACGAACGCCGGGCAGCTCGCCGAGCTCCTCGCGGACCGAACTGGCGCAGTGCCCGCAGGTCGTCCTGGTCATCGGGTAGGTCGTCTGGGTCGACGAGCAGGTCGTCCTCGACCAGCTCGTCCAGGCCCTCGACGCCGACCGCCGCGCGGCGTTCGTCCTCACCCAGATCCTTGGACTGTCCTATTCGGACGCCGCGCAGGTGAGCGGCTGCCCCGTCGGCACGATCCGCTCCCGTGTCGCCAGAGCGAGGGAAGACCTGCTGGCCGCGATGGCCGGGACCCGGCCGGGGTATCCGGCGGTCGGCTGACCCAGCGTCACATGACGTTGCCACGCTCGTCGCGCGCGGCCAGCAGGTCTTCGCGGGCGCGGGCCACGCGGGAGCGCACCGTCCCGATCGGACAGCCGCAGATCTCCGCGACCTCGGCGTAGGTGTACCCGAGCAACTGGGTCAGCACGAGTGCCTCGCGGCGCTCGTCGTCCAGGTCCCGCAGCAGCAGGCCGACTTCGACGACCTCTTCGAATCCCGAGACGGCCGCGCGGCTGCGGGCGGACTGCTCCTCGGTGGCCGCCGTCCAGTCCTGCCCGGAGAGCTGCGGGCGGGCCGAGCGCGCCCGGAAGTGGTCGACGACCGCGCGCCGGGCGATCGAGAGCAGCCAGGTCCGCGACGACGACCGCCCGGCGAACCGCATGAGCGAGATCACCGCGCGGGCGTATGTTTCCTGCGTCAGGTCGTCGGCGACGACCGAGTCGGTCAAATGGGCCACGAACCGCCAGACGTCGGCCTGCGTCGACCGCACCCAGTCCTCGTAGGCGCGCTGGTCACCGCGCGCCGCGGCGAGGGCGAGCGCGGTGATCCGTTCGTCGTCACGATCCCGGCTGGAGTTCACGAGGCGACACCGTAGCCCACACCGGCGGGAACTCGGAGGGGTCTGCGCGCGACTATGTGGAGGTGAACTGCTCCGACTTCCGTGAAGCGCTCTCGGCCCGGATCGACGGTGAGGCGGGGTCGCTGCCGGACCCGGTGGTCGACCGCCACCTCGCGGGCTGTCCGCAGTGCCGGGCCTGGCAGGACGACGCCGTCCGGCTGCGGCGGCTGCTCCTGGTCCGCGAGGCACCGCGGGTGCCGGACCTGACCGAACGCATCCTCACCGAGGTGCCGGCCCCGCCGGCCCAGCGCTGGGGCCTGCGGATCGCCCTGGCCCTCGTCGCGCTGGTCCAGAGCGGCCTCGGGCTCGCCGAGCTGCTCGGCGCGGACGTCGGGCACGCCGAGCACGGCGGGATGATGGCGATGGCCGTGCATCTCGGCAACGAGAGCGCGGCCTGGAACCTCGCGGTCGGCTTCGGCCTGCTCTGGGCGGCGCTGCGCCCGGCGACGGCGTCGGGGCTGCTGCCCGCGCTGGCCGGGTTCGTCGCCGTCCTCGGCCTCATCTCGGGCATCGACCTCTTCGACGGCCAGGTCACCGTGTCCCGGGTGCTGTCGCACGGCCTGCTCGTGGCCGGGGTCGGGCTCCTCTACGGCGTCCGCCGCCAGCACCGCCGCACATCGACGCCGGGCCCGAGTACGCGCGTCGAGCCCGAGGCGCACGACGAGGTCAGGCTCGGCTGGGAGCCCGGGGCCGCGGACGGTGGCCGGGGTCCGCGCCGCCGGTTCCCGCACCTGCCGGCCGGCCGTCGTCGCGCGGCTTGATGATCGCGGAGAACCGACCCGGCTCGCCTGACGACCACCGAGAGGCGGTGACGATGGGAAAGCAGCGGGTTTCCAGTTGCTGGACGTATTCGGCCCGGTCTACCTGCTGAGCGTGGTCCCGGACCGATTCGACGTCCGGTTCGTCGGCCCGGGTCGGGCACCGGTGGCGAGTTCGCAGGGGATCAGCGTGTCGGTGACCGACACCCGGGACGACGCCCCCGAGCCCGGCATCATCCTGGAAGAAGTCCGGCGCGGCGGTGCCGACGATCCGATCGGCGACACCGAGGCGTTCCAGGATCGCCGCCGCGCCACCGTCCATCGTCACGACGCGCTTCGGAGGCGAGGCGAGCGCCCGTCTTCATGGAACTGCTCGGCGACGAGGGTGCGGCGGCGGGCTGGGCCGGGTCGGCCGCCCCGCACACCGACAGTCCGAAAAGGACCGTCACGGCCGCTGTCCACCGCCGTGTTCTCACCGGAATCCTCTTCGGCGTCGCCGACGCTCCACCAGCAGTAGTCGCACGACGGCGTGAGTTGGTTCCCGGACATCCGCGCGGACCTACTGCCGGGACCGCCGCAGCCGCAGCCCGACCACCACCGCGGCCACGACGACCACGACCGCGATCAGGATCCACACCCACGCCGGGACACCCCCGCTGGTGTCGCTCGACGCGGCCGGGGTCGGCGACGCCGTCGTGACCGGCGCCGCCGAGGACGACGTCGGTGCGGCGGAGCTGGACGTGGTGGGCGGCGAAGCGGGCGCGGTGAGGGTGAAGTGCACCGCGCCGGTCACCTTGTCACCGTCGTCCGAGACGACCTTGTACGTCAGCGTGTACGCCCCCGCCGGGCCGCTGGGGACCACCGCGGCCGTGATCGTCGCATCGGTCACCGTCGGCGTCGAGACCGTCCACTTCGCACCGTCCGGACCGGTCACCGAAATCGGGTCCGGCTGCAGCGTCACGGCCTCCTCGAACGTCAGGTCGACCTTCTTGGGCGCGGCCGCGAGACTCGCGCCCTCGGCCGGTGAGCTGGACTTCAGCGCGGCATGGGCGGACGCGGGCCCGGCGAAGGCCAGCAACCCGGCCAACGCGAGCAAGGCAGCGGCGAAAAGCCTGGCGATCTTCATGCGGTTTCCTCGATTTCGTGACGGATGGGGACTTCCCCGGTGCCGGCGAAGTTTCGCAGGCGGAGGCTGTTGGACACGACCAGCACGGGCGACAGCGACATGGCGGCGCCGGCGATGAGCGGGTTGAGCAGGCCGAGTGCGGCGATCGGGATGGCGGCGAGGTTGTAACCGAACGCCCAGGCGAGGTTGCCGCGGATCGTGCCCAGGGTGCGGTGCGCCAGGCGCAGCGCGTCCGGCGACACCAGAGTGTCCATACTGGACGAACCGTGCCGCAGGTTCCACCACACCGCCCGGTGGAACGGTGCCGCGGCCCGGAAGACCACCGGGGTGGCCAGCGCGCCGTCGAGCTTGAGTTCGACGCTCTGCGCAGCGGGTGTGGTCGTCTCGGAAGACATGGATTCTCCGTGGTCGCCGTCGATGTTCGGTGGCAGCGACAGGGGGTGACCAGCGCCGAGAATACGCAGCACCTTCAGAAGGCTCTTCCTCCGGGTTGCGTCACCTGATCGGCTGATCGGGGAACCATTCCGCGGCCGCGTCCGACTACTCGACCGGTGGCAGTGACCGAAGTGCCCTCCGAGCCGAGGAGAACGACCATGGACCCCTCCCTGCGTCACGTCGCGACGTTCTGCGGCCAGTGCAACTGCGGCTGTCCGGAGCTCTACGTAGCCGAAGACGCGCCCGCCGAGCGGCGGATCGTCATCACCGACGACTTCGGCCAGCAGATCCAAATGAGCGTGGACCAGCTCGAAGTCCTGGTCGCCGACGTCAAGGCCGGGGTGCTCGACCAGCTTCTTCTCACGCCGGCCTGACCTCACAGCATCGCCAGCAGCAGCACGGAGGTGCCGAGGCCCATCAGGGCGTCGGCACCCCACCCGGCCGTGCGCACCGACGGCGGCGCGACCCGTGCCGCGTCGACGACCCGGACCAGGAACGCGATCCCCGCCAGGCAGAACGCGATCGCCAGCGTCAGCGCGACGATCACCACGTCGGCGGGCACTCCGCCGCCGGCCGACGGAAGCGCCATGGCCATGCCCTCCATTCCCGGCATGTCCATCGTCGTCGCGGCCCCGCTGCCGACCACGGCGCGGGGCATGGCGAACACCATCCACACCATCGCGAGCATCATCGCCGCGTGGTAGCCGGGGTGCCACCGGCCCTCGTGCGCGGCGCCCCGCGCGGCGGCCACGGCGAACCACGCGGCGGCGAGCCCGAACAGCACCACCTGCGGCAGGCCGGCCACGCCCATCGTGGCCGGCCACACCATCGCGACCATGGCCGCGCACATCGCCAGCCCGGTGACCGCCGCGACCAGCAGGAACGGGCCGACGAACACCCCGGCGTAGAAATGCAGCCGCACCAGCAGCGGGCGAACCGCCGCCCAGGTCAACCGGGGCTCGGGCGGTGCCTCGGCCGTGCGGTCTTCGCTCTGGTCGATGGACATCGAGCTCCTTTCGCCTGCCTCGCAGCTATCAGTCGGCTGCCGGCTGCGCCGAGTTCCCGCCGATTCGGTGACGCGGCCCACCCTGCGCGATTACCGGCCGTATCGTGTTGCGACGCTGTGACGAAACGGGGACGTCCGGCCAACGGGTGCGCGACCACGGCGCTGAGCACTCGGAAACTTCGCACGGGGCCGTGCCGCCGTACGCCGTCGAGCGGCGACGGTCTCGGAGCAGACGGCTCGTCCGCACTGCACTGGATCTTGGCGTGGAGTCTGATCTACTGTCCGCCTCGCGGTGATCGCGCACTCCGGGTGTCGTGGTCGCTCGCCGCTGAACGGAGGTCGTCATGCACAAGCTGGTGGTCCTGTATCCCGAGCCCGCCGATCCCGACCACTTCCGCGACTACTACGTGAGCAACCACCTCCCGCTGGTCACGCGCATGCCCGGCCTGCTCGCGTGGCGCTACAGCTTCGAGGTGACAGCGACGCAGGGACAGACGCCGTACTTCGCGGTCTTCGAGGCCGAGTTCGCTGACGCCGCGGCAATGACCGCCGCGAGGGAGTCTCCGCAGGGCCGGCAGGTGGCTGCCGATGTCGCCAACTACGCCACCGGTGGCGCGGTCGTCATCCACTACCCGGTGCAGAACGGCACCTGCTGAGCCTGGCCCTGAGGCACGGCATCAGTGCATCCCTCGCGGCGCCCACGGTCGCGCCGCCCGATACGCGTCGCTGTTCAGCTTGTACGGCCTGCCACGGGATACGGCAATCGTGCCATCTCGCGGGCGTCCTTGATCGCCGTGGCGACCTGTTTCTGTTGCTGGGCACTAATCCCGTCACGCGGCGGTGGACCGCAGCTTGACCACCGGGCGGACGTCGGTGCACTTCGCCATCACAGCCTCACCCCCTTCGCCCTTACGGCCGGTGACCTGGCACACGGCGGACACGGACCCTCCCGAGTTGATAGTGGTTTTCGTTTTCATCTACTGTACGCACCGTACCCCGCCCGCATTCCTGGAGCCCCCGTGACCCCTGACCCCCGCGTCCCGCTCATCCTCGTGACCGGCCTCGCCCCGGGACCGAACGCCACACTCGCCGAACTGCTGCGCATCGCCGAGCCGGGCACCGCCGTCGTCCACCACGACCTGCGCGAGATCCACTCCGGCGTCGTCCGCCGCCGCCTGCAGCTCGAGCAGCGCGACCAGCTGACCGTCCTCGAACTCGCCCACGGCTGCGTGTCCTGCACCCTGCGCGAGGACCTCCTCCCGCTGCTACGCCACCTCGCCCGAATGCCGCAGGTCCGCCGGATCGTCGTCCGGCTCGACGAAGCCATGGAACCCGAGCCGGTCAGCTGGGCGATCCGCAACGTCCTGGTCGGCGACCACCCGGTCAGCGACGACGTCGACCTACGCGCGGTGCTCGCCGTCGTGGACTGCGCGACCTTCCTCGCCGACGCGACCGGCGACGACGTCCCCGCCGAGCGGAATCTGCAAGCCAGCCCGGAGGACGAACGCACCGTCGCGCAGGTCGCGCTGTCGCAGGCCGAGTTCGCCGACGTCCTCGTGCTCGCCGGCGCCGCCACCGACGCGTGGACCGCCGCGAAAGCGTCCGCCGTCCTCGACCGGGTCGCGCCGTCGGTCCCCCGCGTCGAACTGAACCGCATCGACGGGCACAGCGTCCTCGACGCGGTCCCGGCGAACGCCCGGCGCGGCGAGGTCACCGACCTGCACGGCGCGCTGCTGCGCGGCGAACCGCCGGTGCACGTCGACTGCGGCATCGGCCTGGTCACGTTCACCGCCCAGCGGCCGTTCCACCCGCAGCGGCTGCACGACGCCCTCGACGTGCTCCTCGACGGCGTCGTCCGCACCCGCGGCCGCGCCTGGGTGGCCAGCCAGCCCGACGTCGCGTTCTGGATCGAATCGGCCGGCGGCGGCCTGGGCATCGGCCACGCCGGGCCGTGGCTCGCCGCACCCGACGGTCCGGAGTGGACGGACGTCTCCCCCGAGCGCCGCACCCTGGCGTCCCTGCGCTGGCACCCGGTGCACGGCGACCGCGCGCAGGAGCTCGTCGTGGTGACGGACCAGACAACGCCGGACGAGATCGACGCGGCCCTGCGCGGCGCTCTACTGACCGACGAAGAACTGGCCGCCGGCCCGGCGGAGTGGCAGCGCTACCCCGACCCCTTCGGCGACTGGCACGAAGAACCCTGCGAAGACAGCGACCCGGCGCGAACCGAAGCGACCGCGGCGAATCGAAAGGAAGAGCGATGAAATCCGGAATCCACCCCGACTACCACGCCGTCGTGTTCAAGGACTCCGCCACCGGCGACGCATTCCTGACCCGCTCCACCATCACCTCCGACAAGACCGTCGAATGGACCGACGGCCGCACCTACCCACTCGTCATGGTCGACATCAGCTCCTGGTCACACCCGTTCTGGACCGGCACCCAGCGGATCATGGACAGCGCCGGCCAGGTCGAAAAGTTCCACCGCCGCTACGGAAAGCGAGGCAACCGCTGATGGCCGTCGCCAAGCGCAAGAAGTCACGCAGCAACACCCGCTCCCGGCGTGCGCAATGGAAGGCCGCGGTGCCGGATCTGGTACCGATCAAGGTCGACGGCGAGACGAAACTCGTCCCCCGCCGCCTGATCAAGCACTTCCACCGGCTCGAAAGGTGAGCGTTCCGGTCACGGTCCTGTCCGGGTTCCTCGGCGCGGGCAAGACGACGCTGCTCAACCACATCCTCGCCAACCGGTCCGGGGTGCGCGTCGCCGTGATCGTCAACGACATGAGCGAGGTCAACATCGACGCCGCGCTCGTGCGCTCGCAGGAGCGCCTGGTCGAGCTGACCAACGGGTGCATCTGCTGCACACTGCGCGAGGATCTCCTCGAGGAGGTGGCGGCGCTGTGCGCCGACGACCGCTTCGACCACGTGCTGATCGAGTCGAGCGGGATCTCCGAGCCGATGCCGGTGGCGGCGACGTTCTCGTTCCTGGACCCGCTCGCGCGCCTCGACACGATGGTGACGGTGGTGGACGCGGCGAACTTCGCCCGCGAACTGGCCACCGGCGACTCACTCGCCGAGCGGCGGCTCGACCAGTACGAAGATGACGAGCGGACGGTCAGCGACCTGCTGGTGGACCAGGTGGAGTTCGCCGACGTCCTGCTGCTGAACAAGACCGACCTCGTCCCCGCGGCCGACGTCGAGCGGCTGGTGGCGGTGCTACGGCGGCTGAACCCGGCGGCCGACGTCGTCACGGGCAGCTTCGGGGACGTCCCCTTGGAGCGGGTGTTCGGGACCGGCCGCTACGACGTGGCGAAGGCGCAGGAGGCGCCGGGCTGGGTGGCCGAGCTGAACGGCGACCACGTGCCGGAGACCGAGGAGTACGGCATCTCCAGCGTCGTGTTCCGCGCGTCGCGGGCGTTCGATCCGGCCCCGCTGTGGGACTTCGTGGCGCGGCGACTGGACTCCGGCGAGTTCGGGACGGTACTTCGGTCCAAGGGGTTCTTCACGCTGGCGTCCCGGCCCGGCGTCACCGGGCTGTGGTCGCAGGCGGGCGCGGTGGCACGGTTCGAACCCCACGGCGTGGCCGGGGAACCGACCCAGGAGCTGGTGTTCATCGGCGTCGACCTGGCCGGGAGCGCGCTGCTGGCCGCCCTGCGGGACTGCCTCGGCGCGGTCGCCACCGGGGCGGACCCGTTCCCGGCGTGGGACTTGGTCCACGTCCACTGAATCACCGCTTCTGCGTGGAGCGATGGCTGTGGGCTTCCAGCCGGTCCCGGCTCGCACCCGGCCATCGGCGTGGAGAATATCGGAATGGTTGCGAGATTCGGGGTTTTCCTTTTGGCGGGCCGCTTTCCCGGCCAGGACGACGGCGCGGCCCTGCGCCGCTCGGTCGACGCGGCGAGCTGCGCCGAGGCAGCCGGGTTCGACGATGTCTGGATCGCCGAGCATCACTTCATGCCCTACGGGGTGTGCCCGTCGGCAATCACCTTCGCCGCACACGTCTTGGGCCGCACCGGTGCCATCGCGGTGGGCACGGCGGTGAGCGTGTTGTCCACCGCGCACCCGGTCGCGTTGGCCGAGCAAGCCGCGTTGCTGGACCAGGTCTCCGGTGGCCGGTTCCGGTTGGGCGTCGGACGCGGCGGGCCGTGGGTGGACCTGGAGGTCTTCGGCACCGGCCTGGATCGCTACGAGCGTGGCTTCGGCGAGAGTCTGGACCTGCTGTTGGCCGCCTTGGCCGGGCCGACGGTGACGGCGAGCGGGGAGCACTTCGCGTTTCGCGAGGTGCCGATCGTGCCCGCGCCGCTGTCAGTGCCGCACACGCCGGTCGTGGTGGCTTGCACCTCGAGCGCCACCGTCGAACTCGCGGCGGCGCGAGGGCTGCCCATGTTGCTGGGCATGCACATCAGCGACCAGGAGAAGGTGGCCATGGTGCGCCACTACGCGCGGGCGGCCACCGCGGCCGGCCGTGATCCGGCCGCGGTGGAGCACGTGTCCGCGGTGCTCGCCCACGTCGCCGACGACCGAGAGCAGGCGGTGCGGGAGTTGCGTGCGGCGATGCCGGGCTGGCTGGCCGCCGGGTTGACGGCCCACACGCCGGTGGACGGCCGCCCCGGCCCGACCCGGGATCCCGTTGCCTACACCGACCTGTTGTGTTCGCTGCACCCCGTGGGCAGTCCCGAGCTGTGTGTGGCGCGGCTGCGGGAGAGCGCGGAACGGACCGGCATCGACCACGTGATCATGATGGTGGAAGGCAGCGGCAGCCGGGATCGCACCCTGGCCACCATCGCCCGGCTGGGTGCGCAGGTGCTGCCGGCGCTGCGCGACTAGCAGTCGCGCAGCTTAGGGCTCTGGTTGAGCAGCTGGCCCCGGTCGGACGAGTGGTGCCCGACCCGATCCCTATGAGGACCGCGCGGTTTCCGGTGTTTCGGCCGGCAGAAGAGAGCCGGTGTCCCGGGCCACGGTGTCGAGGAGGCGGCCGCGTCGGGCGGGGGCGAAGGTGCCCGCGAGGGCCGTCGCGAAGCATCCGGCCTGGTCAGGGGTGCTGTCGCCGTCGTGCCAGTAGACCGGCGGCGGGTGGTCGAGGGCGTCGAACGCGGCCACCCACGGTCCCAGCTCGCCCAGAGCGAGCGCGTACGGCAACGCGCGGGAGAACACCAGTTGGCGCTGGGGTTCCGTCAGATCCTGGGGCGCTACCGACGCGAGTTCCGCGGCAACGCCGCGAAGGCGGTCCGCCAGTTCCGCACCGGCTCGCCGGCGCGCGGGCAGGGCGGCCGAGGCGACGGCGGCGGCGACCCCGGCCGCGGCGACGATGACGCCGAGCTGGGCGTAGCCGACGGTCAGCGCGAGCAAGACGGTGAGGAACACGCCGTAGAAGGCGAGCCGGATTCCGGCGCGGCCGAGTCGTCTCGGCCGGCGCGCGAGCCAGCCGCGGCGGGCGGCGTCGGCGTACAGCTCCTCCGAGGCGACGGTGACGTGGTTCTTGCGCAGCTCGGCCAGCGCCACCGAGTCCTCCGGCACGACGGCGTCGAACACGGCCCGCTCGAAGGTGGTGAGGTGCTCGTCGGGCGGGTTGCGGCGGACCAGGCGCCAGCCGGTGTCCTCGGCGCTGACCCACAGGTAGTTGCGGACGGCGAGGTCGAGCACGGTCGCGGCGAGATCGGCGGCCCCGGCGCGGCCGTGCAGCAGCAGGCCGGCGTGGCCCGGCAGGACGCCTTCGGGCGACGCGAACTCGCCGCCCTTCGCGACCAGCTCCGCCTTCGGCGCTTCCCCCGCCCCAGCGTCCCGGCGGCGCGCGAACACCACGAGCGCGGCCGCGGCCAGCAGGAGCACGCCGAAGGCCGTCCAGGCCCAGCCGACCGGGGCGGTGAGCACGAACGCACCGGCGATCGTCTTGGCGGGCACGAGTTCCGCGTTCGCGGGGACGGTGCCCGCGGGCAGCTCGACGGTCGCCGTCATCCGCTGCCCCGCGGCCAGGTTCTGCTGGCTGAACCGCGTCAGCCCGGCGTGGTCGATCTGCGCCGCGGCGCACGGGAAGTCCGAGTCCGGCGGGCCGGCGAGGCAGTCGACGGCGGTGGGGATCCTGGGCGCCGCGAAGGAGGCCCGAATGAACTTCAGGTCGGCGCTCCAGCCGCCGGCCAGTTCCCACGTGACCCGGTTCCCGTCGACCGCACCGTCCACTGTGTACCGGACGATCGACGCGCCGGAGGTGAGGTGGACGGTGAACGCGCCGGAGTCCACGTTCGCCGTCCCGCGGCCTTCCAGGACGACGTCGCGCACGCCGTAGACGCGGTCGTGGTGGCGCGGCGCCGCGACCCGCAGCGGGACGCGGCGGTCCATCGTGACGCCGTCCGGGACGGAGATCGCTTCGGCGACCGAGAGCGAGCCGTCGCGCTCGACCTTGAGCTGGATCTCGGCACTCTGCGGCACGCTCGGCAGCGGCGGCTGGTCCTGCGCGGCCACCGGCGTCGCGGCCACCACCAGCGCCAACGCCGCCACCACGAGCACGGTCAGCGGGTGGCGCGACCGGACCCGACGAGCAATCCGTCGAGCGCGGCGAAACGGCGTCCGGTGCCGGCCGGCACCACCACGCACGGCAGCGGCCGGGAGAACAGCCGACCACTCTCCGGAACCCACGCCCGGCCACCTCTCCCGCTCTGCCTACGTTGCGCTCGGTCAGGCCACCTGCGCAGCCGGTCCCACCGGGACCGTCACCCCATGCTTTCGTACGGGTCGGATGGGGCGGGGACCGGCCTGGCTTGCTGGACGTCGATGAAGGGAACGGCGCCGTTGTTGATCGGGTCGGTGGTCTGCTTGCCGGTGTAGGTGCCGGTGACGTCGAGCCAGGTGTCGGGTTGCAGGACGGGCGGAACCTGGCCGGTCAGGCCGACCTTGACCGGCTGGGCATCCGCGGCGCAGCAGTTGAGGATCATGCGGATGAGGTAGACCGCACCGCCCTGGTCGACAGCGACGAAGCCGGTCAGTTCGATCTGCCGCCCCTGCAGAGAACGTCCGTGGTCGTAGATCGCGCGGCCGGCGTAGTCGAGTACGCCGAGGGAGAGCGGGCCGGCGGCGGGGAGGGCGGGGAACCCGAACGGCGCGGGCACCGCGGTGCCCGCGCGCAGGCCACTGTAGGAGTCCAGCGCCGGCGGCCTGATCAGGACGAGCGCGAACAACGCCACGACGAGCAACCAGGAAATCCGCCGCTCGCGGTGGTCGTGACCACGTTCGGACCGACTGTTCCGGGACGCGCGCCACTCGTACCAGACGGTGGCCGCGGCCGCGGCGATCAGGACGATGCCGGCGCCGAGCAGCAAGGGCCGCAATCCGGTCTTGACGTAACGCTGAAACAGGTCGGTGCTGCCGGCGTAGAGCACGGCCCCGCCGAGCAGGGCCAGCAGGACCGCCTGCGCTTGCCGGTTCACAGCAGGACCGCCCCGGCCAGCGCGGCGACGCCGATCGCCACGGCGAAGGTGACGGGGGCGAACCGCAGCGCGAACCCGCGGCCGAACGTGGCCGCCTGCATCCCGAACAGCTTCAGGTCGATCATCGGCCCGACGACCAGGAACGCCAGCCGGGCGGTCAGCGAGAACTGGGTCAGGGACGCGGCCACGAACGCGTCGGCCTCCGAACAGATCGACAGCAGCACCGCGACGACCGCCAGGGCGAGGACCGAGACCACGGGGTTGGCGGCCGCGGTGTGCAGCCAGCTCGCCGGCACCACGGCCTTGAGCGTGGCCGCGGCCATCGCGCCGACGACGAGGAAACCACCGGCGTGCACGACGTCGTGCCGGACCGATCCCCAGAACGCCTCTCCCTTGCCGAGGCCGTCGAAGGACCGGTGAGCCGGCGGGCGCAGCCAGTCGGTGCGGCCCAGCCGCTGCCACAGCCAGCCCATCCCGCACGCCGCGAGCAGGCTCGCCACGAACCGGGCGAGCACCATCTGCGGGGCGTTGGGGAACGCGATGGCGGTCGCGGTCAGCACGATCGGGTTGATCGCCGGGGCCGAGAGCAGGAACGTCAGCGCCGCCGCCGGAGTCACGCCCCGGCGGACCAGCGCCCCGGCCACCGGCACCGACGCGCACTCGCACCCAGGCAGGACGACCCCGGCCAACCCGGCGACCGGCACCGCCAGCGTCGGCTTCTTCGGCAGCGCGCGGGCGAAGAACGCCGGTGGGACGAACACCGCGAGGACGGCCGAAAGCAGCACACCGAGGACGAGGAAGGGCAGGGCCTGCAGCGCCACCGCGACGAACACGGTCATCCAGTTCTGCATCGCGGGCGCGGACAACACCCGGCGGATCGGGCTCTGCAGCAGGAACCCGACAAGCAGGACCAGCACGAGGATGAGGAGTGGATCGAAGTGCCAGCCGTCCGGCCGGTCCGGGTCGTCGCGCTCACCCCGGACCGGGGCCGCTTCGGTCGTCGTCACGGGTGGTACCTCCGGTTTGCGCGGCTTCGGAGGTCTTCCCTTTCCACCTCCGGCACGGACGCTCTCACGTCCGTACACAAGGACTTACGCCGGATGCTGTCCTTTGGTTCATTTCCGCACGTCGGACACAGCCCGGCGAGTTCGATGACGACGTGGATGTCGGCGAATCCGTGCTCCGCGGCGACGGCGACCGCCCAGTCCCCGGGGATGTGCGCATCGAGGGGAACGCTGGCACCGCAGGCACGGCACACCAGGTAGTGGCTGCGTCCGGCGATGGGCGCGAGGCGGAACAGGTGCTCACCGACCGCGGTGCGAGTGATGCCGATCCGGCCGGCCTCGGCGTAGGCGTGCAACGCCCGGTACACGGTGCTGAGCGCGACCGGCCGGCCGTCGAGGCGCAGCTGGTCGTGCAGGGCCCGGGCGCTGAGGAAGCCGGGCGCCCGGGCAAGCGCGTCGAGAACGGCTTGTCGCTGCCGGGTCTCGTAGTGCTTCCGGCGCGGGCCGGAGCCGGTCATGGCGTGGCGGAGCTCGGGGCCTTGGTGCTGCGGCGGCGGAGTGCGGATGCGGTGAGGACCACGGCGTAGCCGGTGGATGCCACGGCGAGGATGCCGAAGCTGGGCGGCAGCTTCGGGATCGCGTAGCTCAGCCCGAGCCCGGCCCACATGTCGCCCACGGCCAGCGCGGCGGACAGGCTCAACGCCCGGTAGGGACGCGTCGTGAGCCGGACCGCAGCTCCGGCGGGCGCCGCGAGCAGGCCGAGCAGCAGCAGCGCACCGACCGCCTGGGTGGCTTCGGCCGTACAGGCGCCGACCAGCGCGAGGAACCCCAGCCCGAGCAACCGCACCGGCAGCCCGCGCGCGGCGGCGACCGCCGGGTCCAGCGTGGCGAACAGCAACGGCCGGGCGATCAGCAGCGTCAGCAGGCACACGACGACACCTATGACCGCGGCGGCGACCGCGTTGCCCGAGCTGATCCCGAAGATCGATCCGAACAGGACGTTCACCCCGGCCGCGCCGTTGGCGGTGCTGCGGTTGGTCGTGTAGACGGTGAGGAAGAAGACGCCGAGCCCGAGGATCCAGGCGAAGATGTTGCCGATCACCACGTCGTCCGGGTGTCCCCCGCGCCCCAGGGCACCCATCAGGACCGCGATCGCGATCGTCGCGGTGAACAGCCCGATCCGCAGGTCGAGCCCGAACGCGAGCGCGGCCAGCGCGCCGGTGAACGCGACGTGGCTGAGCGCGTCACCGGTGAAGACCTGGGCCCGCAGCACCAGGAAGTACCCGATCAGGCCGCACGCCGCCGCGATCATGGTGCCCGCCAGGAACGCGTTGGCGAAGAACGGATGCTCGAACGCGGCGACCAGCACGTTCACGCGAGGCTCCCGGCCCGCTGCGCCCACCGGCGCCGGGCGCCGACCCGCCGGCGCGTCAGCTTGGCCAGCACATACGGGATGAAGGCGATCGTGGTGACGAAGAACCCGATCGGATACGGCGAGTAGTAGGCCACCCCGAGGCCGAGCCAGGTGATCGCCACGGCGAGCGCGATCGCGACCGCGAGGCTGAGGGCAGGCCGGGCGGTCAGTGCCTGCGCGGTGGCCGCGGGCATCACCAGCAGCGCGAACACCAGCAGCGTCCCGGTGATCTGACTGGCCTCGGCCACCGCCGTGCCCAGCAGCACCAGGAACACCACCGACAGGACGCGGACCGGAACACCCCGCGAGGCCGCGACGATCGGATCGACGGACGCGAACAGCAGCGGGCGCCCCAGCACCACCATCACGACCAGCACCAGCACCGTCACGGCCAGCAGGGTCACGACGTCCGCGTCGGTGATGCCGAGGAAGGTCCCGAACAGCAGTGCGTTGACGCCGTTGAGAAAGCCCTTGTACAGCGCGACGAACAAGAACCCGCAGGCCAGCGCGAAGGCCTGCACGGTGCCGGTGGCGGCCGACTCGTGTCCGTAGCTTTCCCGGCCACCACGCGGAATCGCGGCGATCACCAGCGCGGCCAGCACACAGAACGTGAAGTACCCGTAGCCGGCGCCCACGCCGATCAGGGTGGCTCCGGCCGCACCGGGGAACCCGACCACGGCCAGCGTGTGCCCGGCGAAGGTCTGCCGGCGCACCACCATGAACCAGCCCATCACCGCGGCGGCGACGGCGACGATCGTGCCCGCACGGAAGGCGTTGACCATGAACGGGAACGACCAGAGTTCCCGGATGTCGGCGACGAGGTCCCAGCTCGGCCCGGACACCGCGTCAGCGAGCAGCACCACTGTCTCCGCTCGCCGTGCCGTCGTGGCGGTCGGTGTGGACGGCCGGGGCCTCCGGGCCGCCGACGACCACCAGCCGGCCGTCGGAACTGCGCAGCACCTCGATCGGCGTGCCGTACAGCCGCGTCAATGTCTCGCTGGTGATGACTTCGTCCGGGGTCCCGGCCACGGCGCCGCCGTGGGCGATGTAGACGACGCGGTCCAGGTAGCCGAGGATGGGATTCACGTCGTGGGCCACCATGACGACGGCGACCTGCTCGTCGTGGCAGATCCGGCTGATCAGCGCGGCGACCGCGCTCTGGTTGGGCAGGTCGAGACTGTCCAGCGGCTCGTCCAGCAACAGCAGCGCCGGCCGCCGCACCAGGGCCTGGGCGATGAGCAGGCGCTGCTGCTCGCCGCCGGAGAGCTCCCCGATCGGGCGCTGCGCGTACGCGGACGCGCCGACCAGGTCGACGACCTCGGCGATCCGCGCGTCCGCGGCACGGCGACGGGCGCTGAACCGGCTCACGAACGGCAGCGGGATGCCCCACCGGTCGCCGTCCCAGCCCAGCCGGACGACGTCCTCGCCGCGGATCCGCAGGGAGGCGTCGAAACTGCGGCGCTGCGGGAGATAGCCGATGCGATGGTTGTCGTGCCCCGGCGCGCCGCCGAGCACCCGCACCCGGCCGGCCGCCGGCCACTGCCCCAGAACCACCTTGATCAAGGTCGACTTGCCGACCCCGTTGGGTCCCAGCACGGACACGAACTCACCGGGCGCCACCGACAGGGTCACCCCGCTCCACAGCGTCCGGCCGCCGACGCTCGCCGCGGCGTCACGAAGGGAGATCACGGGTTCGGTGTGCTGCATGACGTCCTGACCGGTCGACGCGCCCGACGGCGACGGGACTTCGCCCGCCGCCGTCCCGGTCGCCGCGTTCGGAATCTTCACTTGCCGGTGGCCTGCCCCAGGGCCTGCTCGATGCCCTGCAGTTGCTTGGTCTGCCAGTCCTGGAACGACGCGGTGGCCGGGTCCGGGGTCTCGGTCACCGTGGCCACCGGGATCCCGGCCGCCTTCGCCGCGTCGACCTGGGCCTGCACGTCCGGGGTGGAGTTCTGGCTGTTGTAGACGTAGACCTTGATCTGCTTGCCCTTGATCTGGGCGTCGATCGTGGACTTGTCCGCGGCGGTCGGGTCGCTGCCCTCGCTGATGGCGGTCAGGAAGCTGTCCGGGGTGAGCATCTTCAGCCCGAGTCCCTCGGCCAGCGGTGAGACGATGGATTCCGACGCGCCGATCGGGGTACCGGCGTACTTCGCCTTGATGTCGGAAATCAGCGTCGTGTACTGGCCCAGCCCTTGGGTTTCGAAGGTCTGCTTCTGGGTGTCGAAGTAGGCCGCGTCGGCGGGGTCGATCTTCTTGTAGTCCGCGGAGATCTGCTCGATCACCTTGTGCACGTCGTCGGGCGAGTACCAGCGGTGCGGATTCCCGCCTTCCTTGACTCCGACCAGGTCCCCGACGGTGAGCACGGTGCGCTGGGCGTTCGGGTTGGCCGCGACCAGCTTCGGCGCCCACGGGTCGTAACCGATCCCGTTGACGATCGCGTACTGCGCCGACGCGAGGGTCCGGCCGTCAGCCGGGGTCGGCTCGTAGTCGTGCGGGTCGGTGTCGGGATTGTCGATGATGCTGGTGACGGTGACGTGCTCACCGCCGAGCTGCGTGGCGATGCTGCCCCAGAAGATTTCCGCGGCCACCACGGCGATCTTGGTGTTCGACCCGGTGGAACCGGTGTTCTGGGCCGGCGCCGACGTGGCGCATCCGGTCAGCACCACGGCCAGTGCCGCGGCCGTGGTCAGGCCGGTCGCGCGGCGCCGGCGGTTGCCGATGAGCTGAATGGTCATCGCGGAACGGTCTCCTCAACAGGGCGTGACGGCCCTCTGCGTGGTTACGCCGATCGGTGGGGGCGCGACGGACGCTAGGTGAAAGTGATTGTCACTTCAAGGCGCACGGTTGTCGCCAATGAAAACCGTTCCCGGTTCGTAACCGAACGCCGTCCCACTTGTCCCAGCTGACCATTTTTCTCGACTTCCCCAAGGCAAGTCGCATTTGTCGAACAGTTCCCCACGAAGCGGAATCATGAGGACATAGGAATATGACAATCAATAAGGAATCATCGCGGCCGCCCCAAGCCGGGTGCTGCTCCTCGGCCGGCTGCGGCACGGCGCGATGTCGGTCACGTCACTGGCCGGGACGGCCGCGGGGTGATCTACCGCCGGTCCGACAGCGAAGACGCCGCGGGGTAGGCGCCCGGCCATTCGCGGTGCGGGACCCGACGAAAGTATGCCGGAAGAGATTTCTGATTCGTCCGGTTTGCTGCTGACCGTCAAGAGATGGCCGGTTCCTTGGTGGTCCGTTCGGCGGCTTTCCCTCGCAGCGCGCCCGGCGAAACGACGGCACCGTCCGAAGGTCGCTACCCGCGCGGGAGCGCGCCATGTAGACAGTGGACTCCCGTTCGCATGCATCTCTCTGGGAGGGATCGTGTCCCGTTCACCCCGAAGAATCCTCGCCGTCGCCGGACTCGCGGCGCTGGCACTGACCACACCCGCGGTAGCGGCACCGGCCATCGCCGCGCCCGCGGCGACCGCCGCCGTCCACCCGACCGCACGCGTCTGCGCCACGGTCGCAAAACCAGGTATGGCAACGTGTTTCGCGGAACGCCAGACCGACACCATGCGCGCCCTGCTCGCGCCCAACGCCCTGCCCAGCGGCTTCGGCCCGTCCGGTCTGCGCAGCGCCTACAACCTGACCGCGAGCGGCAGCGCGTCCGCGACAGTGGCAATTGTGGACTCCAACGACGACCCCAACGCCGAATCCGACCTCGCCACCTACCGCTCCACCTACGGCCTGCCGGCCTGCACCACCGCCAACGGCTGCTTCAAGAAGGTCAACGAAAACGGCCAGACCAGCCCCCTGCCCACTGCGGACAGCGGCTGGGCCGGCGAGATCTCCCTCGACGTCGACATGGTCTCCGCCATCTGCCCCAACTGCCACATCCTGCTCGTCGAAGCCAGCCAGCCGAGCACCGCCGACCTCGGCACCGCGGTGAACACCGCCGTGTCGCTGGGCGCCAAGTACGTGTCCAACAGCTACGGCGGCAGTGAGGACGGCAGCGAAGCCAGCTACGACTCCAGCTACTTCCACCACCCGGGCGTCGCGATCACCGCCAGCACCGGCGACTCCGGCTACGGCATCAGCTACCCGGCCTCCTCGCAGTACGTCACCGCGGTCGGCGGCACCTCGCTGACCCAGGGCGGCGGCACCCGCGGCTGGACCGAAACCGCCTGGAGCGGCGCCGGCAGCGGCTGCTCGATCTCGGTGACCAAGCCGTCGTTCCAGAACGTCACCACCGGCTGCAGCAAGCGCGCCGACGCCGACGTCTCGGCCGTGGCCGACCCGCAAACCGGGGTCGCCGTCTACCAGACCTACGGCGGCAGCGGCTGGGCCGTCTACGGCGGCACCAGCGCCTCGTCGCCGATCATCGCCTCGGTCTACGCCCTCGCCGGCAACCCCGGCGCCTCCGACACCCCGGCCGCCTATCCCTACTCCCACAGCGGAAACCTCTACGACGTGACCTCCGGCAGCAACGGCAGCTGCTCGGTCACCGTGCAGTGCAAGGCCGGCGCCGGCTGGGACGGCCCGACCGGGCTCGGCACCCCCAACGGCACCGCCGCCTTCACCGCCGGCGGCTCCGGCCCCGGCCCGGTCACCGCGAACAACCCCGGCAGCCAGACCGGCACCGTCGGCACCGCGGCCAGCCTGCAACTGTCGGCCTCCGGCGGCAGCGGCGGCTACACCTGGACCGCCACCGGCCTGCCCGCCGGGCTCTCCATCAGCACCGCCGGGCTGGTCTCCGGCACGCCGACCACCGCCGCCACCTACTCGGTCACCGCGACCGCCAAGGACTCCAGCGGCGCCACCGGCAGCACCACCTTCAGCTGGACGATCAACCCCGCCGGAGGCGGTGGCTGTTCCGGCCAGAAGCTGGGCAACCCCGGCTTCGAAACCGGCACCAGCCCCTGGACCGCGTCCGCCGGCATCATCACCACCTCCGCCGACGGTGAAGCCCCGCACACCGGCACCTACCTGGCCTACCTCGACGGCTACGGCAGCACCCACACCGACACGCTCTCCCAGTCGGTGACCATCCCCGCCGGCTGCCACGCGACCCTGACCTACTACCTGCACATCGACACCGCCGAGACCACCACCACGACGGCCTACGACAAGCTGACCGTCAAGGCCGGCTCGACCACTCTGGCCACCTACTCCAACCTCAACAAGGCCACCGGCTACCAGCAGCGCACCGTCGACGTCTCGGCCTACGCCGGGCAGACGGTGACCCTGACCTTCACCGGCACCGAAGACTCGTCCCTGCAGACCTCGTTCTGCATCGACGACACCGCGGTGACCCTGAGCTGACCGGCGTTTCGGGAGAGCCACCTCGAGCCCCTCGAGGTGGCTCTCCCGCGACGTCTCAGTATTCGCAGGGATCGTTCGGAGCGGTGAGCCGGACCGTCACCGGGAAGTGACGAGCTCGTTGACCGGCAACGGAACCACGTCTCCGATCGGCAAGGGTGCGAACGCCACGGCGGTGGCCGCGGCCGCGCTCGCCGGTTCGCGACGGCCTCGGCCGACGCGACCTACTCGTTCAAGGTTCTCCCCTAGCGCGGACCGGTCGTGAGTGAGAAACAGGGTTAGAACACTGTTTCTCACTCACGACCCGCGGCGGCCCGCACGTGCTCACCGTGCCGGACGATCGCGTCCAGGAGCGCGGTCACGTGCTCGTTGCGAAGCCGGTAGAACACGCTTCGGCCGTCGCGCACCCCACTGACCAGGCCTGCCGCGCGCAGGAGACCCAGATGGTGCGAGACCGAAGGCTGCCTGAGGCCGAGCGCCTCGCTCAGCGTCGTCACCGCGAGCGGACCGTCGCGCAGCTGGGCGAGGATCAGCAATCGGCTCGGAGCGGCGAGTGCCTGCAACATCGCTGCCACCGCAGGGGCATTCCGGGCATCGAGCCAGGCAGCGAGGTGAGCGTCACCCGGGCCCTGTTCCATGGTCGGCACTGTAGCTTTTGGACGGTAACAAACGGGTATTCATAATCATATTCCTATTTCCTAATGAAAGAGAACGCGGCCGGGGAAATAGGCCTTTCAAGGATTTGGTCCGGTTCCTCGATGTGGGCAGGTTCACGAACGACAGCCGGTAACGACAACCATTGCCAGGTAGGATGGGCTGTCAGGACACGAGCCGCCCGCGGGGTTAGGCTCGCAGGTCTCGCATCGCCGGTGCCCCTTCGCCGCAGGCGAGGCCGGTGCCGGTGAGCTGGATGACTGAGGAGGCCTGGTGGTGCTGGGTGGGATCGCCGCCAAGGCGGTGGGCGTGGTGGTGACCGGTGTGGCCGGGGCGGCGGTCTACGACGGCGTCAAGCGGGTCGCCCGCTCGGGTGTATTCCGGTCGGCGACGGTGACGGTGACGGCGTGGGGCCTGAAGGGCGCCCGCGCGGCCGAGACCGGGGCGGAAAAGGTGCGGCTGGCGACCGCCGACGTGCTCAGCGAGGCCCGGGAGCGGATCGGGGAGCAGGCGCCGGTCCCCGGCGCGCAGGCCGGGCACGGACACGAGCACTGAGTGCCGTGCCGGACGCCCCGCTGACCCTCGTCTCCGACGCCGCCGGCCGGGCCCGGTTCGTCGGGGAGACGCTGCGTGACAGCCTGGCGCGCGCGGTCGCCGTCGAGGACGCCGCCGACCGGGTCGCGGGCGTGCGGCAGGTACACGCCTATCCGCGCACCGGCAGCGTCGTGGTCTGGTACGACCGGCACCGCTGCGACCGGCACGAACTGGTGACGGCCATCGAAGCGGCGCTGCGCTCGGATCCGGCCGCGCCGGTCGCGCGGGCACCCCGCTCGGCCGACGTCCGCACCACCGACATGCTGCGCATGGTGGCCGGCGGTGCCGCCCTGCTGCTGCTCGGCCTGCGGCGCTACGGGCTGCGCCGGCCCCCGATGCTCGGCCCGGCGAGCCGCACGGCGGCGACGGCGGTCACGATCTTCACCGGGTACCCGTTCCTGCGGGGCGCGCTGCGGTCGTTGTCGGGCGGGCGCGGCGCCGGGACCGACGCGCTGGTGTCGGCCGCGACCGTGGCGAGCCTGGTGCTGCGGGAGAACGTCGTCGCGTTGACCGTGCTGTGGCTGCTGACATCGGCGAGTACCTGCAGGACCTGACGCTGCGGCGGAGCAGGCGGGCGATCTCGGAGCTGCTCACCGGCGCGCAGACCCGGACCTGGGTGCGCACCCCACAGGGCGTCGAGGTCGAAGCCGACATCGCCGACCTGCTGCTCGGCGACGACGTGGTCGTCCACGAACAGGTGGTCCTGCCGGTCGACGGGGTGGTCGTCGAGGGCGAGGGCATCGTGGACCAGGCCGCGGTCACCGGCGAGCAGCTGCCCGTCGCGGTCGGTCCCGGAATGGCGCTGCACGCGGGTTCGGTACTGCTGCGCGGCCGGATCGTGGTACGAGCCACGGCGGTGGGCACCGACACCGCGATCGGACGGATCATCGCCCGCGTCGAACAGGCCCAGGGCGACCGGGCGCCGATCCAGACCGTCGGGGACACCTTCTCCCGCCGGTTCGTGCCCGCCTCGTTCGCGCTCTCGGCACTGACGTTGCTGGTGACGCGGGACGTGCGCCGGGCGATGACGATGCTGCTGGTGGCCTGCCCGTGCGCGGTCGGGCTGGCCACGCCGACGGCGATCAGCGCCGCGATCGGCAACGGCGCCCGCCGCGGCATCCTGATCAAGGGCGGCGCGCACCTGGAGGCCGCCGGCCGGGTCGACGCGATCGTGTTCGACAAGACCGGAACGCTGACCCTGGGCCGCCCGGTGGTGACGAACGTGATCTCCTTCGCCGACACGTGGTCGCCGGAGCAGGTCCTCGCCTACGCCGCCAGCTCCGAGATCCACTCCCGGCACCCCCTCGCCCCAGCGGTCATCCGCTCCACCGAGGAACGGCGGATCGAAATCCCCCCGCACGAGGAATGCGCGGTCCTGCTCGGGCAAGGGATGCGGGTCCAAAGCGACGGGCGGGTCATGCTCATCGGCAGCGTCGAGCTGCTGCGCCGAGAGAACATCGCGATCTCCGAGGACGCTGCCCGCTGGGTGCGCAAGCTGCAACGGGACGCCGAAACACCGCTCCTGCTGGCCGTCGACGGCAAGCTGACCGGTCTGGTATCGCTACGTGACACGGTGCGCCCGGAATCGCGGGAAGTGCTCGCCGCGCTGCGCGCAGACGGCGTCCGGCGCATCGTGCTGCTCACCGGCGACCACCCGGCCACCGCGGCGGCGGTCGCGGCCGAACTCGGGATCGACGAATTCCGCGCCCAAGTCCTGCCCGAGCAGAAACAAGACGTCGTCCGCCAGCTGCAAGCCGAGGGACACACCGTCGCGGTCGTCGGCGACGGCACCAACGACGCGCCCGCCCTCGCGCTGGCCGACATCGGCATCGCGATGGGCGCCGGCGGCACCGACGTCGCCGTGGAAACCGCCGACGTCGCCCTCGCCACCGACGACCTGCGAGCGCTGCTCGACCTACGCGACCTCGGCCGCCGCAGCATCACCCTGATCCGCCAGAACTACGGAATGTCCATCGCAGTCAACGCAATCGGGCTCGCCGTCTCCGCCGCCGGCGGACTCTCCCCGGTGGCCGCGGCGATCCTGCACAACGCATCCTCGGTCGCCGTCGTCGGCAACAGCTCACGCCTGATCCGCTACCGGATCAACCGGTAGCAGGGGGCCAACCACCGCAGCGAGCAGCCAACCTGGGGAACGCCGAAGTTCTGGAGGCGATGATGCCCGCAACAGCGGCGCCCTGACGGAGTTTCTCATCGCTCCACAACACAGAGAAGCCCAGGCCACTGGCCTGGGCTTTCTCGTCGGTAAGCTCCCCCGCTTGGACTCGAACCAAGAACCCTCCGGTTAACAGCCGAATGCTCTGCCAGTTGAGCTACAGGGGAATGTCGCTCACTTCCGGTGCCGGTCTCCGACCGACGAGAAGAACTCTAACCCATGCCCTCCACCGGCTTCGCGGCACCCCCCACTTGGCGCAGCCGCCCCCTCGGGGTGTTTTCCTGGACAATGGACAGTCGGACGACCTACGGACGGAAGGCGTGGACGCGGATGAAAAAGTTCCTGCTGGGGGCAGGCCTGGGGTACGTGCTGGGCGCCAAGGCAGGCCGGGGGCGGTACGAGCAGCTCGTGCGCACCTACCGCCGGGTCGTCGACCATCCGATGGTGCAGGGGGCCGCCGGGGTCGCCCGGGCCAAGATCAGCGAGAAGGTGCGCCGCTAGACCTGGGCCACGAAGAACACGCGGCGGAACTCGAACCACGTCGTGCCGTCGGCGCGGGTCGGGTACGCCGAAGCCAGCCGCGGGGCCAGCTCGGCGCGGAACTGCTCCCACTCGGCGTCGGGCAGGGCCGCCCGGATCGGGCGCAGCGCCGTCCCGGTGATCCACTCCAGCACCGGCGACGGCCCGCGCAGAGGCTGCACGTACGTCGTTTCCCAGGCGTCGACGCCGCAGCCAGCGTCGGCCAGGAGGTTCGCGTACTCGAGCGGGCTCGAGACCGCGTCGTCCTCGCGCAGGACGACGTCGGCCAGCCGCGACGACCACGCGGGGGACGCCGCCAGTTCCCGCGTCAGCGCGTGCGAAGGCGCGTTGAAGTTGCCCGGCACCTGGATCGCCAGGTAAGCCCCCGAGGGCAGTGCGGAAGCCCAGCGGCGGAGCAACGGCGAGTGGTCCGGCACCCACTGCAGGACGGCGTTCGAGACGACGACGTCGGTGTCCGGCGCCGGCGTCCAGTCGCGGACGTCGAGCAGCGACGCGTCGAGACCGCGGGAGCGCGCGGCGGCCACCATTTCAGGTGAACTATCGCCGCACTCCAGGGCCGCGCCGGGCCAGCGGTCCCGGAGCGACACCGTCAGGTTCCCCGGACCGCAGCCGAGGTCGACGACGCGTCGCGGCGCGGTGGCACCGATGCGCGAGACCAGGTCGTAGAACGGCCGGGCCCGCAGGTCGGCGTAGTCGAGGTACTTGTCCGGATCCCACACGGCAGCCTCCCAGCAAACAGTACGCCTGTACTGAGTACGAGCGTACTGCTATTCGGCGGGGTTGACCAGCTTCGCGGCGACCTGCTCGGCGATGGCCGTCACCAGCTCGGCATCCGTGCCCGGGTCGGGCCGGACCTGCAGGACGCTGCCGTCGCGGCCGGGCACCTTGCGCTGCACGAACCACGCGCCCCCGGCCCCGATCTCCTGCCGGTGCCGCGAGCGGATCGAGCCCTCGACGCGCAGGTGCACCTCGCGCGGCACCTTGCCCGGCGAGGGCAGCCGGTAGCGGACCGGCGGCCGGTCGGCCAGCACGACCGCCGACCCCGCCGTGCCCACCTCGGCCGACTCGGTCAGCGTGAAGACGCCGTCCGCCCAGGCCGCCTTGCCGACGAGGTGCCAGCCGACGCGCCGCGCCCCGTCTTCGGCAGGGACCCACAGCCCGAGCTGCGTCACGACGAGGTGCCCGCCGCCCTCGACCGGGGCGCTGTCGACGACGTCCTCGCCCGGCTCCAGGACGCCGGCGAACCCGGCCGGCGTGCGGTCGCCCAGCAACCGGCGCAGGAACCCCACGTCAGCCCCACGCGCCGGCGGCGGCCTGCTCGCCCAGCGACTTCTTGTACTGCTCCAGCGCGACGAGGTCGCCGAACAGCGCGCGGTAGTCGTCCGGCGCTTCGACCGGCGAGAGCCGCTGCAGCTTGCCCTTGATCTCCGCGATCTGCCGGCCGACGAGCCCCTCCTGCAGCCGGGCGAGGATCGACGAGATGTACCGGGAGTCGACTTCGTCCTTGGCCTGCAACGGTTCCACGGCCAGCTCGGACAGCACGCGCCGGACCGTCCCTTCCGGACAGTGCGGGGCCGCCGCGTCCAGCAGCGCCGGGCCGGTCAGGCCCGAGCCCGCACCGCCCGCCTTGAGCACGGCCTCGTGCACCGCGACGTACACCGGGTGCGTGAACGCCTCCAGCGGCAGCGCGTCGTACTCCGGCCCGGCGATCGCGGGCTGCTGCAGCGCGGCCTTCAACGCCTCGCGCTGGACGGCGAACCGCGGGTCCTTCGGCGCCGGGCGGGCCACGTCCGGCGTCGCCGAAGCCTCCGGAGCACCGACGCGGGCCGGTTGCTTGAGGGGCGGGCCGCCACGCCGGTCGGTCGCGCCCGCGCTGCCGCGGACCCGGTTGACCACCTGCGCGACGTCCTGCCAGCCGACCCACCAGGCGAGCTTCGACGCGTAGCCGTCGCGGGCCGCGCGGTCCTTGATCGACGCGACCATCGGCACTGTCTTCTGCAGCGCCGCGACCTGGCCGTCGACCGAGTCGAGGTCGTAGTTCTTGAGCGTGCTCCGGATGACGAACTCGAACAGCGGGGTCCGCCGCGCGACCAGGTCCTTCACCGCGCTGTCGCCCTTGGCCAGCCGCAGCTCGCACGGGTCCATGCCGTCCGGCGCGACCGCGATGTAGGTCTGACCGGCGAACGTCTGGTCACCCTCGAACGCCTTGAGTGCGGCTTTCTGGCCCGCTTCGTCGCCGTCGAAGGTGAAGATCACTTCGCCGCGGAAGGCGTCGTCGTCCATCATCAGCCGGCGAAGCACCTTCATGTGGTCTTCGCCGAACGCCGTGCCCGACGACGCGACCGCCGTCGGCACGCCCGCCGCGTGCATCGCCATCACGTCGGTGTAGCCCTCGACCACGACGACCTGGTGCCGCTTCGCGATCTCGCGCTTGGCCAGGTCGAGGCCGAACATGACCTGCGACTTCTTGTAGATCGGCGACTCGGCGGTGTTGAGGTACTTCGCCGAGATCCGGTCGTCGTCGAACAGCCGCCGGGCACCGAAGCCGACGACCTCGTTGCCGACGTCGCGGATCGGCCAGACGAGGCGCCGGTGGAAGCGGTCCATCGGGCCGCGCTGGCCCTCCTTGGACAGCCCCGCCGTCAGCAGCTCCTTGACCTCGAAACCGCGGTTGAGCAGGTGCTTCGTCAGCTTGTCCCAGCCGCCGGGGGCGTACCCGCAGCCGAACGTCTTCGCCGCGGCCGCGTCGAACCCGCGCTCGGACAGGAAGTCCCGCGCCGCGCGCGCCTCGTCGGTGACCAGCTGCTCGGCGTAGAACTCCTGGGCGGCCCGGTGTGCCTCGATCAGCCGGCTGCGGCTGCCGCGGTCGCGCTGGATCGTCGCGCCGCCGCCTTCGTAGGTGAGCCGGATGCCGACCCGGTCGGCCAGCCGCTCGACGGCTTCCACGAACGTGATCAGGTCGATCTTCTGGATGAACTTGATCACGTCGCCGCCCTCGCCACAGCCGAAGCAGTGGAAGGTGCCGTGCGTCGGGCGGACGTTGAACGACGGGGTCTTCTCGTTGTGGAACGGGCAGAGGCCCTTCAGGCTGCCTCCACCGGCGCGGCGCAGCGCCACGTACTCCCCGACGACCTCGTCGATCCGGTTCCGCTCGCGCACCTCCGCGATGTCGCTCTCCCGAATCCGTCCTGCCACGGCGACCACTCTAGTCTGCTGCGCTGTCTCCCCTCGTCCCGTCTCCCCTCGCGTGCGGCACACTCGGGAGATGGCCTCCACGCCCACCGCCCAGGAAACCCTCGCCGCGGAGTTCGCCGCGCACCGCGATCACCTGATCGGGGTCGCCTACCGGCTGACCGGCACGCGTGCCGACGCCGAGGACGCGGTCCAGGAGTCCTGGCTGCGCCTGGCCGGGCTCGACGACGCCGGCCGCGTGGCGATCCGCGACCTGCGCGGCTGGCTCACCACGGTCGTCGGCCGGATCTGCCTCGACCGGCTCAAGTCGGCCCCCGCGCGGCGGGAGAAGTACGTCGGCAACTGGCTGCCCGAGCCGGTGGTGACGCCGTTCGGGCGGCCAGTGAGCGAAGATCCCCTCGACGTCGCGGTCCGTGACGACGGGCTGCGGATGGCCGCGCTGGTCGTGCTCGACAAGCTGACCCCGGAGCAGCGGGTCGCGTTCGTGCTGCACGACGCCTTCTCGGTGCCGTTCTCGGAGATCGCCGACGCGCTCGGCGTCTCGGCCGAGGCCGCTCGCCAGCACGCGTCCCGCGGCCGCAAGGCGCTCGCCGACGCCGACCCGGCGCCGCGCGTGCCGCTGGACGACCAGGCGAAGATCCTCAAGAAGTTCGTCACCGCGCTGCAGGAGGGCGACATCCGGGCGATGACCGAGCTGCTGGCTCCGGACGTCGTGCTCATCGGCGACTCGAACGGCAAGGGCCGCACCGCGCGCCAGCTCATCGTCGGGCCGGACAAGATCGCCCGGTTCTTCGTGGGCCTCATGCGCAAGTACGCGCCCGGCATGGCCGAGCGCGGCGAACCGGTGCTGGTCAACGGCGACCTCGGGATGTACCTGCCGCCGATGCCGGGCCGCGAGGGCTTCCTGGCGCTCGACGAGCACGTCCAGTCGGTCAGCATCCGCGACGGCAGGATCGTGGCCATCTACGACATCGTCAACCCGGACAAGCTGACCCGGATCACGCGTCCCGGCGCCGCGCCCGCGTGATGCCCGCGGCAGGTCCGATTCCCGGTCCTACGGGAGCGGGACGCGGCAGGCGTCACCCGAGGTGAAGCCCTGGTCGACGATGCCGAGCGCGCTGTTCATCCGGGCGCGCGAATTCTCCAGCGCGATCTGGTAGGTCAGTTCGACGACGCCGTCGCGGCCGAACTCGCGCTCCAGCTCGGCGACCTGCTCGTCGGTGACGGTGATCCGCTCGCCGGACATGGCGTCGGCGTAGGCGATCGCGAGCCGTTCCTGGTGGCTGAACGCGGGCGAGGTCGCGTAGTCGTCGATCTTCTTCAGCCGCTCGATGTCCAGGCCGTCGTGCTTCTGCAGCATCGTCCCGAAGTCGACGCACCACGAGCAGCCGATCCGGGTCGCGACGCGGTAGACGGCGAGCTCGCGCACGTTCGCCGGCACCTTCTTCGACGCCCGCTCGGCCAGCAGCTCGTGCACCAGGTACGTCCGCAGCAGGCCGCGGTGGTGCGCGGCGACGGCCATCGGCTCGGGCACCGCGCCGTAGCGCCGGCCGGCGATCCGGTAGGCCAGCTTGAGGAACAGGCCGGCTTCGGACGTCTTCTTCGCGGGGATGCGAGGCATCTGCGTTCTCCTTCGTTCGCGGTCACGAGGAGGACGAGACCGCCTCGGAAGACGTGACAGCGGGCGCGGTGACGCAGGCCACGAGCATGATCGCGGCCGCGGAAGCGAACACGACGGTGAGCCCGGCGGCACCGAGCGCGCCGGTCGTGGCCAGCGCGAGCCAGCCGAACACCGCGGCCCCGGCCAGCCCGCCGGCCTGCCGGGCGAAGGTCAGCGAGCCCAGCGTGACGCCCATCAGCTCGCGCCGGGCGCGGGTCTGGCCCAGGACGGTGTAGGCGGACGTGCAGACCGCGAAGGCCGCGCCGACCGCGAACAGCCCCGGTGCCAGGAGCCACGGCGTCCCGTCCCGGGCGGCCGCGACGGCGATCGCGGCGAGCCCGGCCGTGCCGAGCAGGCAGCCGGCCCGGCCCCACGCCGTCAGGTCCGGGCGGCGGCGGGCCAGCGCGGCGAACGACGCGGACAGCGTGAGCTGCCCGGCCGTCATCGCGACGAGCAGCGCGCCGGTCCCGGCCGCGCCCGCGCTCAGCGCGGCGACCAGCGCGACGTAGGTGAAGGTGCCGTAGAGGGCCGCGCCCGCCAGGCCGTTGACCACCACCGCGCGCGCCAGGACGGCGTCCGCGAAGACCTTCGGCGAGATCAGCGGGCTCTTCGCACGGCGTTGCCTGCGCACGAACAGGAATCCGGCGACCACGGCCGTTCCGGCCAGGACCGGCGTCCACAGTGGACTGCGCGCGAGGCCGTCGACGGTCCCGAGCGCGACGACCGCCGACCCCGCGGCCACGAGCAGGAGACTGCTCCCGACGTCGAACTTCTCCTGGGCGCGACGGGGTTTCGCAGGCAGTCCGCGCAGGCCGAGCACCAGGGCGGGCACGCACAGCGGGAGGTTGACCAGGAAGATCCACCGCCAGCCCGGGCCGGCGGCGAGGAGCCCGCCCAGCGGCGGCCCGCCGAGCGTGGCCGCCGCGAACACGGCGGTCTGCCAGCCCTGGCGGCGCAGCAGCTCATCGCGCTCGAACAGCTCGCCGAGCGCACTCATCGCCGTGACGATCAACCCGCTCCCGCCCAGGCCCTGCAGGGCGCGGGCGGCGACCAGCGAGCCGAGATCGGGCGCGGCGGCACACCACGCCGAGGCCGCGGCGAACACGAGAATCGAGGCGACGAAGGAGATTCGGCGGCCGTGGAGGTCGCCGAGCCTGCCGTGCAGCGGCGTCGCGACGGTGAGCGTGAGCAGGCCGGCGGCGGTCACCGCGACCAGCCCGGTGCGGGCGTGCAGGTCGGCGCCGACCGAGGGCAGGGCCGCGGCGACGATCAGGCCGTCGAGCTGGGCCATGGCCATGCCGAGCAGCAGGCCGGCGAAGGCGAGGTTCCGAGATGCGTGCATAAAGCACACATTATAACGTGCCTTATGCACGCATCAAGGTCCGACGGCGGCCCGGCCCTGTTCCGCCTGGTCCGCCACTGGGCGCGCCAGTGGGCCCCGGACGTCGTCGAGCGGTTCGCCGACGGCGCCCCACCGGCGTGGACCGTGCCGAACCTGTTCGTCATCCAGGCGATCGACGGCGCGGCCGGCGACGAGGTGACGGTCGCCGACGTCGCCCGCCAGCTGGGCGTCGACCGCTCGGTGGCCAGCCGGATGGTCGGCGAAGCGAGCCGCGACGGCTTCGTGGCGCGCTCGACGTCGGCCCGGGACGCGCGCCGCGCGGTACTGACCCTGACCGACACGGCGAAGGAGTTCCTCGCCGCTTCGCAGGCCCACCAGCGCCAGGCGTTCGAGGCGCTGGTGGGCGACTGGGACCGCGAAGATCGCGAACGGTTCGCGGCCTACCTCAGCCGGCTCGCGGACGAGGTCCTCGGTTAGCTCTCCGCCAGAATCGGGTTCAGCGCTTCCCAGGCGTGCCAGGCCCGGGTGACGCCGTACTGGGCGACGAACCGCAGCGCGGCCCGCACGTCCTCCGGTGCCGCGCCGCCGCGCCGGGCGCGCCCCACGTGCGCGCGGAACGTGTCGGCCAGCGTCTGGTAGTGGACGTCGACGCTGAGGCTGACCAGGCCGCGTTCGCGTTCGCTGAGCGTGCCGGGGCCATGGCCGGTGCGCATCCGCGACTGCAGGTCGAAGAACCCCGTGAAGTGCGGGTCCAGCTCGGTCAGCCGGGCCCGGGTCGGTTCCGGGAGCGGGCTGGGCGCCGCGTCCGGCCCGGTCGACAGCAGTTCCGGCGCGAGAGCTTCGGCTTCCGGGCGGGCGATGCCGAGTTCCTCCTCCAGTTCGGCGATCCGTTCGATGCCCGCCGTCGCGGCGTGGTAGCCGCAGTCGTAGGAGACGAACCGCAGCAGCGCGCGGATGTCCGCGGTGGACACTCCGGCGGCCAGCCCGGCCTGCACGTGGGCGCGGAAGGCCAAGCCCAGGCTCGCCTGGCAGACGTCGGCCGTGACGCTCAGGAACGCCTTCTCGCGGTCGGTCAGCTCCGGGACCGCCCGGACGTACTTCGCGGTCGCGCCGACCATCTGGGCGAAGACCGGGTCGAGAGCGGCGAGCCGCTCGAGGTTGGTCGGCGTTTCGGTCGTGGTCAAGATCGTGCTCCCTCAGTGTGGTGAACGTTCGTAGCGCTACAGCCGTAGTGCAAGTGACGCTACACCTGTAGCGCGATGGGTGTCCAGCTACACTGGACCGACCATGACCGAGAACCGCCGCCGTCCCAACGCCCGCGGCCAGGGCGACCTGCTGCGCGATGAGATCGTCACGGCCGCCGTGCGGATGCTCGAGGAGCTGGCCGACGACGAAGCCCTCTCCCTGCGCGCCGTGGCGCGGGCGGTGTCGATCGCGGCGACGTCGGTCTACCTGCACTTCCCGGATCGCGACGCGCTCGTGCTGGCCGCGATGCGGCGCTGCCACGAGGAGCTGGTCCGCACCGGCGACGACGCCGCCGCGGCCGCGTCCGACCCGGCCGCCGCGCTACGCGCCCGCATCCTGGCGCAGGCGGACTGGGCGCGGGAGCACTCCGGGCTCTACAAGGTGCTGCACGAAAGCAAGGTCCACCGGCGCCACGGCATGCCGTTCAAGGAGGTCATGGTCGCGCGCACCACCGAGGCCGTCCAGGCGTGCATGGACGCCGGCCTGGCCCCGGCCGACGACGCCGCGACCGTGGCCATCGACCTGCGGACGGCCGTCAACGGCATGCTGGCGCAGCGGATCAACGAGCCCGATCTGCCGTGGCCGCCCGCCGGCGAGCAGCTCGACCGGTTCCTGGTGAAGCTGGTCGGCCTGCGGCGCTGACTTGTGATCACGCCCGGAACCGGCTTGGGTGTGCGGTTATGACTCCGGGTTTCCAGACGGTGATCCCGCGGATGGTGGTGAGCGATCTCGTCGCCGCCGTCGCGTTCCTGCGCACGGTCTTCGGCGCCACCGGGGAGGCCGAGGATGGGCGGCCCGCCGAGATCCGCATCGGCGACTCGCTCCTCATGGTGTCGGCCGAAGGCGAACGCGCGCTCTTCCCCGCGTTCCTCTACGTGTACGTCGCCGACGCGGACGCGACGTACCGCCGGGCCCTGGACTGCGGCGCGACAAGCATCGAAGCGCCGACGAACACGCCCTACGGCGACCGGCGCGCGATGGTCCGCGACCCGTTCGGCAACGTCTTCCAGATCGCCCACCGCCGTGGCTGACCGCGTCCCGCGGCTGCGCCAGGTCGTCCTCGACGACGGACGCGCGTGCGCTGGCCCGGCGGCCTGAACCTACTCGCCCGTGCTGCCGTCGATCGACTCGCGGATGAGGTCGGCGTGGCCGTTGTGGCGGCAGTACTCCTCGATCAGGTGGACCAGGATCCAGCGCAGGCTCGGCGTGCTGCCGTCCCGCCGCGTGTGCTTCGAAGGCTGCGCGAGACCGCCGTTCGCCAGCGCCTCCGCATAGCGCTCGCGGGATCGTGCGACCGCGTCCTGCCACAGTTCACTCAGCTGCTCCGGGGTGTCGTCGACGGCGGAATCCCAGTCCCAGTCCGGGGTTTCCCGCCAGTCGACGGCGTTCCACGGCGCCGCCGGCTCGCGGTCGAACAGGACACAGGAGAACCAGTAGTCCTCGACGTACGCGAGGTGCTTGAGCAGGCCGCCCAACGTCATCGTGGACGGCGGGTGCGTCGCGCGCAGGCCGGCCGCGTCCAGTCCGGCGCACTTCCAGGCCAGCGTGTCGCGGTGGAAGTCGAGGAAGCCGAGCAGCGTCGCGGCTTCGTCGCCGCCGACGGGCGGCTCGGTCCGCCCCTGGTCGTCCGTGGTGGTCACGGGCGCCGACTCTACCGAAACTGTCGGACCCCTCCGCTAGGTTTCCGATCATGGCTGAATTCGTTTTGGTGGCAGGGGCTTGGCTCGGCGCGTGGGCCTGGGACGACGTGGCACCGGCGCTGCGCGCGGCCGGGCACGGCGTGCACCCGGTGACGCTGTCGGGCCTCGCCGAACGGCGCGATGTGCCGGCCGGGCAGCGAACCCACGTGCGCGACATCGTCGAGGTCGCCTCGGGCTTTCGGGAGGTCGTGGTGGTGGGGCACAGCTACTCCGGCATCCCGGTGGGGCAGGCGGCCGAGCGGATCGGGAACCGGCTGAAACGCGCGGTGTTCGTCGACTCGAACGTCCCGGCCGACGGCGAGTCGTTCACATCGACGTGGAGCGCCGCCCAGGTTTCCGCGCTCACCGACCGCGGCTACTGGCCACCGCTGACGGCGGAAGACTATGCGGGCCAAGGACTTTCGGACGAGCAGATCGCCCGCGTAGTCGGCGGATCGACCCCGCACCCGGCGGCGTCCCTGACCGAGCCGGCGGAGGTGAGCGGTTCGCTCGGCGAGATCCCGGCGACGTACATCAAGTGCCTCCTCGACGGCGAGACCCCGAGCCCGGACGTCGTGAAGCTGCTCGAGAGCGAGCGCTGGGAGCTGGTGGAGATGGACACCGGTCGCTGGCCGATGTTTTCGCAACCGGCCGAGCTGGCACGGGTCCTGGTGGAGGCCGTGTGATCGCTTCGCGCGAGTCGGTCGCGCCCCACCGGTGAAGGCGACGGCGCGCGGGATCCGCAGCCGGGCGGCAGGACCAGCCGCCCAAGCGCGGCAACGACCGCCAGGTCGCACGCGCCAAACCACGTCCCGCGGTCACGGCGCCGGCGGGCGCACGCTCCAGATCCGCGCTCAGGCGGCGAAATCAACCTGGGTGGCCCATCGTGCGCGCCGAAGCACGTCTCGCGTACCGAGCGGTCACGGAGTCAGTGGGCGCACGTCCCAGATCCACACCCCGCCGACGAACTCCGCCGGCTTGCGCAGCAGAAGCTCCACAGTGGACTTCAGCGCTTCCTGGTTCTGGCGCGGGCCGACCACCAGCACGTCGGCATTCCAGTAGCGCAGGTCGGCTAGGGCCTGGGTGCGGTCGGCCTCGGTGATGTCCGCTGCCTGGCCTGTGCGCTCGACCTCGGCGAACAGGTCCGACGTCGGCCGCGGGACGGCGCCGTAGCGGCCGCGGCGGTCGTCCGGTGAGGTCGGGCCGACGAAGTAGCCCTCGGGCATCGGGTAGCCCAGGCCCGCGTCGACCTGCCAGTGCAGCGGTTCCGCCTCGCCGGTGCTCGGCAGCGGGACCGGCACCAGGGAGCCGCCCGGGGCGACGTACTGGCGCCAGATCCCGTCGGCGAAGAAGGGAGGGGAAAGCGGGCGCTCGTGCGTCACCAGCTCCGTCGGCGCGATCGGCAGCAGCACCGCCACCACCGCGCCGATCCAGATCATGCGCAGCGGGAAGGGTTGCTTGCCCTCCAAGGGTTCTCGCTGCTCGGCGGCCGCCGTCCAGACGCGGTGCGTGGCGATCGCGAGGAGGCCGCCGACCACCGGGATGCAGCCCATCGCGAGCCGGGACTCGAGCAGCGAGTCCAGCAGCGGCAGCTGCCCCAGCCACTTCCACGGCCCGGGCACGCCGGTGTCGTCGTGCGCCACCGTGATTTCGACGCCCAGCGAAAGGAGGGCCATCACGTACATCGTGATCGCCAGCGCCCGCGAGACGACGTCGCGCCACAGCCAGATCGTGAGCACCACCATGAGCACGATCAGCGGCCAGCCGAAGAAGGCGTTCTCCTCGGTGCGGTTCATCGACACGTCCGCGGCCGCGTCCGGCGAGCCGGCGATCGACTGCGTCGCGAAGCGCGTGAACGCCGCCGTGTCGTTGCCCGCCGACCCGTGCAGCAGCGAGTGGAAGCTCTGCGGGCCGAAGAACTGCCAGTACAGCGGGAACCCGGCGATCAGCAGCGCGACGACCGCGCCGACGCCCACCCCCTTGGCCAGCGGCGCCAGCATGCCGCGGATCTCCCCGCGGTGCGGGATCAGGTAGGCGATCGCGAAGACGGCGAACGTCAGCGCGAAGATCATCAGCGGTTCTTCGCCGAGCAGGATCTGCCACGCGACGAGCAGCCCGAGCACGATCCCGTTGCGCACCGGGCGTTCGCCGTGCGCGATCTGGATCGTCTTCAGCGCGATGAACGGCAGCACGAACAGCACGACGAAGTTCGGGTGCGCGTTGCCGTGCGAGATCATCGGCGGGGCGAAGCCGCAGAACGCGCCGCCGATCGCGGCCGCGGTGCGGTTGGGCACCAGGTGGCGGGAGAACACCCAGTACCAGCCGGTCGCGGTGCCGGCGAGCCCGGCGGTGAGCACGATCGCCCACGTCAGCGTCGCGCCGAAGGTCAGCGTGATCGGCGCCAGCGGGATGTTGAGGCCGAACATCGCCGCGTTCGCCGCCATGTTGACGCCGAGCGGGTAGTTCTGCAGGTCGGTGGTGAACGGGTTCTGGAAGTGCAGCACGGCCTTCGCGACGACCGTCGAGTACCACTCCCACTGGCTCTGGTCGGAGGCGCCGTTCCAGAGGTAGCCGCGCTTGAGGTCGAACCAGAGCCCGTTGTAGAGCAGGATCGTGAACAGCAGGAACCCGCCGGTGATGGCGGAGTCCTGCCACACCCAGCGCTTCGGGCCTTCGGGTGGTTCGGGGGCGGGCGGGACGAGTTCGGGGACGGCTTCGGACTTCAAGCTCACGGTTCGACCACCCTGGCGAGGAAGTGGAGGGCCCCGGTGCCGGCGTGCCGGACCAGCAGCAGGAACGGCCGGTCGACCGTCACGGTGACCGGGTCGTCGATGATCATCGAGGTGAGGCGCATGGTCAGCGCGGTCGCCGCGGCCCCCTCGAAGCCCTGTTCGTCCACCCGCAGCACGGCTTGGTGCAGCACCTCGGACACGGTGAGCCGCGGGTCCGGGGAGAGCCCGCTCAGGTCGGCCTCGTCGGTGAACATCGTGCGGACGCCGAGGCCGCGCAGCACGCCGGTGAGCGAGCTGGCGACGTCCAGCGAGATCTTCGGGAGCGCGAGCTCGACCGGCTTGAAGCCGATTCCGTCGAGCAGGTTCGTCAACGCGGCCTGGTCGAGGGCCGCTTCGGCTTCGGCGAGGTCGCCGTCGGGCAGCAGCACCACGGCCTGGAAGCCGCCCGCCGCGACCAGCCGCACGGCCTGCCAGCCGGCGGCGTGCGCGTAGCCGACGCGTTCGCTGAGCCACATGGTCGGCACGTCCCGGGTCCCGGACGGCGCGTGGAACGGCGCGTCAGCGGTGTTGGCCTCGCGGAACGGCAGCTTCCACGCGGCCTTCAGGTAGAGCGCATTGACCAGCACGGCCGCGACATCCCGGTCGATCGACCCGGGCGGCAGCAGCTGCGGGATGAGGCCGCGCGTGGTGCGCTCGACGTCCTCGTTGATCAGGGCGCGCGCGGCTTCGGGCTCGCTTTCGAAGGGCGCGCTCGCGACGGCGGCGCCGGGCCATTCGGCCAGCTCGGCCTTGAAGGAGTCTTCGAGCGGGAGCCGGTCGTCGGCCCACAGCGTGTTCGAGACGGCGACCTCGGGTTGCTCGCCTCGTGCCTCTTCGACCGGCTGCGCGGCCTCCCGCAGCAGGGTGGTCTGCCGGTCGGGATCCCCGAGCAGCGCGACGAGCTCGTCGCGGGTCTTCCCCCGGGCGGCCCGCGCAGCCAAGGTCAGCGCACTGGCCACCGAATACGGCGAGAAACAGGAGTTCCCGCCCCCGGCACCGAGGGCCGCGTGGACGGCGAGGGCGAACCGGAGGTGCCTGTCCGTGGCCATGCGGGCGAGAGTACCGGAACGGTTCACCCCACCGGGCGGCCACGCGGAAGTCCGCCCACCGGTGACAATCCCCCGCCCGCAACCGCACAACGGCATGCCAGAACCACCACACGCCCAGGTCCGCCCACCGCCCAGCCTCGGACCCGGCCCCGCCACCGGCTCCGGCTCCGGCTCCGGCTCCGGGAATCGACTCGCGTACCCATGCAGTCGCTTCGCGCATCCGAGGATCGGCTCACGTGATTGAGCGGGCATCACACGTGATCGGGCGGGCATCATGCGTGATTGAGCGGGCATCGGCGTGATGCCTCTCCACACACGCGCGATGCCCCTCTGGAGACGTGTGATGCCTTGCTGAGCGCCTGCTTGGTCCGGTCAGCGGTGGTGACGGGTCACGTGCCACGAGTACCACGTGTGGGCCTGCGCGTCCGTGAGGGAGGCGACCTGGTCGATCACCACCCTCAGCAAGCCGGCGTCGTCGGGGGCGGCGTTCCAGGCCGGGACGAACAGCGGGTCCAGGAACTCCGGGGCGCGGCGGGCCAGCGCGTGGACCAGCTCCACCAGCAGCTCGCGCTGTCCCTCCTGCATCGCCAGCCGACGGCGGTCGCTCATCACGTACCGCAGGGCCAGCGCCTTCAGCAGCGCCACCTCCGCCGCGACCTGCTCCGGGACGCACAGCCGCGCCCGATAACGCCCCAGCGGCCCCTCGCCGAACTCCGCGCGGGTGCCCGTGACCGCCGCTGTCGTGAAGCGGCCGACCAGCTCGCTCGTCAACCGCTTCAGCGCCACCTGGGCTCCCGGCGAGCCGTCCGGCTCCGCCGACGTCAGGGCCGCCACCACGGGCAGCGCCAGCAGCTCCGCCGCCGCATCCTCCAAAGTGGACACCGACTGCGCCGAGAAGTGCTTGGCCGCCGCCTCGGCGACCGCCGCTCGCTCGTCCGGGTGGGCGAGCACGCGCAGCTTGATCCGGCCGGCCAGCACGCCGTCCTCGACGTCGTGCACCGAGTACGCGACGTCGTCCGCCCAGTCCATGATCTGGGCTTCCAGGCAGGTCCGCTCCACCGGCGCCCCGGAACGGAACCAGGAGAACACCGGGACGTCGTCGCCGTACACGCCGTACTTCGCCTGCCCCGGCTTGCGCGGCCACGGGTACTTCGTGGTCGCGTCCAGGCACGCGCGGGTCAGGTTGAGCCCCACCGGGTCACCCTCGGCGGACAGCAGCTTCGGCTCCAGCCGGGTGAGGATGCGCAACGTCTGCGCGTTGCCCTCGAAGCCCCCGCACGCCGCGGCCACCTCGTCGAGCGCGCGCTCGCCGTTGTGCCCGAACGGGGGGTGCCCGATGTCGTGCGCCAGCCCCGCGGTGTCGGCGAGATCCGGGTCGGCGCCCAGTTCCTCGGCGATGCCCCGGCCGATCTGCGCGACCTCCAGCGAGTGCGTCAGCCGGGTGCGCGGGACGCCGGTGACCTCGGCGCCCTCCCCCGGCCCGACCACCTGCGTCTTGCCGGCGAGCCGCCGCAACGCCGCCGAGTGCAGCACACGAGCCCGGTCGCGCGAGAACGCGCTGCGCCCGTCCGCGCGCGTGCCGGGCAGCGCCGCGCCCTTCGCCGGTTCCGGCAGCAGGCGGGCGGTGTCGTGCTCCGTGTAGTCCACCCGACCAGCCTAAACGCGGCCACCGACAAAATGCCGCGGAACCTTGGTCAGCCGGCACGAGAGGCCGCAGCAAGCGGCGAGCTGCGGTCCGTGGCGCCGTCCTGACCAGAAGAAGGTTCTCAGCCCAGGAAGGTGGCGAAGAGGTCGTCCGCCGGGGTCTTGGTCAGCCGGTAGTAGAGCAGCGCGCCGGTCTCGCGGACGATGTAGCGCACCTGCGTGACGCGTTCCTGCACGATCGGACCGCTGTGCGTCGGGGCGGTCCAGGCGTCGAGGCCCAGGTCGTCGGCCATGGTCCGGGCCCGGAAGGAGTGCCACGGGTCGCTGACCAGCACCGCCGTGTGCCAGCCGCGTCCCTCGACCTCGTCCGCGACCGCACGCAGGCTGCGCAGCGTGTCGCTGCCCTCCCCGACCGCCAGCGTCGCGGCCGACGGCACGCCGTGCCGGGTCAGCCAGAGCTGGCCGGCGCGGGCCTCGGTGAAGTTGTCCTCGGCCTTCTTGCCGCCCGCGGTGACGATCGTCTTCGCGACGCCCGAGTCGTAGAGCTGCTTCGCCTTCACCAGCCGCGCCGCGTAGATGTCCGACGGCTTGCCGTTGTACTGCGCCGCGCCCAGCACCACGATGACGTCGGCGGGCGTCCGGTCGTTCTCGCGCGCGACCTGCCAGACGCGGAACGCCGTGCCGCCGACGAGCGCGACCAGCATGAGGACCGTGCCGAAGGCGATCCGGCGCGCCCAGCTCGCGCGCGTCGGCTTCGTGCGTTCAACGGTACCCACCCGCCCCATCTTGTCAGAAGGCCGCGGGCCGCTCAGAGCCAGCCGCGTTCCTCCGAGACCCGGACCGCTTCGGCGCGCGTGCGGGCGCCCGTCTTGCCGATCGCGGCGGACAGGTGGTTGCGCACGGTGCCCTCGGACAGGTGCAGCGCGCGGGCCACGTCGGCGACCGTGCTGCCGTCCTTGGCTTCCCGCAACACGTCCCGCTCGCGCCCGGTGAGCGGGCTGGCGCCGGTGGCCAGCGACTCGGCGGCCAGCGCCGGGTCCACCACCCGGAGTCCACTGTGGACTCTCCGGACGGCCTCGACGAGCTGCTCGGGCGGGGCGTCCTTGACGACGAACCCGGCCGCGCCCGCCGCCATCGCGCGCGCCAGGTAGCCGGGCCGGCCGAACGTCGTGCAGATGATCACCCGGCACGACGGCAGCGCGGCCCGCAGGTCGGCCGCCGCCTCCAGGCCGTCCTTGCCCGGCATCTGGACGTCCAGCAGGGCGACGTCCGGCTTGACCTCACGAGCGGCGGCCACCACCTCGTCGCCGGAGCCGACCTGCCCGACCACCTCGATGTCCGCTTCGAGGCCGAGCACGGTGGCCAGCGCCCCGCGCACCATGGCCTGGTCGTCGGCCAGCAACACCCGGATCAAGCGAGTCCTCCCGCGGGTTCGGCGCGCACGGCCGGGGTGGCCGCGCGCGGTTCCGGCAGCGGGATCTCCGCCCGCACCAGCAATCCTCCCCCGGGCCGGGGCGACGCGCGCAGGGTGCCCCCGACCGCGTCGAGCCGCTCGGAGAGCCCGCGCAGGCCGTTGCCCGGCTTGACCTCGGTGGCCGTGCCGTCGTCCTCGATCTCCAGCCAGTTGCCACCCAGCTTGACCCTCACCTGCTGGGCCCCGGAGTGCCGCAGCACGTTCGTCACGGCTTCGCGCAGGACATACCCGAACGTGTTCTGGAACTCCGGCAGGACGTTGTCGACGGCGTGCGGCAGGTCGGCGTCGATCTCCGCCGCCCGCAGCGCCGCACGGGCCCCCACGAGCTCCGCCGACAGCGACACTTCGCGGTATTCCGACACGGTGGCGCGGACGTCGGACAGCGCGCTGCGGGTGAGGCTCTCGACCTCGCGGATCTCCTCGACCGCGCGCGGGATGTCGCCGGCGCTCTCCAGCACCCGCCGGGCCAGCCCCGCCTTCACGGTGATCGTGGTGAGGCTGTGCCCGAGCAGGTCGTGCAGGTCGCGGGCGACGCGCTGGCGTTCGTTCGTCACGGCGAGGGTGGCGATCTCCTTGTTGGCCAGCTCGAGCCGCCGGACCGTGCGGATCAGGTTCGCCATGAAGAACATCGCCAGCGTCACCGAGCCGACGGTGATCAGGTCGCCGTAGCCGTCCTGGAACTTGCCCTCCGCGACCAGCAGCAGCGCCCCGGCCGCCAGCGTCGCGAGGTCGACGATCACCGACCACGCGGCCGGGGACAGGAAGACCATCACCGCCGTGCCGTAGAGCAGGATGAACGGGCTCGCCGAAGCCGCCGCGACCACGCCGAGCCCCAGCAGGTTCATCCCGATGCCGAAGCCCAGCTTCACCCGCAGCGTCCGGCGGAAGACGAACGGGAACAGCAGGTAGCACAGCGCGTAGGCGTACACCAGCACGCCGGTGAGCACGACCCCGGCGTCGACCTCGGGCCGGGCGGCCAGCGACTTCGTGGCCGGGATCAGGAACGGCAGCAGGAAGAACACGCCCATGATCGGCCAGCGCACCCGGTCGGGGCCGTTGTTCTCCGGATCGGGCAGCGGGTCGGCCCACCACGCTTCCTTGTCGTTCAGCCCGAACGCGTGCCTCTCGGACTTCGCCATCGCCGTTCCTCGCCCCTTCTCCGGCCCTCAAACGCGGGCGCTGTCCTTACGGTAACGCCTGATCACCAGCGCCCCCAGCACCGCGGTCCAGGCCGCGAGCACCCCGGCGGCCTGCGGCAGCGAGACCACCATGTCGCTGGTCACGGCCGGTCGCGCGACCTGCAGCACCCAGTACGTCGGCATGATCTGCGCGAGGTCGTGCATCCAGGACGGCATGCCCTCCAGCGGGATCCACAGACCGCCGAGGAAGCCCATGCCGAGGGTGACCAGCATGCTGATCGGCTGCATCGAATCCGGCGTGCCGAACTGGCCGATCAGCAGGCCGAGCAGCACCAGCGGGAGCGTGCCGAGCCAGACGCCGGCGAGGACGCGGACCCAGCCGGCGGCGTCGAGGTGCACGCCCTCGACGGTCACGGCCAGCACCGGCACCAGGATCAGCGCGGGCAGGCCGACGAGCATCCCGGACAGCGCCTTGCCGCCGAGGTAGCCGAACCCGGTCAGCGGCGTCAGCCGCAGCTGCCGCTGCCAGCCGAGCGCACGCTCCAGGGCGAGCCGGCCGCCGCTGGTGTTGGCCGCGGCGAACGTCCCGAAGGTCATCATGTTGATCATGATCACGGCCGCGATCTGCGTGTGGTTCGGATCGCTCGCCTTGGTGAAGACGTTGGCCTGCAACAGGAACATCAGCACCGGGAACGCGATGACGAAGACCAGGAACCGCGGCGCCCGGAAGTTGCGGCGGATCTCGGTGAGCAGGTAGGTGGCGTTCATAGCACGGACTCCGGGGTCTCGTCGGCGGTCAGGGACAGGAAGGCGCCTTCGAGGCCGACGGCGCTGATCTCGATGTCGTGCACGGCCGGGAGCGCCGTCTTGAGCGCCCAGAGCGTCGCGTCGGAGTCGCCGCTGGAGATCGCCACGCGGTCGCCGCGCAGCTCGAACTCCTTGACGCCGGGCAGCGCGGCGATGACGGCTTCGGTGGCGCCCGGGACGGCGGCCCGCAGCGTGCGGCCACCGGCCAGCGCGCGGACCTCGGCGACGCTCCCGTCGGCGACGACGCGGCCGCGGCGCATCAGCACCACCCGGTCGGCGAACTCCTCGGCTTCTTCGAGGTAGTGCGTCGCGAACAGGACCGTGCGGCCGGACTCGGTGAACGAGTACATCGACTGCCAGAACTCGCGCCGGGTCCCGACGTCCATCGCGGCGGTCGGCTCGTCGAGGATCAGCAGGTCGGGGTTGCTGACCAGGGCGACGGCGAAGCGCACGCGCTGCTTCTGCCCACCCGACAGCTTGTTCGCGCGGCGGCCGGCCAGCTCCTCGACGCCGGCGGCGCGCAGGGCCTCGGCCACCGGCATCGGCTTGCGGTGCAGCGCCGCGACCATGCCGACGGTCTCCCCGACGGTCAGGTCGTCCATCAGGGCGCCGCCCTGCAGCATCGCGCCGATCAGGCCGGCGCGGACGGCGTCGAGCGGCGTGCGTCCGAACACGCGCACGTTGCCCGCGTCCGGCGTGGTCAGGCCGAGGATCATGTCGACGGTCGTGGACTTGCCGGCGCCGTTGGGGCCGAGCAGGGCGACCACTTCGCCCGGGGCGATCGTCAGGTCGACGCCGTCGACCGCGTGCACGTCGCCGTAGTGCTTGCGCAGGCCGGTGAGGTGGACCGCGGCCCCCGCCGCCACCGCCTGGGAATCTTTTTCTCGCATGCCCCCAGGCTGCCGCCCGGGAGGCCCGGGTCCCCAGACCGTGCGTCACGACCTCACCGTGACAGGTGTCAGGGGTACTCGGGCCCCGGGTGGTTCAGCAGCCGATCAGGCGCCCGGCCAGGTACGACTCGATCTTGTCGATCGCGACGCGTTCCTGCGCCATGGTGTCCCGGTCGCGGACCGTGACGGCGTCGTCCTCGAGGCTGTCGAAGTCGACCGTCACGCAGTACGGCGTGCCGATCTCCTCCTGGCGGCGGTAGCGCTTGCCGATCGACCCGGCGTCGTCGAAGTCGATGTTCCAGTGCTTGCGCAGCAGGTCGGCGACGGCCTTCGCCTTCGGGGTCAGGTCGGCGTTGCGCGACAGCGGCAGCACCGCGGCCTTGAACGGCGCGAGCCGCGGGTCGAGCTTCAGCACCACGCGCTTCTCGGTGCCGCCCTTGGCGGTCGGCACCTCGTCCTCGTGGTAGGCGTCGATCAGGAACGCCATCATCGACCGGCCGACACCGGCCGCCGGCTCGATCACGAACGGCCGGAACCGCTGCTTCGAGGTCGGGTCGAAGTACGACAGGTCGACGCCCGAGTGGTTCGAGTGCGTCGTCAGGTCGAAGTCGGTGCGGTTGGCGATGCCTTCGAGCTCACCCCACTCCTGCCCGGCGTTGAACGCGAACCGGTACTCGATGTCGACGGTGCGCTTCGCGTAGTGCGAGAGCTTTTCCTTCGGGTGCTCGAAGTGGCGCAGGTTGTCGGCCTTGATGCCGAGGTCGGTGTACCACTTCGTGCGCTCGTCGATCCAGTACTGGTGCCAGCTCTCGTCCTCGCCCGGCTCGACGAAGAACTCCATCTCCATCTGCTCGAACTCGCGCGTCCGGAAGATGAAGTTGCCCGGCGTGATCTCGTTGCGGAACGACTTGCCGATCTGGCCGATGCCGAACGGCGGCTTCTTGCGGGCCGTCGTCTGCACGTTGAGGTAGTTGACGAAGATGCCCTGCGCGGTCTCCGGGCGGAGGTAGTGCAGGCCCTCTTCGGTTTCCACCGGGCCGAGGTAGGTCTTCAGCATCATGTTGAAGTCGCGCGGCTCGGTGTACTTGCCGCGGGTGCCGCAGTTCGGGCACGGCACGTCGGACAGGTCGTCCTCCGACGTCTCCTTGCCGGTGCGGCCCGCGTACTCCTCGGCGAGCTGGTCGGCGCGGAACCGCTTGTGGCACGAGAGGCACTCGATCAGCGGGTCGGTGAAGACGTTGACGTGCCCGGAAGCCACCCACACCTGACGCGGCAGGATGACCGAGGAGTCCAGGCCGACGACGTCGTCGCGGCCCTGGACCACGGTCTTCCACCACTGGCGCTTGATGTTGTCCTTGAGCTCGACCCCGAGCGGCCCGTAGTCCCACGCCGAGCGGGTACCGCCGTAGATCTCTCCGCTGGCGAAGACGAAACCACGGCGCTTGCACAGGCTGACTACGGTATCGATGGTGTTCGTGGGCACTCCACGCTCCGGAAGCATGCGGGGACGGTTATCGGACTAGAACGTCCAGGGTATCCGCCGGGGCCGAGTCCTTTTCGCGCAGGCTACGGCCGTGACACGAGCGACGCCGTCACGACGCGGTTGTCCTCGTAGCCTTCGCTGCCGCCGACGTACTCGCCGCCGCAGGTGACCAGGAGCAGCTTGTGCGGGCCGTCCGGGTCGAAGAGCTGGTCCGAGCGCCCGGCCAGGTCGGTCTTGTGGATGGTCTCGGTCGCGTCGACCCGGTAGACCCAGGCGCCGCCGGCGGCGTCGGTCAGCTTGATCTCCTGCCCCTGCTTGACCTGCCAGAGCTCGTTGAACGGGCCCTTCTTGCCCTTCCAGTTCACGTGCCCGGACAGCAGCGCGACGCCGTGGTCGGCCCCCAGCTCGGCACCCCACCAGGCGGCTTCGTCGAGCCCTTCGGGGATCTTGAGGGCGCCCGCGGCGTCGAGGTCCTCCTGGACGAGCTTCGCGGTACCGCCCCCGGGAAGGGACAGCTGCGCCGGTGTCCGGCCGGTGTCCGGCTTGGCGGGCTGGTCCTGCTTCACGGCGGTGGTGGACGTGGTGGCGGTGCCGTTCGCACCGGCGGGTTCATCCTTTCCGGTGAAGATGAGCAGGCCGGCGACCAGCGCCGCGACCACGAACGCGCCGGCGACGCCGACGATCCACCAGCGGCCCGAGCCCGTCTGCCGCTCCGCCGGGTTCTGCTCCTGCATGCGCCTGTGCTCCTTCGCTGTCGTGCCGTTGCGGAGGTTCACATGCGGTGGCGGGCGGCGGAGGTTGCACCGGATTCGATCAGCCGGAGGGACGCGGCGCGGACGGCGGTGGTGGGGTCCACTCGGCCGACTCCCGCAGGCGGTCAGCCCGTCGGGCGGGTCACCAGCTTGGCCGTGACCAGGCGGTTCTCGTCGTAGCCTTCGGTGCCGCCGATGTAGTCGCCGCCGCAGGTGACCAGGACCAGGCGGTGGGGGCCGTCCTGGGCGAACCACTTCGCGGCCTGGTCCGGCAGCGTCTCCTTCGGGAGCGTCACCACGTCGTCGACCCGGTAGACCCAGCGGCCGCCGCGGGCGTCGACCACGCTCACCTCGTCGCCGTCGCGCATGCGCCACAGCTCGTCGAACGGGCCGCGCCGCCCCTCCCAGTTCACGTGCCCGGACAGCAGCGCCGCCCCCTGGGCCGCGCCCAGCTTGGCGCCCCACCAGGCGGCGTCGCCCAGGCCGCGCGGGATCGGGAGCACGCCGCGGTCGGTGAGCTCCGTGCGGACCAGGCGGGCGGTCGCGCCGTCCGGGAGCCGGACCGTGCCCGGGCGCTGCTGCGCGCCGGACTCGCTGTCCGCGGGCAGCACGGCCGGGGCCGCGTTCTCCCCCGGCAGCGAGCCGGGCGGTGGCGCGGCGAGCGACGTCGGCTCGGGCGGCAGCCAGGTCAGCACGATGACGCCGGCCGCGAAGGCGGCCACGGCCAGCGCCGCCGAGACGGCGGCCAGCCCGGTGCGCAGCACCTAGTCCGTCCCGGACTTGCGCCGCTTGCCGAGCAGCAGCGCGACGGCCCCGAAGAACACCCCGCCGAAGAGCAGGCCGATGCCGAGCGGGACGCGGGAGCCGTCACCGCCGGTGTCCGGCGCGGCCGCGCCGAGGTAGCCGGCCGGGACCTGCGTCGGCACGGCGGCCTGCGTCGCGCTCGTGCCGCCGCCGGTGCTGCCCGCGGCCTTCGCGACGAAGCCCTTCGGCACCGAGCAGCTGACGCCGCCGAGCACGACGCTCGTCTGGACGTCCTGCAGCGCGGTACCCGCCGCGTCCTTGACGTGGGTGGTGATCTCGACGCGCCAGCCGGCGACGGCGGTGAAGTCGCCACCGCGCCAGCCGTCCTGGCGGATCAGCTGGTCGAACGTGCCGACGCGGGTCAGCCGGAGGTCGGAGACCGTGGTGTCCTTGCTCGCGTTCGTGATGTCGCCGGGCGGGCCGAGCCGCAGGTTCTTCAGCTCGAGGCCCGCGGTGCCGCCGGGCATCGGGACGATGCCGAGCCCGCCGGCCTGGCGCACCCACAGCCGGCTCACCGACGAGGTGCCGGTGAGCTTCGCCGGCCCGGTGCAGTCCACCGCCGTCTTCGCGCCTTCGAGCACGAGCACGGTGTTGTCGACCGGCTTCGCGCCGCCCTGCCAGTTGTCGCGCAGCGCGTAGTTGGTCTCGGCGACGGCGGTGGGCACGGTGGTCGCCTGCAGCGCAGCCACGACGTTGTGGTCCCGGCTCGCGATGCCGGCCGGATAGGGGTCCTGTGAGGAGCTGTAGCGGCCGAGGTCGATCTGGTAGTGCCCGCCGAAGGTGGCGCGCTCGCCGTCGTCCTTGGGGACCGTGACGCGGTCCGTGCCGAGCTTCGACTGGCCGGGCAGCAGCGGGGAGCGCTGGGTCTCGGTGATCAGGGCGCCGCCGTGCTGGCCTTCGCCGCCGATCCGGACGGACGCGATGTTCGCGAACGAAACCGGCCCGGTCTTCTCGTCGACGGCCTGGCTCTGCGCCCCGGCCACCCCGGCGCCGACCAGCGGGAAGAGGACGGCCGCCAGTGCGGCTGCTTTCGTCACGAAACGGGCCATGTCTCCCCACTGCTCTGCTCGGGCGGGCCGCCAGCGTACGAGAAGCGACGAAACGCTCCGCGACCACCTTGCCCCGTCGGCCACGACTTGCGAAGCCGAAGAGGCAATTCCCCACGAACTCACCCGAATGGAGCAGTACGACCGGCCGTAATCCGCAGAGCGCGGTCGCGGAGTGGGTGCTACGCGCGGGAACACTAGGATGGGTGGTGCCGTTATCGGCAATGACTACGGAATTCATGTCGCGGCGACGAGGGTGAGGCGGAATGGCGACGGTCACCGGGAGTGGCGCCCAGCCGGGCCTCGCGGACTGCGCTCCGGCGGCGGCCGCGGCACCGGCACACCCGCCCGCGGCGGTCCTGACCGACGCGGGCGACCTGCTGCGGGCGCTGGCGGCGCCGGTCCGGATCGCGATCGTGCTGCAGCTGCGCGCCGCCGACCGGTGCGTCCACGAGCTGGTGGACGCCCTCGACGTCGCGCAGCCGCTGATCAGCCAGCACCTGCGGGTGCTGAAGACCGCCGGCGTGGTCGAGGGCGAGCGGCGCGGGCGCGAGGTCGTCTACCGGCTCGCCGACGACCACCTGGCGCACATCGTCGTCGACGCCGTCGCCCACGTGCAGGAAGGAAAGTGATGAACGCCGTCGCACCGCACAGCCAGGCCCCGGTGCCGGGGCGCCGATCGACCCGCCAGCGGGCCGCGGTCGTCGAGCTGCTGAACACCGTCGACGACTTCCGTTCGGCCCAGGAACTGCACGACGAGCTGCGCAAACGCGGCGACGGCATCGGCCTGACGACGGTGTACCGCACGCTGCAGTCCCTGTCGGAGGCCGGCGAGATCGACGTGCTGCGCACGGACTCGGGCGAGGCGATCTACCGCCGCTGCTCGGCGCACCACCACCATCACCTCGTCTGCCGCCTGTGCGGCCGCACGGTGGAGGTCGAGGGCCCGGCGGTCGAGCGCTGGGCCGAGAAGATCGCCGCCGAGCACGGCTTTTCGGAGATCTCGCACACGGTCGAGATCACCGGGACCTGCGCCGAGCACTAGGGCCTGTATCGAAGTCGGTCATAGCCATTCGTTGATCGCTGCGATCTGGACGGTGGCTTCGTAGCGAACGGCAAGCTTGTCGTAGCGGGTAGCCACCCCACGGTGGCGTTTAAGCCGGTTGATACCGCACTCCACCGCATGACGCTGCTTGTAGATTTCGGGGTCGAAGGCCGGTGGCCGACCGCCCTTCGACCCCTTGGCCTTACGATGCGCGTCCTGGTCGGTCTTGCTCGGGATGGTCGCCTTGATCCCACGACCGCGCAGGTGCGCCCGGTTGGCCTTCGAGGTGTAAGCCTTGTCCGCCAGGACCCGATCCGGACGGGTCCGCGGCCGGCCACCGCCCGGTCGGGGCACCCGGATCCCGGCCAGGACCGGAACGAACTGCGGGCTGTCGCCACGCTGCCCGGCGGTCAGCACGATCGACAACGGCTTCTGTCCCTGCTCACACCCCAGATGCACCTTCGTGGTCCACCCACCACGGGACCGGCCCAACGCGTGATCATCCGGTTCGGTGGTGATCCCGCCCGGCGGTTCGGCCTGCAGGTCCCCCTTTTCCGCGCACCCGCAGCATGCTGATGCGCCCGCGCGATCGTGGAATCCACGCTCACGTCCCAGGTGATCCGCCCCTCGACTTCGGCCAGAGCCTGCAACGCGGTCAGAATCCGCTGCCAGACACCAGCCCGTTGCCAGCGCCGGAACAACCCATAAACAGCCGCCCAGGATCCATATCCGACCGGCATGTCCCGCCATGGTGCGCCGGTGCGGACCCGCCACCGGATCCCGTCGATCAGCTGCCGTCTGCTCCACAACGACGGCCGACCCGGCCGTGACGGCGCGGGCAGCAACGGCTTCAGCGTTGCCCACTGCTCGTCGGTCAGGTCGAACCGCCCCGTCCCCGCTAGGGTGTCCACGAGGTCTCCGGTGGTGTTCAGGTTCTTCTTGGTCGACGAACCACCTACCGGAGACCTCACCTATTTCGGCCATCGACACGCCCGACAGCGCCAACTCCAGCTCAACCAGCTCGAGATGACTTCGATACAGGCCCTAGTACTCGTACGGATCTTTCGGGGCCGGGACCGGCGCGATCGAGGCCAGGGTGAAGTCGGGCGTGCAGCCGGTGTCCTTCGTGGCCGTGCCCGGGACGACCTGACCGGTCACCTGGATCCAGGCGTCGCTCGCGAGCTGGTCGGCCTCATCGCCGCGGAGGTGGACGGTCACCGGGAACGCGTCCGCCGCGCAGCAGCTGATCACCAGGCGCGCCAGCAGCGTCCGGCCGCCGGTGTGCACGACGAAACCGGTCAGCGAAACCGTGCGGTGGTCGAGGGTGCCCGCCGCGTCCCAGCCCGCGCGGCTGACGAACTCGTTGACCGTCAGTGGCACCACGTTCCCGGTCGGCAGCGGCGGGAAGGACGCGGCGTTGGCGGCGGCCGCGCTCGCCGGGACCCGCGCTTCGGTCCGGATCACCGAGTCCGCGCCCAGGGCCGGTGGTGCGACGAGGAAGACGGCCAGCACCGGGACGAGCAGCAGCCAAGCGGGCCGCGCCGAATGCGCGTGACCGTCGTGATCGTGGTCCGGCTCGGCGGCTTTCGCCCGCGCGGCGAGGAGATCACGCACGATGGCGACGGCCCCGAGCACCACCATGACGCCGCCGCCGGTGATGATCCACGGCTGCTGCGCCGGCTTCACGTAGCGCAGATAGTCGCCGTTCACCGCGATCTTGATCAGGGCGCCGCCGAGCAACAGCAACAGGATGTTCTGCGTCTCGCGCTTCACGCCAACCCCACCACCAGACCGGTCACCACGGCGCACGCCGTCGCCACCACCAACGTCACCGGGGCGAACCGCACCGCGAACGACCGGCCGAACGTGCCTGCCTGGAGCGCGAACAGCTTGACGTCGACCGCCGGGCCGACGACCAGGAACACCAGCTTCGGCAACAACGGCAACGCCGTCAGCGACGCCGCCACGAACGCGTCCGCCTCACTGCACAGCGCCAGCACGACCGCGAGCACCGCCATCACGAGCACGCCCAAGACGAGCTGGTCGCCCAGCACGCCGAACCACTTCGCCGGCACCAGCACGTTCAACGCCGACGAAATCAGCGCGCCCAGCACCAGGAAGCCGCCCGCCTCGACCAGGTCCGTGCGGGCCGTCTCGGCGAACACCCGCCACCGCTGCCCGTCCGCCACGTCCGGCAATCGGCGCAACGCGCGTTCGGTGATCCACTCCAGCTTGCCCCAGCGGGCCCACAACCAGCCCATCACCATCGCCGTCGCCAACGAACCAGCGAACCGCGCCAACACCAACTCCGGCTTGCCCGGAAACGCCACCGCCGTCGCCACCAGCACCACCGGATTCACCGCCGGCGCCGCCAACAGGAACGTCAACGCCGCCGCCGGCGCCACACCTTGCCCCATCAGCCGGCGCGCCACCGGTACCGAAGCGCACTCACACCCCGGCAGCGCGACCCCGGCCAGACCCGCGACACCGACCGCTGCGCCCGCACGACGGGGCAGCACCCTCTCCAGCACCCGAGCGGGCACGAACGCGGCGATGGCCCCGCTGATCAGCACCCCCAGTACCAGGAACGGCAACGCCTGCACACACACGGCCACGAACACCGTCGAGCCGGTACGCAACGCGGGCACGTCGAACAGCTGCTGCAACCGACCCTGGCCGAGGATCGCGACCAGCAGGATCGCGCACAGCACCTCGACCGAGCTGATCCGGAACCGGCGAGACCGCCGCCGCGGTTCAGTCGCGGTTGCGGGAAGGGTGTCCATGGCGCAGATGATGCCAGCCCGGTCCGACAGCGAGAGCAGCGCACAGCCGCGAACGGTCGAAAAGTGCCGCTTTCCGGCCGAAATTCGCCGTTCGCGGCAAGTACAACACCCCGAGTGGGTTACTCGTCAGGCACGATTCCCGGCAAATCCGTCCGCAGCTGCGACGCCGTCGACACCACCAGCATCAGCAACGTCCCGAGCGCGGCGGCGTCCAGCCCGGCCGCCGGGAACGCGTACCGCAGCGTCACGTCCACGCCGTTGTCGGAATGCCCGACGCCGAGGGTCCCGAACAACCCCTGCCCCGCCCGCTCGGCGACGGCGATCGGCAGCTCCGGCCCGTCCACGAGGTCCCAGCCGACCACGCAGGTCAGCGTCAGCACGGTGAGGCCCTCGCCGAGCCGGGTCGCCTGGATCACGCACGGGACGTCGCCGTGGGCGAACGTCAGCGCGCCGTCGTCGTCGACGTGCACCTCGAGGTAGCGCTCGAGGGAGTCCTTCGCCTGCGTAAGCAGTTCCGCGGTCTCCGCCGCTTCGGTCGCGCTCATGAGGAAGCCTGGTCGACAGCGCCTCCGAAGCGGCGATCCCGCTTCGCGAACTCGAGGCACGCGCGCCACAGGTGCGTCCGGTCGAAGTCCGGGAACAGCGTGTCCTGGTAGACCATCTCCGCGTAGGCCGACTGCCACAGCAGGAAGTTCGACGTCCGCTGCTCGCCCGAGGGCCGCAGGAACAGGTCCACGTCCGGCATGTCCGGCTGGTACAGGTACTTGCCGATGGTCTTCTCGGTGACCTTCGCGGGGTCCAGCCGACCGTCCGCGACGTCGCGCGCGATCCGCTGCATCGCGTCGCCCAGCTCGGCGCGGCCGCCGTAGTTGACGCACATCGTCATGTTCAGCGCCGTGTTGTGCTTGGTCTTCTCCTCGGCCGCCTGCAGCTCCTTGATCACCGACGCCCACAGCTTCGGCCGCCGCCCGGCCCAGCGGATGCGGACGCCGATCGAGCCGAGGTAGTCGACCTGGCGGCGGATCGTGTCGCGGTTGAAGCCCATCAGGAACCGCACCTCTTCGGGGCTGCGCTTCCAGTTCTCCGTCGAGAACGCGTACACCGAAAGCCACTTGACGCCGAGCTCGACGGCCCCGCTCGCGACGTCGATCATGACCGCTTCGCCGCGCTTGTGGCCTTCGATCCGCGGCAGGCCGCGCTGGTTGGCCCAGCGGCCGTTGCCGTCCATGACCAGCGCGACGTGCTTCGGCACCAGCTCGCGCGGGATCTCCGGCGGCTTCGCGCCGGACGGGTGCGGATCCGGGGCCCGCAGCTCGTATCGCGACGCCTTGCTCTCGCGTCCCCTGCGCAGCACTGCGAGCCTCCCTGGATGGGTGAAACCGATCAGGCCCGACCCTACTGCCCGGGCACCACACTCTCCCGGGCACGTCGCTCGACCAGGGGGAGGGACCGGAGCTGACGCTCCAGATGCCACTGGAGGTGGGCCGCGACCAGGCCGCTCGCGTCGCGGCGGGTGCCGGGCAGGGTCGACTCGGCCATCGTCCATTCGCCGTGCAGCAGGGCGGTGAGCAGGTCCAGGACCTCGGGCGCCGGGTGCACCGAGCCCGGGACGCGGCAGTCCTGGCACATCGAGCCGCCGGCGGGGACGCTGAACGCGACGTGCGGGCCCGGCAGGCCGCAGCGGGCGCACTCGGTGAGCGCGGGCGCCCAGCCGGCGTAGGACATCGCGCGGAGGAAGAACGCGTCGAGCACGAGGGACGCGTCCCGCTCCCCGGCGGCGAGGGACCGCAGCGCGCCGCAGACGAGGAGGTAGAGCTTGAGCACCGGTTCGCCCTCTTCGGCCGAGAGCCGGTCCGCGGTTTCGGCGATCGCGCTGGCCGCGGTGTAGCGCTGGTAGTCGGCGACCAGCGGCAGCTGGAACGCGTCGACGGTCTCGACCTGGGTGATCACGTCGAGCGTGCGGCCGGTGTAGAACTGCACGTCGACGTGGCCGAACGGCTCCAGCCGGGCCCCGAACCGCGAAGACGTCCGCCGCACGCCCTTCGCGACGGCGCGGACCTTGCCGTGCCGGCGCGTGAGCAGGGTGACGATCCGGTCGGCCTCACCCAGCTTGTGCGTGCGCAACACCACCCCGGTGTCGCGGTAGAGGTTCACCACCCCGACATCGTCCCACTGTCGGGCGATGCCGGGGTGGACCGACCCGGTTTCAGCAGGAGTAACTGGTGCAGTACGTGGGGATGGACGCGGCCGCGGCGATCGAGATGATGATCATGATGATCGCGAAGATCCAGCCGAGCGCCCCGATGATGGTGGCGATCAGGCAGAGCGTGCGCGTGGTGTTGGAGGCCTGCTCCGCCATCGCGTAATTGCCCTGCATCTTGTACGTCTGGACCTCGTTGGACTTCATGATCGCGAAGATCGCGAGGATCCACATGAGGAAGATGCAGCCGATGGCCCAGCCCTTGTAGTCCTTGATGGCGTTGATGTCGCCGCCACCGGGCATGCCGTAGCCGGGGGCGCCGAAGCCGCCGGTCGGGGGCTGGCCGTACGGCGCGGGCTGGCCGTAGGCGGGCATGCCGCCCGACGGCGGGCCGTAGCCGGGCTGCGGCTGCTGCGGGAAACCGCCGGACTGCGGCTGGCCGTAAGGCGGCTGCTGCTGGCCGTAGGGATTGGTCATGAGCGTGTACCCCAACTACTCGTGAACGTCCGCCGGGTCACCCGGCGGTGTGCGGGAAAAAGCGTGCCTCAGTGGTGCGGCGGCTGGTCGTTCGGCGGCTGGCCGAACTGGCCGGGCTGGAGCTTCTGGGTTTCCCCGGCGTCGCCCTGGCCGTGGCCCTGGCCTTCGGGACGCAGCATCTGCGTCCGTTCGGCCTGTTCGTCGAACGCGGACCCGCCTGCGGCGGAGTCCGGGCGGAGCATCTGGGTGCGCTCGACTTCGTCGAAGGCGGAACCACCCGGCGGCGGGGCGAGCGGCCGGCCCGGCTGCTGCCCGAAGCCACCCGGCTGCGGGGGCTGCCCGAAGCCGCCGGACGCCGGCTGCTGCGGGAACCCGCCGGAGGACGGCTGCTGCGGGAAGCCGCCCGGCGCGGGCTGGCCGAAGCCGCCGGACTGGGGCTGCTGCGGGAATCCCCCGGACTGCGGCTGCCCGGGCGGCGGGTAGCCGCCGGCGAACGGCTGCGCGCCGGGCGGGCCGAACGGGACCTGGCCGGGCGCGGCGTCGGCCGGCACCACCACGGAGTTGACGATCTTGTCCGCGAAGGTCTGGCTCTTGTCGTCCCACAGCGGCCACAGGTAGCCGACGTAGCACGGCAGGCCGTCGACGATGTGGCAGATGTCGCGCAGGAACGCGGTTCCGGCGCCGACCGGCTGCCCGGTCTGCTCGGAGATCAGCTTGATCCCGAGGACGCGCTTGCCCAGCGACTGCCCGGTGTTCCCCTGCTGGATCCACCGGTTGTAGACGGCCCAGCCGATGCCGCCGAGGCCGCCGAGCGCGTACAGGAGAAGGCCGATGCCGCGCGCGCCGGCGATGGTCAGGATGAACGCGAGGAGGTAGACGACGATGATCGGCGCCTGGTCGATGATCAGCGCGCCGGCCCGCTGGCCCCAGTTCGCATAGTTCTGCGGTGCGCCGAAGGGCGTTCCCGGCTGGCCGAACGGCGCCGGCTGCCCGTAGGGCTGCCCGTACGGCGGCGGCGCCTGACCGGGCTGCGGTTGTCCGAACGGTTGCTGGCCGCCGGGCTGCTGCCCGAAGGACTGCTGACCGTAGGGATCGGTCATGTGGTTCTCCCCCTCGCTGGACACTCCACCGCACGCTCCGTGCGGAACCGCGCCGAATGTACGGCATTGGTCCGCGGGAGCGTACTCGGTTCACCTGCGGCGGCACCGCCAGGCATCCACTGTCCGGGTGAACCGGACGAGCTTCCGACGCGGTGCGTGGCGAACCGGTTCCCGTCTGTCGAAATCAGACTTTCAAGCCGGTGAACGGGGCGAACGGAAGGTTGCGAATGACGAACCAGACGACGAACACGACGCCGAACGTCAGCGGGGTCCAGCGCCAGTGCAGCCAGCTGCCGACGAACCGGCCGCGCAGCCGCCCGACCGTCCAGGCGATCGTGCTCCACACGAACAGGAGGACGACGACGAGCGACACGGCGTTGTAGTGCAGGGCCGCGGGCAGGTCGCCGTGCATCAGGCTGTACGCCATCCGCATGCCGCCGCAGCCCGGGCAGTCGATGCCGAACAGCAGCTTGGTCGGGCAGACCGGCAGCCAGCCGCCGGGGGTGGTGGGGTCGCCGATCAGGACGGCCGCGCAGCACACGCCCAGCCCGCCCACGACGGCCATCGGGGCGCCGAGCGCGCGCAGCGTGGCCTTGGCGCCGCGGGCCGGGTGTCCCGGGTAGCCGGTCGTCATGGCACCAGCGACCGGAACGAGACGCCGACGAGGGCGAGCATGACCAGGATGAACGCCAGGTAGAGCGCGATCAGGACGCCCGCGGAGATCGCCGACCACATGGCCCACTTGCGGGCTTCGTCGGCAGCGCGGTGCGCTTCGGCGTGAAAGCCCTGGAACCACAGGGTGTTGACCTGGCTCGCCTTCACGATGGAGACGATACCCAACGGCAGGCAGCACAGCACGGTCGTCAGGATCCCCCAGACCAGGTTGCTGTCCGGCGGCGGTCCGTAGTTCGGCTGCCATCCGTAGTGGGGGTACTGCTGGGTCACCGCGATTCGCCTCCTGCTGCCGACGTCGTCAGTGGGACGCGGCGTCGTCGGTGAGCGTTCCGAAGAGCAGGACGACCGTCACGATCGCCGCGACCCAGAGGACGGCGCCGGCGACCGCGGCGACGATCGCCCACCGCCGGGCGTCGCCGGACGCCGCGCGGGCGGCGTCCGGATCGCCCTGGGCCCAGAGCTTTTCCACCTTGGCGGCCTGGTAGATCGAGAGGGCGCCGAAGGGGAGGCAGCACAGGACGGCGCTGACGATCCCCCAGACCAGGTAGGTCGCGGGCGGGGGCCCGGGGTTGTAGTCGGCGGGCGGCCGCGGCTTTTCGGTCACCTCAGAACCCGAGCCGGCGCAGCTGACGGGGGTCGCGCTGCCACTCCTTGGCCACCTTGACGTGCAGGTCGAGGTAGACCTTGGAGCCGAGCAGCGCCTCGATGTTCTTGCGGGCGGTGGCGCCGACCTCGCGCAGCCGCTCGCCCTTGTGCCCGAGGATGATGCCCTTCTGGCTGGGCCGCTCCACGTACAGGAACGCGTGCACGTCGATGAGGTCGTCACGGCCTTCGCGCGGCAGCATCTCCTCGACGGTGACGGCGATCGAGTGCGGCAGCTCGTCGCGGACGCCTTCCAGCGCCGCCTCGCGGATCAGCTCGCCGACCAGCGTCTGCTCGGGTTCGTCGGTCAGCTCGCCGCCGGGGTAGAGCTGCGGGCCTTCGGGGAGCTTGCCGACGAGCAGGTCCGCGAGCGCGCCGACCTGGAAACCGTCCACCGCGGACACCGGGATCAGCTCGGCGAACTCCATGACGTCCTGCAGCGCAAGGAGCTGTTCGGCGACCTGCTGTGGCTGGACGAGGTCGGTCTTCGTGACGATGCCGATCACCGGAGTGCGCTTGGCGATCTTCTGCAGCTCGCCGGCGATGAACTTGTCGCCGGGCCCGATCTTTTCGTTGGCCGGCACGCAGAAGCCGACGACGTCCACTTCGGACCACGTCGTGTGCACGATGTCGTTGAGCCGCTCGCCGAGCAGGGTGCGGGGGCGGTGCAGGCCGGGGGTGTCGATGAGGACGAGCTGCGCGTCCTCGCGGGAGACGATCCCGCGGATCGCGTGCCGCGTGGTCTGCGGCTTGCTTGAGGTGATCGCGACCTTGGTGCCGACGAGGGCGTTGGTCAGCGTCGACTTGCCCGCGTTGGGACGCCCGACGAAGCAGGCGAAGCCGGACCGGTGTTCCGTCATCGCTCCAGCACCTCGAGAACCGTGCCGTCCGGGGCGGCGAGGATGATCGGCGCGTACTTCGCGAGGTCGCGCACGGCGTGCACGGACGCGCCCTTGAGCAGTCCTTCTTCGCTGACGACGGCGGCGGCTTCGATGCCTTCGGCGCCGCTGGACAGGGCCGCGGCGACCGCGGCCTGCAGCGCGGTGAGCTTGAACGACGGCTGGTCGACGGTGCCGGCGGCGTAGGTGCGGCCGTCGGTGTCGCGGACCGCGGCGCCTTCGGGGGCCTGGATGCGGGCGCGCGAGGACCGCGCGAGGGTGACCAGCTTCTGGTCGTCCGCCTCGAGGTCAGGCATGTTCGACGCTCCTGTCGCGTTCGTCGGGGTGGGGCAGGCGCGTGCGGCGCCGGGTGGTGCGGTCGGCCGGGTCGGTCACCGCGTCGGCGTCGGCCGGGTGCACGACCACCGACGTGATCCGCATGCGGCCACGCCGGTCCTTGCCCCCTTCGGCGAACAGCCGAAGGCCGGCGACCTCGGCTTCGGCCCCCGGTAGCGGGACCCTACCCAGTCGTTCCGCGAGCAGCCCGCCCACGGTCTCCACGTCGTGGTCTTCGAGGTCGATGCCGAACAGCTCGCCCAGGTCGTCGACGCTCATCCGGGACGAGACGCGGACGGCACCGTCGCTGAGCTCCTCGACCTCGGGGCGCTCGTCGGCGTCGGACTCGTCGGTGATCTCGCCGACGATCTCCTCGAGGACGTCCTCGATGGTGAGCAGGCCCGCGGTGCCGCCGTACTCGTCGACGGCGATCGCCATGTGGTGGTGCGAGCGCTGCATCTCCTTGAGGAGCTCGTCGAGCCGTTTCGAGTCGGGGACGAAGGAGGCTTCGTTCATCAGCGTGTCGACGACCGTGCTCGACCCGTCCGGGTCCATGTACGCCGACATCAGATCCTTGATGTTGACGACGCCGACGATGTCGTCGACGGACTCGTCGATCACCGGCAGCCGGGTGAAGCCGGTGCGCAGCGCCAGGGCGAGGGCCTGGCGGACGGTCTTGGTGCGCTCGATCCAGACGATCTCGGTGCGCGGCACCATGACCTCGCGGGCGACGGTGTCGCCGAGCTCGAACACCGAGTGGATCATCTCGCGCTCGGAGTCCTCGACGACGCCGCGTTCCTGGGCGAGGTCGACGGCCTCGCGCAGCTCGACCTCGGAGGTGAACGGGCCTTCGCGGAAGCCCTGACCGGGGGTGATGGCGTTGCCGATGAGGATGAGCAGCCGCGACAGCGGGCCGAGGACCGAGCCGAGGACGCGGACGGGCCCGGCGACGTAGCGGCCGATGCGGTAGGGGTGCTGGCGGCCGAGGGTGCGGGGGCCGACGCCGATGAGGACGTAGCTGACCACGACCATGACGACGGCGGTGACCAGCACGGCCAGGCCCAGGGGCGCCAGGCGGGTGCCGACGAACACCGTGACGAGCACGGTGGCCGTGAGCTCGCAGCCGAGGCGGAGCAGGAGCAGCAGGTTGATGTGGCGGCGGCGTTCGGCGACGACCGCGGCGAGGTGCCGGGCCCCGGGCAGCCCGAGCCGGGCGAGGCCGTCGGCCCGGGCCTGCGACACGGTGCTGATGGCGGCGTCGGCCGCCGCGAACACGCCCGCGAGGAGCACGAGCGCGATCGCGAAGAGGAGCTGGACCATGCCTGACGCCTAGGGTGCTTCCCCGGCGGGTGGTTCGGCGGCCGGGGTGGTGGCCGCGTCGAGCCCGGCGATGCCGAGGACGCGGTCGTCGGTGTTGCGCTGGGCGTCGCGCTTCTGCAGGGCGGCGACGGCGTCCTGGTACTCGCCGAGGATCCGCTTCTGGAGGGCGAACATCTCGCGTTCTTCGGCGGGTTCGGCGTGGTCGTAGCCGAGCAGGTGCAGGCAGCCGTGCACGGTGAGCAGGTGCAGCTCGTCGATCAGCTCGTGGCCCGCGGTCTTGGCCTGGTCCTTGGCGAACGCCGGGCAGAGCACGATGTCCCCGAGCAGCGCCGGCGACGCGTCGGGCGCGTCGGGGCGGCGCGAGGAGTCGAGCTCGTCCATCGGGAAGGCCATGACGTCGGTGGGGCCGGGCAGGTCCATCCAGCGTTCGTGCAGGTCTTCCATGACGTCGAGGGTGACGAGCAGGATGGACAGCTCGGCGAGCGGGCTGACCTCCATCTTGTCGAGGGCGTAGCGGGCCGCGGAGACGATGGACGTCTCGTCGACGTCGACGCCGGACTCGTTGGCGATCTCGATGCTCACCGCCGGTTGCCCTTCCAGCCGTTGCCCTGCTGGTCCTGCGCGTCCTGCACGGCCTGCCACTTCTCGTAGGCGTCGACGATGTTCGCGACGAGCCGGTGCCGGACGACGTCCTGGCTGGTCAGCTCGGCGAAGTGGAGGTCCTCGACGCCGTGGAGGATGTCGCGCACGACGCGCAGGCCGCTGCGCTGCCCGCTGGGCAGGTCGACCTGGGTGATGTCACCGGTGACGACGATCTTGGAGCCGAAGCCGAGGCGGGTGAGGAACATCTTCATCTGCTCGGGCGTGGTGTTCTGGGCCTCGTCGAGGATGATGAAGGCGTCGTTGAGGGTGTTGTGCGTGAGCAGGTGGTCCTCGGTGACGTACAGCGAGTCCTCCGCCGCGACCTGGATGCACACCGCTTCAGCCCGGCCTGCCGGCTCAATGCGGTCGATGAACCGCATCGGACGTCCGCCGCCTGTCTCCTGGTACTTCAGCCGCTTGCGGGTCAGGCGGAACGGCTCGATGTCCGCGGGAAGCCGGATTTCGACGACGTGCGCGTCGTGCCGATAGCCGACGTCGCGCCCGTTGGCCCGGCCCGGCTTGCGGCCGAGCGCGAGGCGACGCCGGGTGTAGGCGACCCCGCCGAGCGACTGCACCAGGCGGATGACGTCGTCCTTCAGCCGCGGCGACGTCGTGACGTACTGAATGCGGCAGGTGCGGGCGACCTGCGTGACCGGCCCGCCGTCCGAGTCGAGGAGTCCCTGCAGGACCGCGAGCCGGACGTCCGCGGAGTTCTGGAGGTAGACCTCCGGCACGAACTTGGTGTGCGAACGGGTCCCGATCAGGTCCAGCGCGCGCAGCACACCGGTGACCGGGTTCTCCAGGGTGATGACGTCACCCGGTTCGCGGACGCGGTTCAAGGCGTAGTCGACCCCGCCCTTGTGCCGCACGGACACACCGGGCAGCGCCATTTCGAGGGCGACGGCCAGTTCCGGATCATCGGTCGCGAAAGCGGGGGTCGTGGAGCCGGTCAGGCAGCCGTCGCCGAGCAGGAGCCCCAGAGCGTAGGGATCCATCGGGACCTCACGCTCGGGGTGGCACACGGGGGCGGTCAGCATCGGCAGCTCGTAGCGGCGCGCGTGGGCGGCCCGGAGCTTGCCGATCATTTCCTTGGTCTCGAGGACGCGCCACGGCTTGTTGCGGCGCTTGTCGGAAGCCGTCCGGACCGTCCAGAGGTGTTCGCCGCAGCACAGTGTCGAAGACCCGTCGCTCGCGGTGACGCGGTAGATGTCCTTCTCGCCCTGCGGGTACACGCCGAGGACGGGCGTCGGCTCGCCGTTCGACCCGACGACCAGGTCGCCGACCTGGAGGTCGCCGATCGGCCGGAAGCCGTCCGGTGTCAGCACCGGCGTGCCGACAGGCTGCGCACGGCCGCGCATGTATGCGAGGGGCGCGATCTCGATGGTGCCTGCCTGCATGAGCCGCGGGATGGACTCGGGCTCGACCATGTCGTGCAGCGCGTCGTAGAGGGGCCGCAGGTACGGGTCGATCTTCTCGTTGAGCGTGCCGGGGAGGTAGCCGAGGCGCTCGCCGGCTTCGACGGCGGGGCGGGTCAGCACGATGCGGGTGACCTGCTTGGCCTGGAGGGCCTGGACGGCTTTCGCCATGGCGAGGTAGGTCTTGCCGGTGCCGGCGGGGCCGATGCCGAAGACGACGGTGTGCTTGTCGATGGCGTCGACGTAGCGCTTCTGGTTGAGCGTCTTGGGCCGGATGGTCTTGCCGCGGCGGGAGACGATGTTGAGGCTGAGCACCTCGGCGGGCGAGGCGTCCCCGGTGGAGAGCATGCCGACGGTGCGGCGGACGGTGTCGGGCCCGACCTGCTGGCCGCCGGTCGCGAGCTGGACGAGCTCGGCGAAGACGCGTTCGGCGAACGCGACGTCGGCGGGGGTGCCGGTCAGGGTGACTTCGTTGCCGCGCACGTGCACGTCCGCGGCGAGAAGCTCCTCGGCGACACGCAGGTTCTCGTCGCGGGAGCCGAGCAGGCTGAGGGCGGCGGCGTCGGGAATGGGGAACCGGGACTGCGCAGCCTGAGCGGAGGCATCCTCGGTCTTGGCGACGTCCCCGGGGACGTCGGGACGGGCGGCTCCACCCGGTACGGTTCCGGCCACGTGGCCTCAGGCCTGCTTTCTCGGTGAGGGAGAACGGACCCCACCGATGCTACTGGCACCCACCGACGGAACGCAGACGGGTTTCGCCTAGTCCTGCTCAGGAGCCCCGAAGAGCCCCAGAGGCTCACCCCCGAGAACATGGGCATGAACATGGAAGACGGTCTGCCCGGCATCGGAGCCGCTGTTGAAGACAACCCGGTACCCCGACTCGAGAACACCCTCAAGCTCAGCAACCTTACGAGCGGCAAGGGCAACAGCGGCAAGCAACCCCGGATCACCGGCAGCAAGCTCCCCCAGGTTCCGATACCGCTTCCGTGGCACAACAAGCACATGAACCTTCGCCTGAGGCCGAATATCCCGAAACGCAAAGGTCAAGTCATCCTGGTACACGACGTCAGCAGGGATCTCCCCAGCAACGATCCGCTCGAAGAGAGTCTCATCCTCACTCATGACCAACACCCTAGCGACAGCAAGCCGCCCCACCAGACAGACACCGAGCGGCAGCCGCGGGGGGTCCGGGGGCTCGCCCCCGGCTGGGGGTCTGGGGGTTTGACCCCCAGAGAACACAACGAACGCAAAGCGGCCCACGACCGAAGCGAAGCGAGGAAGGGGGCCGCGGAGCGGTAGACCCTGGGGGTCGATCTACCGCCACCGCGGCGGCCGCCGGACCGAGGGGGGAGGTGCCCGGCGGGGTCTGTGCTTTCCCAGTGGCGCGCCGGCCCGAAACGGTGTGTGGCGCGTTAGTAAACGAGAGTAACGGGTCGGAGTGTGATCGCGCCATAACTGGGCGCAAAATCGGGGGTCTTTTTTCCGGTGATCTTCTCACCGCCAGCGGGTGGTGAGGGCGCCGAGCGCGCCGAGGGCGACGGCCGCGGCGGTGGAGGTGCGGAGCACTGTGGTGCCCAGGCGGACGGCTCGCGCGCCGGCTTCCCGCAGCTTGTGGAGTTCGTCGTCGGTGATGCCGCCTTCGGGGCCGACGACGAGGAGGAGGTCGCCGGTGTCGGGGAGCCGGAGGTCGGTGAGGCGGTCGGGGACGTCGGATTCGAGCACGATCGCGAGGGACATCGTGGCCGCGAGCTCGGCCAGCTCGCCGGTGGTGACGGGTTCGGTGACGTCGGGGACGTGGGCGCGCCGGGCTTGCTTGGCGGCGGATCGGGCGGTGGCGCGCCAGCGGGCGAGGGCTTTGTCGCCGCGGCCGCCGTCCTCCCACTTGGCGACGCTGCGGGCGGCTCGCCAGGGGACGATCGCGTCGATGCCGGCTTCGGTGGCGAGCTCGACCGCGAGTTCGCCGCGGTCGCCCTTGGCGAGGGCTTGGGCGAGGACGACGCGCAGGGCGGGTGGTTCCTCGGTCCAGCTCTCCTCGACCGACAGTGTCAACGCGGCGTCGCGGCCGGGCTGGACGGCTTCGACGACGCAGCGGGCCATGGTGCCCGCGCCGTCGGAGAGCACCAGCCGCTCCCCCGCGCGCAGGCGGCGGACGGTGGCCGCGTGCCGGGCTTCCTCGCCGTCGAGGGTCGCGCGCCCCGAAGCGGGCACGGAGGCGGCGAGGAAGACCGGCAGCGTGGTGTCGGGCACGGGTCAGCGGTGGTTCTTCGTGCGGAGCTTGCCGAACAGCCCGCCGTGCTTGGTGCCGTTGGACGCCAGGGTGGGGACTTCCTCGCCGCGCTGCTGGGCGAGTTCGACGAGGAGCTCGCGCTGGGCTTCGTCGAGCTTCGTCGGGACCACGACGTCGATGTGGACGTGGAGGTCGCCGCGGCCGTCGACGCGGCCGGAGGACCGCAGGCGGGGCATGCCCTTGCCGGTGAGGACGAGTTCGGCGTTGGGCTGGGTGCCGGGTTCGACGTCGAGCTCGTAGTCGCCGTCGACCAGCGTCGCGATGGGCACCGTGGCGCCGAGGGCGGCGGTGGTCATCGGGATGCGGAAGTTGCAGTGCAGGTCGTGGCCCTGGCGGACGAAGACCTCGTGCGGGGTCTCGTCGATCTCGACGTAGAGGTCGCCGGCCGGGCCGCCGCCGGGGCCGACCTCGCCCTGGCCGGACAGCCGGATGCGCATGCCGTCGCCGACGCCCGGCGGGATCTTGGCGGTGACGTTGCGGCGGGCGCGGATGCGGCCGTCGCCGCCGCACTGGCGGCAGGGGTCGGGGATGACCTCGCCGAAGCCGCGGCAGACCGGGCACGGGCGGGCCGTGACGACCTGGCCGAGGAATGACCGCTGGACGGACTGGACCTCGCCGGCGCCGCCGCAGGTGTCGCAGGTCTTGACCGAGGTGCCCTCGCTGGTGCCGGCGCCGCGGCAGAGGTCGCAGACGATCGCGGTGTCGACGGCGATCTCCTTGTCGACCCCGGTGGCGCACTCCTCGAGGGACAGGCCGAGCCGGATGAGGGCGTCGGAGCCGGGTTGGACGCGGCTGCGGGGCCCGCGGCCGCGCCCGCCGCCGCCACCACCGGCCGCGCCGAAGAAGGCGTCCATGATGTCGCCGAGGCCGCCGAACCCGGCGAACGGGTCGCCGCCGCCCCCGCCGCGCGCGCCGCCGTCCATCGGGTCGCCGCCGAGGTCGACGATCTTGCGCTTCTGCGGGTCGGACAGCACCTCGTAGGCGGTCGTCACCTCGCCGAACTTGTGCTGCGCGTCTTCCGACGGGTTGACGTCGGGGTGCAGCTCCCTGGCCAGCTTCCGGTACGCGCGCTTGATCTCCTGATCGCTCGCGTTCTTGGCCACCCCGAGGATGCCGTAGTAGTCCCTCGCCACCGTCTTCGCTTCTCCTTCTGCTCTGCCCGGCTCAGCGGCCGTGCAGGATCTGCCCCACGTAGTTGGCGACCGCGCGCACCGCGGCGATCGTGCCGGGGTAGTCCATCCGGGTCGGGCCGACCACCCCCATGCCGCCGAGCACCATGTCCTGGCCGTACCCGATGGAGACGACCGAGGTGCTGCGCATCTGCTCGTCTTCATTTTCCTCACCGATGCGCACCGTGATCGCACCGGGGTTGCGCGCGGCGGCCAGCAGCTTGAGCACGACGACCTGTTCCTCGAGGGCTTCGAGGACCTGGCGCAGTGAGCCGGGGAAGTCGGCGACGTTGCGGGTGAGGTTGGCCGTACCGCCGAGGACCAGGCGTTCTTCCGGGTGTTCGGCCAGCGACTCGACCAGGACCGTCGTGACGCGGATGAGCGCGTCGCGCAGCTCGCCGGGTGACTTGTCGGGCAGCTCGGCGACCCGCGCCGCGGCCTCGTTGAGCCGGCGTCCGGCCATGGCCGCGTTGAGGACGGTGCGGAGCCGGCTGACGTCTTCTTCGGTGACGACGTCGCCGAGGTCGACCGTGCGCTGGTCGACGCGCCCGTTGTCGGCGATCAGCACCAGCATCAGCCGCGCCGGGGTGAGCGGCACGACTTCGAGGTGGCGCACCTTGGCGTTGGTCAGCATCGGGTACTGGACGACGGCGACCTGCCGGGTCAGCTGCGCGAGCAGCCGGACCGACCGGCGCAGGACGTCGTCGAGGTCGGTGCCGCTGTCGAGGAAGGTGGTGATCGCCCGGCGTTCGGCGGCGCTCAGCGGCTTGATCTCGGAGAGCCGGTCGACGAAGAGCCGGTAGCCCTTGTCGGTCGGCACGCGGCCGGCGCTGGTGTGCGGCTGGGTGATGTAGCCCTCTTCTTCGAGGGTCGCCATGTCGTTGCGCACGGTGGCACTGGACACGCCGAGGTTGTGCCGCTCGACGATCGCCTTGGAGCCGACGGGCTCCTGGTTGGCGACGTAGTCGGCCACGATCGCCCGCAGCACGTCGAAGCGGCGCTCGTCCGCGTTGGCCACCGGTTCCTCACCTACCTCGCTCGCTGCTCAGCTTGAGTTTACGGAAGCCTGAGCGAGTCGTGCTCAACCCCGCCCACCGAGGCCGGGGTGTCCGGCCCGCAGGACAGGTAAAGAATGGGCAAAGGAATTGCCATGCGCTTTCCTCGAAAGGGATTTCCGGCTTGAAGGGGGAACCGAAAAGCGGTTTGCTGCCTCTGATCCACATGCCCTTCCCCGACTCCGAGGTCGCCGTGAACCGAATTGAACCCGCTTCGGCCGGAATGCCCGATATCGCCCGGCGGGCCGCCGAGGCGAAAGCCCGGCTCGAGCGCGTCTCGGCGACCGCCACGAGCGCCGACGGAGCCGTCACGGTCACCGTCAACACCAGCGGTGCGCTGCAGGAACTCACCTTCGGCCCGCGCGCGGACGAGCTGCCGCGCGCCCGGCTCGCCCAGGCCGTCCTGGCGACCGCCAAGCGTGCGCAGGTCGACGCCGCCCAGCAGCTGACCGCGGTCATGGCGCCGGTGATCGGCGCCGACAGCGACGCCATGAAATTCCTTCAGGAACAGATCCCCGCGCCTGAGCTGCCGGAGGAAGAGACGGCGCCGCCGCGCTGGGAATTCACCGAAACGCAACGGGAAACCCCGCCACCACCGCCCGCGCGCCCGGCCCGGCCGCCGCGCCCGGAAGACGACGACGACTTCGGCGGCCCGATCCTGCGCAGGGGGCTGTGATGGCGGGCGAAGCGATGAAGGTCGACTTCGACGTCCTCGGCGGGCACGAGGGCGAGATCCGCGAGATCGCCGACCGGGTGCAGCAGGCGGTCGACGCCGCCGGCACCGCCGGCGCGCTCGACTTCGACGCGTTCGGGCTGGTCGGGCAGGTGTTCGCGGTGCCGATCCAGGGCTGGGTGGACACCGCCGACAGCTTCCTGAGCGCGGCGGTCGAGGCCGGCCACGACGTCGCGGACCGGGTGAAGACCGCGCACACGGCGTTCCGCGACCACGAAGAGAAGACGAAGTGCCTGATCGAGGGCATCGGCAAGGAGCTCCCGGCATGACCGAGACGCAGGAGAACCCGCTGGTCGCGACGGCCGAGTCGCCGGGCGGCTTCACCACCGGCATGGGTGACGGCTCGAAGGGTGAGCTCGACAACGTCAACGCCCAGACGAGCGGCGCCGGCATCTTCAGCGACGCCGCGTCGACGCTCACCGACGCGCGCAACGGCGACTGGGGCAACCTCGCGATGGACGTCGGCACCGACGCCCTCGACCTGCTCGGCGCGGCGATGGACCCGCTCGGCACGCTGGCGAGTGCCGGGGTCGGCTGGCTGATCGAGCACATCAGCTTCCTCAAGGACGGCCTGGACAAGCTCGCCGGCAAGCCCGAAGCCGTCACCGCCAAGGCCGTGACCTGGACGAACATCTCCAAGCAGCTCACCGAGACGGCCGAGAGCTACGAGCAGCAGGCGAAGAAGGTCCAGCAGTCCTTCAGCGACTGCGGGTCCGCCGAGGCCTACCAGCGAACGGCCGAAAGCTACGTCGGCGTCCTGCGCGGCGCGGCGTCGCACGCCGGGGACGCGTCGACGGCCATGAACGTCGGCGCGGCGCTGGTCGGCACCGAGCGCGGGCTGATCCGCGACATGATCTCGTCGTTCGTCGGCGAGCTGATCATCAAGGCCCTGGCCGCGCTGGCCGCGTCCTGGTGCACCTTCGGCGGCACGATCGCGGCGTTCATCGCCGACTCGGTCGTCGAGGGCGGCGTGCTCGCCGAGAAGATCAGCACGCGCATCACGAAGGTCGTCGAGAAGCTCGAGAGCCTGGCGAAGGGCGCGGGCAAGTCGAAGGCGGCCCTCGAAGGCGCGGCGAACGCGCTGAAGAAGGTGGGCAAGGGCGTCGACAAGCTCGTGGACAAGAGCGTCGACACGGCCGCGAACATCGAGCGCAAGGCCAACGAGCTCAAGCAGGCGGGCAAGGAGGCGAAGTCCGCCGAGGACACGGCGAAGGGGTGGAGCGACGCCGCCAAGGAACGCGTCCCGGGCCGCGAGAAGGTCGAAGGCCTCGGCGACAAGTACTCCGAGGACGGCCGCAGCGTGCTGAACCAGCACAAGGTCCTCGACCCGGACGAGAAGGTGCGCTGGAACACCGCCGACACGGTCGGCGTGGCGACCGAGGGCCGCCGCCAGGAGAACGAGCAGTACGACCGGTACCACGAGGCGACCGAGGCCTACGAGAAGGACCACCCCGAAGGCGAGGGCGAGTGATCGAGCAGGCCGAGGTGGAGCTGGCCAACCGCGGCGGCCGGCTCCACCCCGCGCAGCGCGGCAAGCTGCTCGACCTCACCTTCTGGTTCGCCGCGGTGGTGGGGCTCGCCGCGCTCGTGGCGACGGTGGGTATCGCCACCGTGGCGGCGACCGCCGGCGAAGTGCTGGGCACCGTCGTCCCGCTCTTGGCGATCACCGGCTGGTTCGCGTTCGTCTGCTGGCGGCGGCTCGCCGACGCCTTCGACGGCCGGCTGGTCGCGGTCACGGGCTGGACCCACGACTTCGACCGCGAACGCCTCACCGACCAGTATCCGATCGGCCTGCACCGCAGCCCGGAGGGGTACAAGAGCGTCGAAACGTTCAGCCTCCGCGCCGGCGGCCGGACCTACCCGCTGGAGCGGAAGCTGCGCGAGCGGATCCGGCCGGACCGGGTCAACACCGTGCTGATCGCTCCGCGCACGAAGCTGCTGATCAACGTCCTGCCGGCGTAGCACCGACCGCGGCGAAGGCGTCGGCCGGCTTCAGGAGTTGCGCGGGAAGCCCAGGTTCACCCCGGCGTGCGACCGGTCGGGCCACCGCGACGTCACGACCTTCGTCCGCGTGAAGAAGTGGAAGCCCTCCGGCCCGTAAGCGTGGCTGTCCCCGAACAGCGAGTCCTTCCAGCCGCCGAAGGAGTAGTACCCCACCGGCACCGGGATCGGCACGTTCACCCCGACCATCCCGACCTCGACCTCGTTCTGGAACCGCCGCGCCGACGACCCGTCGCCGGTGAAGATCGCCACGCCGTTGCCGTACGGGTTGGCGTTGATCAGCTCCAGCGCGTCGTCGTAGGAAGCCGTGCGCGCCACCGACAGCACCGGGCCGAAGATCTCGTCCGTGTAGACCGACATCTCCGGGCGGACGTGGTCGAACAGCGTCGGGCCCAGCCAGAACCCGTCCGGGGCACCGGAAACCTCGATCCCGCGCCCGTCCACCACCAAGGACGCGCCCTCGGTCACCCCGGCGTCCACATAGGACGCGACCCGCGCGTGGTGGGCCGCCGTCACCAGGGGACCCATCTCGGACGACGGCTCGCGGCCGTCGCCGACGCGCAGCCGGGCCATCCGCTCGGTGATCTTCGCCACCAGCGCGTCGCCGACCGGGTCGACCGCGACGACCACCGACACCGCCATGCAGCGCTCGCCCGCCGAGCCGAACCCGGCCGACACCGCCGCGTCAGCGGCCAGGTCGAGGTCCGCGTCCGGCAGGACGACCATGTGGTTCTTCGCGCCGCCGAGTGCCTGCACGCGCTTGCCGTGCCGGGTGCCGGTTTCGTAGACGTAGCGCGCGATCGGCGTCGACCCGACGAACGAGATCGCCTTGACGTCGGCATGCGTGAGGAGCCCGTCCACCGCCGCCTTGTCGCCGTGCAGCACGTTCAGCGCGCCCGCGGGCAGCCCGGCCTCGGCGAACAGCTCCGCGATGAACACCGCCGCCGACGGGTCCTTCTCGCTCGGCTTGAGCACGACGGTGTTCCCGCAGGCGAGTGCGTTCGGGACGAACCACAGCGGCACCATCGCCGGGAAGTTGAACGGCGAGATCACCCCGACCACGCCGAGCGGCTGCGCGATCGAGTAGACGTCGACACCGGTGGACGCGTTCTCGCTGAAGCCGCCCTTCAGCAGCTGAGCCGCGCCGCAGGCGAACTCGACGTTCTCGATCGCCCGCGCGACCTCGCCCGCGGCGTCGGACTCGACCTTGCCGTGCTCGCTCGTGACGATCTTCGCCAGCTCGTGCTTGCGCGCGGCCAGAAGCTCGCGGAAGGCGAACAGCACCCGCGTCCGGCCGGCCAGGGACGTCCCGCGCCAGCCCGGCAGCGCCGCCTTGGCCGCGGCGACGGCGGCTTCGACCTCGGCGTCACCGGCGAAGTCGACGTGCGCCCGGACCTGCCCGGTCGCGGGGTCGAACACCTCGCCCGAGCGCTCGGCGGTCCCGGTGAACGGCTTGCCGTCGATCCAGTGGCTGATGCGGTCGGTCACGGCGCGCGCTCCTTCGCTCGGGGACATCACCCAGAGTCTCCGGGCGGGCGCCACACCGACGCCATCGACAACGTGTACGGACTCACCGTCCCGGCCGTACAGTCTGTCCCTGCCGATACCGTGCCGATGGTTGCCAATCCGACCACAGTCACGGCCGAATGACTTCGTACCTCCGGTTGCGTGCCGCTCGGGGTCGGCCTGCTTTTGCTCGGATTGGCAACACGCGAGGAGCCATGTACCCGACCGTCGCCGAGGTGCTCGCGCTGCCGGTGCTGCGCCAGGGCCGTCCGCACGTCGTCGCCGGCGTCGCCGGGCTCGACGCCCCGGTGCGCTGGGCGCACGTCGCCGAGGTCGCCGACATCGCGCACCTGCTGCGCGGCGGCGAGCTGGTGCTGACCACCGGCGTCGCACTGCCCGACGACGGCCCGGCGCTCGCCCGGTATGTCGCCGACCTGGCCGGGGTCGGCGCCGCGGGCCTGGTGATCGAGCTGGTCCGGCACTGGAGCGACAAGCTGCCGGCCGCGCTGGTCGACGCGGCCGAGAAGCACGGCCTGCCCCTGGTGACGCTCTCGCGCGAGACCCGGTACGTGAGCGTCACCGAGGCGGTCAACGGCCAGATCGTCGACGCCCAGGTCGCCGAGCTGCGCGCCGCCGAGCGCGTGCACGAAACGTTCACCGCCCTGACGGTCGCGGGTGCCGAACCCGGCGTCGTCCTGGGCGAAGTCGCCCGGCTCACCGAACAGCCGGTGGTGCTCGAGACGCTGTCGCACGAGCTGCTCGCCTACGACGCCGCCGGCACCGACCCCGCCGAGCTGCTCACCGGCTGGCCGGCGCGGTCGCGGGTGGTCCAGCTCGGCGAGCGGACCGGCTACCACCCCGGTTCGGGCTGGCTGGTGACCGTCGTGGGCGCGCGCGGGCACGACTGGGGACGGCTGGTCGTCGTCTGCGCCGACCAGCCGCCGCACCGCCACCGGGTGGTCGCCGAGCGGGCCGCGTCGGCGCTGGCCGTGCACCGGCTGGTCGCCAAGGATTCGGACGGCCTGGAGCGGCAGGCCCACCGGGCCGTGCTGAACGAGCTGCTCGCGTCGCCTGCGCCGACGGCGGAGCTGCTGGCGCGCGCCTCGGCGCTGGCCGTGCCGCTCACCGGACGGCAGCTGGTCGGGCTGGCGGCCCGGCCGCGGCTGGCCGTCACCGGGCGGCCCTCGCTTTCCACGCCCCCGGTGCTGCGCGAACTGGCCGAGGCGACGGTCCTGGCGGCGCGCCGCGCGAAGGTGTCGGCGCTGGTGGCGACGGACGAGCTGGGGGTGCGGGCGCTGATCGCGCTGTCGCCGGAAGCGAACGCCGACACCGTGCTGCAGCGGCTCGCCACCGACGTCCACGAGGCCCGGGGCAGCGCGCCGGGCGTGCTCGCGGTCGGCACGACGGTCTCGTCGCCCGCCGAAGCGGGCCGGACGCTCCTGGAGGCCGGCCAGGTCGCGGCGGCCGCGTTGGGGATCGGCGCCGAGCGCGTGCTGCACCGCCTGTCGGACGTCCGCCTGCGCGGCCTGCTGCACCTGCTGGCGGGCGACGAGCGCGTGACGGCGTTCGCCGTGCGGGAGCTGGGGCCGTTGCTGCAGCGCGACGCGGCTTCCGGCAGCCGGCTGGTCCAAGCGCTGCGGCACTACTGCGAGCAGGGCGGCAACAAGTCGGCGGCGGCCGCGGCGGCGCACACCTCGCGGACCGCGTACTACCAGCAGCTCGCCCGCATCGAGCAGGTCCTCGGCGTCCGGCTGGAAGACCCGGAGTCGATGCTCTCGCTCTACGTGGCCTTGCTGGCCTGGGACCTCACTCGGTCGAGCGAAGAAGACTCACCCGGACGTGCAGCACAGTGATCGCCCTCGGACTGCCGATGGAACCGATATGGCCCTACTCCCCCTCGCAGCCTGCCTGATGAGCTTGAGCTGTCTCGCGCCCGCGCACCCGCCGGCGTCGACGTTGCAGCTGACCAGCCACGACACCGCCAACCGCATCGGTTCGGTGGTGCTGACGTGCGACCCGACGGGCGGCACGCACCCGAAGCGCGAGAAGGCGTGCGAAGTGCTCGACGGCGTGAACGGCGACTTCTCCCGGATCACGGCGCGGCACCAGATGTGCACGCTGATCTACGCCCCCGTGGACGTCACGGCGGTCGGCACCTGGCACGGCAAGCCGGTCTCGTTCCGGGCGACGTACCCGAACCACTGCGAAGCGGACCGCGACTCGAACGACGTCTTCGCGTTCTGACGCCGTTCCGCTACAACGAACACGGATCGCCCGACCGGGCACGGCCTGCTCCTGGGCAGGCTGTGCCCCATGCCACCACCGTTCGCCACGCCCCGGGCCCGCGCCCTGGGCTTCGGCATGAAGAAAGCCAGGCTGGCCCGCAACCTCAAAGTGAGGGAGCTCGGCCGGTTGACCGACTTGCTTCCCCAGAACATCTCGAACTGGGAGAACGGCAGGCGGGTACCGAAGATCGAAGAGCTGGCGATGATCCTCGGCGCGCTCCGGGTCGGCCCCGCCGAACGCGCGCGGCTCTTCAACCTCGCCCGCTACGCCAACGATCCCAACTGGCTCCATCAGGCCGTCCTGGACGGCCCCACGATGCTGACGACCTACGTCAGCTACGAGCAGGCAGCCGCCGGCATGGCCGGCTGGAGTCCCGCTCTGGTTCCCGGCATGCTGCAGACACCCGCCTACACCCGGGCCATCTTCGCCGGCACAGCTCATCCTCGGTCCCACGTCGAGAACGTGGTGATGGTCAGGCTCGCTCGTCGCGAGATGCTGATCGGCCGAAACCCCCTGCCCTGCCGGCTTTTGGTCGGCGAAGCCGCCTTGCACCAGAACATCGGCGGCCCCGCCGTGATGGCCGAGCAGCTCCGCTACCTGTGCTCGCGGATGCAGCTGCGCAACGTTTCGGTGCGGATAGTGCCGGATGGAATCGGCTACCACCCGGGCCACTACGGGCCATTCATCATCTTCGACTACGCCGACCTGCCACCGATCGTCTACCTGGAGCACTACCGCAGCAACGGGTACCTCTACGACGACCCCAACGTGGCCGACTACCGGAAAGCCATCGAGACCTTGTCTTCTCTGGCGTTGAGCCACCAGGACTCCGCGCAGCTCATCGAGGCAGTCATCGCCGAACTGGCGGCGTAAAGCATTCGTCGAGGTCGGTCATCGCCCCGTCGCAGATCCGCTACACCCAAGCCCGCGAGCGAGCACACAGTGCGTTACCACCCGAACGTAGTAAACCGGTTGGGCGCGCGGAAGCCGCCGGGCCGCCCCCACGACGGCCCGGTGGCTTCCGCGCATTGCTTCTAATCACGCACCGCACGCGTCGGCGGTTCAGCAGGTGCCGAGCGTCACGTCGCGGGCGCTCGACCGGCTCCAGTTCCAGGCGGGCCAGCCGTCGGGGGTGTCGTCGGCGAGGATCTGGCGCAGCACGCACGTCCGGAGCGGTTCCGGCAGGCGGGCCGACACCACCGGCACCACGTCCGTGGAGAATCCCGCCAGGTACCGGTGGTCCAGGGGCTTGCCGGCGGCCGCGCGGTCGAGGTTGGCGTCGGCGATGAGGCGTTCCGGGTCGAGGACGGCGAGCACCAGCAGCGCCGCGGCCGCGGTGGCGATCGCCGCGCGGGGCAGCCACGTCGAGCGGAGCTTGACCAGCGATGCCAGTACCAGCACGAACACCGCGCCGAACCACAGCTCGCAGACCTCGACCAGCAGCCGCAGGACGGTGAAGCCGTAGGCCTCCTGGTACGTCCACATGCGACTCAACGCCGACCCGGCGAGCACCAGGCTCAACGCGCTCAGTGCACCCAGCAGGACACGCTGGCGGAGGCGGTCGGCCTTCGTGACGTTCGGCGCCCAGCGCAGCGCCGCGGCGACGATGGCCAGCGTCAGCACGGTGACCGCGCACAGCTGCCAGAAGCCGCTGCGCGCGTACTCCGCCGACGTCAGGCCGCTGGTGCGCAGGACGTACCCGGTGCCGCCGAACAGCACGACCAGCCGGACGCCGACGAACACGCTGAAGAGCAGGACGAGGACGGTGAGCGGGACCGTCCACTCCAGACCGTACTTCGTCCGATATGGACGATTCGCATCCGCGCGATGCGGTGGTGCGGCAAGGAAGTAGCAAGCCCCGGCGACCAGCAGCGCCACGACGGCGAACACGCAGCACCAGCGCACGAGGACGTCGACGCTCAGATCGGGGACGACGGCGTCGACGACGGCGGCGAAGGCGGCATCGGCACTGGCGAGCAGCGGCACGAAGACGGCGACGAGCGCCGCGGTGGCGAGCACGGCGAGCCCGATCCGCCGGGCGACGCCGTCGCGCCGGGCGGCGAAGCGCCCGACGCCGCGACCCGCCCACGGAACGGCGCGCAGTGCCTCCAGCGGGACGGCGAACATGTCGTAGCAGACGGAGTTGATCGTCCGCTTCCCCACGACGGCGAGCGACCCGCAGACGAAGGCGCCGAGCACGCAGAGGGCGAACAGCCACCCGGACGCCCGCACGGCACCCATCCCGAGCAGCGCGAGGGCGAGGAAGGCCCACCCGGCGCTGCCCCAGGTGAACGACCCGGCGCCGTCGTCCCGCGACCGCCGATCGGCGAGGAAGACGGCGAAGGCGACGGCCAGCCCGGCGAGCAGCCACCCGACACCGGGGCGGTCGACGGGCAGCACGAGAGCCGCGGCCACCCCGGCGAGCAGGGCGGCGGGCAGCACGGCCGGTGGCAGCGGAACGACGGCGGACTTGGGCGGCGGAACCTGCCGCAGCAAAACCGGCGGCGCGGCAACGGCGACCCCACCGGCCCGGGCTTCATCCGCCACGGTTTCAGAGGAACCGCCAGCCGCCTCCAGCACGGCCCGGGCAGAGCCTGCTGCGACGAACCGGTCGCCCCGCCCGGATCCCGGGGAAGTCACCCCCGCTGACCGCTTACCCCGCGGCACTCGCGTCCGCCCGGGCTCACCCACCCTGTTCTTCGGCATCTCGCCTGCTTTCGTGTTCGCTTTTGCGAATATCCGGAGTCGTGAGTGAGAAACAGCGTTAGAACACTGTTTCTCACTCACGACCGGGTCGGCGGACGGCACCCGCGACCAGGCCGGGAACTACCCCGTCGGCAGCGTCACCCGGATCCGGCTGCCGACCCCCGCGGACGGCTCCACCACCCCGATCGCCCCGCCGTGCAGCTCCACCGCCCACCGCGCGATCGCCAGGCCCAGCCCTGTCCCGCCGCCGGACGGGCGCTCCCCCCGCGTGAACCGCTCGAACACCCGCACGCGGTCGGCCGGTGCGATCCCCGGCCCCTCGTCGCAGACGTCGATGCGCAGCTCGCCCGGCCGCACCTCCGCGAGCACCTGCACCGTGCCTCCCGCCGGGCCGTGGCGGGCCGCGTTCTCCAGCAGGTTCGCCACCACCTGGAACAGCCGGCCGCGGTCCGCCAGCACGGAAGCGTCCGGCGGCGAAACGGACACCGAGAACGTCACCCCGCGCACCAACGCCGCTTCCGAGACCGCCTCCGTCAACAACGAAGCGAGCGGAAAGGTGGTCTTGTGCAGCGGGATCGCCCCCGCGTCGAGGCGCGACAGGTCGAGCAGCTCGTCCACCAGCGTCGCCAGGCGCTCGGTCTGCTGCAGCGCCGTCTTCAACGTCGCCGGGTCCGGGTCCTCGACGCCGTCGACCAGGTTCTCCAGCACCCCGTTCAACGCCGTGATCGGCGTCCGGAGCTCGTGGGACACGTTCGCCACCAGCTCGCGGCGCTGCCGGTCCGCGTCGCCGAGGTCGCCGGCCATCTGGTTGAACGCCTCCGCCAGCGAACCCACCTCGTCGTGGGTCGTCGCGCGGATGCGGCGCGTGTAGTCGCCCTTCGCCATCGCCCGCGCCGCCGCCGTCATCTCGCGCAGCGGCCGCGTCATCCCGTGGGCCAGCACCTGCGAGAGCATCAGGGCCAGCACCATCGCCGTGATCGTCGTCCGGGGCGGCAGCCAGCCGATCTGCCAGTTGAAGAACGCGAACGCGATCCCGCCGGAGGCGACCATCAGGATCGCCAGCTTCAGCTTGATCGACCGGATCCCGTCCAGCGGCCGTGGCAGCAGCTCGACCACCCTGACCAGCAGAGCCTTCACGATCCCGCCTCCAGCGCGTACCCGACGCCGTGCACCGTCCGGATGAGGTCCGCGCCCAGCTTCCGCCGCAGCGCCTTGATGTGGCTGTCCACCGCCCGGGTGCCCGCGGACGTGCCGTGGACGTCCCAGTCCCACACCTCCGACAGCAGCCGTTCCCGCGGCTGCACCGCCCGCGGCCGCCGTGCGAAGTGCACCAGGAGGTCGAACTCGATCGGCGTCAGCTGCGCCGCGACCCCCGCCCGGGCGACGCGCCGCTGGTCGACGTCGATCTCGAGGTCGCCCAGCACGATCCGCGTGCCCGTGGCGGACGCCGACCGCTCGACCCGCCGCAGCAGCGCGTGCACCCGGGCGGTCAGCACCCGCATGGAGAACGGCTTCGTGAGGTAGTCGTCGGCGCCGACGCCCAGCCCGACCAGCATGTCCGTCTCGTCGGCGCGCGCGGTCAGCATGAGCACCGGCACCGGGCGCCGCCCCTGGATCCGGCGGCAGACCTCCAGGCCGTCGAACCCCGGGAGCATGACGTCCAGCACGACCAGGTCCGGCTCCGCCGCGGCTTCCGCTTCGACCGCGCCCGGCCCGTCGTGGGCGACGTCCACGGTGAACCCCTCGGCCCGCAGCCGGGCCGCGATCGACGCGGCGATCGTGACGTCGTCCTCGACGACGAGCACCCGCCGCACTCCCGGTTCCATGGGCACGACTCTAGGGACCGCCGGTGGAGAGGGTCCGCGCGAAGTGTGAAGATCCTGTGGAGACGTTTCCCCCGCTTTGCCGGGATGTGACCGCCGGATGTGTGACGCAGGTCATGCACCTCGGCGGCCGTTCGCGCAATCGACAGTCTGCACTCCTGATCAGGGAAGAGTGAACAGTCTGCCGTTGCCCCGGCCGCGACCCGGCGCGCAGGATTCCGCAATGGCGCCGACACCCGCAGACCAGCGCGTGCACGACGACGGCCGGGTCGAACTCGACCCCGCCGACGTCGGGTCTCTCGAAGGCAGCCGGTTCTTCAACGAAGAGCTGGCCCCCGTCCCCGTCGCAAGGCGGACCTGGACCACCTACAACTACTTCGCGCTCTGGATGGGGATGGCGCACAACATCCCCAGCTACGCCCTGGCCGCGTCGCTGATCGCGCTCGGCATGAACTGGGTGCAGGCGCTGATCACCATCACGATCGGCAACCTGATCGTGCTCGCGCCGATGCTGCTCAACAGCCACGCCGGAACCAAGTACGGCATCCCGTTCCCGGTGTTCGCCCGCGCGTTCTACGGCCTGCGCGGCGCCAACCTGGCCGCGCTGCTGCGCGCGTTCATCGCGTGCGGCTGGTTCGGCATCCAGACCTGGGTGGGCGGCGAGGCCATCTACGTCATCCTCGGGCGCCTGCTCGGCTCGTGGTGGCGGGACGCGCCGGTGATCGCCGGGCAGCACTGGACGCTCTGGCTGTCCTTCGTGGTCTTCTGGATCGGCCAGCTGTTGATCATCTGGCGCGGCATGGACGCGGTCCGCCGGTTCGAGAACTGGACGGCGCCGCTCGTGTCGGTCGGCTTCCTGATCATGCTCGGGTACGTGCTGGTCAAGGCGGGCGGGCTCGGCCCGATCCTCGACGACGGCGGCAAGCTCGGCTGGGGCCCGGACTTCTGGAAGGTGTTCGCGCCGTCGCTGATGGCGATGATCGCGTTCTGGTCGACGCTGTCGCTGAACATGCCGGACTTCACGCGCTTCGGCGGCAGCCAGCGCAAGCAGGTCCGCGGCCAGATCCTCGGCCTGCCGACCACGATGACGTTCATCGCGATCGTGGCCATCCTGACGACGTCGGGCGGGCACGTGCTCTACGGCCAGGACATCTGGGACCCGGCGCAGCTGGCCGACAAGTTCACCAGCCCGGTCGTGGTCGTCGTCGCGCTGGTCGCGCTGGTGCTCGCGACGATCTCGGCGAACCTCGCGGCCAACGTCGTCAGCCCGTCCTACGACTTCTCGAACGCGTTCCCGAAGAAGATCACCTTCGCGATCGGCGGCGGCATCACCGGCGTCATCGGCATCCTGATCCAGCCGTGGCGGCTCTACTCGGACCCGAACATCTACATCTTCGCGTGGCTCGGCTTCTACGGCGGCCTGCTCGGCGCGGTCGCCGGGGTGCTCGTCGCCGGGTACTGGGTCGTCAACCGCACGAAGCTTCGCCTGAAAGACCTGTACACACCCGATGGGGTGTATTGGTTCAGCGGTGGCTGGAACTGGCGCGCGCTGGCCGCGACGCTGGTCGGAGCCCTGCTCGCGGTCGGCGGAGCGTACGGCGGGCCGTTCCCGGCGGACGGGCTCATCCCGTTCCTCAAGCCGCTTTACGACTACAACTGGGTGGTCGGCTTCGTCGGCGCGTTCGTCGTCTTCGCCGCCCTGTCCCTGTCAGCAACCAAGGAGGAAGCAAGTGAGCGTCGTCCGAGCCGGATTGATCCAGCAGCGGTGGACGGGTGACAAGGAGTCCATGATCAAGGCGGCGGTCGACCACATCGCCACCGCCGCCTCGCAGGGCGCCCAGGTCGTCTGCCTGCAGGAGCTGTTCTACGGGCCGTACTTCTGCCAGGTGCAGGACACCGACTACTACTCCTACACCGAGGCCATCCCCGACGGTCCGACGACCCAGCTCATGCGGGAGGTGGCGCAGCGCCACGGCGTCGTGCTGATCGTGCCGATGTACGAGGTCGAGCAGCCCGGCGTGTACTACAACACCGCCGCGGTGATCGACGCCGACGGCACGTACCTCGGCAAGTACCGCAAGAACCACATCCCGCAGGTGAAGGGGTTCTGGGAGAAGTTCTACTTCCGCCCCGGCAACCTCGGCTACCCGGTGTTCGACACGGCCGTGGGCCGCATCGGCGTCTACATCTGCTACGAGCGGCACTTCCCGGAGGGCTGGCGCGCGCTCGGCCTGGCCGGGGCGAAGATCGTGTTCAACCCGTCGGCGACCAGCCGCAGCCTGTCGCAGTACCTGTGGCGGCTGGAGCAGCCGGCGGCCGCGGTGGCGAACGAGTACTTCGTCGGCGCGATCAACCGGGTCGGCGTGGAACCGCTGGGCGACAACGACTTCTACGGCCAGACGTACTTCGTCGACCCGCGCGGGCAGCTGGTCGGCGACGCCGCGTCCGACACCGACGACGAGGTCGTGGTGCGCGACCTCGACCTGTCGCTGCTCGACGACGTCCGCAACCAGTGGGCGTTCTACCGCGACCGGCGCCCGGACACCTACGGCCCGCTCGCGGAGGCCTGATGACCACGCTCATCAAGGGAGGTCAGGTCGTCTCGCCGTCGGGGGCGCTCCTCGCGGACGTCCTCGTCGACGGCGAGACCATCGCCGCCGTCGGGGCGCCCGGCACGCTGACCGGTGACGAGACCATCGACGCCACCGGCAAGTACGTCCTGCCCGGTGGCATCGACGCGCACACGCACATGGAGATGCCGTTCGGCGGCACGCATTCGGTCGACACGTTCTCGACCGGGACGACGGCGGCGGCCTGGGGCGGCACGACGACGATCATCGACTTCGCCGTGCAGGCCAAGGGCACGTCGCTGTTGTCCACTTTGGACAAGTGGCATGCGAAGGCCGACGGCAACTGCGCGATCGACTACGGCTTCCACATGATCGTCAGCGACGTCAACGACCAGTCGCTGAAGGAGATGGAAGCCTGCGTCGACGGCGGCGTCGGCAGCTTCAAGATGTTCATGGCCTACCCCGGGGCGTTCTACTCCACGGACGGGGAAATCCTGCTGGCGATGCAGAAAGCGCGCGAAATCGGCGCTACGATCATGATGCACGCGGAGAACGGCATCGCGATCGACCAGCTGGCGGCGCAGGCGTTCTCCGCGGGCAACATCGACCCCGTTTACCACGGCCTGACGCGGCCACCGGAACTGGAAGGAGAAGCGACGTCGCGGGCGATCCAGCTCGCTAAGGTCACCGGTTCGCCGTTGTACATCGTGCACCTGTCGGCGTCGCAAGCGCTTGCGGCGGTGGCCGAGGCGCGTAACGACGGTCAGAACGTGTTCGCGGAGACGTGTCCCCAGTACCTGTATCTGTCCATTGAGGACCTGGCGAAGCCGGACTTCGAGGGCGCGAAGTACGTCGCTTCGCCGCCGCTGCGGGAAAAGTCGCACCAGGCCGACCTGTGGCGCGGGCTGCGGACCAACGACCTGTCCGTGGTGTCCACCGACCACTGCCCGTTCTGCTTCAAGGACCAGAAGGAGCTGGGGCGCGGTGACTTCCGGGCGATCCCGAACGGCATGCCGGGCGTCGAGCACCGGATGGACCTGCTGCACCAGGGGGTCGTCGCCGGTGAGCTGACGCTCGGGCGCTGGGTCGAGACGTGCTCGGCGACGCCGGCGCGGATGTTCGGCCTGTACCCGCGCAAGGGCGTCATCGCGGCGGGTTCGGACGCGGACATCGTGATCTACGACCCGGCGGCGACGCAGACCCTGTCCGCGGAGACGCACCACATGAACGTCGACTACTCGGCCTACGAAGGGTTCGAGCTGACCGGACGCGTGCACACCGTGCTCTCGCGTGGGCGCGTGGTCGTGTCGCCGGACGGGTTCACCGGGTCGACGTCACACGGCAAGTTCCTGTCCCGCTCGCTGAACCAGTACCTGAACTAGGAGCGGGCCAATGGACTTCGGGATCGTGCTGCAGACCGACCCGCCCGCGCGGGACGTCGTGCGGCTGATGAAGGACGCCGAGGACGCCGGCTTCCGCTACGGCTGGACGTTCGACTCCTGCGTGCTGTGGCAGGAGCCGTTCGTCATCTACTCGGCGATCCTCGCGGCGACGTCGTCGCTGGTCGTCGGGCCGATGGTGACCAGCCCCGGTACCCGGGACTGGTCGGTGATGGCGTCGACGTTCGCCACGCTCAACGACATGTACGGCAACCGGACGGTCTGCGGCATCGGCCGCGGCGACTCGGCACACCGGGTCGTCGGGAAGCCACCGTCCACTTTGGCCACCGTCCGCGACTGCATGCGCGTGGTGAAGGACCTCGCCGAAGGCCGCGCGGTGACGATGAACGAGACGACCGTGCAGATCCCGTGGATCCGCAACGGGCGGCTCGAAATGTGGATGGCCGGGTACGGGCCGAAGGCGCTGAAGACGGTCGGCGAGCACGCCGACGGCTTCATCCTCCAGTGCGCGGACCCGGCGATCGCCCGCTGGACGATCGGCGCCGTGCGCGACGCCGCCCGCGCGGCCGGCCGCGACCCGGGCGGCATCACGATCTGCGTCGCGGCGCCGGCGTACGTCGGCGACGACCTGGCGCACCAGCGCGAACAGCTGCGCTGGTTCGGCGGGATGGTCGGCAACCACGTCGCGGACCTGGTGGCGCGCTACGGCTCCACGGGCGCGGTGCCGCGGGAGCTGACCGACTACATCCGCGAGCGGCAGGGCTACGACTACCGCCACCACGGCAAGGCGGGCAACCCGTCGACGGAGTTCGTCCCGGACGAGATCGTCGACCGGTTCTGCCTGCTGGGCCCGGCGTCGGCGCACGTGGAGCGGTTGCAGGAGCTGGCGGAGCTGGGCGTCGACCAGTTCTCGCTGTACCTGATGCACGACGACCGCGAGGCGACCCTGGCGTCCTACGGCTCGCAGATCATCCCGAAGCTGACCGCGTAGGGCCCGCCCTACCCCGGTTCCGGGGGTGCGCACCAGCGCGCGCCCGGTCCCGGCGGCGGGACGATCGGGCCCATGAATCCTCCGAAACTCCGTGCTGCGCTGGCTCTGGGGGCCGCCGCGAGCGTGGTCGCCTTGAGTGCGCCCGCGGCCGCGGCGAGCCCCGCCGGAATCGTCTGGGAAGACACCTGTCAGGCCGGTTACCAGTGCGGCCACCTCGACGTCCCCCTGTCCTACCAGGACCCGTCCGCCGGCACCGCGTCGATCGCCGTCGGCCGCCTGCCCGCCACCGACCAGGCCCACAAGCTGGGTACCATCTTCTACAACCCGGGCGGCCCGGGCGCGTCCGGGCGCTACGCACCCGCGTTGACGCCGTTCCTGCACGCGCACTTCGACATCGTCGGAATCGACCCGCGCGGTGTCGGCGCCAGCTCGAAGATCCACTGCTTCACCGACCCGTCGCAGCTGGAAGTGCTGCAGCGGGCGCTCGGCACGTTCCCGCTGACCCGCGACGCCGAGCAGCAGCAGATCACCGACACCCGCACCGTGACGGACCTCTGCGAGCAGAACGCGGGCCCGCTGGCGAACCACCTGTCGACCGGGACGATCGCCCGCGACCTCGACCGGCTGCGGGCCGCGTTCGGCGAGCCGAAGCTGCGGTTCTACGGCAAGTCGTACGGCACCTACCTCGGAGAGACGTACGCGAACCTGTTCCCCGGCCGCGTCGGCACGCTGGCACTGGACGCCGTCGACGACCCGGCGCGCTGGGCGACCGGCGCCGGCCCGATGAGCTACCGGTTGCAGGGCTACGAGGACGGCCCCCGCGCGATTCAGTCCTTTTTGGACGCTTGCGCGGCGCGCTGCGACTTCGGTTACGGCGCCGTCCTCGACCGCCTGGCGGCCGGTCCGGTCACGGTGACGGACACCGCGGGCAAGCAGGTCGTCGTCACCTACCAGAGCGCGATCGCGCAGATCCACGACTACCTGACCGACGCCCAGGCCGCGCCGCAGCTGGCCGCGTTCCTGACGGCGCTGGCCGATCCGGCTTCGCATCGCGTGCCCGCGGCCGCGGGCGGCCCGCCGGACGTCGACTCCCTGCTGGGCGGCGGCGCGACGCTGTGCTCGGACGCGGCGAACCCGCGTGATCCGGCCGTCTGGTGGGACTACGCCCGGCGCGCGGACCAGGTCGGCCGCGGATTCGGGCCGTACGACGTCTACAAGACGCTCCCGTGCGCGACGTGGGACGTCTCGGACACCGGCCGCTACACCGGACCGTGGAACCGCCCGACGGCGCCGATCCTGCTCCTCGCCAACCGCCAGGGCGACCTCGAGACGCCGTACGCCGGGGCTCAGCGTGCGGAGAAGCAGCCCGCCAATGCCCATCTCCTGACGCTGGACACCTACGGCCACGGCTCACGCGGCAAGAGCGCCTGCGTGGACGCGTGGCTGGACCGCTACTTCGTGACCGGTTCCGTCCCGGCGCGTGGCACGGTGTGCGCGCCGGACCGGGGTCCCTTCGACTGAAGGTACGCCATCGCCGCGTCGGGATCACCCAGCCAGCCTTCGTAGTCGGCCGGGTTCTCGAAGAGGTGCGCGAACCGGTGCGCCACTTCGGGAACGCGTTGCGCGGTGTCCAAAGTGGCCAGAACGTGGTCCGGTGGCGGGGCCAGGAGGTCGTTGGTGAAGCGCGTCGCGTGCCGGGCGTGGTGCCAGTAGCGGGCAAAGGCGTCGTGCATGAACTCCTCGTCGAACGGCCGGTCGCCGTGCTCGACGATGGCCTCCTGGTACGCCCGGGCCGCGCGGGCGGCCAGGTTGGCGCCCTGACCGCCGACCGGGTCGTTGGTCACCGCGCTGTCGCCCATCGCGAGGACCTTCGCCCCGGACGGCAGGGAGCCCACCGGGTGCCGCACGATCGGCGTGATCCGGCCGTGCAGCATTTCGGTGGGCGCCACCGGGCGCGCGTCGTCGAGGAGCTTCGCCTGCCACGGGTAGTGCGCGCGCAGCAGCTTCCGGGCGGTCTCGTAGTGCTGCTCGACGTCGGCGACGTCGTCCCAGACGTCCATCGGGCCGCCGGGGAAGCCGAAGAAGCCGATGCCGTGCACCGGGCCGTGCACGGACCGCACCGGGAGCAGGAAGAACTCGCCGACCGGCGCCATCCCGAAGGTCAGGCCGGGCACGGCGGCCAGTGTCCCGGCGACGTAGAGCACGCCGATCGCGCGTTGCGGCTCGCGGTAGGGCGAGCGCTCGTCGTCGCGCGGGAAGAGCGCGTCGAACTGCGGCCCGCGCCCGGCGGCGACGATGAGCAGGTCGAACTCGCGGACGCACTCGTCGAGGCCGTCCGGGGTGACCCGCCGGAGGCGGAGGTCGCCGCCGAGGCGCGCGAACTCGGTCATCCAGTCGGCGACCTTGACGCGCTGGTCGACCGACTGCGCCGGCCGGTCGAGCCCGGCGTGCCAGGAGATGGCGGGCTCGGCGCCTTCCCCGGCCGCGGCGAAGGCGACTTCGCGGATGGGCGGCGCCTCCCAGAAGTTGATGCCGAGCGCGCGTTCCCGTTCGAGAGCGGGGTGGAAAAAAGGCACTGGTTGGAGACGAGCCGTCCGTCGCGCACGTCGTCCGCGGAACGTTCGGCGAACACCGTGACGTCGTAACCCCGTTGCCGCAGTCCGATGGCCAGGACGAGTCCCGCTTGCCCCGCTCCGACGATCCCGATCCGCCGCATGGCCGCCCCTTCCCCCAGGAACCCTTTGCTGCCAACGTACTCGGTTTCCGGGAACTGCCCCCGCCCGATCGAGCGGCCGCTAGGGTGGGCCGGTGACGCAGCCGCCGCCGGGATTCGACCGCACGCTCCTCCTCCGCGACGGCCGCCGGGTGCGCGTCCGCCCCCTCACCCCGGAGGACGCCCCGGAGCTGGGTGCCGCGATCCGGAACGCGGACGCGGCGACGTTGCGCCGCCGTTTCTGCGGTTCGGCACCCAAGGTGACGCCCCGCTTGCTGGAGCACCTGACGGTGCTGGACTACGAGCGCCGGTTCGCCCTGGTGGCCCGCAGTCCCGACGGCCCGGGCGTGGCGGTCGCCCGCTACGAGGCGACGGGCAGGAGCGTGGCGGACATAGCGATAGCGGTGGCCCCGGCGTGGCGCCGGGTGGGGCTGGCATCGGCGTTGCTGAACATGCTGGGCTTGGCGGCACTGGAGCGCGGATTCGACCGGTTCACGGCGGTGTACTCGGCGGACAACCGCCCGGTGGCGGAGCTGCTGGACTACGCGCGGGGCAGCAGGGTGATTGCGGAAGGGATCGCGGAGGCGGAGGTCCGACTGCGCGACCATCCTGAAGCTCCGGTTTCGAGACCGGACTTTTCGTTTTTTCAGCGGAATTCGTAACCAGCTCAGTCGATGAGGGCCTGGTAAACCAGCTGCCTCAGCTGCGACCGCAGCCGATAGGTGCTCGACGGCAGCAGCTGCGTGTAGAACCCCACCGTCAGATCCTCGTCCGGATCCACCCAGAAAGCCGTCGAAGCCGCGCCGCCCCAAGCGAACTCTCCCGCCGATGACAGCGTGCGGGCCTTCACCGGGTCCTCCAACACCGAGAAGCCCAGCCCGAACCCGTGTCCGTCGAACGGCATCTCGGCGAACAACGGCCGACCGAACTCCTCCAGGTCCACGTGACCCGGGAGGTGGTTGCTCGCCATCAGCGACACCGTTCGCGGGGACAGCAGCCGGGCGCCGTCGAATGTGCCGCCGCCCAGCAGCATCTCCGTGAAACGCCAATAGTCGCCCGCCGACGACACCAGGCCGCCGCCGCCCGAAAGGCAGTCCGGGGTCGAGGTTCCCAAGCGGCCGAATGCCTCGTTGCGCACCGCGCGGCCCGAAGCGGGGTCCGGCACGTACAACGCCGCCAGGCGAGAAGGAGACGAAGCCACGAAGCCCGTGTCCGTCATGCCCAGCGGCGTGAAGATGCGCGACGAGAAGAACTCGTCCAGCGACTGACCGGAAACCACCTCGACGAGCCGCCCGAGGACGTCCGTCGCGATCGAGTAGTTCCACTCCGCGCCCGGCTGGAACACCAGCGGCAACTCCGCCCACCGCTCGGAGCAGGCAGCCAGGTCCAGTCCCGGTGGCGTCCCCCACTCGAAGCCCGCCGCGCGGTACATCGCGTCCACCGGGTGGCCGTGGTGGAAGCCGTACGTCAGGCCCGCCGTGTGGGTCAGCAGGTGCCAGACGCGGATCGGCGAGCGCGCCGGCTCGGTCAACGGCGCCAGCGCCGACCCCTTGACGTACACCCGCGGCGAGGCGAACTCCGGCAGCCACCGCGAGATCGGGTCGTCCAGCTCGAGCAAGCCCTCTTCGGCGAGCATCATCGCCGCGACCGACGTGACCGGCTTGGTCATCGAGAAGATCCGCCACAGCGTGTCGGTCTCCACCGGGGTGCCCGCTTCGACGTCGCTGTGGCCGCCGCGGCCGATGTGCACGATCCGGCCGTGCCTGCTCACCACCGCGAGCCAGCCCGGCAACCGGCCGTCCTCGACGTACCGGTCGAAGTGGGTGTCCATCCGGGAAAGCCGGTCCGCGTCGAACCCGGCTTCGGCCGGCTCGACGTCCACCTTGAGTTCTGCCATGCGGCGAGGTTACTTCTCGCGGGCCCGTTCGGCCGCTTTCTCCTCGCGCCAGGCTTCGTCGTTCTTGCCGGCGCGCCAGTACCCCGAGATCGACAGCAGCTCACGCCGCACCCTGCGCTCGTCGAGCAGGTAGCGCCGCAGCTCCCGCACGAACCCCGCTTCGCCGTGCACGAACGCCTGGACCACTCCGGCGCGCCACGGCAGCTCGCGCACCGCCGTGGCGACGTCGCCGCCGGACGAGCGGTGCAGCCACGTGATCTGCGCGTCGGCCTTGGTGACCAGCGGCTGCTCCTCGTCGGCGTTTTCGACCAGGATCACGGCCTGCGCCGGAACGCCCGCCGGGAGCGCTTCGAGCGACGCCGCGATGGCCGGCAACGCGCTTTCGTCCCCGGCCAGCAGGTGCCAGTCGGCCTCCGTGCCCGGTGCGTACGCGCCGCCGGGACCGGACAGCAGCAGTTCGTCCCCGGCCTGAGCCGCGGCGGCCCACGGACCGGCGATGCCCTCGTCGCCGTGGTGGACGAAGTCGAGGACCAGCTCGCCGGCCTGCGGGTCGAACGCCCGGACGGTGTAGGACCGCATCCGCGGCCAGTGCTCCCGCGGCAGCGTGGCCCGGCACTCCTGGACGTCGAACGGCTCCGGGTACTCGACGCCCGGCACCTTGAACAGCACCTTCACGTAGGCGTCGGTGAACGCGTTGGGCGTGAACTCGGCGATGCCCTCGCCGCCCGCGACGATCCGGATCATGTGCGGGGTCAGCCGCTCGGTGCGCAGCACGCGCAGTTTCACCGCGGGCCGTCCGGACCGCCGGGGTGCTTCGGCCATCGGCCAACTCCTCGCTCAGCTACTAAGGCTTACCTAAGCAACCGTACGCGCCGGAACCCCGCGCTGCCTACTCGGATGTGGCCAGTTCCTCGAGCATCCGGGCAAAAGCGGCAGACGTCCGCGCGCGGAACCCGAAGAAGAACCGGTTGGCCGGCGGGACACCCCAGCGTCCCCACGTGGCCACGTTGACGACGCGGTGCTCGACGCGCGCGCCGCCCGGATCGGCCGTGACGCGGTACTCCCCGCGGTACCACCAGCCACCCTGGACCGCGAGGAAGCCGCGTTCGGCGTCGACCTCCGTCCGCATCGGGTAGCCGCCCCCGGTCACGCGGCGCCGCACCGCCTCGAACACCTCCGCGGGCGGCCGGGCGACCACCCCTGACGCCTCCGCAAGCGTTTTCACCCGCGGGGATCCGAGACACGCGTGTTCTGGAACGCCGTGATCAGCCACTCGCCGTCCTCCTCGACGAGCACGAAGCTCACGGTCGACTCACGGCCCGCGTCGGTGGCGTCCGCGCCGGTGACCGAAGAGCCGCCCCCGGCGACGACCACGGCGACGTCCGGCCGGACGAACCGCACCTTCGCCGACGCGCCGAGCCGGCCGGTCAGCTTCGACCCCTTCAGCGGGCCTTCGAAGAGGGCGCGGTGCGAGCTTTCGATCGCCTCCCGGCCCGGGAAGTTCATCCCGAAGAACGTCACGTAGTCCGCGTCTTCGGTGAAGAGCCGGCCGTAGGCGGCGGCATCGGCGGAGTTCCACGCGTCGGTGAGCCGGCCGAGCACGGCGCGGACGTCGGTTTCGGCGGTGGTGGTGGCCATGAGATCCCCTTCACGAACATCGTTCGTTTGACGAACACCGTTCTACAGACGAACGACGTTCGCGTCAAGTACAGTGTTCGCGTGACCGTTCCCCCACCGCCGTGGCGCAGCGCCCCCCGCCGCCGGGCCACGAAACCCGCGCTCTCGCGGGAGCTCGTCGTGAAGACGGCGCTGGAGATCCTGGCGAAGGAGGGCCTCGACGCGGTCACCATGCGACGGGTCGCCCAGGAGCTGGAGACGGGACCCGCGTCGCTCTACGCGCACGTCGCCAACAAGGACGAGCTGGCGGAGCTGATGCTCGACGCCGTGCTCGCCGAAGCGCCGATCCCGGACCCGGACCCGGCGCGCTGGGACGAGCAGGTGAAAGACCTGGTCCGCGGCCAGATCCGGGTGATGGTCGCGCACCCCGGCATCGCGCGGGTGGCGTGGGACATCGCCGTGCCGGTCACGCCCAGCTCGCTGCGGCAGGGCGAGGCGATGCTCGCCCTGCTGCGCGCGGGCGGCCTGACGCTCAGGCAGGCGACGTTCGCCGGCGACGCCCTGGCGCTCTACGCCAAGGCGTACGCGTACGAAGCGAGCGGCTGGACCTGGGGCGACATCGACGAAGCCGAGACCGCGAAACGCGGCGAGCAGATGGTGGCGTACATGCGCTCACTGCCCGCCGACGCGTTCCCGAACATGCTGCACATCGGCGAGTTCTTCTCCGCCGAGACCGCGACCGAACGCCTCGAGTTCGCCCTCGACGTCTACCTCGCCGGCCTGAAGGTCGTGGCGGCGAAGAACTAGGGCCGCAGGACGATCTTGCCGCGCGTGTGCCGCTGCTCCAGCTCGCGATAAGCCTCGCGCACCTCGTCCAACGGGTAGACGCGGGCGATCGGCACGTCGAGAAGTCCCTTTCCCACCAGCAGGCTCAGCTCGCGCAGCACCTCGGCCGACGCGCCGGCCATGTTGCCCTCGGTCTTGACGTTGTACTTCGCGGCCGCCTCATAGTCGATGATCGTGTCGATCCGCCCGGGGTGGATGCCCAGGTGCAGCGCCAGTTCCACGTAGCCGGAGCCGAACGTGTCGACGAACGCGTGCACGCCGTCCGGCGCCGCTTCCTTGATCCGCTCGAGAACGCCTTCGCCGTAGGCCACCGGGATCACGCCCAGCTCGCGCAGCCAAGCGTGGTTCGCTTCCCCGGCGAGGCCGATCACCGTGGCACCAGCGAGCAGAGCCAGCTGGACGGCCAGCGACCCGACGCCGCCCGCCGCACCCGAGACGACGACCGTGTCGCCCTCGCGCGGGCGCACCGCGGCCGTCGCCGCGTAGGCGGTGGTGCCGGCGACGAACAGCGCGCCCGCGGCCTCCCACGACACCCCGTCGGGCCGCGGCGTGAGGTCCGAAGCCTCCGCCACGACGTAGTCCGCGTGACTCGACCGCGTGTGCACGAAGCCGATCACCTCGTCGCCGACGGCGATCTCCTCGACGCCGTCGCCGAGTTCCGCGACGACGCCGGCGAAGTCGCTGCCCTGCCCGGACGGGAACGTCGCCGGCCAGCGGTCGTGCAGGAACCCTTGCCGGATGGCGGCTTCGCCCGGGTTGATCCCGGCGGCGCGGACCTCGACGAGCACCTGCCCCCGTCCCGGTGCCGGCCGCGGGACGTCCTCGACCCGGAGGACGTCCACGTCGCCGTACTCGTCGAACCTGATCGCGCGCGCCATGGGGGCCTCCTCGAAGTCGTTGCTCGATACAAGCAACGACCGGCCCCGCGGATTTAATCCCGTCAGCCCGCGAGCCGCCGGACGACGCCGTCGGCCAGCAGCCGCCCGCGGTCGGTCAGGACCGCGCGGCCGCGGGTGTCCAAAGCGGACGGATCGAGCAGGCCTTCGGCCGCGGCCGCCCGGGCTTCGGCGAGGCCGGGTTCGTCGAGGACGTCCAGCGGAAGTCCGTCCGCGACGCGCAGTTCGAGCATGATCCGCTCGAGGTGCTGGTCGTCGTCGGTGAGCACCTCGCGGCCGCCCGCGGGCGAGTCGCCTGCCGCCAGCAGCGCGGTGTAGCGCGCGGGGTGCTTGACGTTCCACCAGCGCACGCCGCCGACGTGGCTGTGCGCGCCCGGTCCGGCGCCCCACCAGTCGTCGCCGCGCCAGTAGCCGAGGTTGTGGCGGCAGCGGGCGGCGTCGGAGGCCGCCCAGTTCGACACCTCGTACCAGCGCAGCCCGGCCGCCGACAGGGCCGCATCGATCATCTCGTAGTCCGCGGCCAGCACGTCGTCGTCCGGCGCGGGCAGTTCGCCGCGGCGCACCCGGCGGGCCAGCGCCGTGCCCTCCTCGACGATCAGCGCGTACGCCGAGACGTGGTCGACGCCCGCCGCGAGCACGGCGTCGAGCGTGGCGAGCAGGTCGTCGGGACGCTCACCGGGCGTGCCGTAGATCACATCCAGGTTCACGTGCTCGAACCCGGCCGCGCGCGCCTCGGCGGCGGCCTGGCCCGGCCGGCCCGGCGTGTGCACGCGGTCGAGGATCTTCAGCACGTGCGACGCGGCCGACTGCATGCCGAGCGAGACGCGTGTGTAGCCGGCTTCGCGGATGCCGGCGAAGAACTCCGGCGACGTCGACTCCGGGTTCGACTCCGTCGTCACCTCGGCGTCCGGGGCGAGCCCGAAGACGTCGCGGACGGCGTCGAGCACCGAGGCGAGGCCGTCGGCGCCGAGCAGCGACGGCGTGCCGCCGCCGACGAACACGGTGTCGGCGGCGGGCGGCACGACCAGGACCTTCGCGGCCAGCTCCAGCTCGCGCCGCAGCCCCTCGAGCCAGGACTGCGGCGACGAGCCGGAGTCGAGCTCGCCCGCGGTGTAGGTGTTGAAGTCGCAGTAGCCGCAGCGCGTCGCGCAGAACGGGACGTGCACGTAGACCCCGAACGCTCTGCTGCCGAGCCCCTTCAGCGCGCTGTCGGGCAACGCCGGATCGAGCGGGGTGGCGGGGTCGGAGCGCAGTACGGGCACGACTCCGATTGTCCTCTACGACGCCGGGAGGTTCGCCGCCGCCCAGTCCGGGTCGGGCGCGATCATCTCGATGACGTCGAGCAGCACGCCGTTCGGATCGGCGACGGAGAAGTGCCGCTGCCCGTAGACCTCGTCGACGACGGGCGTGACCAGGTCCACACCCGCCTCCGTGAGCCGCTTCGCCTCCGCGGCGGCGTCCTCGACGACGAGCCCGAAGGAGAGTCCCGACGTCGGCTGCGTCCGGTAACCGTCCGGCACCGACTCGTGGCCGCGCTGGACGAAGCTGATCTCGTAGCCGGGCGCACCGGCGCTGACGCTGGCGAACCAGTCCAGCTCGACGGTGACCAGCAGGCGCGGGACGGCGCCCGGGCTGACGTACCGGGCGGTGGACCCGGAGGCCGGTGTTCCGCCGGGGACGACGTCGAACTACTTTCGCGACCGCGACCAGCTGCTGGCCGAAGCGGGTGCACGCGTGCACGTCCGGTTGTCCGCGCCGGAGGAGGTCATGGCCGACCCGCGGGCGGAAGAGCCGTCGGCCGGCCGGGTCGCCGCGCTGCTCGGCGACGTGATGAAGCGGCTGACGACCCGCCGCAGCTCCTACCTCGCGCTGCTCGAACTGCGGCTCGAGGCGAACCGACGGCCCGGGCTGGCGGCGGCGCTGACCGCGACCGTGCGGGACAGCTTCGACCTCAGCGTCGGGTTCCACGAAGCCGCCGGGCTGCCCGGCGGCCGGGACGAGGTCCTGCTGCTCTATCTGGCCCTGACCGGTCTGACCGTCGAGCGGTTGACATTGCCCGAAGCCTTCGCCGGGTACTCGGACGCGCAGGTCGTGGGCCTGCTGGTCGATCGCATTCTCGCAGGCGAGTGACCCTGCTCCCACCATTCGGGCAGGCCTGGACCACATTGTGGACGCGTGGCACGCTGACGCCGTGACTCATGCCGGTGTTCTCCTCGTGGCCCGCCGCCACGTCGACCTGCTGCGGGTCGCCAGCGCCCTCTGCGTACCCGTTCGCTGACTCACCGATCGCCACCACCTGCCACGAATTTCGGACAGCCGGCGCCGGAGGAACCCGCGAGCCGATGGTCCTCCGCCGCCACGAAAGCCTCTCGGAGGACGCCGCCATGGCCACGCCCCAGACCCCCGCCCGCCCCGCGCGCGTCAAGCAGAAGCGCGGTGAAGGGCAGTGGGCGCTCGGTTACCGGGAGCCGCTGAACCCGAACGAGCGGTCGAAGAAGGACGACCACCCGCTCAACGTGCGGGCGCGGATCGAGAACATCTACGCCCACCGCGGGTTCGACTCGATCGACCCGGGCGACCTGCGCGGCCGGTTCCGCTGGTTCGGCCTCTACACCCAGCGCAAGCCGGGGATCGACGGCGGCCGCACCGCGACGCTGGAGCCCGAAGAGCTGGACGACCGCTACTTCATGCTGCGGGTCCGGATCGACGGCGGCGCCCTGACCACCGGGCAGCTCACCGTGCTCGGCGAGATCTCGCAGGCGTACGCGCGCGACACCGCCGACATCACCGACCGGCAGAACATCCAGTACCACTGGATCCAAGTCGAGGACGTCCCGACGATCTGGGCGAAGCTCGAAGACGCCGGCATGACGACGATGGAAGCGTGCGGCGACAGCCCGCGCGTCATCCTCGGCTCGCCGGTCGCGGGCATCGCGGCGGACGAAGTCATCGACGGCACGCCGGCGATCGACGAGATCAAGCGCCGCTACATCGGCAAGCCCGAGTTCGCCAACCTGCCGCGCAAGTTCAAGACCGCCGTCTCCGGCCAGCCCGACGTCGCGCACGAGATCCACGACGTTGCCTTCGTCGGCGTGAACCACCCCGAGCACGGCCCCGGCTTCGACGTCTGGGTCGGTGGCGGTCTGTCGACCAACCCGATGCTGGGCCAGCGCCTCGGTGCCTGGGTGCCGCGGGACGAGGTCCCGGACGTCTGGGAAGGCGTCATCTCGATCTTCCGCGACTACGGCTACCGCCGGCTGCGTTCGCGGGCCCGGATCAAGTTCCTGGTCAAGGACTGGGGCGCGGCGAAGTTCCGCCAGGTCCTGCAGGACGAGTACCTCAAGCGGGAGCTGATCGACGGCCCGCCGCCGGTCGACCCGGCCGTGCCGATCGACCACGTCGGCGTGCACCCGCAGGTCGACGGCAAGTTCTACCTCGGTGCGGCGCCGATCGCGGGCCGCGTCTCGGGCGGGACGCTGGTCGCCGTGGCCAAGGCCGCCGAACGGGCCGGGTCGGGCCGGGTCCGGCTCACCCCCCAGCAGAAGCTCGTCGTGCTCGACGTCCCCGAAGACCAGGTCCCGACGCTGCTGGCGGAGCTGGCCGAGCTGGGGCTGGAGACCAAGCCGTCGCCGTGGCGGCGCAGCGTGATGGCCTGCACCGGGCTGGAGTTCTGCAAGCTCGCCATCGTCGAGACGAAGGCCCGCGCGCAGCAGCTCGTCGCGGACCTGGAGAAGTCCCTCGCCGACATCCAGGGCGGCCTCGACACGCCGGTCACCGTGCACCTCAACGGCTGCCCCAACTCCTGCGCGCGGATCCAGACCGCCGACATCGGCCTCAAGGGCCAGATCGTCACCGACGCCGACGGCAACCAGGTCGAAGGCTTCCAGGTGCACCTCGGCGGCGGGCTCGGCCTCGACGCCGGGTTCGGCCGGAAGCTGCGCGGGCACAAGGTGACCTCGAGCGAGCTGACCGGCTACGTCGAGCGGGTCGTGCGGAACTACGTCACCGGACGCGAGCCCGGTGAGCGGTTCCCGCAGTGGGCGGCGCGCGCCGAGGAAAGCGCGCTGCAGTGACCTCCACCGAACGAGCGGTTCCCTACTACTGCCCCTATTGCGGGGACGAGGACCTGCGGCCGGAACAGAACGGCGGCTGGCTGTGTTCCGCCTGTCGCCGGGTTTTCTCGGTCAAATTCCTCGGACTGTCCCTCCCGGAGGTTTCCCGATGACCGCCACCGCCGACTACAAGACCCTCGCCGAGCGCGCGTCGAAAGAACTCGCCGACGCCACCGCCGACGAGGCGATCCGCTGGACCGTCGACACGTTCGGCGACGACTTCATCGTCGCGTCCAACATGCAGGACGCCGTCCTCATCGACCTCGCCACCAAGGTGAAGTCCGATGTGGACGTCCTCTTCCTGGAGACCGGCTACCACTTCCCGGAGACGATCGGCACGCGCGACGCCGTCCAGACCGTCTACCCGGACGTCAAGATCGTCAACGCGCAGGCCGAGCAGAGCGTCGCCGAGCAGGACGCCGAATACGGCGCGAAGCTGCACGACCGCGACCCGACGCTGTGCTGCAACCTGCGCAAGGTCGTGCCGCTGCGCAAGACCCTGGCGAACTACTCGGCGTGGGTCACCGGCGTGCGCCGGGTCGACGCGCCGACGCGGGCGAACACCCCGATCGTCACCTGGGACGACCGCAACGGCCTGGTGAAGGTCAACCCGATCGCGGCGTGGACCGACGACGAGTTCAAGGCCTACATCGCCGAGCACGGGATCCTGGAGAACCCGCTGGTCTCGATCGGCTACCTCTCGATCGGCTGCGCGCCCTGCACTGCTCGCGTGGAACCGGGTCAGGACCCGCGCAGCGGCCGGTGGGCGGGTCAGTCGAAGACCGAGTGCGGACTGCACGGCTGAGGAAGGGACGCATGACGACCTTGGAGCCCGCTACCGACGCGGCACAGGACAACCTGGCTGCCCTCGAATCCGAGGCCATCCACATCTTCCGCGAGGTGGCGGGCGAGTTCGACCGGCCGGTGATCCTCTTCTCCGGCGGCAAGGACTCGACGCTGCTGCTGCACCTGGCGATCAAGGCCTTCTGGCCGGCGCCGGTGCCGTTCCCGCTGCTGCACGTGGACACCGGCCACAACTTCGACGAGGTCATCGAGTTCCGCGACCGCGTCGTCGAACGGCACGGCCTGCGCCTGGTCGTCGCGAAGGTCCAGGACTGGATCGACGACGGCCGCCTGGAAGAGCGTGCGGACGGGATGCGCAACCCGCTGCAGACCACGCCGCTCTTGGACACCATCGCGGAGAACAAGTTCGACGCGGTGTTCGGCGGCGGCCGCCGCGACGAGGAGCGGGCCCGCGCGAAGGAGCGGATCTTCAGCCTCCGCAACGCCTTCGGCCAGTGGGAACCGCGCCGGCAGCGGCCCGAGCTGTGGAACCTCTACAACGGCCGGCACCGCCCGGGCGAGCAGGTCCGCGTCTTCCCGCTGTCCAACTGGACCGAGGCCGACGTCTGGAACTACATCGCCCGCGAGAAGGTCGAGCTGCCGTCGATCTACTACGCGCACCAGCGCGAGGTGTACCTGCGCGACGGGATGCTGCTGACCGAGGGCCCGTGGGGCGGCCCGCGGCCCGGCGAAGAGGTCCGTGAGCTGACGGTCCGCTACCGGACCGTCGGCGACGGCTCGTGCACCGGCGCGATCGAGTCCACCGCGACCACCGTCGAAGACGTCATCGCCGAGGTGTCGGCGTCGCGGCTCACCGAACGCGGCGCCACCCGCGCCGACGACCGGATGTCCGAGGCGGCCATGGAAGACCGCAAGCGTGAGGGGTACTTCTGATGAGTTCGCTGCTTCGCCTGGCCACGGCCGGGAGCGTGGACGACGGAAAGTCCACGTTGGTCGGCCGGCTGCTCTACGACACGAAATCGGTGCTCGCCGACCAGCTCGACGCCGTCACGCGCGCGTCCGTCGACAAGGGACTGTCCACACCGGACCTGTCGCTGCTCGTCGACGGCCTGCGCTCGGAGCGTGAGCAGGGCATCACGATCGACGTCGCCTACCGGTACTTCGCGACGCCTAAGCGGTCGTTCGTGCTGGCCGACACACCCGGGCACGTGCAGTACACGCGCAACACGGTGACCGGCGCGTCGACCGCGCAACTGGCCGTGCTGCTGGTCGACGCGCGCAAGGGCGTCATCGAGCAGACCCGGCGGCACGCGGCCGTGCTGGCCCTGCTGGGTGTGCCGCAGCTGGTGCTGGCGGTGAACAAGATCGACCTGGTCGACTACGACGAGGCGACGTTCACGGTGATCGCGAAGGAGTTCGCTTCGCACGCCGAAACGCTGGGCTACCCGCAAGGCTCGGTGCTCGCGATCCCGGTCTCGGCGCTGGAAGGCGACAACGTCGCGACGCGCTCCGAGCGGACGCCGTGGTACTCCGGCCCCAGCCTGCTGGAGCACCTGGAGGACGTGCCGGTCGCGCCCGACCCGCACGACTCGGCACTGCGGTTCCCGGTGCAGTACGTGATCCGCCCCCGTACGCCGGAGTACCCCGACTACCGCGGCTACGCGGGCCAGATCGCCGCGGGCACGGTCCGCCCGGGCGACGAGATCGTCGTGCTGCCGCAGGGCATCCGCAGCCGGATCGAGCGCATCGACACCGCCGACGGCCCCCTCGACGAGGCCGGCGCCGGGACGTCGGTGACGCTGCTGCTCACCGACGACATCGACATCTCCCGCGGCGACCTGATCGCCGCCGCGGACGCACCGCCGCGGGTCACCGACGAGATCACCGGCACGCTGTGCTGGCTGTCGTCGAAGCCGCTGAAAACCGGGGCGCGGGTCCTGGTCAAGCACGGCGCGCGCACGGTGCAGGCGCTGGTCGGCGAGCTGCACGCGCGGTTCGACGAGCAGCAGCTGTCCAGTGTGGACTCGCCGGCTTCCCTGGAGCTGAACGACATCGGGCTGGTCACGTTGCGGCTGGCCGAGGAGCTGGGTGTCGACGACTACGGCGTCAGCCCGCGCACCGGTGCGTTCCTGGTGATCGAGCCGAAGGACGGCGACACCCTCGCCGCGGGCCTGGTGGGTGAGCGCTTCTCGTGACGCCGCCCCTGGTCGCCGTCGCGCACGGCAGTCGTGACCCCCGCTCGGCCGAGACCGTGCGGGCACTCGTCGACGTCGTGCGCGCCCAGGCGCCGGGTCTTTCGGTGCACGAGTCCTTTTTGGACCTCTCGGAGCCGCGGATCACCGACGTGCTGCGGGAGCTGTACGCGGACGGCCACCGGACGGCGGTCGTGGTGCCGCTGCTGCTGGGCAGCGCGTTCCACGCCCGGGTCGACCTGCCGGCGCTGATCGACCAGGTCGTGTCGTCGTGCCCGGGCTTCACGGTGACGGTGTCGGACGTGCTGGGCGCCGACCCGGCGCTGGAGGCGGTGGCCTTGGACCGGCTGGCGTCCGCACCGCGCCGGCGTGGGACGGGCGTGCTGCTCAGCGCGGTCGGGTCGTCCAACGCTTCGGCGAACGCGGTCGTCGCCTCTCTGGCCGCGCGGTGGGAAGAGCGGCTGGGTGTTCCGGTGAGCGAGGCATTTGCGTCCGCCGCCCAGCCGGACATCCCGGCGGCGGCCGCCCGGTTGCGCGCCCGCGGCGTGCGGCACCTGGTCGTGGCGTCGTGGTTCCTCGCGCCGGGTCTGCTGCCGGACCGCATCGGGCGGCTGGCCCGCGAGGCCGATCCCCGCGCGTTCCTCGCGGCGCCGCTCGCCGACGATCCCCGCGTCGCCGACGTCGTCATCAGCCGCTACGCCACCGCGATGAGCGGATTGCTCCGCCAGTACGCGTAGGTCGCGGTGACACCGCCAAAAGGCGAGTCTTTTTCACATTTCTGGTGACGCTGCGCGCATGGGAACGGTAAATCCTTGACGCGCTAGTTAACTTGCCGGTAACTCTCTAAGCGCTGCGCGGCTTTCGTTCCTCCCCTCTAAAACCGCAGGTAGGTGGATACAAGTGAAAGCACTTCACCTTTCCCAGCTCGGCGTCCTGGTCGCGGTCGCGGCCCTGCCCCTCGCTCTCGCCGCCCCGGCCTCGGCGGCCACCACGGTCACCTTCGACTGCCGGGCCGACGCCCCGATCGTCGGGCCGCAGCAGGTGTCGCTGAACCAGGACACCGACGTCACGGCGCCCGCCACGGTCGCGCCCGGCGGCGCGTTCGACGTCGTCATCGACCCGGCGCCGAACACCGTCCCGAGTGACGTGAGCGGCAACAAGGTCAAGAACATCAACACGTTCGCGCTGAAGTTCCCGATCCCGGCGAACTCCACCTACGTCGGCGCCGACCTCACCGGCGGCTCCGGCCTCGGCGACACGGCACCGACCATCGCCGTGGCGGACGGCGTCGCGACCCTGAGCTTCCCCGGCCCGATCGCCGGCGGCGCCACCTTCGAGCTGCCCACCGTCACGGCGCACCTGACCGCCGGCCAGTCGGGCACGATCGAGACGAAGCTGTCCGGCACCAGCTACAGCGACCCCGGCCTGACGTTCAAGGCGGTGGCGAGCACGATCATCGGCGACATCACCGCGCCGACGGCCTGCTTCCCCAACCCCAGCCCGGTCTTCACCACGACGACCATCGGCTGACCGTCCGGGCCACCCCGGGGGTCGCCGGCCCGCGGGGTGGCCCGCGTAACACCGGTCACGTGTGGGGAGTGTGCAAGGGTGTCGGTCATGGCTGACGAACTGGTGCACTACGACGTGGTGGGCGGCACCGCCACGATCACCCTGGACTCCCCGCACAACCGCAACGCGCTTTCGGCGCAGCTGCGGCGCGAACTGTCGGACTCGCTCGCCAAGGCCGCCGCGGACGACGCCGTGCGCGTCGTCGTGCTGACTCACACGGGCCCGGTGTTCTGCGCGGGGATGGACCTCAAGGAGGCCCGCGGCGCCGGCGCGGGCGACCAGGGCGTGAACGAGTTCCCGAAGATCCTCGAGCAGCTGTGGACCAGCCCGAAGCCGGTGGTCGCGCGCGTGGCCGGCCCCGCGCGCGCCGGCGGCATCGGCATGGTGGCGGCGTGTGACATCGCCGTGGCGGTGTCGGAAGCGACGTTCGCGTTCTCGGAGGTCCGCATCGGCGTCGTCCCGGCGGTCATCTCCCTGACGGTCCTGCCCCGCCTCAACCCCCGCGCGGCGCACGAGCTGTTCCTCACCGGCGACACGTTCGACGCGCGCCGCGCGGTGGAGATCGGCCTGCTGAACTCGGCGGTGCCCGCGGCCGAACTGGACGCCGAGGTCGCGCGGTTCGTCAAGGCACTGGCGGCGGGTGGCCCGACGGCGCTGGCTGAGACGAAGGCGCTGCTGAGCCGTCCCCGCCCCGCGACGCCGTCGGAGGGTTTCGAGGAGATGCTCGGGCTGTCGGCGAAGTTCTTCGCGAGCGAAGAAGGCCAGGAGGGCATCCTGGCCTTCACCCAGAAGCGCAAGCCGAACTGGGTCCCCCAGGACTGACGTTCCCGGCGTGGCGGCTCAGGCGTCCGGCAGCACGACCGTGAGCCGCCACGAACCGGCGCTGCGGCCGCTCGGGCCGAGCGCGCGCTGCGCGTCGGAAAGCACGCTGCGGATCGCCAGGTACGTCTTGGGTTCGGCCGTGCGCAGTGCCTCCGAGCCCGGCCAGATCAGCACGTGCTCGCCCTGCGGCAGCCAGGAAAGGTCGGTCAGGCAGTCGTAGAGCGCGTCGAGGTTGTGGCCGAAGTAGTCCGGAAAGGACAGTGCGTCGGCGAACGCGCTCAGCGTGCTGGCCTTGTCCACGGTCGGGCGCGAGTTCACCAGGTGCGGGTACGCGCCCCTCGCGAAGGCCGCTTCCGCGGCGGCCTTCGCCTGCTCCGAGGCGCTCATCGAGCCGGGTCCACGACGACGAACGACGCGTAGTGGTCGCCGGTGTAGTACAGCTCGTGCGCCTGCCCCGTGATCAGCCGCCGCGCGCCGCGGTCGGCGCTGCCCGGCGTCTTCACGGTGTACTCGTGGTAGTAGCCGGACTTCTTGGCGGGCAACCGTTTCTCGCGGTTGTCGAACACGACGTCGTCGTTGCGCGGATACGGGTACGGGCCGCCCTTTTGGATGAGCTTCCACGTGTCCCCGGCCTGCGGCGGCAGCGTGGAAAGCGCCTTCACCGGCAACCCGGAGTCGGCGCCCGGCACGGCCGCGCCGCCCTTCGCGGGCGCGTTCGCCGACGAACTGGGCGCCGGGGCCGCGGCGGGAGAGCCGCCGCTGAGGACGTCCTTGACCAGCCAGCCCCCCAGCACCAGCACGAGGAGACCGATCAGCGCGGCGGTGATCCGCCTTCGGTTGAACATGGTGCGCCAGCCTAGGACGGGGTGTCGGAGCGGTCGTCGTCACGCCCCGGGGCGAGCCAGTGGGCGAAGAGCCCGACGAGCTTGTCGAGCACCCACGCGGCGGCCAGGCACAGCGGCACGACGACCACCATGACCAGCACGAACTGGACCGGGAACCACGCCTGGGCGAGCCACAGCTCGACCCCGTCCCACCAGTCGGCAAGCCCGTTGAACACGGTGTGAGCCTACGCGCGCTCTGCTGCCCCCGCGTGCCAGGGGCGGTACGTTGCAGGACATGTTCGCCGTGTACGCGCAGGAACCCAACGCCGAAAGCCCGCTGGACTCGCTCGTCGTGGGCGAGCGACCCGACCCCGACGTGCCCGACGGCTGGGTCCGTGTGCACGTCAAGGCGGCCAGCCTCAACATGCACGACCTCTGGACGCTCCGCGGCGTCGGGATCAAGCCCGACCAGTTCCCGATGATCCTCGGCTGCGACGGCGCGGGAACCCTCGACGACGGCTCCGAGGTCGTCGTCCACTCGGTGATCAACGCACCGGGCTGGCAGGGTGACGACACCCTCGACCCGAAGCGGACGCTGCTCACCGAGAAGCACCAGGGCACCTTCGCCGACCAGGTCGTCGTGCCGGCCCGCAACGTCGTCCCGAAGCCCGCCGCGCTCAGCTTCGCCGAGGCCGCCACCATGGGCACGGCCTGGCTGACCGCCTACCGGATGCTCTTCGTGAAGTCGGGTCTGCGGCCGGGCCAGACGATGCTCGTGCAGGGCGCCTCCGGCGGCGTCTCGACGGCGCTGGTGCAACTCGGCCGCGCGGCCGGGTTCCGGGTCTGGGTCACCGGCCGCACCGAGGAGAAGCGCGCGCTCGCCGCGAGCCTCGGCGCGCACCAGACGTTCGAGTCGGGCGCGCGGCTGCCCGAGCGCGTCGACGCCGTGTTCGAGACGGTCGGCAAGGCGACCTGGTCACACTCGGTGAAGTCGCTCAAGCCGGGCGGGATCATCGTCGTCTCCGGCTCGACCAGCGGCCCGGACGCGAACGCGGAGCTGCAGCGGGTCTTCTTCCTCCAGCTGCGCGTCGCCGGCTCGACGATGGGCACCCGCGACGAGCTGGCGGACCTGCTCGCCTACCTGGACCTGACCGGGGTACGGCCCCAGATCGGTGCCGAGCTGCCCTTCGCCGAGGCCCCTAAGGGGTTCCAGGCGATGCTCGACGGCGACACGGCCGGCAAGATCGTCTTCACCCGCTAGACCCCCGCTGAGCTGGGCGGATCGCCTTGTTCCGCCCGGCTCGGCATCTGGTGAATCTCCAACGTACTCAACTCGAGATCTGGTCGTTAGCACCTGAATTCGACCAAAACCCAATGGTCGCAAGCTATTCTGAAGTCATGACCGCGACGAAGCGGCCTGCCTCGGCTGGACCGGGCGGCCGGTCCAGCAGCGACCCGGACCCGATCCGGGTCTCCTTCCGGCGCTACGCCGGTGTCCGCACCCGCGTCCTGGAGGTCGGGGAGGTCGTCGCGGACCCGGACCTCCCCCGTCGCTCCCTGCGCAGGCGCGCGGCCACGCCCCAGGTCCGGCCGTCCGCGCCGCGCCTGGTGCTGCTGCACGGCTACTGCGACAGCGCCGACACGTGGCGTCCCGCTCTCGAGCAGCTCGCGGCCGCCGGGATCCCGGCGGCCGCGGTCGATCTGCCCGGGTTCGGGGACGCGCAGCCGCTGCGGCCCGGCCCGATGCTGCCGCAGCTCGACGCGTTCACCACCGCCGTCGTCCGCGAACAGGCCGTGCTCGGCTCGGTCGTGCTGGCCGGCAACTCCCTCGGCGGCACGATGAGCCTGCGCGCGGCGCAAAACAGCCGCCTGCCGATCTCGGGCGTCGTCTCGATCGCCGCGCCCGGGTTCGTCGACTCGTGGCTGATCCGGACCATGGCGCGCTACCCGCTGCCGCTGCGGCTGTACTCGGCGCTGCCCGTGCCGGTGCCGGGGTTCCTGGTGCGCAAGGTCGCCGAGCAGGTCGTCCCGCGGCTGCTCTACGCCGACTCGGGCGCGGCCGACGCGACGCAGGTGCAGCGCTTCACCGCGCTGTTCCCCGACTACCGCGCGACCAAGACCCGCCTCGAGCAGGCCCGGCAGCTCGTCGCGGAGCTCGCCGACGCCTACCGGCTCGAGTCGGTGAAGGTGCCGCTGCTGGTCGTCGCGTGCGGCAAGGACAAGCTCGTGACCGCGGCGTCCGGGCGGCAGCTGCACACGCTGGTGCCGCACAGCCGGCTGCTCGTCCGCGAGGACTGGGGGCACTGCCCGCAGCTGGACGACCCGGTGGAGATCGCGGAGCTGCTCACCTACTTCGCGGCGAGCGCGGTCCGGACCACCCAGGCCAAGCGGGCCGTCGCGACGGCGTCGGAGGCCGTGGGCGAGGACACCGCGGCGGGCTGACGCGCTCAGGCTGTACCCGCGCGGAGTTGGCGGTAGGTTCCCCGGTTGGGCCCGTGATCCGGGCCCGTCCACCGCGACGTTCGGGAGACGAAGATGTCCGCTCCAAGCCTGGGCCCCAGCTCCGGCATCTTCCGGCGCAAGCCGATCGACCAGATCCAGGACACCTCGGAAAGCGGTGGCCTGAACCGCACCTTGGGCCTGTGGCAGCTGACTGCCATCGGCATCGGCGGCATCATCGGCGCCGGGATCTTCGCCCTCGCCGGCAGCGTCGCGCACGGCGACGCCTCGGCGGGCATCCCCGGCGTCGGCCCGGCCGTGCTGATCTCGTTCCTCATCGCGGGTGTCGCGAGCGCCGCGGCCGCGTTCTCCTACGCCGAGTTCGCGGGCCTGATCCCGAAGGCCGGTTCGGCCTACACCTACGGGTACGCCGTGCTCGGCGAGGTCGTCGGCTGGTTCATCGGCTGGGACCTGCTGCTGGAGTACACCGCGATCGTGTCGGTGGTGGCGATCGGCATCTCCGGCTACTTCAGCTTCCTGCTCGGCCAGCTCGGCCTGGACCTGCCGGCGTGGATGCTCGGCGCGCCCGGCACCGGGCCGGGCCACAAGGTCGACCTGTTCGCGGCGCTGCTGTGCCTGCTGATCGCGTACCTGCTCAACCGCGGCATCCGCAGCGCCGCCCGGTTCGAGACGGCGATGGTCGGGATCAAGGTCCTGATCGTGCTGGTGGTCATCCTGGTCGGCTTCTTCTACGTCAAGACCGGCAACTACACGCCGTTCGCGCCCGCGGGCTTCGGCGGCGCGGTGACCGGCGCGGCCACGGTGTTCTTCGCCGTCTTCGGCTACGACGCGATGTCGACGGCCGCCGAGGAGTCCAAGGACGCGCAGCGGCACATGCCGAAGGCGATCCTGTACTCGCTGGCCATCTCGATGGTGCTGTACGTGCTGGCCTGCCTGGTGCTGACCGGCATGCAGAAGTACACCGAGATCGACCCGAAGAGCGGCTTCTCGACGGCGTTCAAGTCGGTCGGGCTCTCCGGGCTGGCCACGGTGATCGCGATCGGCGCCATCATCGGCATCCTCACTGTGCTGTTCACGTTCCTGATGGGCGCCACCCGCGTCGGCTACTCGATGAGCCGCGACGGGCTGCTCCCGCCGTGGTTCGGCAAGACCAACCCCAAGCGCCAGGTGCCGAGCCGGATGACGTGGATCCTCGGCGGCGCGTCCGCGATCATCGCCGGGGTGCTGCCGATCGGCGAGGCGGCCGAGCTGACGAACATCGGCATCCTGCTCGCGTTCGTCGTCGTCTGCGTCGCGGTGATCGTGCTGCGCTACAAGCAGCCGAACCTGAACCGGACGTTCAAGACGCCGGGCATGCCGGTGGTGCCGGCGATCGGCGTCGTGTTCTCGATCTGGCTGATCACGTTCCTGCAGCCGGTGACGTGGCTGCGGTTCGCCGTCTGGTTCGTCATCGGCATGGTCATCTACTTCCTATACAGCCGGCGGCACTCCGCGCTGAACCGCGCGCCCGGCTCCGGCGTCGAGGTGGAGAAGACGGACTAGCGGATGCGGTCGAGGCGCGCGGCCGCGTCGCGCGCCTCGACCTTCAGCCGCTCGAGGATGACGGCGGCCGACGCGTCGTAGGCGAGCGGGTAGGTCTGCCCCGCCCACAGCGAGATCGCTTCGGGGTCCCCGGCCTTCGCCGCCGCCTTGCGCACCGGCCCGGCGAGGCTGTTCAGCTGCGGGTAGGCCGCGGGCGCGCCCTCGGACAGCGCGTCCATGAACTTGTTGACCAGCCCGCGGGCCGGACGGCCGCTGAAGGCGCGCGTGAACGCCGTCTCACGCTCGGCGAGCGCGAGGGCCTTGCGGTGCGCCTCCGACGTCCCGGCTTCGTCGGCGCGCAGGAAGACCGTGCCCAGCTGGGCGGCGACGGCTCCCGCGGCGAGCACGGCGGCGACGTCCGCGCCGTGCACCAGTCCCCCGGCGGCGACCAGCGGCAGGTCGACGCGCGCGGCGACCAGCCGCAGCAGCGCGAGCACGCCGTATTCGGCGCCGCCGCCGGGCCGGTGCGCGTCGTCGGTGAACAGGGATCGGTGCCCGCCCGCCTCGAAGCCCTGGACGACGAGTGCGTCGGCGCCGAGGTCCGCGGCCCGCTGCGCGGCCTCCGGCGTGGTCACGGTGACGACGACCGTGCTCCCGGCCTCGTGGAGCCGGACGACGTCCGACGGCGAGGGCGGCCCGAAGGTGAACGACACCACCGGAACCCGCTTCTCGAGCACGACGTCCAGCTTCGCGGGATAGGCGTCGTCGTCCCACTTCGGTTCGCCCAGCTCGACGTCGTACTCGCGGGCGAAGGCCTGCAGGCGCTCGCGGTGCGCGGAGAGGTCGGCGCCGGTGTCGGGCTGCGGGACGAAGAGGTTGACGCCGAACTCACGGCCGGTCAGCTCCCGGGTGCGGTCGATCTGCGCGGTCAGCGCCGCCGGGGTGAGCATGCCGGCCGAGAGGAAGCCGAAGCCACCGGCCTCGGTGACCGCGGCGACCAGCTCGGGCGTGGTCGGCCCACCCGCCATCGGCGCGGCGATGACCGGGAACGTCAGCTCGTCGAACATGCCACCGAGCGTAGTCCCGGCTTCGCCGTCAGGACTACCCGAACTGGTCTAGACCACCGCGGCCGGAAATGCGACGATCCGGGCAGGTGCGACGGCGATGTCGCGCCCTTCCCGCAGGAGGTCCCCGGTGAAGACACCCCTCGCGCGGCGCGCCGGTCGCGCCCTCGCCGTGCTGGCCCTGGTCGGCGCCAGTACCACCGCCGCCCAGCTCACCCCGGCCGCGGCGGCGACACCGGCGCTGCAGTCGATCGTGCCCGTGCCGGCGTCGGTGACCCCGGCGGCCGGCGTCGCCTTCCCGCTGGTTTCGACGACGAAGATCGTCACCGAAGCCGGATCGGCGCCGGCCAAGGACGTCGGCACCTACCTGGCCGGCGTGTTGCGGCCGTCGACCGGCTTCGCGCTGCCGGTCTCCGACGCTCCGGCGTCCGTACCGGCCGACAGCGTCGCGCTGCTGCTGAGCGGAGCGCCCGCGTCGGTCGGCACGCAGGGCTACCAGCTGGTGTCGACGGCGTCTTCGGTCACAGTGCGGGCGTCGACCGCCGACGGGCTCTTCGCGGGCGTCCAGACGCTGCGGCAGATGCTGCCCGGGCGGGTGGAAAGCCCCACCGCCCAGGCCGGCCCGTGGAGCATCCCGGGCGCGACGATCGTGGACTACCCGCGGTTCGCTTACCGCGGCGCGATGCTCGACGTCGCGCGGCACTTCCAGCCGGTGTCGACGGTCAAGCGGTACCTCGACGAGCTCGCCCAGTACAAGATCAACAGCCTGCACCTGGCCGACGACCAGGGCTGGCGCATCCAGATCGACAGCTGGCCCCGCCTGACGTCAGTCGGCGGCAGCACGCAGGTCGGCGGCGGCGCGGGCGGGTACTACACGAAGGCGCAGTACACGGACATCGTGAACTACGCGGCTTCGCGCCACATCACGGTCATCCCCGAGATCGACATGCCGGGCCACGTGAACGCGGCGCTGGCGTCGTACGCGGAGCTGAACTGCAACGGCGTGGCGCCCGCCCTGCGGACGGACACGGCGGTCGGCTACAGCTCGCTGTGCATCTCGAAGGACATCACGTACACGTTCATCGCGGACGTCCTGCGCGAGCTGGCGGCGTTGACGCCCGGCCCGTACCTCCACATCGGCGGCGACGAGGCCTCGTCGACCTCGGCGGCCGACTACTTGACGTTCGAGAACAAGGTGCTCCCCCTGGTGGCGGCGACCGGCAAGTCCGTGGTGGGCTGGCACGACATCGCGAAGGCTGCTCTGCCCGCTTCGGCGACCCCGCAGTTCTGGGGGACGTCCACGTCGGACGCGGGCGTGTCGACAGCGGTTTCCCGCGGCAGCAAGGTGATCCTCTCGCCGGCGAACAAGGCGTACCTGGACATGAAGTACAACAGCTCGACCCCGATCGGCCTGTCGTGGGCGGGCTACATCGAGGTCCAGGACGCGTACGGCTGGAACCCGGGCGCGTACCTGTCGGGCGTCGGCGAGTCCGCGGTCCGCGGAGTGGAGTCACCGCTGTGGACGGAAACGGTGACGACGCCGTCGGACATCGACTACCTCGCGTTCCCCCGGCTGGCCGCGCACGCGGAGCTGGGCTGGTCCCCGTGGTCGACCCACGACTGGACGGCGTTCCGCACGCGGCTGGGCGCACAGGCCCCGCGCTGGGTGGCGCAGTCGATCAACTTCTACCGGTCGGCGCAGGTTGCCTGGGACACGGGCGGAACGACGAACCCGGGCTCGTGCGCGGATCCGGAGTGGAGCGCTTCGCAGGTGTACACGGGCGGGAACGTGGTGTCCCACAACGGCCACAAGTGGACCGCGAAGTGGTGGACCCAGGGCGAGGAACCAGGAACAACGGGCGAGTGGGGCGTCTGGACCGACAACGGCGCCTGCTGAGTGCCGGCCGGGCCTGCCGCGTGGCGGGCCCGGCTCCGGCTGTGCGGACGGTGAACACCGCACTTCGTCCGGTGAATCCGGAACACGCGGTTCGCCCGCCGGGTTAGGTTGGGGCATGAGCGTTGATCTGGAGCAGGTTCGCACGCTGTCGCTGCAGGAGAACGGCCTGGCCACCATCGCCACGACGCGAGCCGACGGCACCGTTCACTCCTCCGTCGTCAACGCCGGCGTCTTCGAAGACCCGGTGACCGGCGCGCCGGGCGTGGCTTACGTCGCCATCGGGCGGGCGCACAAGCTCGCGCTGCTGCGGCGGGCCGGGCACGCCACCGTGACCTTCCGCCGCGGCTGGAACTGGGTCTCCGTCACCGGCGCCACCCACCTCGTCGGACCCGACGACCCCGATCCCGCCTTCGACCCCGCGGGCCTGCCGAAGCTGCTGCGCGACGTCTTCGTCGCCGCCACCGGCACGCACGACGACTGGGACGAGTACGACCGCGTGATGGCCGAAGAGCGGCGGGTCGCGGTGTTCGTCACAGCGGACCGGATAATCGGCAACCCCTGACCCGCCCGGCCCCAGGAGTCGACCGTTGTCCGAGTCCCCCACCCGCGTCACGACGCCCGTGAAGGTCCTGCTCGGTGTGCTCGCCGTCGCCGATGCCGGCTTCGGGGCCGCGCTCGCCCTGCGCCTGGTGCGCGACCTGTCTCCGTGGCTGATCGGCGGCGCCTACGCGGCGACCGTGGTCATCGCCGTCCTCGGCTACCGCGCATCCCGGGCCCGCATGCTGAAGCGCGGCTTCGAAGGCCTCCGCGACCTCACCGTCGGCGACGAAGGCGTCCGTGTGCCCGCGGGCACGCTCAGCACGCGGCTGGTGCCGTGGTCGCAGATCGCCGATGTCAACGCTCGCCGTTCGGCCCGCTTCGGTGACGGCTACCTGCGCGACGCGCTCTGGCTCGATCTGATCACCGGCGGGGGCGTCGAGAGCTCGGTGCAGCGGTACGCACCGCGCGGCAAGCTCGAACCGGCGCCGCCGCACCGACGGCAGTTCGAGCAGACGGCGATCCTCGACCCGGTCCTGTTCGACGCCGTGGTCGACCGGCTGCGGAAGGAGCTGCGCCACCGTCAGTTGCACGCTCAGCTCCGCGGCACGCCTCGAATCCGCTGATTGGCGGTCAGCCGAGCCGGCCCAGCAGCTCCTTCGGCACGATCCGCACCGGGAACGGCCGCTCGACCTCCAGGACCTCGTCGCCTGCTGCCTTGGCCACCTGCTGGTAGTGCCCCTCCTCGTCCAGCTCGAACACGGTCAGCGCGGGTTCCCCCGGATCGATCACCCAGTAGCTGGGCGTGCCGAGCCGCTCGTAGACCGGCTTCTTGAGGTTCAGGTCGTAGATCGCCGTACTGGGCGACAGTACTTCGACGGCCAGCACCGGCGGCGCCGGGAGATCCTTCTCGGTGAAGTCTTCGTCCCGGCCGACCAGGACATCCGGCTGCAGCTCCGTATCGTCACCCGGGTGCACCGCGAACGGCGCGACGAGTACGTCGTACTCGGAAGGGCACGCGTCCTCGAGGACTCTCCAGAGTTTCACCACGATCTTCTGGTGTCTTCTTCCCGGCGCGGGGCTCGCGATGAGCACCCCGTCGATGAGTTCACGGCGTCGGCCATCGTCCGGCATCCCCTCGAGGTCGTGCACCGTCAGGGGGCCCGAATCGGCGGGATGCTCGATGTCTGCCATGACCGTCATGGTGCTCTCCTTTCGCTCTTGCACCAGAGCAAACCAGAGAGCACCGACAGAAACCGCATCGAACACCGGCTCGGCGTCCATATTCACGCGGAGGCGTGAATATGGACGCCGCTGTCACATCAATGGAACACTTACTTCTTGTTCTTCCCGGAGTCCTCAGTGGACAGTGCGGCGACGAACGCCTCCTGCGGAACTTCGACCCGGCCCACGGTCTTCATCCGCTTCTTGCCTTCCTTCTGCTTCTCCAGCAGCTTGCGCTTCCGCGAAATGTCACCGCCGTAGCACTTGGCCAGCACGTCCTTGCGGATCGCGCGGATCGTTTCACGCGCGATGATCCGGGCGCCGATGGCCGCCTGGATCGGCACCTCGAAGTTCTGCCGCGGAATCAGCTCGCGGAGCCGGTTCACCATGCGGTTGCCGTAGTTGTAGGCGTCATCCTTGTGCACGATCGCGGAGAACGCGTCCACGCCCTCGCCCTGCAAGAGGATGTCCACCTTGACCAGGTCCGCCGCCTGCGTGCCGGCCTCTTCGTAGTCCAGCGACGCGTAGCCGCGCGTACGCGACTTCAGCGTGTCGAAGAAGTCGAAGATGATCTCGCCCAGCGGCATGTTGTACCGCAGCTCGACGCGGTCCTCGGACAGGTAGTCCATGCCGAGCAGCTGGCCGCGCTTGTTCTGGCACAGCTCCATGATCGTGCCGATGAACTCCGCCGGCGCCAGGATGCTGACCTTGCTGACCGGCTCGAGCACCTTGTCGATCTTGCTGCCGGTCGGCCAGTCCGACGGGTTGGTGACGTGGATTTCCTTGCCGTCGTCCAGCACCACGTCGTAGACGACGTTCGGCGCCGTCGAGATCAGGTCGAGGCCGAACTCGCGCTCGAGCCGGTCGCGCGTGATCTCCAGGTGCAGCAGGCCGAGGAAGCCGCAGCGGAAGCCGAAGCCCAGCGCCACCGACGTCTCCGGCTCGTAGTCGAGCGCCGCGTCGTTGAGCTGGAGCTTGTCGAGCGCCTCGCGCAGCTCGGGGTAGTCGGAGCCGTCCACCGGATACAGTCCGGAATAGACCATCGGCTTCGGCTCGCGGTAGCCCGCCAGCGCTTCCTTGGCGCCGTGGCGCTCGGACGTCACCGTGTCGCCGACCTTCGACTGCCGGACGTCCTTCACGCCGGTGATCAGGTAGCCGACCTCGCCGACGCCGAGTCCCTTGCTGGGCTTGGGTTCCGGCGAGATGATGCCGACCTCGAGCAGCTCGTGCGTGGCGCCGGTCGACATCATCCTGATCTTCTCGCGCGGCGTGATCTTGCCGTCGACGACGCGGATGTAGGTGACGACGCCGCGGTAGGTGTCGTACACCGAGTCGAAGATCATGGCGCGGGCCGGCGCGTCGGCGTCGCCCTGCGGCGCCGGGACCGACTTGACGACCTCGTCGAGCAGCTCGCCGACGCCCATGCCGGTCTTGGCCGAGACCCGCAGGACGTCTTCCGGCTCGCAGCCGATGATGTGGGCCAGCTCACCCGCGTACTTGTCGGGATCGGCCGAGGGCAGGTCGATCTTGTTGAGCACCGGGATGATCTGGAGGTTGTTCTCCAGCGCGAGGTACAGGTTGGCCAGCGTCTGGGCCTCGATCCCCTGCGCGGCGTCGACCAGCAGGACGGCGCCTTCGCACGCCTCCAGCGCCCGCGAGACCTCGTAGGTGAAGTCGACGTGGCCGGGGGTGTCGATCATGTGCAGGACGTGGTCCTGCCCGTCGACCTTCCAGGGCAGCCGGACGTTCTGCGCCTTGATCGTGATCCCGCGCTCGCGTTCGATGTCCATCCGGTCGAGGTACTGAGCGCGCATGGCCCGCTCTTCCACGACGCCGGTGAGCTGCAGCATGCGGTCGGCCAGGGTGGACTTGCCGTGGTCGATGTGCGCGATGATGCAGAAGTTCCGGATCAGCTCCGGAGGCGTGAAGGTGGTGTCGGCGAACTTGTTGAGCGCTGTCACTCGAATGAGTCCTCGGAAAGTCGGGGATGGCCACCTCTATCCTCCCACGGCCCTCCGGGTGCGGGTGGGGGTCATCCCCGATGCGGGGTTCCGCGATCCGTGGTGCCCTCGAAGGATGAGCACTTCGCGCCAGCCGGCACCCCCTCCCCCGCCGGAGACCAGCGGCTTCGCCCGCGTCCTCGACCGGACGTTCGGTCACCCGTCCGGACCGCTCGGCCGCCTCGGCGGCTGGGTGATGGCACGGGGCAACGCCGCCACCGAGCAGCGGATCGTCGACCTGGCCCGGATCGAGCCGGACGAGACCGTCCTGGTCGTCGGCCCCGGTCCCGGCGTCGGCCTGGCCGCCGCCGCGCGGCTGGCCGGGCGCGCCATCGGCGTCGATCCCTCGCCCGAGATGCTCGGGCTCTGCCGGGAGCGCTGCGGCGACCGCGCCGAGCTGCGCGAAGGGTCGGCCGCGCACGTCGGCGAGCCCGACGGGTCCGTCGACGTCGTGCTGAGCGTCAACAACGTGATGCTCTGGGACGACCGCGCGGCCGGGTTCACCGAGCTGGCCCGGGTGCTGCGCCCCGGCGGACGGCTGCTGCTGTCCGCGCACGAGAAGTGGCTGCCCGTGAGCAGGCACGTCCTGGCCGACGAAGCCGCCGAAGCGGGCTTCGCCGACCTGCAGACCTGGACCTGGGACCCGCCCGGCTTCGCCGCGCTCGCCGCGCAGTTGCGCGCCGTCAAGCCCGCCTAACGGGTGTCCGTCCGCATCGGGTGGCCCTCGGGCACCTCGACCAGCACGATGCGCGTGCCGTCCGGGTCGGCGATCCAGGCCTCGTCGAGGCCCCAGGGCTCGCGCTGGGCGTCGCGCACCGGTTCCCAGCCCTTCGCCTTCAGGTCGGCCATGGTGCCGGCCAGGTCCCGGACCTGCAGCCAGAGCGCCAGGTCGGGCGACGAGCCCGTCTCGCCCCGGCCGGACACCTCCAGGGAGCCGTGGCCGAGGAAGAACACCGTGCCGCCGGGGAACTCACGCTCCACGGCCAGGCCGAGGGTGTCGCGGTAGAACGCCGTCGTCGCGTCGACGTCGCGCGGGCGGATCAGCAGCCGGCTCTTCAGGACTTCCATCCGACCATCCCTACCGGACGTGCTCAGGCGGCCGCAATCGCGGCGATGCCGGACAACACGATCACCGACCCGGTGAGCCGCCGCGCGGCGTCGCGCTCCCCCAGCACCAGCCAGCCGGCGAGGCCGCCGAGCACGATGCTCAGCTCCCGGGCGGGCGCGACCAGGCTGACCGGCGCCATCGTGAGGGCGAACAGCACGAGGATGTACGCGACCGGCGACAGCAGCCCGACGACCAGCACCTCGCGACGCTGCTCACGCCAGATCCGCGTCACCTCGGCACGGCCGGCCAGGGCGCCGGGCACGAGCAGCACGCTCTGCAGGACCGAGCCGAGCCCGAAGTAGACGACGGGCGGCACGCCGAGGCCGGTCACCGAGTGGGCGTCCCAGAGGGTGTAGCCGGCGATGACGGCGCCGGTCAGGAGCCCGTAGAGGACGCCGGCCTTGACCGCCCGCGGGTCACCCGTCCTGCGGCCGGTGCTGATCACCAGCACCCCGGCGATGACCAGGAACGCGCCGAGCAGGCCGAGCGGGCCGGGCCGTTCGCCGAGCACCAGGACGGCGGCCAGCACGGACAGCAGCGGCCCGGTGCCGCGCGCGACCGGGTAGACGACGGAGAGGTCGCCGACGCGGTACCCGCGCTGCAGCACGATGCCGTAGCCGATGTGCAGCACCGACGTGACGACCGCGGCCACCAGCCAGCTCCACTGTGGACGTTCCGGCTCGACGACCAGCAGCACGACCGTCACCGGCAGGAGGACCACCGCCGAAGCCGTGTAGTAGAGCCAGACGAACTGGGCGCCCCCGGAGGAGATCCGCTTGGCGGCGAGGTTCCACGCGGCGTGCACGACGGCCGCGATGAGGACGAAGGACAAGGCGGTGGTGTTCATGGGACCCCTTCGGGTTTTCGCGCGCGCGAAAACCGGGTCCTCCAGGCTTTTGCCCCGTCAGATGAACGACCGGCCGTCCGGGCCTGCCGATGGTGCCGCTCGGACCAGGCCCGCCGATCCTGGTTGGGTGAAGCGGGGTGCGCGGACCGGTGACGGAACCCTAGGCACTGCCGTCACCCACGGTACTCCCGGCTCCGGACGTCCGCGGCCCGGCTGTTAGAGTCATCGCTCGCTGCCCGTGCGGCATTCCGTCATGGAGGAAACCCGCTCTCCGGAGTGGGGCCACTTCAGCGCGGCGGCGAATCTCACCGAGTGAAACAGGAGTTGCCCGATGGCCAACATCAAGTCGCAGATCAAGCGCATCACGACGAACGAGAAGGCGCGTCAGCGCAACCAGGCGATCCGGTCCTCGGTGAAGACCGCGATCCGCAAGGTCCGCGAAGCCGCCGAGGCCGGCGACAAGGCCAAGGCCGTCGAGCTGCAGCGCGACGCCGCCCAGAAGCTGGACAAGGCCGTCTCGAAGGGCGTCATCCACGCCAACCAGGCCGCCAACAAGAAGTCGGCGCTGGCCAAGCGCGTCAACGCGCTCTGAGCTGGTTGATTTCTGGGAAAGCCCCGGCTTCGGCCGGGGCTTTCTTCATGTCCGGGTGCTTCGCGCAGTGGGTTCGGTGCTGCGGGTCGGCGGTCGCTCGCGGGGCGCGCCGGTAAGTGATGGGTACCGCAAGTCTCGCGGGCACACATCCGGTGGCGGCGGGCACCGCAAGTCTCGCGGGCACACATCCGGTCGCGCATCCGGTCGCGGTAGGCACCGCGAGTTCCGCCTGCCGCGGCGTCAGCGGTCGCCCTTGGCGGCCGCCACCTCCAGGACCGCGCGCTCCAGCGCGTAGCCCGGGTCCGCAGCCACACCCTTGACCTCGGCGTTCAGCCTCGCCACCACGCGCATCGCCGTGGCCAGGCCGTCCTGGTTCCAGCCGCGGGACTGGCCCTGGGCCTTGCGGACCTTCCACGGCGGCATGCCCAGCTCGCCCGCCAGCTGGTTCGGGTTGCCGCGGCCCGCGCCCGAGACCCGGGCGATCGTGCGGACCGCATCGGCCAGTGCGTCCGCGACCAGGACGTGCGGGACGCCCAGCTGCATGGCCCAGCGCAGCGACTCCAGCGCCGCCGAACGGTCGCCGCTCACCGCCTTCTCCGCGACCGCGAAGCCGGTCACGTCCGCGCGGCCGCGGTGGTACCGGCGGACCGCCTCGGCGTCGACGTTCCCGCCCGCGTCCGCCACCAGCTGCGTCGCCGCCGAGGAGAGTTCTCGCAGGTCAGAGCCCACGGCGTCGATCAACGCCGCGACCCCAGCCGGATCGATCTTGCCACCTGCCCGGCGCACCTCGTGCCGCACGAACTGCTCGCGCTCGGCCGGCTTGGTCAGCTTCGGGCACTCCGTCACCTCGGCGCCGGCCTTCTTCAGCGCCGCCGGGAGCGTCTTGCCCGCCTTGCTGCGGCCGCCACCGGTGTGCACGATGACCAGCACGACGCCGTCCGCGGGGTCCTTCAGGTAGGACGCGACGGCGTCGGCCAGCTCCTGCGAGATGTCCTGCGCCGACTCCAGGACGATCACGCGGCCCTCGCTGAACAGCGACGGGCTGACGAGTTCGGCCAGCTCCGGGGCTGTGAGATCCGACACCCGGACGCGAGTCAGCTCGGCCGTGGCGTCGATCGCGCGGGACGCGGCGAGCGTGTCGCGGACGGCGCGCTCGATCAGCAGTTCTTCCTCACCCAGGACCAGGTGCAGCGGGGCCGGGGCGGTGGCTTGCGCGGTCACGGGAGAATCCTCTCACTTGCGCTGTCGTGCGCCCGCTCCGGTGATGTCGAGCGGCCACCATGGCACGGCGTGAGCGCCATGTCGTACGGTGTCCTCGAGGCAGCGCGCCGATCGGCGCGCGCCGACAACCGAATACCGCTCATCCAGAGGGGCAGAGGGAACGGCCCGACGAAGCCCCGGCAACCGGCGTACAGCCCGTCATCCCGCGATCGCGGGGTAGCTGACGACCACGGTGCCAATTCCGGCCCGCTTCGGCGGGGCAGATGAGGAAAGGAACCTCGCGATGACCGCCACCCTCGGAACGACCTCCGCCACGAAGACCCCGGATCTCGGACCGGCCGTCGAACTGGTGTCGAAGGAAGAGGGCCACCGGCAGCCGCTCGCCCCCGAATTCGTCTCCGCCGAGGACTTCTCGCCGCTCGAGGTCGCCTACGACTTCGGCCGCGTCCGCCGCGAAGACATCGAGGCCGGCCCCAAGAACATCTGGCGCTACAAGAAGCTCCTCCCGGTTCCGTCCAACGTCGAAGAGATCCCGAACACCGAGCCCGGCGCGACCCGGCTGATCCGCGCCGACCGCCTCGCCAAGGAGCTCGGCCTCAAGCGCGTGTGGGTCAAGGACGACACCGGCAACCCGACGCACTCGTTCAAGGACCGCGTGGTCGCCGTCGCACTGGCCGCGGCCCGCGAGTTCGGGTTCGAGGTGCTCGCGTGTCCCTCGACCGGCAACCTGGCCAACGCGACGGCCGCCGCCGCGGCCCGCGCGGGCTGGCGGTCGGTCGTGCTGATCCCGAAGACCCTCGAGCGCGCCAAGATCCTCACCACCGCGGTGTACGACGGCGACCTGATCGCCGTCGACGGCAACTACGACGACGTCAACCGCCTCGCCACCGAGCTGGCCGGCGAGCACCCGAAGTGGGCGTTCGTGAACGTGAACGTCCGGCCGTACTACTCGGAAGGCTCGAAGACGCTGGCCTTCGAGGTCGCCGAGCAGCTCGGCTGGCGCATCCCGCCGCAGATCGTCGTGCCGATCGCCTCCGGTTCGCAGCTGACCAAGGTGGACAAGGGTTTCCGCGAGCTGGGCCAGCTCGGTCTCGTGGATGCCGGCCCGTACAAGGTGTTCGGCGCGCAGGCCACCGGCTGCTCGCCGGTGTCGGCCGCGTTCCGCGCCGGCCAGGACGTGGTCCAGCCGGTGAAGCCGGACACGATCGCCCGCTCGCTGGCGATCGGCAACCCGGCCGACGGCCCGTACGTGCTCGACATCGTCAACCGCACCGGCGGCGCGATCGAGGACGTCACCGACGAAGAGGTCGTCGAAGGCATCCGGCTGCTGGCCCGCACCGAAGGCATCTTCACCGAGACCGCGGGCGGGGTCACCGTCGCGACGGCGAAGAAGCTCGTCCAGACGGGCAAGCTCGACCCGGACGCCGACACGGTCCTCCTGATCACCGGCGACGGCCTCAAGACCCTCGACGCGGTCGAGAACCACATCGGCCCGAAGGCGACCGTGCCGGCGTCCGCCAAGGCCGTGAACGAAGCGCTCGGCTACTGATGTCCTGGCCGGGGCGGGCCACGCGGCTCGCCCCGGCAACACCTCCTTTCCGCGCTCCCTGGGCCGCTAAGGTCGACACCCGCCAGGCGTCGGCGCGGTCCAGGAGGTTCGGGGTATGAAGTGGGCTGAGAACACGTCCGGCGATCTCGCCGAGCACTGGATGGTCACCGCCGAACGCGACGGCCGGGCCTTGCCGGTGACGGTCATCGCGAGATGGCGGTGGTACAAGAGAGGCGCCCGGCGAGACCGGCTGCGGTACGGCGTCATGGAAGTCGTCGCCCTCGTCGGCTCGGCCGCGATCCCGGTGGCCGCCGCCGCGCACCTCGACTCGGTGGTCATCGCCGCGCTGGGCGCCCTCGTCCTGATCGCCACCGGCATCCGGACCACGTTCGGCATGCACGAGAACTGGGTGGAGCACAGCCAGATCGGCTACGCGATCGAGCGTGAAGCCGCATTGTTCCTCCATTCGTCACCGCCTTACGACGGCCCGGACGCCGTCCGCGAGCTGGTCGCCCGCGTGGAAAACCTCGCCGACGAGGGTGGGCGCCAATGGGTCCGGCGCCGGATCACCGCCGAACGCGGCCGCCGAACCCAGGAGAGCGCCCCCCACCCCGCCGTCGAATGATCCGCTCAGCGGCGCGGCGGGCCGCGCGGCTCGCCCCGGCGGGCTACCGCCGGACCGGCCGGGTCGCCGACCACTGCCGTGTCACCGTCGACGTCGGTTCGGGTCACCAGGGCACCCAGCGCCGTCAACGTGTCCATTGTGGACTTACTCGGGTGGCCGTAGGTGTTGCCCGCGCCCACGCTCACCAACGCGACCCGTGGCGCCACGGCCGCCAGGAACGTCGGCAGCGAGTAGCGAGAGCCGTGGTGCGGAACCTTCAGTACGTCCGCCTTCAGGTTTCCGACGTCGGCCAGCAGGTCGGCCTGAGCCGCCAGTTCGACGTCGCCGGTCAGCAGCACCCGGCCGGCCGGGGTTTGCGCTCGCAGGACCACCGAGCTGTTGTTGATCGTCGTGCCGTCCTGCTGCCCGGCCGAGCGGGCCGGGACATAGCGCGGGCCGAGGACGTCGAGGGACAGCCCGGGCCACGCCAGCCGCTCCCCCGGGTTCAGCTCGACCAGCGGCACCGCCTGCCGCTTCGCCTCCGCGGCGACCTGGCGCCACGCCCACTCGGGCGCCCGGCCCGGGCCGACGGCGATCCCGCCGACCGCCCGGCCGTCGAAGACCGAGGCCAGGCCGCCGATGTGGTCCGCGTGCAGGTGGCTCAGCACCAGCAGCGGGATCCGGTCGACGGACAGCCGGTGCAGGCACTCGTCCACCGGCCCCGGCTCGGGCCCGGTGTCCACGACGACGGCGCGTCCCGGCTCCGCGGTCGCCAGCACGACCGCATCACCCTGCCCGACGTCGCACTCGACCATCGCCCAGTTCCGCGGTGGCCACGCCGGCGCCAGCACCCGGACCGGCACGAAGACCAGCAGCGCCCCGACGACCAGCACTGCCATGACCAGCCGCACGCGCCGGTGCCGGGCGGCCAGCACCAGCACCACGAGCACGGCCGCGGCGAGCAGCCCGCCCGTCCAGCCGCCGGGCCACGCGACGACGGCGCCAGGAGCCCGCGCGCCGTGCCGCGCCACCGTGATCAGCCACTCGGCCTCCGGTTCGGCCAGGTGCACCAGGACCGTCCCGGCACCCGGCCACCACGGGCCGACCACCGTCGCCAGCACGCCGAGCACCGTCGCCGGGGCCACCACCGGGGCGGCCAAGACGTTGGTCAGCACCGAAACCAGGCTCACCGAGCCCGCCATGCCCGCGAGGACCGGCGCCGTCACGAGGAACGCGGCCAGCGGGATCGCCAGGCCTTCGGCGAACCCCGGCGGGACGCCGCGGCGCACCAGGACGGCGGCCCAGCGGGGCGCGATCAGGACCAGCCCGGCCGTGGCGAACACCGACAGCGCGAACCCGAAGTCCGTCGCCATCGCCGGATCCGTCACCACCAGCAGGCACACCGCGAAAGCCAGTGCGGGCAACGCCGAGCCGCGCCGGCCCAGCGCCAGCGCCAGCAACGCGACCGCCGCCATCACCCCGGCGCGCAGCACGCTCGGCTCCGGCCCGACCAGGAGGAGGAACCCGGCCAGGCAGGCGCCCGCCAGCACCGCCGACAGCCGGGGCCCGAGCCGGAGCAAGCGCAGCAGGAGCAGGACCGCACCGCACGCCACGGCGAGGTTTCCCCCGCTGACGGCGGTCAGGTGCGTGAGCCCGGCGGTGACGAACTCCTGCTCGACCCGCGGCGACAACCCGCTCGTATCGCCCAGGACCAGCCCCGGCAGCAGGCCGGCGGGTTCCTCCGGCAGGTCCTGGCACCGGTCGTGGAGTCCGGTGCGCAGCTCGGCCGCGATCCGCTGCCACCACGGGGCCGGCCCGAGTTCGCCCGGCGGACCGCGCACGGACAGCACCGCGACGGTCAGGTCCGAGCCCCGCGGCGGCATCAGCAGCCCGGTCGCCGTCACGTCCTGGCCCGGCAGCAGCGACGCCCACTGCGCGACCGGGGCCAGCAGCAGGACGCGTCCGGACGACGTGACCGGCCGTCCGTCGACCGACGCCGTGCGGACGTCGGCGGTGAGCACCACCGACCGGGCACCGGCCTGCTGGCCGGCGTATCCGGCACTGCGCACGGGCTTCGGGCGCTCGGCGACGACGACCCGCACCGCCGCGGGGAGTCCCTCGGCCGAGGCCGCGCGAAGGTCGTCACGCTGTGCGTCCCGGATCCGCCAGGCGATCGGGCCGGCGGCGACCAGTCCCAGCACCAGCAGGGCCGCCGCCGCGCCGAGCGCCCGGCGACGCCCGCGCGCCCGCCAGAGCACCAGCCCGGCGAGCACCGCCGAGGCGAGGCCGACGGCGACGGCCGTCCACCAGCCCAGCAGCAGGCCGCCGAGGGCGGCGAGCCAGCACGTGAGCGCCGCCGGGACCAGCCGCATGTCCTGCCGGGTGTCGGTCGTGGGAAGTGTGCTCATCCGACCGTCACCTGCTCGCGAAGTTTTTCGAACTTGCTTTCTCCGATGCCTCCGACGTCGCGCAGTTGCTCGACCTTCGTGAAGCCGCCGTGCTCGGTGCGCCACTGGACGATCCGCTGGGCCGTCACCGCGCCGACGCCGGGCAGCGTGTCGAGCTGATCCGTGCTCGCCGCGTTGAGGTCGACCTTGCCGCCCGCCGGGGCACCGGCCGGCGCGGCGGCGGGCGCCGGGATCCCGACCGCGAGCTGCTCCCCGTCGGTCACCCGGCGGGCGAGGTTCAGCGCGGTCAGGTCCGCGCCGGGATCGGCGCCGCCCGCGGCCCGCAGGACGTCCGCGACCCGGGCGCCCTGGACCACGGTGACCAGGCCGGGCGACCGGACGCGGCCGATCACGCTGACGACGAGACCGGCCTGGGGTGCGGCCCGGGCCGTGGCCTCGCTCGCCGGTTTCGCACTCGGCAGCGCGGGTGGTGACTCAGGTGCCGGACGGCCGCCGAGGAGCGCGACCGAGCCGAGGACGATCACCACGACCGCCGCGGCGACCCCGGCGAACGCCCACCGGCGGCGGCCGGCACCGGCCGGTCCGCCCGGCAGCCAGCGCCGGACCAGCCGGCCGCCGGGCCCGACCGTGCTCGCGTCGGGCGAGAGCTGGTCGGCCAGCCAGGCGAGCCGGTCGTTGACGGGAGGGCCCGGATCCCGGGCGGGCTGCTCGAACACACGATCGACGTTAGGGCCCGCGGGAGGCGTCCGACAGGGGTGCCGCCGCGTTCTGTGGACAACCGGGGTGATGTGGACGGATCCACCCGGCCGGGCCCGGGAACGGCCGTTTCCGTCGTACCCGGGTGGCATGCTGGAGGGTTCGGCGCGCCCGCGGCTAGTGCCGGGACGGCACCGTCCGCTGGACGACCACCCCGAGCACCCCGGGCCCGGTGTGCGCCCCGATCACCGCGCCCAGCTCGGAGACCACGCAGCCCGCCGAGCGCGGCACGGCCTCCTCCAGCCGGTTCGCCAGCTCGACGGCCCGCTCCGGCGAGGCGAGGTGGTGGACGGCGAGCTCGACGTCGTCGTCCCGCGCGGCCTGGGCGGCCAGCTCGACCAGCCGCGCGAGCGCCCGGTTCATGGTGCGGACCTTCTCCAGCGGCAGGATCCGGCCTTCGGACATGTGCAGCACCGGCTTCACCGCCAGCGCCGTGCCGAGCAGCGCCGCCGCCGGCCCGATCCGGCCGCCGCGGCGCAGGTGTTCCAGGGTTTCCACGACGAACAGCGTCGACGAGCACCCGGCCGCGGTCACCGCCGCGGCCTCGGCTTCCGCCGCCGAAGCTCCGGCGGCCGCGGCGTCGGCGGCGTGCAGCGCGGCGAACCCGAGCCCCATCGCGGTGGTGCGCGAGTCGACCACGCGGATCCGGTCCGGCCCGACCTCCTGCGCCGCCAGCACCGCCGCTTCCCAGGTGCCCGACAGCTCGCGCGAGAGGTGCACCGAAACGATCGCGTCGGCGCCGTCGGCGAGCGCCGCGCGGTACTCCTTGACGAACTCCGTGGGCGTCGGCCGGGACGTCGTGACGATCTTGCGCTGGCTCATCGCCTCGGCGACCGCCGCCGGGCCGGTCTCGACGCCGTCGAGGGAAACCACGCCGTCGACCAGGACGTGCAGCGGCACCACCCGGACCGCGTGCCGTTCGGCGAAGCCCTCCGGCAGGTGGGCGGTGGAATCCGTGACTACGGCGACCGACACGCCGTCAGCCTACGTGGCCGGGGGCCGCCACCGGCGCCATCAACACGGACATCGCGTCGCCCACCGCGGCGTGTCCCTGCCAGCCCCAGTGCATGCCGTCCGGGTTGCCCTCGCCGCTCAGGACGTGCTCTCCGACAACGGCTTCGAGGTCGAGCAAGGGAACGTTCGCCCGCGCGCCCCACGCCGCCATCGCGGCCGCCGCGGCCGGGCGCGCGGTGTGGACGCCGCCGTACGCCGCGGCCCGGTGCACCGACGGCAGCATGCCGTAGATCGGCAGTTCGGGGCGCAGAACGCGCAACGCGTCCACGGCGGTGTCGAGGTACTGCACGGTGAGCTTGGCCGGTAGGACCACGGGACGGCCGCGGAACGCGATCGACAGCCGCGGCTGCGCGGCGAGGTAGGCCTTGCGCACGACGCGGCGCACGGGGTCGGGCCGCAGGTACTTCAGCCCGGTGCGCAGGTAGGTCGGCAACGGCGAGGGCAGCGTGTCCATGCTGCCGACCGCCAGCACGACCGCGTCGACGTGGTGCAGGTCGGCCCACACGCGCGGGTCGCCGGTCAGCGACCACCAGGCGTCCCGTGCGGTCCAGCCGATCCCGGCGACCAGGTCGGCGGTGCCGCCCAACGCCGCAGCGGCCACGTTGGGCCACAGCCGCGGCTCGTCCGCGGCGCAGGGTCCTTCCGGACCGTGAAAGCTCAGCGAATCGCCGAACACCAGCAGGCGGGGCCCCATCGGCTAGCCGTGCATCCCCGCGTTGTAGGCCTGCAGCCGCCACTTCCCGTCGCGCGCGCCCAGCTCGACCCAGTGGCAGTTCGAGATCCCGCCGAGCGACGGCCAAGTCTCCACCGGCAGGTTCAGCAGCCGCGCCGTCAGCGCCGTGATCAGCCCGCCGTGCGCGGCCAGCAGGACGGTGTCGCCCGCCGAAGAATTGGCCTGCTGCAGGTCGGTGACCACTTCGCTCGCGCGGTCGGCGACGTCGAGGCGGTTCTCCCCGCCCGGCGGCGCCCAGGTCGCGTCCTTGCGCCAGCGGTCGCGTTCACCCGGGTAGGCCGCGTCGACCTCCGCGCCGGTGAGCCCCTGCCATTCGCCGAGGTGCGTCTCGCGCAGCCGCTTGTCGATCCGCAGCGGGACGCCGATCGCGTCGGTGAGCACGGTGGCCGTGTCGGTGGCGCGGCGCAGGTCGGACGCGATGACGAGGTCCGGGGAGAACCGGGCCAGCGCGGGAACCGCGAACCGGGCCTGGTTCCAGCCGACCGGCGTCAGCGCCGAGTCGAGGTGACCCTGCATCCGCCCGGCGGCGTTGTAGTCCGTCTCGCCGTGGCGCCAGAGCACGAGCCGCCGCGGGCTCACGGGACGTCCGGGTCCTCGTCGGCGGGCGGCTCTTCGAGACCGGCCACCTCGATGCGGGGGCAGTCCTTCCACAGCCGCTCGAGGCCGTAGAACGTGCGCTCCTCGACGTGCTGGACGTGCACCACGACGTCGACGTAGTCGAGCAGGACCCAGCGGCCCTCACGGGCGCCTTCGCGGCGGACCGGCTTGTGGCCGCTCTCCCGCAGCTTCTCCTCGACGTTGTCGACGATGGCGCCGACCAGGCGCTCGTTGGACGCGGAGGCGATGACGAAGGCGTCGGTGATGACGAGCTGCTCGGACACGTCCAGCACGACGACGTCGCTGGCCTTCTTGTCCGCCGCCGCGTGTGCGGCCGCTACGGCCAGCTCTCGTGCCTCGGACGTGGCTGCCACGGTGCTCCTTCACAGATCGGGTTCGCCCGAGAAGAGTACCCGCCGCGACCAGGGGCCCTTCAGTCGCTCTTCCGGTAGAGATCCTTCTTCGCGATGTAGCGGACGACCCCGTCGGGAACGAGGTACCAGACCGGTTCCCCGCGTTCGACGCGGTCGCGGCAGCCGGTCGAGGAGATCGCCATCGCGGTGACCTCGACGAGGCTCACCTTGCCGCTGGGCAGGTGGTGCGAGTTCAGCCGGTAGCCGGGCCGCGTGACGCCGATGAAGTGCGCGAAGTCGAACAGCTCGTCGGCCTTGTGCCAGGTCAGGATCTGTTCGAGCGCGTCGGCGCCGGTGATGAAGTAGAGCTGATCGTCGGGGTACTCGGCATGGAGGTCGCGCAGCGTGTCGACGGTGTAGGTCTGGCCGCCGCGGTCGATGTCCACGCGGCTGACCGAGAAGACCGGGTTGGACGCGGTCGCGATGACCGTCATCAGGTAGCGGTCCTCGGCCTTGGTCACCTGGCGGCTCGTCTTCTGCCAGGGCTGCCCGGTGGGGACGAAGATCACTTCGTCGAGCCCGAACCGGGACTGGACCTCGCTGGCCGCGACGAGGTGGCCGTGGTGCACGGGGTCGAACGTGCCGCCCATGACCCCGATCCGCCGTGGTGACATGACCGGAGAGCCTATACAGCCGGACGGCGCGAAGCCGGGTGCTCTCGCACACCTCGCCCTACCGGGCAGTAGTTGTGATTCAGGTCACATTACGGCCGGTATTCGTCGCGAACGGTCCGTTCGCGACGCCGCCGATTCCCGGATCGTCGGTGCCATGGGGTAGACGTGGGGACGTGGACACGACCAGCACCACCCCAGCCCTCCGCGACCGCGCCGAGACCCTCGTCCGGGCCCTCGCCGGCGATTCGGCGAAGCTGCGCGAAGACCAGTGGACGGCCATCGAGGCACTGGTCGCGCACCGGCGTCGCGCGCTGGTCGTGCAACGCACCGGCTGGGGCAAGTCGGCGGTGTACTTCCTGGCCACGGCCCTGCTGCGTGAACAGGGCAGCGGGCCGACGGTCATCGTCTCGCCGCTGCTCGCCCTGATGCGCAACCAGATCTCGGCGGCGGCCCGTGCGGGGATCCACGCGGCGACCATGAACTCCGCGAATCCCCAGGAGTGGGACCAGGTCCAGGCCTCGGTCGCGGCCGGCGAGATCGACGTGCTGCTTGTCAGCCCCGAACGGCTGAACAACCCGGACTTCCGCGACAACGTGCTGCCGAAGCTGACCGCCAGCACCGGCCTGCTGGTGGTCGACGAGGCGCACTGCATCTCCGACTGGGGGCACGACTTCCGGCCCGACTACCGGCGCCTGCGCACGCTGCTGGGCGACCTGCCCGACGGCGTGCCGGTGCTGGCGACCACGGCGACGGCGAACGACCGCGTCGTCACCGACGTCGCCGAGCAGCTGGGCCTCGGCACGGGCGCGGACACGCTGGTGCTGCGCGGCAGCCTCGACCGGGAGAGCCTGCGGTTGTCGGTGTGCCGGCTGCCGACGTCGCAGGCGCGGCTGGCCTGGCTCGCCGACCACCTGGCCGAGCTGCCCGGGTCGGGGATCATCTACACGCTGACCGTGGCGGCGGCGCACGACGTCGCGTCGCTGCTGAAGGACCGCGGCTATCCGGTGGCGGCCTACACCGGCAAGACCGACCCGGCCGACCGGCAGGCCGCCGAGGACGACCTGCTCGGCAACCGGGTCAAGGCGCTGGTCGCGACGTCCGCGCTGGGCATGGGGTTCGACAAGCCGGACCTCGGGTTCGTCGTGCACCTCGGCGCGCCGTCGTCGCCGATCGCGTACTACCAGCAGGTCGGCCGCGCCGGGCGTGGTGTGGAGCGCGCCGAGGTCGTGCTGCTGCCCGGCGAGGAGGACCGGGCGATCTGGGCGTACTTCGGCTCGCTCGCCTTCCCCGACGAGCTGCGGGTGACGCAGGTGCTGAACACGCTCGCGTACGCCGACCGTCCACTGTCGACGGCCGCGCTCGAGCCGTCGGTGGAGCTTTCCCGGTCACGGCTGGAAATGGTGCTCAAGGTCCTGGACGTCGACGGCGCGGTGCGGCGCGTGAAGGGCGGCTGGACGAGCACGGGCGAGGACTGGGAGTACGACCGCGGGCGGTACCGGCGGGTCGCGGAGGCCCGGGAGCGCGAGCAGGACGCGATGCTCGGCTACCTCGCGACGGACGGCTGCCGGATGGCGTACCTGCGGCGCCAACTCGACGACCCCGAGGCGACGCCGTGCGGGCGGTGCGACAACTGCACCGGCACGCACTGGGACACGACGGTGGCCGACGACGTCGCCGAGGCGACCCGCGAACGGCTGCAGCGGCCGGGCGTCGAGGTCGCACCGCGGAAGCAGTGGCCCACCGGGATGTCCTCTTTGGACGTTCCGGTCTCCGGCCGGATCGGGGCCGACGACCAGGCCGAGCCGGGACAGGTGCTCGGACGGCTCACCGACGTCGGCTGGGGCAACCGGCTGCGGGAACTGGTGGGGCCGCAGGCGAAGGACGCCGACGTGCCCGACTCGGTGTTCAAGGCGTGCGTCCAGGTGCTCGCCGGGTGGCAGTGGGCGGAGCGGCCGGTCGCGGTGGTGGCCGTGCCGTCGTCGACGCGGCCACAGCTGGTGTACAGCCTGGCGACGCGGCTGGCCGACATCGGCAAGCTGGACTTCCTCGGCGCGCTCGACGCGGACGGCCCGCCACCGCGTCAGGCGAACAGCGCTCAGCGGCTGGCCGACCTGTGGAAGCGGCTGAGCATGCCCGCCGACCTCGCGGGGATCCTGCCGGCCGGGCCGGTCCTGCTGGTGGACGACGTCATCGACACCGGCTGGACGATGACGCTGGCCGCCCGCCTGCTGCGGCGGGCCGGCGCGCCGGCGGTCCTGCCGTTCGCGCTGGCCAGCACGGCGTAAGGGAGAGGAGAACACGAAGCCGGACGAGTCGGAACCTTTCGGACCGCGAACGAATATGGCAAAGTCCCGTTGCACCTTCGGGTGACGTGGAGGCCGCCATGACCGAGTCCGCCGTGCAGGCATCCCAGCGGCACCGGCTGCCGGTGCGCAAGCTGTTCGCGGCGAGCGCGGGCAACGCGCTGGAGTGGTTCGACTGGACGATCTACGCGACGTTCAGCATCTACTTCGCCGGCGCGTTCTTCCCCGCCGGGAACGACACGCTGGCACTGATCAACACGTTCGCCACCTACGCGCTCGCGTTCTTCTTCCGCCCGCTCGGCGGAGTCCTGCTCGGACGCTTCGCGGACACGCGCGGCCGCAAGCCGGCCATGATCCTCACCATCCTGCTCATGGCGGGCGGGTCGGTGGCGATCGGGCTGCTGCCGACGTTCTCGCAGGTGGGCTGGCTCGCGCCGATCCTGCTGCTGTTCGCCCGCGTCGCGCAGGGGCTGTCGCTCGGCGGTGAGGTGTCGAACGCGTCGGCGTACCTGGGCGAGATCGCGCCGCCGGAGCGTCGCGGGCGGTACTCGGCGTTCTTCTACATCTCGACCGGGACGGCCGTGCTGATCGCGACCGTGCTCGGGTTCGTCCTGGCCCGGACGCTGGACAAGGCGCAGCTCGCGTCGTGGGGCTGGCGGCTGCCGTTCCTGCTGGGCGGCGTCTTCGGGCTGGTCGGGCTGTGGCTGCGCCGCAGCCTCGCCGAGACCGAGCTGTTCCAGCAGACGAAGGCCAAGGCGCGGAAACTCGAGCGGCCGTTGCTGACGACGCTGACGCACCACCCCAAGGCCGTCGGCAGGCTCGTCGGCTTCACGATGCTCTCGACGCTTTGCTACTACACGTTCTTCAGCGCGCTGACGTCGTTCGCGGTGAAGAACCGCCACGCCGGCGCCGACGCCGTCTTCCTCGCGCTTTCGGTCGGCACGGCGTTGTTCATCGCCCTGCAGTACCCGATGGGGGCGCTCGCGGACCGGGCCGGGCGGAAGCCGCAGCTGCTCGTCTGGTCGGGGGTGACCGCGCTCGTCGTCGTGCCGCTGTCCACGTTGATCGGCCCCGGCGTCGGTGGGCTGCTCGCGGTGTTCTGCGTTGGGCTCGGGCTGTACACGGCGATGACGTCGATCGCGCCGGCCATCATGAGCGAGCTGTTCCCCACCGAGCTGCGCGGGCTCGGGATCGGCGCCTGGTACAACCTGACCGTCGCGATCTTCGGCGGCACGGCGCCGCTGCTGATCACCGTCTTCGGCACGGTCTCGCAGACGCTCTACTTCTGGTACGTCGCCGTCGGCGCGGCGATCGCCTTCGCGGTCATCCTGACCCTGCCCGAGACCAAGGGCAGCGAGCTGCGGTAAACCCTTCGTCACCGGCCGGTCACGCTCGCTACGCTGCGACATCCGGACCCCCTCAAGCAGTTGTGGGCTCCGTGACCGAGCCGAAGGAGGGACACCGTGCAGACCGCCGACGTTACCGAGGAGCTGGCGCGCCGCGTGGTGGCCGCCGCCGGCCGGGCGCTGGACGTCGAACTGACGCCGGAGCAGGCGCTGATCCAGGCGTCGCCGCGCGAAGGCGTCGACTACCAGGGAAACCTCGCGATGAGCCTGGGCAAGCGGCTCGGGCGCCCACCGCGTGAGGTCGCGGAAGCCATCGCCGGCGCGCTGGAACTCGAGGGCATCGCCGACCCGCCCGAGATCGCCGGGCCGGGGTTCCTCAACTTCGTGCTGCGCGGGGAATGGCTCCAAGACCGCACCGCCGCGCTCCTCGGCGACCCCCGCCTCGGCGTGCCGGAAACCGCGTCGCCGCGGCGGATCGCGCTGGACTACAGCAGCCCGAACGTCGCCAAGGAGATGCACGTCGGGCACCTGCGCACGACGGTGATCGGCGACGCGCTCGCGCGCCTCCTGCGGTTCGCCGGGCACGAAGTGCTGCCGCACAACCATCTCGGCGACTGGGGCACGCCGTTCGGCATGCTGATCGAGCACCTCCTCGACGTCCCGGCCGGGCAACGCGCCATCGCCGACCTCGACGCGTTCTACCGCGAAGCGCGGCAGAAGTTCGACGGCGACGAAGCGTTCGCGACGCGGGCGCGCACCCGCGTCGTGCTGCTGCAGAGCGGCGACGAGGAAACCCTGGCCGTCTGGCGGGAGCTCGTCGCCGAATCGACCCGGCACTTCGACGAGGTCTACGCGCTGCTCGGCATCTCCTTGACGGACAAGGACATCTACGGCGAGAGCTTCTACAACCCGCACCTCGCCGCCGTGGTCGACGACCTCGAACGGGCCGGGCTGACCGAGATCAGCGACGGCGCGGTGTGCGTGTTCCCCGAAGGCTTCCGCAACCGCGAGGGTGACCGGCTGCCGCTGATCGTCCGCAAGCGCGACGGCGGCTACGGGTACGCCGCGACCGACCTGGCCACCGTTCGGTACTGGACGGCCGAACGCGGCGCGACCGACCTCCTCTACGTCGTCGGGACGCCGCAGGCGCAGCACTTCGCGATGCTGTTCGCCGTCTGCCGCGCGGCCGGTTGGCTGACCGGGCACGCCGAGCACATCGGCTTCGGCACGGTCCTGGGTGCCGACGGCAAGACCATGCGGACCCGGTCCGGCGACACGGTCAAGCTGGCCGACCTGCTCACCGAAGCCGTGACGCAGGCCGCCGCGGTCGTCGCCGAACGCAGCGAGCTCGACGCAGCCGGGCAAGCCGAGGTCGCCCGGGCCGTCGGCATCGGCGCGGTCAAGTACGCCGACCTGTCCGGCGACCGCGAGCGCGACTACGTCTTCGCCTGGGACCGGATGCTCGCCAAGGAAGGCAACACTTCGGTGTACCTCCAGTACGCGCACGCGCGGACGCGGTCGATCCTCCGGAAGGCGGCCGGCGTATCCGATGGTGCGGAAATCACGCTGGAAGCGCCTGCGGAGCGAGCTCTGGCGGTGAAGCTGCTCCGGTTCGGCGAAGCGCTGAAGGTCGCGACGGACGGCTACGCGCCGCACAAGCTCTGTACGTACCTGTACGAAACCGCGGTCGCGTTCTCCCGGTTTTACGACGATTGTCCGGTCATCAAGGCGCCGGACCCCGAGTTGCGCGCGTCCCGGCTGAGGTTGACTACGCTGACGTCGCACACGCTCGCGCTCGGGCTCTCGCTGCTCGGCATCGAAGCGCCCGACCGGCTCTAGCGGAGATCACCTTGGAACTGCCCGGCGATCTGCTCGCACTGCTGCGCGAGCCCAGCCTCTGCTTCCTGGCCACCCTGATGCCCGACGGCTCGCCGCAGCTCACCCAGACCTGGGTGGACACCGACGGCGCGCACATCCTCGTCAACACCGTGCTGGGCCACCAGAAGCAGCGTAACCTCCAGCGCGACCCGCGGGTGGCGCTGAACGTCGCCGACCGCGACCGGCCGTCGCGCTACTACGCGATCCGCGGACGCGTGCTGGAGATGACCGAGGACGGCGCGGTCGAGCACATCGAGAAGCTCTCGCAGCGCTACCTCGGCGGCCCGTACCCGTGGTGGGGCGGCCGGGACCAGACGCGGCTGCTGCTCACGATCAAACCGGATCGGATCACCCCGTGATCATCATCGCGGGCTGGTTGCGGGTCGCCCCCGAAGGCCGGGACGCCTACCTCGAGAGCTGCGGCGAGGCCGTCCGCCTCGCGCGGGAGGCACCCGGCTGTCTGGAGTACGCGCTGGGTGCCGACCTGCTCGACCCCGGCCGGGTGACCGTGTACGAGCGCTGGGAGTCCGATGCGGACCTCGAGCGCTTCCGCGGGTCCGGGCCGTCGGACGAGCAGGCGGCGCAGATCCTCGACGCTTCGGTGGCGCGCTACCGGATTTCGGCGGTCGAGGCGCCGTGATCGGCCAGTAGCGCCACCAGTTCCCCGGTCAGGCTGGTGCCGATCGGCTCCCGCGTCGCGAGGAGCCGGTACCAGAGCGTGCCGAACACGACGTCGATCACGGTGCGGGAGCTGACTTCCGCGGGCAGTTCGCCGCGCTCGCGGGCGCGGTCGACGAGGGTGCCGAGCGCTTCGCGGCGGCGGTTGAGGAAGTCTTCGCGGAACCGCTTCCCGAAGCCGGGGTCGATCTGCGCCTGCGCCATCAGCGCGCGCAGTGTGTCCGCGACCTGCGCTTTCTCGCCCAGTTCGAACGTGCTGCCCAGGAACGCGGCAAGGTCGGCGCGGAACGTCCCCTCGTCGGGGATCGGCACGTACAGGTCCGCCTTCGTCGCGAGCGCGTCGAGCAGGACGTCGGCCTTCGACGGCCACCAGCGGTAGATCGTCTGCTTGCCGACGCCGGAGCGGGCGGCGATGCCTTCGACGGTCAGCGCGCCGTAGCCCGCCTCGGCGACCAGGTCGAGTGTGGCGGTGAGGATCGCCAGCCGGCTCTGTTCGCTGCGCTTGCGTCCGGGACGGGACTGGTCGGTCATGGGATCCGATGGTAACGTCGGTTTCGAAACGAGACGTACCGGTTCGAAATGGGGAACAAGTCATGAGCATCGCTCTCGTCGCCGGCGGCACTTCGGGCATCGGCCTGGCGACCGCGCGGCGGTTGCACGAGCAGGGTTACGACGTCCACGTGACCGGGCGCGGCAAGGAACGCCTCGACGACGTCGCTCTCAGTGATCCGGAGCTGACCGGCCACCAGGCCGACGGCGGCGACGCCTCGGCGATGGCCGCGCTGGCGGAGTCGCTGGGCACGGTCGACGTGCTGGTGGTGAGCCTGTCCGGCGCCGAAGGGATGGGGCCGATCGCGTCGCTGGACCTGGCGATGCTGCGGCGGGCGTTCGACGCGAAGTTCTGGGCGCACCTGACGACGATCCAGGCGGTGCTGCCGCACCTGGCCGCGGACGGGTCGATCACGCTGCTGGGCGCGATCAGCGCGCACGCGGCGATGCCGGGGACGGCGGGCATCGCCGCGCTGAACGCGGCAGTGGAAGCGCTGGTCAAGCCGCTCGCGGTCGAACTGGCGCCGCGGCGGGTGAACGCGGTTTCGCCGGGCGTCGTGGACACGGCGTGGTGGAGCGGCTTCCCGGCGGAGGTGCGGGAAGGGTTCTTCGCGCAGACGGCGGCTTCGATCCCGTGCCGCCGCGTGGCGACGGCGGACGACGTGGCGGAGGTCGTGGCGCTGGCGGCGACGAACCGCAACCTGAGCGGCACGATCCTGGAAGCCGACGGCGGCGCCCGCCTGGTCTCGGTGGGCTGAGCCCGACGTGAAGGGGCATCACCCGTGATCAGGAAGGCATCACCCGTGATCGAAGGGGCATCACACGTGATTGGAGAGGCATCACACGTGATTGGACGGTCGACACGGTGATGCCCGCCGGATCACGGGTGATGCCCGCTCAATCACGGGTGATGCCCGGTGGATCACGGGTGATGCCTGGGCGAGCACGTGAGGCGGTGGGGGGTTAGCGGCGGAGGGGGACGAGGTCGTCGGCGTGGACTACCTCGCGGCGTTGTTCGGGCGGCAGCTCGGGGGTTGAGCGGCCGATCAGGTCCGGGAGTTCCGTCGCGTCGAAGGCCACCACTCCGCGGGCTACCGGGCGGTCCTTCGCGTCCACCAGGTCGACCACGTCGCCGGCCTGGAATTCGCCTGAGACGCCGATGATTCCCGCCGCCAGCAACGACCTGCGGCGGCGGACCACCGCCGTTACCGCGCCGTCGTCCAGGTGGAGCTTGCCCGTCGTGTCCGCCGCGTAACCCAGCCAGAACCTGCGGGCCGACAGGCGCGTGTCCGCCGGGGCGAACGCCGTGCCCGGGGAAGCCGTTGTCAACGCGGCAGAAGCTTCCGAAGCCGCCGCCAGCAGGACCGGGATGCCCGCGCCCGCCGCTGTGCGGGCCGCCGCCAGCTTCGACACCATGCCGCCCGTTCCCAGGCCGGAGCTGGACATGCCGACCGAGATCCCGTCCACATCGGACTCCGAGAGGACCTCGGTGAGCTTGCGGGTGGCGCCCTCGCGGGGGTCGCCGTCGTAGAGGCCGTCCACATCGGACAGCAGGATCAGCGCGTCCGCGCCGATCAGGTGGGCCACCAGCGCCGCCAGGCGGTCGTTGTCGCCGAAGCGGATTTCCTCCGTGGCCACCGTGTCGTTCTCGTTGACCACCGGGACCGCGCCCAGGGCCAGCAGCCGCGAGAACGTCCGCTGCGCGTTGCGGTAGTGCGACCGGCGGACGACGTCGTCGGACGTCAGGAGCACCTGGCCGACCGTCAGCGAAAACCGGCCGAACGACTCCGCGTACGCGTGCGCCAGCGTCAGCTGGCCGACGCTCGCCGCCGCCTGCTGGGTCGCGAGGTCGCGGGGACGCTTGCCGAGCGAAAGCGGCGCCAGCCCGGCGCCGATCGCACCCGAGGACACGAGCACGATCTGCGCGTCGCGGGCGACGCGCTCGGCGATCGCGTCGACCAGCGCGTCCAGCCGAGCCACGTCGAGGCCGCTGCCGGCCGTGGTCAGCGCCGACGAGCCGACCTTGACGACCAGGCGCCGGGCCGAGGCGATGGCTTCCCGCGTGCCGCTCACGCGTCCAGGTCCACGTCGCCGTCTTCGGTCTCGTCCGGGCCGTCGCGGCGGATCCGGCGGGCTTCCTTGCGCTCGGCCGCGCCGACCCGGTCGTTGCGCTCCAGCCGGACGTCGGTGCCGCGCCCGGACAGGTGCATCGCCACCGCAGGCGTCGACGGCTCCCACTCGAACTGGACGTCGCCGATCGTGACCGGGCTGCCCGGCACCGCGCCGAGTTTCGCCAGCTTCTCCTCGACGCCGAGGCGTTCGAGCCGATCGGCCAGGTAGCCGACGGCCTCGTCGTTGCCGAAGTCGGTCTGGCGGATCCACCGTTCCGGGCGGGACCCGCGCACGATGAACGCGCCCTCCTCCTCGGGGTCGACCTCGACGGTGAACCCGGTGTCGTCGACGGCGAGCGGCCGCAGGACGATCTTCTCCGGCTCGAGCACCGGCTGCGCCTCGCGGTACTGCTCGACGACCCTGGCCAGGGCGAACGTCAGCTCACGCAGGCCCTTGCGCGACGCCGTGGAGACCTCGAACACCTGCAGGCCGCGGGCTTCGAACTCCGGCCGGACGAACTCGGCGAGCTCGGCGGCCTCCGGGATGTCGATCTTGTTGAGCACGACCACGCGCGGGCGCTCCTCGAGCTTCCCGCCGAGACCCGGGGTGTACTTGGAAAGTTCCGCCTCAAGAGCGTCCACATCGGACACTGGGTCGCGGCCCGGCTCGAGCGTGGCGCAGTCGACGACGTGCACCAGCACCGCGCACCGCTCGATGTGGCGCAGGAAGTCGAGACCGAGGCCCTTGCCCTCGGACGCGCCGGGGATCAGGCCGGGCACGTCGGCCATCGTGAACACCGTCTCGCCGCCGGTGATGACGCCGAGGTTCGGCACCAGCGTGGTGAACGGGTAGTCGGCGATCTTCGGCTTGGCCGCGGACAGCACCGAGATCAGCGACGACTTGCCGGCGGACGGGAAGCCGAGCAGGCCGACGTCGGCGACCGAGCGCAGCTCCAGCACCAGGTTGCGGGCCTCGCCGGGCTCGCCCAGCAGCGCGAAGCCGGGGGCCTTGCGCGCCTTCGACGACAGCGCCGCGTTGCCGAGGCCGCCGCGGCCGCCCTGCGCCGCGACGAACGTGGTGCCCGGGCCGATGAGGTCCGCGACCAGCTCGCCGTCCTCGGTGAACACGACGGTGCCCGACGGCACCTTCATCACCAGGGTCTCCCCCGCCGCCCCCGCACGGTTGCCGCCCTGGCCCATCTTGCCGCTGCCCGCCTTGGCGTGCGGGCGGAAGTGGAAGTCGAGCAGGGTGTGCACGTTCGGGTCGACGACCAGCAGGACGTCGCCGCCGTTGCCGCCGTTGCCGCCGTCCGGGCCGCCGAGGGGCTTGAACTTCTCGCGGTGCACCGAGGCACAGCCGTTGCCCCCGTCACCGGCGGTCAGGTGGATGACCGCGCGGTCCACGAACCGGGACGCCATGACTTGCCTCTTTCACTCGCGAACAAGGGATACACAAAACAAACGAGGGGTGGCACCGGATATTCCGGCCCCACCCCTCGTCAGAGGTCTAGCGACAGACCGAAGGTCAGGCTTCGGTCGGCACAACGATGTTGACCGTCTTGCGGCCGCGCTTCTCGCCGAACTGGACCGCGCCGGTGGCCAGCGCGAACAGCGTGTCGTCGCCGCCACGGCCGACGTTCACGCCGGGGTGGAACTTGGTGCCGCGCTGGCGGATCAGGATCTCGCCGGCGTTGACCTGCTGGCCGCCGAAGCGCTTGACGCCGAGGCGCTGCGCGTTCGAGTCGCGACCGTTGCGGGAGCTGGACGCACCCTTCTTGTGAGCCATGGCTCAATCCTCTTTCTTGCCGAAGATCCGGAGACGGTCTTACAGGGAGATGGCGGTGACCTCGACGCGGGTCAGCTTCTGCCGGTGACCCTGGCGCTTGTGGTAGCCCGTCTTGTTCTTGAACTTGTGGATCCGGATCTTCGGACCCTTGGTCTGCTCGACGACCTTGCCGGTGACCGAGACCTTCGCCAGCGCGTCGGCGTCCGTGGTGACCTCGCCACCGTCGACGTACAAAACGGCGGGGAGGATGTGCTCGGTGCCCGGCTCGCCCTCGAGCTTCTCGACCTCGACGACGTCGCCGACGGCCACCTTGTACTGCTTGCCGCCGGTCTTGACGATCGCGTACGCCGACACGGAAGTCTCCTGCATTACTCGACAATGGGTGGGGGCCCGCGCGATCGGCCCGCCTCCGGGAAGGCGGTCCTGAACTCGCGCAGCGACCTACTCTGCTGGCAGGCCGTACTACAGGTTACGTGGGGTGCCCCGGTGCGTTACCACCGGGGTCCCCTAGTTGTTCACTTGCTCTGGTCGGAGGCGTGCACCGGCGGACCCGCCGGGCGCGACGCGGCCCGGCGCGGACGGCGCCGGGTGGAGCGCGCGGCCGGTTCCGGCACGCTGACCTCCGGTTCGGCGACCGGCTGCGCGGCCTCCGAAGACCCTGCCTCCGAAGACCCTGAAGCCGCGGTGACGGGCTCCTCCGCCGGTTCCGGCGCCGGGGACTGCTCGACCTCGGGCTCCTCGTCCTGCGGCACCGGGGCCTCGTCCGCCTCGGTGGTCACCGGGACACCGGCGACCTCCTGGGCGGGTTCCGCGGGCGGCTCGGCCGCCACCGGCGTCTCGTCCGCCTCCGTGGTCGCCGGGACGTCCGCGACCTCCCTGGCCGGCTCCGGGACGTGCCCGTTGCCGTTCAGGGCGCCGTGGTCGTGTTCCTTCGCGACCTTCGAGGCGTTCGCCATCGCCGCCACCGCGGACGCGATCGACTCGCGCTTTTCGGGCGGCGGAACCGCGTGCACCTCGGCCTTGGCAGCGCTCTCGGCCTCGGCCTTGGCGGCTTCGTCGGCCTTGCCGCGGCCGCGCGACCGGCGGGAGCTCTTCTCCCCGGCACCGCCACCGCCACCGCCGCCGTTCCCGCCGTTGCCGTTCCCGCCCTGGGACTGCGAGCCGCTGCTCGTGCGCTGCACCTCGGTCGAGACGATCACGCCCCGGCCCTTGCAGTGCTCGCACGGCGTGGAGAACGCTTCCAGCAGGCCCGTGCCGATCTTCTTGCGGGTCATCTGCACCAGGCCGAGCGAGGTGACCTCGGCGACCTGGTGGCGCGTGCGGTCGCGGCCGAGGCACTCGGTCAGCCGGCGCAGCACCAGCTCACGGTTGGACTCGAGGACCATGTCGATGAAGTCGATCACGATGATGCCGCCGATGTCCCGCAGCCGGAGCTGGCGGACGATCTCCTCCGCCGACTCCAGGTTGTTGCGGGTCACCGTCTCCTCGAGGTTGCCACCCGATCCGGTGAACTTGCCGGTGTTGACGTCGATCACCGTCATCGCCTCGGTGCGGTCGATGACCAGGTAACCGCCCGACGGCAGCCAGACCTTGCGGTCGAGGGCCTTGGTGATCTGCTCGTCGATCCGGTGGTCGGCGAACGCGTCGCCGGTGCCGGTGTAGCGCTTGAGGCGCTCGGCGAGCTCCGGCGCGACGTGCCGGACGTAGTCGTTGATGGTTTCCCAGGACCGGTTGCCCTGGATCTCCAGCTTGGTGAAGTCCTCGGTGAAGAGGTCGCGCACGACCTTGACCAGCAGGTCGGGCTCTTCGTAGAGCATGGTCGGCGCGCCGCCCTTCTTGCCGGAACCGGCGGCGGCCTTCTCCTTGATGACGTCCCACTGGGCCTTCAGGCGGTCGACGTCGCGGCCCAGCTCCTCCTCGCCGATGCCCTCGGAGGCGGTGCGGATGATGACGCCCGCGTCCTCCGGGACGATCCGCTTGAGGATGTCCTTGAGCCGGCGGCGCTCGTTCTCCGGCAGCTTGCGGGAGATGCCGGTGGCGCCGCCCGCGGGGACGTACACCAGGAAGCGGCCGGGCAGCGAGATCTGCGTGGTCAGCCGGGCGCCCTTGTGCCCGACCGGGTCCTTGGTGACCTGGACCAGCACGGAGTCGCCGGTGGACAGCGCCTGCTCGATCTTGCGGGCCTTGCCCTCCAGGCCGGCGGCGTCCCAGTCGACCTCGCCGGCGTAGAGCACGGCGTTGCGGCCGCGGCCGATGTCGATGAACGCGGCCTCCATGCTCGGCAGCACGTTCTGGACGCGGCCGAGGTAGACGTTGCCGACGATCGAGCCGGAGCCCGACTGCGTCACGAAGTGCTCGACCAGCACGCCGTCCTCGAGCACCGCGATCTGCGTCGCATCGCCCTTTTCGAGGACGACCATCGTGCGCTCGACCGACTCGCGGCGGGCGAGGAACTCGGCCTCGGACAGGATCGGGGCGCGGCGGCGGCCGGCCTCCCGGCCGTCGCGGCGGCGCTGGCGCTTGGCCTCCAGGCGCGTCGACCCGCGGACACTGCGCACCTCGTCGCGCGCCGGGCGCTCGCGCTCGGCGCGTTCGGCCTGCTCGGCCTTGGCCTGGCGGACGTGGGTGACGGTGTTGGGCGGGTCGTCGGTGGTTTCGGCGTCATCGCCGTCCGAGCCCTTGCGGCGACGGCGGCGGCGACGGCGCTTGCTACCGCCCTCGCCGTCGTCGGAGTCGCTTTCCGAGTCCGACGACTCGGCGGCGTCCTCGGTCTCCTCGGCGTCCGCTTCGGGCTTTTCGTCCCCGTTGCGGGACTTGCGACGCGGCTGCTCTTCGGCCTGGCCGTCCTCGTTTTCACCGGTCTCGTCGCTGCCGTCGGCGCCCTTGCCGCGGCCACGGCCCCGACGGCCGCGGCGGCGACGGCGGCGGCTGGCGCCGTCCTCGCCGTCGTCGTCCCCGAGGTCGCCGGCCGCCGAGGTGTCCTCGGTCTCGTCGTCGGCCTCGGGCTCGGGGCGGGGCTCCGGGCGGGCCGGGGTCTCCGGCAGGGGCGGCGGCTCCGCGAACGGGTCGGCGGGCTTGCGGGCGGGCTTGGTGGCCGCAGGCTCCGGCGGCAGGAAGACCGGCGACGGCGCGGCGAACACCGGCAGGTGCGCGCGGGTCTTCTGCCGCGGACGCGGCTTCTCGGCCTCGGCGGCCGGCACCTCGGGCACCGCCGGGCGGGCGGGCTCGGCGGGGGCCTGCTCGGGCGCGGCCTCGGCGGGTGCGGCACCGGCTTCGGCCGGGGCGAAGGCCTCGGCCACCTTGAGCGCGACGTCCCTGGTCACGCTCGACTGCGCGCTGCGCACGCTTTCGCCCAGCTCCGCGAGCTGGGCCAGGACGTCCCGGCTGGGCTTCTCGAGCAGCTTGGCCAGCGCGTGCACCCGGATCCGGGCGGGCAGGTCGGCCAGTGGACCGCTCGCGGGTGTGGCGGGATTCCCGCCGGTCTGCTCGGCGGGTGTTTCCGCGTTCGACATGTGTCTCCTCCGCCCCCGGGCGCGTCTGCCGGTGTTCACCGGCAGGGACGCGGCCGCGCAGGGGCCCCTTTCTGTTCGTTCCGCCGTGGTGGTCACCAGCGACGGGAATCCTGGCCCGACGACCGGGCGCCGCACCACCGCATCCGGTGGCGCAACCCGGTCAAAGGTCTGCTCGGCGTTGTGCGTCACCAGTCGCGGCCCCCGGGCCGCCCGCCACGTCGTCCAGCCGCCCGGCTCGCGGGCAGCGACGCGCGTCGCGGGAGTTCGTGCACATCACCGGGCCACAACGCCGCAGGCAGCACCTCTCACGTGCCCCGCGGCCCAGCGGCCACCTCGAGTATCCCACACCGGGTGACTGCTCCGTCGTACTCGGTACCTCCGCCCACGCCGCCGGGCGCGCCGCGAGCCCCACCGGCCGGGGGAACTTGGCCGTAGCGCTTGTCCGCCGGGCACGGGGTGGCTACCGTGCGGCTCGGGGTGACCGGGATCTCGCGCGCCGGCACCCGCGGTTCCTGCATCCGGTGGGAGGTCCGGTGTCCCTGCTGGCGCGGCCCCTGCGGACGGCCGTGTGCACCGTCCTGGTGCTTTCGGGATGCGTCACCGCCGGTCCGGCGGCGGCCGACGAGCCGTCCTGCGGCCACGGCCGGCCGCTGCGCTACGTCGTCACCTTCGACCGCGGCACGGCCGAGTCCTCCGCTCGCGCGCAGGTCGCCGGCGCGTGCGGCGCCACCACCGTCTACTACCCGCAGATCGCCGTCGCCGTCGCGACCTCGGGCGACTCTTCGTTCGGTGCCCGGATCGGGCTCGACCGGGCGTTCAGCGCCCAGGCCGAGCGGCTGGCCGCCCAGCGCGCCACCGAGGTCAGGCCGCAGCCCGCGCGCGCGACGCTGCCCGTCACCGACCCGGCCCGCGTGCCCACCGCGGACCTGAGCGACCGGCAGTGGGACATGCGGATGATCAACGCGGGCCGCGCGCCCGGCACCTCCGGCGTTTCGCCCGGCAGCCGGGACGTCGTCGTCGGCGTCCTGGACTCGGGGATCGACCCCGACCACCCGGACCTCAGCGCCGCCCTCGACCGCGACGACTCCGCGGGCTGCCTGACCGGCGCGCCCGACCGGGCCGAAGCGTCGTGGAAGCCGACGACGTCGGTGCACGGCACGCACGTGGCGGGGATCATCGCGGCGGCCGACGACGGCCACGGCGTGACGGGAGTGGCGCCCGGGGTGCGCGTGGCGTCGGTGAAGGTGATCGACGACCGCGGGTACGCCGACCCGGAGGCCGCGGTGTGCGGGCTGATGTGGGCGGCGTCCCGGCACATGCGGCTGACGAACAGCAGCTTCTTCGTGAACCCGTGGACGCTGTCGTGCATCCGCGGCGACGACCGCGGCGTGGTGCACGAGGCCCTGGCGAGAGCCGTGGAGTACAGCACCTCGGCGGGCACGCTGAACGTCGCGGCGGCGACCAACGAGGCCGTCGACCTGACGCCGTCGGCGCGCTCCGGCTCGCCCGGCGCGGGTTCGGGCTGCGAGGCGCTGCCGGCCGCGCTGCGGGACGTCGTCGCGGTGTCCGCCGTCGGCTCGGACCGGGTGAAGGCGGGCTACAGCTCGTACGGGCTGGGCGTGATCGATGTCACCGCGCCCGGTGGCGAGACGGGCGAGTGCGTGCTGTCGACGGTGCCCGGCGGGTACGCCCCGCTGTGCGGGACGTCGATGGCCGCGCCGCACGCGACCGGGGTGCTGGCCCTGCTCGCGTCGTCGTTGCCGCAGGCCGGGCCGCGGCAGCTGCGGCGGACGCTGGACGCTGAGGCGATGCCGATGCCGTGCCCGGCCGACTACGACCTCACCGGCGACGGGACCCAGGACGCGTACTGCGCGGGGTACGAGGGGTTCAACGGCTTCTACGGGCACGGGATGGTGGACGCGCTGGCCGCCGCCGCGCCCCGGGGACGGCCCGATCCGGCCCGGTGAGGCTCACGTGAGCAGGAGCTTGGCGATCCTCCTCGTCGAGGCCCAGAGGCCGACCGCGCCCAGGACCAGCAGGTAGGCCAGGTTGACCAGCATGCTGCCGGACAGCAGACCGGTCGCCAGGCCGCGCATCAGCTCGATCGCGTGGTACAGCGGGAGGCAGCGGACCACCCACTGCAGCGGCTCCGGGTAGACCGACAGCGGGAAGAACGTCGTCGCGAACAGGAACATCGGCATCAGGCCCAGCGCGATGTAGTCGAACTGGGCCGTCGAGCGCAGGAACGTCACCAGGGCCATACCGATCGCCGAGAAGGCCAACCCGACCAGCAGCGCCGCCGGGACCATCAGCAGCGCCCACCACGACGCCAGCAGCCCCATCGCCGCCGCGATCGCGAGGAACGCCACCGCGTAGACGCCGCCACGCGTCATCGCCCAGCCGATCTCGCCGAGTGCGACGTCGAGCGGGCCGATCGGCGTCGCCAGCATCGCGTCGTACAGCTTCGCGTAGCGCAGCTTGAAGAAGAGGTTGTACGTCGACTCGAAGACCGCGCCGTTCATCGCCGACGTCGCGAGCAGGGCCGGTGCCACGAACGCGACGTAGCCCATCGGGCGGCCGTCCGGGCCGGCCACCTCGGTGACGAGCTTGCCGAACCCCAGCTGGAACGCCAGCAGGTACAGGAACGGCTCGGCCGCGCCGGAGAGGAAGATCAGCCAGCTGTTCCGGTAGACCCGCACCGACCGTTCGACGAGCATGCGCGCGCGGCCCGCGTACAGGCCGGGCGGCAGGATCCGCAGCAGCAGCCCGGCGCGCGCGGGTGGGGCTTGGACGCTCACCATCAGACCACCAGCCTCCGGTAGAAGGCCCGGTGCGCGACCGCCCACCCGGCCGCGAACAACGCCGCGAGCACCGCGAAGTGGCCGAGCATCGCCCAGCCGCCGACTCCCCCGACGCTCAAGCCGCGGGCCAGCTGCGTGCCGTGCCACAGCGGGGAAAGCCAGGCCAGCCAGCGGATCGCGGCCGGCAGTTGCGAGATCGGGAAGAACGTGCCGGAGAACAGGGTCATCGGCATCAGGACGAAGCGGAAGATCAGTCCGAAGCGCTGGCCCTCGTCGAACGTCCGCGCGGCCAGCGCGGCCATCGGCGTGCTGCAGGCCAGGCCGGTGACGGTGCCGGCGAGGATCACGAGCAGCACGCCGGGGCCGGTCCAGGCGCCGAAGAAGAGGGCGACGAACGCGTAGATCGCGCCGGCGAGCGTCAGGCGCAGCGCCGACCAGATCAGGTGGCCCCCGAGCACCTGGCCGGGCGAGACCGGCGTGGCCGTGACGGCCAGGTAGTCCTTCTGCCACTTGAACCCCGACAGCACGGGATAGCTCGAATCGCCGACGGCCTGCTGCGCGGCACCGGCGGCGAGCAGGGCCGGAGCGATGTACTGGAGGTAGGACAGGCCGCCGGTGACCGCGCCGGGCCGCACCTGCGAGCCGAAGCCGAGGCCCATGGCGGCGAGGAACAGGACGGGTTGCAGGCCGGTGGAGTACAAGGTGGACAACCAATGGCGGCGGTACCAGGTCCAGTACCCCTCGACGCGCAGCCAGGCGCCGTGCCACTTGCCGACGACGCGGCCGGTCGGTGCGACGGTGGTCATGGCCGCCTCCGGACGCGGGCCGGGTGCCCGGGGCCGCCGCGGGCAGTGCGGCTGCGGGCGGCTGAGCTGCCCGACGCGAGCGGCAGCGCGCCGCCGACGCGGATGGGCTGGTCGAAGAAGGGGAAGCGGGCGGCGGGCTCCGGGAGCGAGCCGCCAAGACCGGCGCGGTCCGAAAGCGAGCCACCACTATCCACGAGAGCCGAGAGCAGGCCACCACGACCAACAGGGTCGGGGAGCGAGCCACCACGGGCTTCACGCTCCACGGGCGCGCTGCCGCGGGTGACCTGCTTCGCGAGCGGGCCGGGGGCACCGGCGAGGACGATCACCATCAGTCCACCAGCGTCCGCCCGGTCAGACGCAGGAACACGTCCTCCAGCGAACTCCTGCGCACCAGGCTCGACAGCGGCCGGACGCCGCGGGAATGTGCGTGCTCCAGGGTGTCTTCGCCGTTGTCGCTGTACAGCAGCACCCGGTCCGGCAGCACCTCGACCCGCTCGGCCAGCCCCGCCACCTGCTGTGCCGCCGACACCTGCTGCCCGGTCGCGAAGCGCAGCTCCACCACCTCGCGCGTCGAGTAGCGGCTGATCAGCTCCGCGGGCGAGCCCTCCGCCGCGATGCGGCCGTGGTCCATCACGACCAGGCGATCGCACAGCTGCTCCGCCTCGTCCATGTAGTGGGTCGTGACGATCAGCGTCGTGCCCTGCTCCTTGAGCCGGAACAGCCGGTCCCACAGCAGGTGCCGCGCCTGCGGGTCGAGGCCGGTCGTCGGCTCGTCGAGCAGCAGCAGCTCGGGGTCGTTGACCAGGGACCGCGCGATCGTCAGCCGGCGTTTCATGCCGCCCGACAGCGGGTCGACCTTGTCGGCGGCCCGATCTTGGAGCTGCGCGAACTCCAGCAGCTCGTCCGCCTTGCGCCGGGCCGCCGCCCGGGACAGCCCGAAGTACCGGCCGTAGATCAGCAGGTTTTCCCGGACGGTCAGCTCGACGTCCAGGTTGTCCTGCTGCGGCACCACGCCGAGGCGCGCGCGGATCCGCGGCCCGGCGACCTCCGGATCCAGCCCCAGCACGCGGAGGTCGCCGTCGGTGCGAGGTGACACGCACGCGATCATCCGCATCGTCGACGACTTGCCGGCGCCGTTCGGGCCGAGGAAGCCGAACGCCTCCCCGCGCCGCACCTCGGCGTCGATCCCGCGCACCGCCTCGAACTCGCCGAAGCGCTTCACCAGCGCCTTGGCCTGCACCAGCGCCGGTTCCCGGTCCTCCGATTCGTCCACACCCCGACCATACGAGCGGGCACCGACAAAAACCGAACGCTTTAGCCCCGGACGGTCACGACCAGCGGCTCAATCGGTGAACTCCTTGGCGACGAAGCGCAGGAAAGCCGCCGCGTCCGCACCGGAAAGCGCACGGCTGCGGAAGAAGTCGAAGACCTCGAGGTGGTGGGCGATGTCTCTGGCATCACGCAAGGCGATCTCGCCGGAGAACAGCTCGGCGAGCACCAGCCGGTGGTCGTAGACGACGAACGTGTTCAACGGTCCGCCGGGCGTCTCGCCGAACCGGGGCACCACGGAGAGGTCGACATTCGGACGCTCGGCCACGTCGGCCATGTGCCGGCACTGCGCCGCCATGACCGGCGGGCCTGCGTAGCGCCACCGCACAGCCTGCTCGGTCAAGACGAAGAGAAATCGGCGATCCAGGTCATCCAACGTCTCCTGTCGCCGGAGTCTCGCTCCGACCGCCTTGTCGACATCTCGCGCCGGATCTGTCGACACCATCGGAGACAACGCGGCGCGGGCATAGTGCTCCGTCTGCAGCAGACCGCTGGGCATCGCAGGAAGGAACTGACGGATCGTCTTCGACGAATCGGCGAGGACGCGCAGTTCGTCCTGCTTCCGCCAGAGACCGATCCGGGCGGCGGCGCGCCAGGAGGTGTGCTGGACATTGACCCTGCGAGCGAGCGCCACGAGGTCATCGGCCACGCCACGCGGAACCTCGAGGGCGACGAGGATCCGCTCGACGTCGGCAACGCTGGGCGTGATCTTCCGCCCCTCGATCCGGCTGATCTTCGCCTGCGACATGGCACAACGGACCGCGAGCCGCTCGCCCGACAGACCAGCCGCCCGGCGAAGGGCTCGCAACGTCTCGGCCAGGTCGTCCCGCCCGGGCCCAGGCTCGTCAGGTCCGGTATTCACGGAACGGCACGGACTCCGTCAGAGCGAGATCACGCCAAGCCCGGTACTGCGCCAGGTCCGGCCGGTCAAGCCGCATCCGGCCGGACACGGCACCGTCCTCGTCGTAGTCGAGACGCACGATCGTCGAGTCGTCGAAGAACCAGAAATCCTGCTGGGGCAGGTCGAGCGCACGGTTGGTCAGGTCCAGGATGCGGATGTCCTCCCCTGACCGGACGTTGAACTGGAACCCCCACTCGAACTCGTACCGAACGTAGTCAGTGAGCGGCCGGGACACGACACGGACCCGCTGCATGGAGCGGCCCGCTTCGCGATGTCCGGCAACGATGTCCAGCCAACCGTAATGAAGATCGGCGGGCGGCTTCTCTCCCGCGAGGAAGCGGTCGTACTCCTCCCGCTCGCTCGCCACGTCGTAAACCGGGAATGTTTCGAGCCGGAAAGCCGAAAGCCGGAACGTCCGGAACAGCCGGCCCAGTTCCTCACTGCGCAAGAGCACTCAACGCCTCCTTCACCAGTGCTACCGGCAGCTCCACCGCCTGCTCCCCGGCGCCAAGGCACATGCCGTCAGCGGCGAAAACCGCCATTCCCTGCAGGACCAGCGTTCCTCGGTCCGACAGGAACACGGTGTCGCATTCACCTTCCTTGCATTCCTTCGCGAGCCTGGTCAGCTTCACGGCGTCCTCCCCCTTGCTGTCGCAGCAGCCAGGACACTACGGAGCGTCATACACGGTGGCAAGAAGCCCGCTGCTGCGATTCGCGATCTTGCATGAACTGGTTTAGCCGCCGACCGTCACGACCAGCGACTGCGTCACCCCGTTGACCGTCACCGAAAGCCGCGCGACACCCGGCCGCAGCGCCGTCAGGACACCCGAAGCGGGATCGAACGCGACGACACCCCGGCCGACCGTCCAGTCGGCGCTCACCGGGTACGACACCGGCACGTCGCGCGTCCCCTGCCTCAACGAAGCGCGGACGACCGCGCGCTCCCCACGAGCCAGCGAGGACGGCCCCGACACGGAGAGCGAGTCCACGTTCGGCCGCGTCTCGAACCGCACCGGCTGGGCGCGGTCGGCCGGGTCGACGCGCAGCAGCGTCCAGCCGACGAACCCGCCGTCGCCGGGCGCGGCCGCGGGCGCCTTGCCGGAGTTGCCGTTGACCAGGTACGGCACGCCGTCCACGCGCGACAGCGAGAACACGCCGGCATGCGAAGCCACCGAAGCGGCCGGTTTGCCGGACGCCTGCTCGAACCCGGTGAGCCACTGGGTCAGCAGCGTGGCTTCCTTCCGGTCGCCGAGCTGGGAGTTCCCGGTCGGGCTCGGGTCCTTGACCGGGTGGTGCATGGCGACGACGACCCCGCGGATCGACCGGTCGGAAGCGGCGGAGTCGAGTGCCGAGCGCAGCATCCGGACCTGGTCGAACCCGCCCGCCCGCAGCGAACCGCGGGAGGAATCCAGCAGCACCAGCCGGATGCCGTGCACGTCGACGACCTGGTGCGTCACGCCGAAGACGGCCTGGAAGTTGGCGAGGCCGTTGCCGGCTTCGGCCTCGTGGTTGCCCGGCACGTAGTACCAGGGCACCTTGCCGTCGAGCTCCTCGGTGATCACCTGCCGCGCCAGCACGAAGTCGGGTGCCGTGCCGCGGTCGACGAAGTCGCCGTTGATCAGCACCAGGTCCGGCTTCGCCGCGACCGCTTCGCGCAGCGCCCGCCGGGCCTGGGCGACCAGCGGTCCGGCCGGGTCGTCCGCGGTGAACTGCGCGTCGCTGACGACCGCGACGCGGAGGCCGCCGGTGAGCGTGCCGTCGGTGACCAGCGCCGGGTCGTGCGGCGCCGGGTCGGCCGGGACCGACGTCGTCGGCGCCACCTCGAAAGTCAGGTCGTCGAACACCAGCCGGCCTTCGTACTGCTGGTCCGGCACGTTCTCGACGGCGTAGAAACGCGCCAGCCGCTGGCCGTCCGGCAGTCCGGCCGGGACCGCGGCGGTGACGTACCGCCAGCCCGTCCAGTCGACGCTCAGCGAAAGGTCCACAATGGACGCGACGTTCGCCGCGTCGCGCAGCTCCGCCCGCAGCCACGCGCCCTTGCCGTCGCCGTTCACCCACAGCCCGATCTTCTGCGTGCCGGACGGCACGGGCAGTGGCGAGGACGGCGTCACGTACGCGGCGCGCGTCGCGGTCGTGCCGGTGAGCCGGTAGTCCAGGGCGAGACCCTGGCCGCCGTCGCGACCGGGCGCCGCGGACAGCGCGGCGCCGACGACCGCCGGGAACACCGTCGCCGTCCAGCCCGCCGGCCCGTCCAGTGGCGACGCGATCCGCGGCACGGTCCCCACTGACGCGGCCAGGTGCGTGGTGAGGCCCGCCGCCGCCGCGGTGATCGCCGAAGCGCCGGACGCGGTCAGCGCGGTCACCTGGTACCCGTCGCCCGACGGCTCGATCCGCACCACGGAGTGGTCGTAGTCGAGCTTGACGTCGTCGGGCTCCAGCCAGGTGCCGTAGCCGTCCGCGTCGTAGCCGTAGACCTTGAACGTGCTCTTGGCGCCGGCACCGGACAACGCGACCTGCTCGGTGCTCGTGCCGAGCCGGACCGGCTTGCCCAGCACCGAAAGCGTGGTCTTGCCGGACGCGCGGCCGGAGCGCGCGACGACGTCGACGCCGCCCGCGCCGTGTCCGGTCACCACCCCGCGCGTCACCGTGGCCCGCCGCGGGTCCGAGGTGCGCCAGTGCGGGTCGGCGGCGACCGCGGCGCCGGTCTCGTCGTGGCCGTCGGCGACCAGGTGCCGGGTGAGGCCGGTCAGCACGCGGTTCGCGTCCGTGGTCGCGACGGCGGGCGCCGGCGCGAACGCCGTGAGCTTGCCGCTGCCCGGCGCGGTCGCGAAGCCGATTCCGTTGGGCACCAGGCGTTCCCCGCCGTCGGACGGCGCGTTGCGGACGCTCGGCGCGGCTTCGCCTTCGTTGCGCGCGAGGAGCGTCGACGAACCGCCGCCGTCGAGGTTGAGCGCGTCGTCGGCGCCGAGGCTCTTCATGTGCCGCGCCAGTTCCAGCTCGGTCATCCCGCGGCTGTCGGCCTGCCGGCCGTCCACTGTGGCCAGCCACATCCGCGTGCCGTCGGCGGAGAAGCCGACCGCGGTGCGCGGTGCCATGGCGACGTCGTCGACCGCTTGCACGACGCCGTCGTGGAGCAGGACTTCGTTGCCGCCCACGGCGACCGCGATCTTGCCGGCGTCCGACCGCGGCGCGTATGTGACGCCCACCGGGTCGCCCGGCTTCAGCGACGCGAGCGCGTCCGCCCCGGCTTCGCGGGCCAGCAGCAGCGTCGTCCCCGCCGCGATGGGGCCGTCCGCGGGCGCGTTGCGGACCTGCGTGACGACGCCGTCGCGCAGCTCCACCTCGACGACCCGCTGGGCGCCGGCGACCGAGGTCTTGCGGGCGGAAGCGCCCCACAACGGCGTGTAGACGCCGATCGCGTCCTCGTCGAGGACCGGGCTGTTGAAGTTCGTGGCCCGCACCGTGCCGCGGGGCAGCGTCACGCTCGCTTCGAGGAAGATCGAAGCCAGCCGGGCCTTGCCCTCGTCGGTGATCGCGGCCGTGTAGTTGTGGCCGGCCGCGGGCGCGGTCTGCAGCTGCCCGTGGTCGATGCCGACGCCGATCGGCGCGCCGGTCGCGGAGATGTCGAAGAAGTCGCCGTTGACACCAGCGACCGCGCCGGTGCGCGCGACCTGCTGCGAAAGCGGCGTGCGCGCGGACACCGTGCCGGGGCTCAGGTACGTCGGCTTCAGGACCTTGCTGCCCAGGTCGACGGCGAGCGTGTCGCCGCGGATCCACCCGGCCGGGTCGAACCGGTCGAACTGGGTGAGGTCCAGGCCGGGCGCGACCTCCGTGGTCGCGCTCCCGGTGACGAGGCCGTCGTCGGGGTTCGCGGCGGCGAAGGCCGCCGGGCCTTCGTGAGCCGACGACGCGGCGGGCGCGGCCTCGACCGGCGGCGTGCCGAGCGGCGCGCGGAGCGGATCGGCGTGGGCGGGAACGACGAACGCCGTCGCGAACAAGGCGACGAGCGGCAGCGCGATGGGTGACTTCTTCACCAGGTACCCCAGTATCGAGTGAGAGTGAGCCGAACCAGCACAGCGCAGTGGCACGGCCGGGGGAAGACTTCCCGGTGAACGCCGCCTGAATGGTCTAGAACACCATCAAGGGGTCAGGGGTGCTTCGAGCAGCGCGGCCGCGGCGGCGCCCTCGACGCGGGGGTCCGGACCGGTGCGCTTCCACAGCCGCAGCAGGAGATCGCGGGCCGGGGCTTCGACGGTCGCGCCGTCGGCGGCGGGGCCCAGCGCGGGCGGCTCGCCGGGGTGGACGGTCCAGACGTCGCCGGTGTCGGTGGCCCGCAGGGAAACCGGGCCGGGCAGCCGGGGCACGGCGTGCCAGCGGGTCACGCGCGGCAGGAGAGTGGACAGGACCTCGTCGACGCCGTCCGCGGCCACGGCCGGGTCGAGCACGTGAGCGCTGCCCGAGTCGGCGAGGTGGACGGCGGTTTCGTGGACCTGGCGGCGGTACCAGAACGCCTTGGTCTTCTCGGTGCCGCCGAAGTGCCAGCAGCGGTCGCCGGGGTTCGCGGCGTCCAGGGCGGCCAAGAGCCCGTGCGCGCTTTCGGCGTACCAGGACGCCAGGTCGGCACCAGGGCCGTCCTCGAAGCTCTGCCGCTGCGCTTCGCCGGTGATGACGACGGAGGTGGCCCAGCGGTGGACGTTCCCGAGGTGCGTGCCGAGATCGGCCAGCGTCCACCCGGCGCAGTCGGGCACCGGAGCGGCCGGGTCGGCGCTGCGCAGGACCTCGGCGAACGCGCCGGTCAGCTCCCGCAGCACGGGGAGGTAGTCGCGGGCCGGGAACGGCATCGTCGTCATGGTTGCTCCGGGTGCAGGCCGGGGCCACGCGCGGGCGTGGCCCCGGTGCCGGTCACAGGTCGGGGAACCAGAGCTTCAGCTCGCGCTCGGCCGACTCCGGCGAGTCCGAGCCGTGGACCAGGTTGTACTGGGTCTCCAGCGCGAAGTCGCCGCGGATGGTGCCCGGGGTGGCCTTCTCGACCGGGTCGGTGCCGCCGGCCAGCTGGCGGAACGCCGCGATGGCGCGCGGGCCTTCGACGGCGAGCGCGACCAGCGGGCCCGAGGTGATGAACTCCAGCAGGTCGCCGAAGAACGCACGCTCCTTGTGCTCGGCGTAGTGCTCCTCGGCCAGTGCCTGCGGAACGGTCCGCAGTTCGAGGGCGGCGAGCTTCAGGCCCTTGCGCTCGATCCGAGAGACGACCTCGCCGACGAGGCCGCGCGCGACGCCATCAGGCTTGACGAGGACCAGCGTGCGTTCAGTCACGACGGTGTTTCTCCTTGGTACGGGTGCGGGTCGGTGCGCGTGAGCGTAGCCGACCCTGCCCAGCGGCCCTCCGGGTGCGGCTTCTTCGGCCACCGCGACGCCCCGGTGGCCGGCGGCGCGTGCCGGAATTCCCGGGTTTTCCCCCATGTCCGCACATCGTCGCCATCGGTAGCGTGGCGATCACGACAAGGGGGTCAGATGAGACCATTCGGGAAAAGCCTGGCGGTTCTGACAGCGGCACTCACCATCACCACACTGGGGACCGGCATCGCGCAAGCGGGCGAAGACGGCGGGAAGGCCGTCCTGCGCTACACCGAGCACGGCATCCCGCACATCGTCGCGAAGGACTTCGCCGGGCTCGGCTACGGGTACGGCTTCGCGGCGGCGACCGACAACGTCTGCGAGCTCGCGAACATCTACCTCACGGTGAGCGCGCAGCGGTCGAAGTACCTCGGCCCGGACGGCGGCGGCTACCCGTCGCTGTCCGAAGCCGGCAGCAACCTGCACAGCGACCTGTTCTTCCAGCGAATCAACGACTCGGGCGTCGTCGACAAGCTGGTCGCGCAGCCCGCGCCGCAAGGGCCGCGGCCCGAAGTCCGCCAGCTCGTTTCGGGCTACGTCAAGGGGTTCAACGCCTATCTCGCCCGCACCGGCCGGTCCGGGATCTCCGACCCGGCCTGCCGCGGCGCCGCGTGGGTCCGGCCGATCACCGAGCAGGACTTCTACCGGCACTTCTACGCCATCGCGATCACCGCCGGCCAGGGCGTGGTGACCGAAAGCCTGTTCACCGCGCCGCCGGCCGGCGCAACACCGGCGCCGGGCACGGCCGGGCAGCTCTCGGACAAGGTCCGGGCGGCGCTCGGCGGGAGCGGGCTGGGCAGCAACGGCATCGCGATCGGCGCGGACTCGACCGCGGCGGGCCAGGGCAGCGTCCTGCTCGGCAACCCGCACTACCCGTGGCAGGGCGGACGGCGGTTCTGGCAGAGCCAGCTCACCATCCCCGGCCGGTTCGACGTCGCCGGCGGGAGCCTGCTCGGGATGCCGTTCGTCCAGATCGGGCACACCGCCGACGCGGCCTGGACGCACACGGTGTCCACGCCCGTCACGTTCGGCTTCTTCGAGGTGCCCCTGAAGGCGGGCGACCCGACGACGTACCTCGTCGACGGCAAGCCGGAGAAGATGACGTCCCGGGACGTCACCGTCCAGGTGCGCCAGGCCGAGGGCTCGCTGAAGCCGGCCCACCAGACGTTCTGGTCGACGCGGTACGGCTCGGTGATCGGCGACTTCCAGGGCATTCCGCTGCCGTGGACGACGAAGTCGGCGTACGCGGTGCGCGACGCCAACGCGACGAACCTGCGCGGCCTGAACACGTGGTTCGAGCTGGACCAGGCGCACAGCACGGGTGACGTCGTCCGCGCGCTGAGCGACACCCAGGGCGTACCGTGGGTCAACACCATCGCCACCGACCGCGCGGGCAACGCGCTCTACGCGGACATCCAGGTCGTCCCGCACGTCACCGACGAGCTGGCGAAGACGTGCAGCACTCCCTTGGGGCAGGCGACGTTCGAGCAGGTCGGACTGGCCATTTTGGACGGTTCGAAGTCGTCGTGCCAGTGGGGTGCCGACCCCGGCGCGCTCGAACCGGGCATCTTCGCGCCGTCGCGGCTGCCGCAGCAGCAACGCCGGGACTACGAGCTGAACACGAACGACAGCGCCTGGCTGGCCAACGCGAAAGCACCGATCACCGGCTACCCGCACATCGTCGGCGACCTCGGCACCGAGCGTTCGCCGCGCACGCGGGAAGCCTTGCTCACCGCCGAAAAGGGCGAGTTCACGACGGACTCGATGAAGAAGATGCTCTTCGCCGACCACAGCCTGTTCGCCGACCTCACGGCGGCGGACCTGGCGAAGCTGTGCGCGTCGTTCCCGGGCGGGCAGGCGCCGTCGTCGTCCGGCCCGGTCCCGGTCGGCGACGCGTGCACCACGCTGGCGAGCTGGGATCACACGTACACGCTCGACACCCGCGGCTCGCTGCTGTTCGAGCGGTTCGCGAGCCGGCTCGGCGGGGTGGCCCGGTTCACCGTGCCGTTCGACCCGAAGGCGCCGCTGACCACGCCGAACACGCTCAACGTGGCGAATCCGGACGTGCGGACGGCGTTCGGGGACGCGCTGGCGGACCTGCGCGCGGCGGGCCTCCCGGCGGACGCGCGGCTGCGTGACGGCCAGGCGGTCACCCGCACCGGCGACCGGATCCCGATCCACGGCAGCCAGGGCTTCCTGGGCGTGCTCAACGTCATGACGCCGCAGTGGGATCCGGCGCGCGGGAACATCGAGGTCGTGCACGGGTCCAGCTACATCCAGGTGGTCGGCTTCCGCGGGCGCGCGTGCCCGGACTCCTCGACGTTGCTGACGTACTCGCAGTCGGCGAACCCGAACTCGCCGTACTTCAGCGACCAGACGAAGCTCTACAGCCGGAGCGAGTGGGTGCAGGAACGCTTCTGCGAAGCCGACATCCTGCGCTCCCCCGCGCTACGGGTCGTTGTGCTCCGCTAGCACTAGTGCCGGGCAAGCGCGTTCTCGTGGTGGGCCGAGGCCCGGTGACCCGGGTCCTGGCGCCCTCACCACCCGGGTGCGCGCGTGCCGGCACCCGTGAGGGTCAGCGCGGGGGTTGCTGGCTCGCGAGGGTGCCGGCCGCCATGCGGCGGGCGACGTCCTTGCGCAGCCACAGCAGCCACAGCCAGATCGCCAGGAACACCACGCCCAGCACGGAGATCGCCGGCAGCCAGAACACCAGGGCGATCAGCACCACCTGCAGTGCCAGGATGACCGGCACCGCCCACGGCTTCTTGACGAACCCGCACAGCACGACCAGCACCAGCGCGACCGCCAGCACCGTCCAGCCGGTGCCCGTGCCGAACCCGCCGCCGAGCTTGTTCACCACCGGCAGCGCGAGGGCGACCGTGATCGCCTCCATGATCAGCGTTCCCGACATCACGCCGCGGAAGCCCTTCATCGGGTCCTTCGGCTTCGGCGCTTCCGCGGTCTCGCTCACGCCGGCTCCTTCCCGAACAGCGTGCGTGCTTCGCCCGCGGTGACCACCGAGCCGGTGACGAGCACGCCGCCGCCCGCGAGCGGCTCTTCGGGGTCGTCGTTGGTCTCCACCAGGGCGATCGCCGTCTCGATCGCCGTCTCCAGGTCGGTCTCGGCGACCACCCGATCCTCACCGAACACCGAGATGGCCAGCTCGTTCAGCTCGTCGAGCGGCATCGAGCGCGGCGACGAGTTGCGTGTCACGACGATGTCGGACACGACCGGCTCCAGCGCATCGAGGATGCCGTGCGCGTCCTTTTCGGCCATCACGCCGACCACCGCGACCAGGCGGCGGAAGGCGAACTCCTCGGCGACGGTCGCCGCCAGCGCGCGGGCGCCGTGCGGGTTGTGCGCCGCGTCGAGCAGGACCGTGGGCGCCGAGCGGACCCGCTCCAGCCGTCCCGGCGTCTCGACCTCGGCGAACGCCTCGCGGACGGCCTCGACGACCAGCTGCCGGTCCTTGCCCGCACCGAAGAACGCCTCGACCGCGGCCAGCGCGAGCGCGGCGTTCGCAGCCTGGTGGGCGCCGTGCAGGGGCAGGAAGATCTCGTCGTACACACCGCCGAGGCCCTGCAGCTTCAGCAGCTGCCCGCCGACGGCGACCTCCTTCTCGAGCACGCCGAACTCGCTGCCCGCGCGCGCGACCGCGGCGTCGACCTCGACGGCGCGTTCGAGCAGCACCTTCAGCACCTCGGGGTCCTGCTCGCCGATGACCGCGACCGAGCCGGGCTTGATGATGCCCGCCTTTTCGCGCGCCGCGCCCAGGATGTCCGGGCCGAGGTACTCGACGTGGTCGATGCCGATCGGGGTGATGACCGCGACGTCGGCGTCCGCGACGTTCGTGGCGTCCCAGGCGCCGCCCAGGCCCGCTTCGAGCACCGCCGCCTCGACCGGCGCGTCGGCGAACGCGGCGAACGCCATCCCGGTGAGGATCTCGAACTTGCTCATCGCGACGCCGTCCGCGGCGGCACCGTCCACCATGGACACATAGGGCGCGATGTCGTGCCACAGCTCGGCGTAGCGCGCGGCGGAGATCGGCACGCCGTCGAGCGCGATCCGCTCGGTGACCAGCTGCAGGTGCGGGCTCGTGTAGCGGCCGACGCGCAGGCCCATCCGGGTCAGCAGCGCGTCGATCATCCGGGCCGTGGAGCCCTTGCCGTTGGTGCCGGCGACGTGCAGCACCGGGTAGCCGCGGTTCGGCTCGCCCAGCAGCTGCGTCAGCGCGGAGATCCGGGTCAGCGACGGCTCGATCTTCGTCTCGGGCCAGCGCTGGTTCAGCTCGGCCTCGACGGCCATCAGCTCGCGGCGCGCCTCGGGGCCGTCCGGGCTGCCGTACACCTCGGGTTCGCCCTGGTCGTCGAGCTCGTGCAGCTCGGTGTCCTCGGGCACGGTCAGGTCGGGCACCGGGCCGGTGGCGAGGTTGTCGCCCAGCTGGCCGACGCCGCCGATACCGCCGCGCGCGCCGCCGCCCGCCTCGAACGCGGTGTCGCGGACGTCCAGCTCCGGGTCGTGGTCGTCGGACTCCTCGTAGCCCGACGTCCCCAGTTCGTCGACGCCCGCGAAGCTGTCCAGATCCGACAGGTCCGGCTCCCGACCTGTCTCATCCTGCGGCACTGACTCTCCTCCGGCCTGGGGTTTCGCACTTGCCTTCCGAGTCTACGTGCGCCGGGGATGGCACTCTCGACGCATGCCGTTCAACCACAACGACCACTACCACCCGCTGCTGCTGGACCAGCTCCCGCCCGGTCCGGGCATCGCGCTGGACGTCGGGTGCGGCACCGGCCGGTTCGCGCGGCGGCTGGCCGCGACCGGCATGGCGGTGGAGGCGGTCGACGTCTCGGCCGCGATGGTCGAGGCGGCGGCGGGGCTCGGTTCGCCGGGGCCGGGCGAGATCGTCTACCGGCAGGCCGACGTCACCACCGACGCGCTGCCCGAAGCCCACTACGACTTCATCTCGTGCCTGGCGTCGCTGCACCACATGCCGTTCGGGACGGTCACCAAGCTCCGCCGCGCACTGGTGCCGGGCGGGGTGCTCGTGGTGCTCGGCCTGGCCCGGCCGAGCACGCCCGCGGACTGGGCCAAGGCGGTCGCGGCCGTCCCGGTCAACGCGCTGGCGCGACTGGTCGTCTACGCCGGCGAGCGGCTGAACGGCGGCCCGGAGGACGGCCCGAAGGCCCCGGTCGTCGACGACTACCCGACGCTGGCCGAGCTGCGGCGCGAGACGGCGCGGCTGCTGCCCGGGAGCACGGTCAAGCCGTTGCTGTTCTGGCGCACCCTGATCACTTACCGTGAGCACGGCGACGGTGACCCGACTGGCGGGTGAAGTCCGTCCCCCGACGGTCCGGCGCTCGCTAGAAGTGGACGCAGCGTTTCCGGAACAGAACGGGGTCTTCATGCGCATCACCCGGCTGCTCGTCGCCGTCGTCTCGGCAGCCACTCTGCTCGCCACCACCGCGGCCGCCGCTTCGGCGGAGCCGCGGTTCCACCACTACGTCGCCCTCGGCGACTCCTACACCTCCGGGCCCTTCATCCCGGTCCAGCGGCTCGACCCGCTCGGCTGCGGCCGGTCGACGGCGAACTACCCGTCCGTGGTGTCGAACGCGCTGCACGCCGGCGAGTTCACCGACGTCAGCTGCGCCGGCGCCGACACCGGCTCGATGACCCATCCCCAGGCGGTGCCCTTCAACGGCACCAACGCCCCGCAGCTGGGCGCCCTGCGCATCGACACCGACCTGGTCACCCTCGGGATCGGCGGCAACGACTTCGACGTCTTCGGCCGCTTGACCGCGACCTGCCCGGGCCTGCGTGCGGCCGACCCGACCGGCAACCCGTGCGAAGACCACTTCACGAGCAACGGCGTCGACACGGTGAAGACGGCGATGGCGAACATCGAGCCGCGCGTCGAGGCCGTGCTGGCCGGGATCCACCAGCGGTCTCCAGGGGCGCGCGTGCTCGTCGTCGGCTACCCGCGGATCGCGCCGGAGAAGGGCTACTGCCCCGACATCCTGCCGTTCGCCGACGGCGACTACGCGTGGCTGAACCGCGTGGAGAGCGATCTCAACCAGGCGCTGGAGGACGCGGCCGCGAACGGCGCCGCGGAGTTCGTGGACACGTTCGGCCCGTCGCGCGGCCACGACGCGTGCGCGCGCGGCGGTTCGGCGTGGATCAACGGCAAGGACCAGAACATCTTCGAGGCGGCCGCGTACCACCCGCTCAAGGCGGGGATGGCGGGCGTGGCCGCCGTCGTGCTCAAGTCCCTGCGCTGACCCCGTTCGCGCCGAAGGCCCACGGCGGCCTTCGGCGCGACGGTCAGGCGTGTGCCGCGACGAAGTCCAGCACCAGCCGGGCGAACTCGGCGGGCAGCTCGGCCGGAGCGCCGTGCCCGGCGTCGATCGTGGCGGCCCGCGCGTCCGGGATCGCGGCGACCAGCTCGCGCTGCTGCTCGGCCGTGATGAGCCGGTCGTGCGCGCTGCCGAGCACGAGGACGGGCGCGGTGATCTTCGGCAGGACCGGCCGCAGGTCGACGGTCCGGTCCGTCGCGATCTGCCGGTCCGTCCCGGGCTCGATCATCGTCTCGAGTGTCTTGACGAGCTGTTCGTTGCTCTCGGCGGTGGCCTGCTCCCAGTAGCGCGGGCCGAAGGCCATCAACGGGAGCATGCGGGCGAAGGTGCCGGTCGCGAGCAGGTCCAGCCAGTAGCGGAACTCGGCGTCCTGCCTCGTGTCGGTGGCCGGCCACGCCGCGTGCAGGACGGCCGAGCGGACGCGGTGCGGACGGGTGCCGGCCAGCTGGGCCGCCACCACGCCGCCCAGCGAGTGGCCGACGACGTGGGCCGCGTCGACTCCCGCGTGGTCGAGGACGGCTTCGGCTTGGACGGCGAGGTCCTCGACGGTGATCGGGCCGCCGTGGTCGGTCGTCCGGCCCGAGCCGGGGAAGTCCGGGGCCAGGACGGTGAAGCGGCCCGCCCTCGCCGTCAGCGGTCCCCACTGCTCGCGGGAGGCCGCGGTGCCGTGCAGCAGGAGCAGCGCGGGGCCGTCCCCGGTCCGGTCGTAGTGGACGACGGTGTCGTCGACGGTCACTTCGGGCATGGTCGTCTCTTTCAGGCGATCGAGCGGAGGGCGGCGGTGAAGGCGCGCGGGTTTTCCTGGTGCGGCACGTGGCCGCAGCCGGCGAGGACGTGCACGCGGGCGCCGGGCGTGGCGGCGGCGCAGCTGCGCGGGACTTCGAGCGGGATCTCGGCGTCGAGTTCGCCGTGCAGGTAGGTGATCGGGACGGTGAGGTCCGCCAGCCGGGGTCGCGGGTCGTAGGTGGTGCACTCGGTGAACAGCTCGTCGATGTAGACGCCGGAGTCGAGCAGCTGCCGGATCGTCCAGTCGGCCAGCCCGGGCGCGGCGGCCGGGCCGAACCAGTTCGGCACCCAGCCCGCGAACGTGCCGGTGCGATCGTCGACGAGCCGTTCCCGCAGGTCGTAGACCTTTTCCCGGATACCGGCGCTCGGCCAGTACCCCGGGCTGTCGACGGCGACGACGCGCGTGACGAGTTCCGGCCGGGCCAGCGCCAGCTCCGTCGCGAAGATCCCGCCGATACTCGAACCGACGACAGTCGGCTTCGCACCGAGCTTTTCGATCACCGCGGCGACGTCGGCGGTGATGGCGGCGATGGTGTTTCCCTCGGCGGGGTGGTCCGAGCGGCCGCAGCCGCGCCAGTCGAGGGTGATCACCCGGTGGTCGCGCACGAGATCGGGCAGGCAGCTTTGCCAGACGCGGCCGCTGGTTCCCCAGCCGTGCAGGAACAGCAGGGCCGGGCCGTCGCCGGCGTCTTCGTAGTGGAGCCGGGTGTCGTTGACGTCCAAGTAAGGCATGCCCCGAGCTTCGTGTCCGGGTGCTCGCTTTTCGATGGGCAGTCCGCTCCTACACTGATCACGGATTCTTATGAATGGGGTGGTCCGTGGAGCTTCGCCAGCTGAGGTACTTCGTGACGGTCGCCGAGGAGCTGCACTTCGGCCGGGCGGCGGCGCGGCTGACCATCGTCCAGCCGGCGGTGAGCCAGCAGGTCCGGCGGCTGGAGCGGGAGCTGGGCGTCCCGCTGTTCGCGCGGACGACGCGAAGCGTGTCGCTGACGGAGGCCGGGCAGCGGTTCCTGCCGCACGCGCGAGCGGTCCTGGCGGCGGCCGACCGGGCGGCGGATTCGGTTTCCGAGTTCCGACCGTCCGGGCCCCTGGTCCGGCTGGGCACGAGCGAAGGCCTGGGCGACCGGCTGGACGTCCTGCTGGGCGCGTTCGCGCGGCTTTCCCCTTCGGCTTCCTTGGAGCTGGTCCACGCGCCCACCGCACACCGGCTTCAGCGGGTCCGCGACGGTTCGCTTTCCGCGACCATCGTGCGCGGCTCGTGGCCGTCACCCGGCCTCGACTTCACTCCCTTGTGGACGGACGAGGTGCTGGTGGCGTTGCCCGCGTCGCATCCCCTGGCTTCGTCCGCGGAGGTTTCCTTCGCCTCGCTGGCGTCGCTCCCGGTGCGGCTGAGCCCGCCGTCGCGGAACCAGCCGCTGCACGACCTGGTCGTGTCGTGCTGCCGCGAGGCGGGGTTCGAGCCGGTGCTGGGCAAGGAGTTCACGACGGCGCAGGACACGTTGGGCACGCTCGGCTTCGGCCGTCCGCATTGGACGGTGTTCTACCGGGCGCACGCGAACCTGCTGCCGATCCCGGGCGTGGTGTTCCGGCCGTTGGTGGACCCGTCACCGCGGATGCCGACGTACCTGGCGACGCCGTCGGACCGGCGGCTGACGCCGGAACTGGTGGCCCTGATCGAAGCAGCGCGGACGATCGAAGCCGACTGAGCAGCCCCCGTTTTCCACGCTATCGGAGGGGTACGACAAAACCCGGCGCTCTCATGGGAAAGTGCCGGGCTCGTCCACAACTTCAGGAAGCCGGGAGCGCCGCCAACCGAGCCGTGATGCGGTCGATGTCCGAGGCCGCCGTTTGCTTGCGGGTCTTGATCTTGTCGATCACCGGGGCCGGGGCCTTGGCGATGAACGCCTCGTTGCCCAGCTTCGCCTCGGTCTGGGTCAGCTCCTTCCGCGCCGCCGCCAGGTCCTTCTCCAGGCGCTTGCGCTCGGCGGCCACGTCGACCGTGCCCGACAGGTCCAGCTCGACCGTGACCACCGCGTCCGCCAGGGCCACTTCCAGTGCCGCGCTCGCCGCGAACTCCGGCGTCGGGGCCGTCAGGCGGACCAGGGAACGGACCGCCTCCTCGTGGCCGCCCGCATAGCCCGTCAGGCGGGCCGCCACCTTCTGGCCCGGCTTCAGGCCCTGGTCCGCGCGGAAGCGGCGGATCTCCGTCACCAGCTTCTGGACGTCCGCGATCCGGGTGTCGGCCACCGCGTCCGCGTACCCCTCGAAAGGAACCGGCCAGGAAGCGACCACCACCGAGGAACCGCCGGTCAGCGCCGTCCAGAGCTTCTCCGTGATGAACGGGATGAACGGGTGCAGCAGCCGCAACACCGTGTCGAGCACGTGCCCCAGCACCGAACGGGTCGCCGCGACGCGCGCGGAATCCCCTTGGTACAGCTGGACCTTCGCCAGCTCCAGGTACCAGTCGCACAGCTCGTTCCACGTGAACTGGTAGAGCGCGCCCGCCACCTTCGCGAACTGGAAGTCCTCGAACAGACCGTCCACTTCGGACACCAACGCGCCGAGACGGCCGAGGATCCAGCGGTCGGCCTCGGTCAGGTCGGCGGCAGCGGGAAGATCGGAAGCGACCGAAGCGCCGTTCATCATCGCGAACTTCGTCGCGTTCCACAGCTTCGTGCAGAAGTTGCGGGAGCCCGCCGCCCACTCGTCGGCCAGCGCCATGTCCGCACCCGGGTTCGCGCCGCGGGCCAGGGTGAAGCGGGTGGCGTCCGCGCCGTACGCGTCCATCCACTCCAGCGGGTCGATCACGTTGCCGCGCGACTTCGACATCTTCTTGCCCTGAGCGTCGCGGATCAGCCCGTGCAGGTACACGTGGTCGAACGGCTGCGACCCCTTCATCTGGTGCACGCCGAACATCATCATCCGGACGACCCAGAAGAACAGGATGTCGTAGCCGGTCGACAGGACGCTGGTCGGATAGAACTTGGCCAGGTCGTCCGAAGCGGCAGGCCAGCCCAGCGTCGACATCGGCCACAGGCCCGACGAGAACCACGTGTCCAGCACGTCCGGGTCCTGCGTCCAGCCCTCGCCGGACGGCGGCTGCTCGTCCGGGCCGACGCACACGACTTCACCGTCCGGGCCGTAGTACACCGGGATCCGGTGGCCCCACCACAGCTGGCGCGAGATCGTCCAGTCGTGCATGTTGTCGACCCAGTCGAAGTACCGCTTGCCCAGCTCCGGCGGGTGGATCTTCGTCCGGCCGTCGCGGACCGCGTCGCCGGCCAGCTTGGCCAGCTCCTCGACCTTGACCCACCACTGCAGCGACAGCCGCGGCTCGACGACCGTGTCGCAGCGGGAGCAGTGGCCGACCGCGTGCACGTACGGGCGCTTCTCGGCGACGATCCGGCCCAGCTCCCGCAGCGCCGCGACCACCGCGGGCCGCGCCTCGAACCGGTCGAGCCCCTCGAACGGGCCCGAAACCGTGATCTCCGCGCGCTCGTTCATGATCGTCAGCATCGGCAGGTCGTGGCGACGGCCGATCTCGAAGTCGTTCGGGTCGTGCGCCGGGGTCACCTTGACCGCGCCGGTCCCGAACTCGGGGTCGACGTGCTTGTCGGCCACGATCGGGATGCGGCGGCCGGTCAGCGGCAGCTCGACCTCGGTGCCGACCAGGTGCGCGTACCGCTCGTCGTCCGGGTGGACGGCGACCGCGGTGTCGCCCAGCATCGTCTCGGCGCGGGTGGTCGCCACGACGATCGCGTCGTCACCGTCGCCGTAGCGGATCGAGACGAGCTCGCCGTCGTCGTCGTTGTGGTCGACCTCGATGTCCGAGAGCGCGGTCTGGCAGCGCGGGCACCAGTTGATGATCCGCTCGGCGCGGTAGATCAAGCCCTCGTCGAAGAAGTTCTTGAACACCGTCTGGACGGCCTTGGACAGGTTCTCGTCCATGGTGAAGCGCTCGCGCGACCAGTCGACGCCGTCGCCGAGGCGCTTCATCTGGCCGAGGATCTTGCCGCCGTACTCGGCCTTCCACTCCCAAACGCGCTCGACGAACTTCTCGCGCCCCAGGTCGTGGCGGGAAAGGCCCTCGCCGGCCAGCTGGCGCTCGACGACGTTCTGCGTCGCGATGCCCGCGTGGTCCATGCCCGGCAGCCACAGCACCTCGTAGCCCTGCATGCGACGGCGGCGGCTCATCGCGTCCATCAGGGTGTGGTTGAGGGCGTGCCCCATGTGCAGGCTGCCGGTGACGTTCGGGGGCGGCAGTACGATCGAGAACGGCGGCTTCCCCGACGAGGCGTCGGCCGTGAAGTACCCGGCCGCTACCCAGCGGTCGTACATCGGGGCTTCCTCGGCGGCCGGGTCCCAGGCACCCGGAAGGTCGGTGGTCTGCTGCGGAGCGTTCTCGGTCACAATGGACAAGTCTACGAACCCGTCACGGCGGGTCACCCAGGGGGAAGGCACTCGGGATGGCACAGCCTCAGCAGCCGCAGGATCCGGACGACCGGCGCCTGGAGACGCACCCCGACCTGATGAACCCGGATTGGCAGAAGCACGCCCAGCGGGACGCCTGGCTGGGCGCGAAGAAGGATCTCAAGAAGCGCCGCAAACGCGAGGGCCGCGCGGGCGGCCACCAGCCGGGGCACAGCCGCTGGCCGGGCCTGCTGGCCCTGCTGCTGGTCGTCGTCCTGGTCGCCGCGGCGATCGTCGTGCACCAGATCCAGGGCGTCGGCGTCAACGAGGACCCGTTCCTGTTCTTCCGCTAGTAACGCTCGTCCCCCGCTGTCGATGATCAGGCATCGACCTTGGGGGAAGTACGTGGACGACGACGACCTGCTCGATTCGCACCCGGACCTGATCGATCCGGAGTGGCGCAAGCACGCGCGGACCGACGCCTGGCTGGGCTCGAAGAAGGACCGCAAGCAGTTCCGCAAGCAGCAGAAGCGCGCGTCCCGGAAGCCCCGGCGACGCTGGTGGGTCTTCGCCGTCTTGGTGGCGATCCTGGCCGTGACCACCGCGGCGATCGTGCTGGTCGGCCGCCGGCCCGCCGAGAACGCCGCGCCGCCGAACCCCACCGGCGTTCCGCAGTACGCCCGCGTCGACCTCGCCCGACCCTATGCGAACACCCCGGCCGACGCCTGGCCGAAGGGCCTGGACGGGATCACCGCGGCCCAGGCCGGGGCCGCCGAAGCCGCCGCGTACGCCAAGGTCAAGCACGTGATCTCGGCGGCCCGGCTCGATCCCGCGGTACTGACCGGGCACGACCCGAAGGCGTTCCTCGCCCTGGTCGCGCCCGACATGCGCGACCAGCTGACCGCGGTGCTGGCCCGCAAGCCGACGAAGGACACCGCCGGCTTCGACTCCTACCTGACCGAGATCGCCGACGGCTACCACCTGCTCGACGCCGGGCCGCGCACGTTCGGCACCCTGACGGCGCACCCCGGCGGCAAGCCCGGTGAGCTGGCCGTCGACGCCAAGTACGTGATCGCCTACGCCTTCGACAACGTCCACCCGGAGGGGCTGACGAGCCCGGCGGAGATCGTCAGCTTCCTGCGCGTGGACGAGACGTACGTGCTCCGCAGCGGCCGGACCTTCGCCGCGAGCAGCAACGGGCTCTGGCTCGAGAACGTCCACAGCGCGTTCTCGTCGGTCGGCTGCGCCGCCGCCCGGGAGGGCTTCCTCGCCCCCGGCTACGCGAACCCGCCGACCGGCCCGGGCACCGGCGCGGACCAGGACGCGCCCGGCTACTACGACCCGAAGTACCCGGTGCCGACCCTCGACGGCTGCAACTGAGCATTCTCGTCACATCCGGATGCACAGTCTGGACTGTACAGCTAGACTGTGTGTATGGGCGAAGTACCCGCACACGTCGCCGAGAGCGCCGGCTGGATCCGCGCGGTCGTCGGGCAGCTGCACCGCCGGCTGCGCCAGGTCGACAACGCCGGCATCCTGACGCCGTCGCAGTCCGCCGTGCTGAACCGGCTCTACCGCGAAGGTCCCGCCACCCAGGGCGAGCTGGCCGCGGCCGAGCACGTCCGGCAGCAGTCGATGGCCGCCACGCTCGGCGTCCTCGACGAGCTCGGCTACCTCGCCCGCACCCCCGACCCGGCCGACCGGCGCCGCGTGGTCATCAGCCTGTCCGAATCCGGCACCGACACCGTGCGCGGTGTTTTCCAAAACCGCGACGAGTGGCTGGCCCAGGCCCTGCTGGACGAGCTGTCCCCGGCCGAGCTCGACGCCGTCACCCGCGTGCTGCCGCTGCTGCAGCGCGTGGCCCAGCACTAGACCTCCTCGGCCGGTAAGAGAAAGGGCGTTCTCACGAGTACCGTCACCGCCCCCGCGAAGTTCGGCGCCCGCCTGGTCACCCCGCTGGTGGCCGGCGCGGTGCTCAACCCGATCAACTCCACCCTCATCGCCGTCGCGCTCGTGCCGATCGGCCGGAGCTTCGGCGCCGGGCCCGGCCAGACGGCCTGGCTGATCTCGGCGCTCTACCTGGCCACCGCGGTCGGGCAGCCGGTGGTCGGCCTGCTGGTCGACCGCTACGGCGCCCGCCGCGTGCTGCTCGGCGGCGCGACGCTGGTGATCATCGCCGGGATCGCGGGCATGATCCCGCTCTCCGTCGGCTGGCTGACCGGCGTGCGGGTCGTGCTCGGCCTCGGCACGTGCGCCGGGTTCCCGGCCGCGATGGCCGTGCTGCGCCACCACGCCGAGGCGACCGGGCAGGGCGTGCCCGCCCGCGTGCTCTCGGTGCTGTCGATGTCCGCGCAGACGGTCATGGTGATCGGCCCGACGCTCGGCGGCGTGCTGATCGGCCTCTTCGGCTGGCCCGCGATCTTCGCCGTGAACATCCCGCTCGCCGGCCTGTCGCTGGTGCTGGCGCTGCTGTGGGTGCCGAAGGACGACCGCGGCGCACGCACCGCGAAGCGGATCGACGTCCTGGGCATCGCGCTGTTCTCCGCAACCCTGCTCGCGCTGCTGTTCTTCGTGATGGACCCGGGTTCCGAGGCCTGGCTGCTCGCCGTGGTCGCAGCGCTCGGCACCGCGTTCACGCTCGTCGAGCTGCGGCGCGGCGACCCGTTCCTCGACCTGCGGATGCTCGCGGCAAACCGCGCGATCCTGCGGACCTACCTGCGGCAGGCCCTGAGCTTCATGGCCATCTACGCGATCATGTTCGGGTACGTCCAGTGGCTGGAGACGACGCGGCAGCTGTCCGAGGAGGCGGCCGGGCTGATGCTGCTGCCGATGTCGGGCACGGCGGTCTGCGCCGCGGCGTTCTCCGGGCGCGCGTCCGGCATCCGGGCGCGGCTGGTGACGGTCGCGGTGGCTCTCGTCGGCGGCTCGGCGTTGCTGCTGCTGGTCCACGACGGCACGTGGGCCGGCGCGCTGCTCGCGCTGGCCGCGCTGTTCGGCCTGGCCCAGGGCCTGACGAGCGTCGCGAACCAGACGACGTTGTACCGCGAGGCCCCGGCCGAGCAGATGGGCACGGCGAGCGGCCTGTTCCGCACGGCCCAGTACCTCGGCGCGATCGTGGCGTCGACGCTCATCGCGCTCTGCTACGGACCGCACGCCGACTCGGCGGGGCTGCACCGGCTGGCGGTCGCGCTGATCGTGGTCAGCGTTCTCCTGCTCGTCGTCACCGTCGCCGACCGGGGACTGCGCGCCGCCGAAGCCTGACCCTGTTGGCGCTTCACGATCATCGAGGCGCACGATGAACGCATGACCCGTGAAGCGCCGGCGCAGGACGTGGACGAGACCCGCCTCGAGGTGGGCAAGCCGAAGGGCTGGGCGGCCGGGATACCCGGGGTCGCCGTGTCGCTCGCGCGCAGCGTCGAGCAGATGGGCGCGGGCCGGACGGTCAAGGCGCTGCGGCTGCTGAACCAGCGCGAAGGCTTCGACTGCCCGGGCTGCGCGTGGCCGGAACCCCGCGAGGTCGACGGCGAGAAGCGCAAGCTGGCCGAGTTCTGCGAGAACGGTGCCAAGGCCGTCGCCGAGGAAGCCACGAAACGCCGGGTGGACCGCGAGTTCTTCGCGAAGCACCCGATCGACGACCTGAAGACCAAGACCGACTACTGGCTCGGCCAGCAGGGCCGCGTCACCGAGCCGTTCGTCCTGCGCGACGGCGCGACGCACTACGAACCGATCTCCTGGGCCGACGCGTTCGAGCTGGTCGCCGGTGAGCTGAAGGCGCTGACCGACCCGAACGAGGCGATCTTCTACACCTCGGGCCGCACCAGCAACGAAGCCGCGTTCCTCTACCAGCTGCTGGTGCGTTCGTTCGGCACCAACAACCTGCCGGACTGCTCGAACATGTGCCACGAGTCCTCGGGTGCGGCGCTGTCGGCCACCACCGGCGTCGGCAAGGGCTCGGTGAGCCTCGCCGACATCCACCAAGCCGACCTGATCGTCGTCGTCGGGCAGAACCCGGGCACCAACCACCCGCGGATGCTCTCGGCGCTCGAGGAGGCCAAGGGCAACGGCGCGCAGATCATCGCCGTGAACCCGTTGCCCGAAGCCGGGTTGATGCGGTTCAAGAACCCGCAGAACGTCCGCGGTGTGGTCGGCAAGGGCACGCCGCTGGCCGACGAATTCGCCCAGATCCGCCTCGGCGGCGACCTCGCGCTGTTCCAGGCCGTCGGGCACTTGCTGCTGACCTGGGACGAGGAGGCGCCGGGCGCGATCGTCGACCGCGACTTCGTCGAGCGGGTCACCGAGGGCTTCGACGACTACGCCAAGCACCTGCGGGAGATCGACTGGCCCGAGGTCGAGCGCGCCACCGGGCTGCCGCGCGAGCAGATCGAGCGCGTCGCACGGATGATCGCGTCGTCGGAGCGCACGATCTACTGCTGGGCCATGGGGCTCACCCAGCACAAGCACGCCGTGCCGACGATCTCGGAGATCGCGAACCTGGCGCTGATGCGCGGGATGATCGGCAAGCCGGGCGCGGGCCTGTGCCCGGTGCGCGGGCACTCGAACGTCCAGGGCGACCGGACCATGGGCATCTGGGAGAAGATGCCGCAGTCCTTCATGGACTCCCTCGCCGCCGAGTTCGGCATCGACGTCCCGCGTGAGCACGGCTTCGACACCGTCGACGCGATCCGCGCGATGCGGGACGGCCGCGGCAGGGTCTTCTTCGCCGTGGGCGGCAACTTCGCGTCGGCGACGCCGGACACGGACGCAACCGGGAAGGCGCTCGCGTCGTGCTCGCTGACGGTGCACGTCTCGACGAAGCTGAACCGGTCGCACGTCGTGCACGGCCGCACCGCCCTGATCCTGCCGACGCTCGGCCGCACCGAACGCGACGTCCAGGCGAGCGGCGAGCAGTTCGTCACGGTCGAGGACTCGATGTCCCAGGTGCACACCTCACGCGGCCGGCTCAAGCCGGCGAGCGAGCACCTGCTGTCGGAGGTCGCCATCGTCTGCCGGCTGGCCGAAACCCTGTTCGGCGCCGGGCACGCCGTGCCGTGGCGGACCTTCGAGACCGACTACGACCTGGTCCGCGACCGCATCTCCCGGGTCGTGCCGGGTTGCCAGGACTACAACCGCCGCGTCCGCGAGCCGGACGGGTTCGTGCTGCCGCACGCGCCGCGCGACTCCCGCGAGTTCACCGGCACCGCGAACGGCAAAGGCAACTTCACGGTCTCGGAGCTGGAGTACCCGGCCGTGCCCGAGGGCAGGCTGCTGCTGCAGACCATGCGCAGCCACGACCAGTACAACACCACGATCTACGGGCTTTCCGACCGCTACCGCGGCATCGAGAACGCCCGCCGGGTGGTGCTGGTCAACCCCGCCGACATCGCGGCGCTCGGCCTGACCGACGGGTCGATGGTCGACCTGGTCTCGGAGTGGCGGGACGGCGACCGCCGCGCGCCGTCGTTCCGGGTGGTGGCCTACCAGACGGCCCGCGGCTGCGCGGCGGCGTACTTCCCGGAGGCCAACGCGCTGGTGCCGCTGGACTCGGTGGCGGAGAAGTCGAACACGCCGGTGTCGAAGGCGATCGTGGTGCGGCTCGAGCCGCTGCCCTGAGCACTCAGCCCTGGTAGTCGCGCTGCAGCGTGCTGGTCATGTCGGTGACCATGGCCTGGACGTTGTCGAGGGTCGCCGGCGGGATCAGCGCGGCCTCCGTGCCGCCGTCGGCGATGGCCACGCTGAGCACGACGTTCCCGCTGCGCACGGCGGCCCACTGCTCGGAGAACCCGGCCTCGTCGCCGACGCCGGTGGCGAGCCGGACGCCCGAGTGGTCGCCGAGCGCGTCGGTCATCAGCTGGGTCGCCTGGGCGGCGGCGGTGCCGGCGTCGGAGTCGGTGAACCGCACGACGGCGATCGTGACGAGCCGGTAGTCCTGCAGGTCGGGCTTCCCGCCGCCGAGGTCGCGGGCGAAGAGGCGCTTGCAGCTGGTGAGGTCGTTGCCCTCGGTGGAGCGATCCTCGGGGACGACCTTCGGGTCGGCGGTCTTCACCGAATCGGGTGAGATCTCGACGGTGCCGGGGGCCAGCTGGGTGCGCACGTTCGGCCCGGGCAGCTTGCAGGCGTCGATCGACGCGGGGTAGTGCGCCGAAGCGGACGCCGACTGGCATCCGGCGCAGAGAACGGCGGAAGCGAGCACCGGAAGGAGCCACCCTCCGCGGGCAACGCTGCTACGCATAGGTTCCGGACTTTCCGTATTTCCTGAAATCGACTTTCCGGTTCGCCACCGATCCGGTGATCTTTTCCGGTCCGCCGCGCGGTGCTGCCGCTGACGGTCACCGCACACTGCCTCACCAGGGTGGCAGCGTCAAGACCAGTCACCCCGGTGGTCCGCCGTGGTCCGGTCGGCGGAAAACGGGCTTGCGGCGCTTCACGGAAATTCTTCGCGCGAATTCCCGGATTCGAACGGAAATCCGCGCGCCACCGGCGTCAATTCACGCAGACGACCCCGCCGGAGGTGATCGGCTCGTCGCCACTGCCCGCGGCACCCCCGCCGCCGGCTGCGCCGGGGCCCGAGTACACCGAGCCGAGGGCGACCTCGATGTGGCCCGCCGGCACCGTCGCCGACTCCTGCGTCGCCAGCCCGCCCAGCAGCTTCGCGACCTCCGCGCCGCGCTGCGCGAGGTCGGGCCCGAAGCTGACCAGCGACGTCCGGCGGCCGGCGGTGTTGCCGGTCGTCACCTTGGCGAACCCGTGCTCCCCCAGGAACCCGGACACCCGCAGCGCGAGACCGTCCTTCGGGCTCGCGTTGACGACGTCGACGGTGACCGGGGCGGCGGGCTGCGGCTTCGGCGCGGCGGCCCCGATCAGACCCGCGGCGAAGGACTTCACCGCGGCCGGGTCGACCTGGACAGCGGTGGCGCGCGGGTTCTTCGGGTCGTACCGGTAGTCGCGGTTGACGACCGGGATCGTCTCGAACTGGATGCCGCCGCCACTCACGCCGCGCATCTGCGAGACGAAGTCCAGCAGGTTCCACGAGTCGTCGAGCACGACCGACCGCTTGACGGCGCCGATGAGGTCGGACAGCTTCCCCGGATCGGCCAGCGTCCCGGCCGACAGCACCTGCCGGGCCAGCGAGGCGAGGAACACCTGCTGGCGCCGGACGCGGTCGAAGTCGCCGCCCCGGAGGTTGTCCCGCTGCCGGACGAAGGCCAGCGCGTCCGCACCCGCGATCCGCTGCTCGCCGGCCGGGAAGTCCGCGCCGGAGTTCTCGTCCTTGGTCGCTTGCTTGAGGCACACGTCGACGCCGCCGACGGCTTTGCTGATCTCGTAGAAGCTCAGCAGGTTGACCTCGGCGAAGTGGTCGATCTTGATGCCGGTGAGGTCCTCGACCGCCTGCCGCGTCCCCCGCCGCGCGGCGGTCAGGCCGGCATGGTCGATCTTCGCCTTGTCGGTCTCGCCCGCCTCGCGCAGCCGCCGCGCTTCGGCGGCCTTCGCGCGCCCGAACGCAGCGTTGATCTTCTCCTTCCCGCCCGGCAGCGACACGTAGCTGTCGCGCGGGATGGAAAACGCTTTCACTTCCTTCGTGCCGTTCGGGATCCGCAGCACGATGAGGGTGTCGGTGAGGTCGTCGCCGTTGGCGCCGGCCCGCAGCTCGCGCAGGACGTCCGCGGAAAGCGGTTTCCCCTGGTCGTCGGTGCGCGAGTCGCGGCCGACGAGCAGGATGTCGAGCGAGCCGTCGGCGGGCTGCTCCCCGGGCGCCGTGCCGCCGTCGGCGTCGATGACGCTGTCGCGCGTGACGTCGTCGAGGGCGCGCAGGTCCGAGTAGCCGTACGCGGTACCGCACAGGACCGCGAAGGCGAGCCCGGCGACGGCGATCTTCCCCAGTAGGTGCACGTCCTACCGACGCCGCCGGGCCCCCTCCCGCTGCACGGGTGACTCAGCTCACAGGGATCTACCCGAAGAGCTGCACCAGCTTCAGGAACAGCTCGTACACGCCGTAGGCGAAGGGCAGCAGGACCCACGCCCAGGCCAGCACGATCAGCGGCGTCCGGTTCGCTTCCCGCGGTTGCTCGCTCATCACGCCTCACTCCTCGCGACCGTGCCCGCCGCGACGGGCTCGTGGTACTTCTCCTTGACCGGGCGGACCAGCTCGTTGGCCACGAAGCCGACCACGAGCAGGCCGATCATGATGTAGAAGGACGTCGTGTACAGGTCCGGGCCGGACTTGCCCGCCGCCTTCTCGCTGTCCGCGATCCGGTTGACGATCAGCGGGCCGAGCACGCCGGCCACCGACCACGCCGTGAGCAGCCTGCCGTGGATCGCGCCGACCTGGTAGGTGCCGAAGAGGTCCTTCAGGTACGCCGGGACCGTCGCGAACCCGCCGCCGTAGAAGGACAGGATCACCATGGCGCACAAGATGAACACGAGCTTCGACGAGTTCTGCGTCAACGCGATCACCAGGTACAGCGCGGCGCCGACGCCGAGGTAGGTGCGGTAGATGTTCTTGCGCCCCACCAGGTCCGAAGTGGACGACCAGACGAACCGGCCGAGCATGTTGCACAGCGACAGCAGCGCGACGAACCCCGCCGCCGAGGCCACGCCCACCGGCGTCGACGTGTTCTTGAAGAAGTCCACGATCATCGGCGACGCCTTCTCCAGGATGCCGATGCCCGCGGTGACGTTGAAGCACAGCACGACCCACAGGCACCAGAACTGCGGCGTCTTGATCGCGTTCGCGGCCGAGACGTTCGCGGTGCTGATCATCGCCTTGCCGTGGTCGGTCTTCGGCTCCCAACCCGCCGGCTTCCAGTCGTCGGCGGGCACCCGCACGAGCAGCCAGCCCATCGACATGAACACGGCGTAGACGATGCCGTGGATGAGGAACGCCGTCGCGATGGTGCCGGTGGTCGGCGCGGTGCCGAGCATCGACGACGACCACGGCGACGCGATCAGCGCGCCGCCGCCGAAGCCCATGATCGCGATGCCGGTGGCCATGCCCGGCCGGTCCGGGAACCACTTGATGAGCGTCGACACCGGCGAGATGTAGCCGATGCCGAGCCCGATGCCGCCGATCCCGCCGTAGCCGACGACCACCAGCCAGAACTGACCGGTCGCGACGCCGAGCGCGGAAACGAGGAACCCGCTGGCGAAGCAGCACATCGAGACGAACATCGCCCAGCGCGGGCCGTTCTTCTCCACGAGCGTGCCACCGAACGCGGCGGACAGCCCGAGCATGACGATGCCCAGCTGGAACGGCAGCGAGCTCTGCGTCCCGTTCAGGTGCATCGTCTTCTCGAGCGGCGTCTTGAAGACGCTCCACGCGTAGGCCTGCCCGATCGACAGGTGTACCGAAAGGGCCGCCGGTGGTACCAGCCAGCGCGTCCAGCCTGGGGGTGCCACGATCCGGGAACGGTCCAGGAAGCCGAGAGCCATCGGAACCCTCTTCTAGAGTGGGATGATGGAGGGAATGTATTACTAAATACCCGGTGTTGCACCATGCGAGTGTCTAACTTTCCGGCGGAGAAGGGTGTGGGCGATGGGCAGGGTGACCGTGCGCAGGCCGGTGCGGAAGATCTCCGCGACCGGTGACCGCCGCCGCCCCGACACCCTGGCCGCCGAAGAGCCCCTGGAGCTGCGGGTCGGCGGCAAGGCGCTGGCCGTCACCATGCGCACGCCCGGGCACGACGTCGAGCTCGCCCACGGCTTCCTGCTGTCCGAAGGGGTGATCGGCGGCCGCGAGGACATCGCCGTCGCCCGCTACTGCGACGGCGTCGACGACCAGGGCCGCAACACCTACAACGTCCTGGACATCGCGCTCGCGCCCGGCGTGCCGCCCCCGGACGCCGGGGTGGAGCGCAACTTCTACACGACGTCTTCGTGCGGGGTCTGCGGGAAGGCCGCGCTGGACGCGGTCAAGCTGCGCACGAGGTTCTCCCCAGCCTCGGCCGCCTTCGCCGTGAAGAGCGAGACCCTGGCCGGCCTGCCGGACGCGCTGCGCGCCCGCCAGAAGGTGTTCGCCAGCACCGGCGGCCTGCACGCGGCGGCGCTGTTCACCCCGGACGGCGAGATCGCCGTCGTGCGCGAGGACGTCGGCCGGCACAACGCGGTCGACAAGGTGCTCGGCTGGGCCGTCCTCGACAGCCGGATCCCCGCGCCCGGCCACGGCCTGCTGGTGTCCGGGCGCGCGTCGTTCGAGCTGGTGCAGAAGGCCGCGATGGCCGGGATCGGCCTGCTGGCCGCGGTGTCGGCGCCGTCGTCACTGGCGGTCGAGCTGGCCGAGGAGAACGGCATGACGCTGATCGGCTTCCTGCGCGGCGACTCGATGAACCTCTACACCGGCGACCACCGCGTCCTGACCTAGACCGTCTCGACCGGGACGTCGTGTCGTCCCCGCAACCACGCGAGTCGGCGCTCCGATCACGGGGCGCCCGCGGGCCCACCGGTCGAACGCCATGTCCGGACGGTCGACCCGCGTGACTGGCGAGCCGACACGCGTGTCCGGAGGGTCGACACGGCTCAGGCCGTCTCGACCCAGTTGCCGTGGAAGCCGTTGGGCACGCGGTCGGGCAGGTGGATCGCGGCGACCGTCTCCAGCGTGCCCGCGTCGAGGAGCGTGAGGTCGCTGCGCCGGGTCGCCGGGTCGAAGACGAAGCCCATCAGGACGCCGTCGTCCTCGGCCGCGTCCGGGTGGGACGGCACGAAGACGAACTCGCCCGGCTGGCGTCCCGCGCCGAACGCGCGTTCCTGGCGTGAACCGGTGTGGAAGTCGTGCTTGTACACGGATCCGCCGGGGTCCGCGCCGCCGTCGGCCGACATCGCGTAGCCGTAGCGGTGGCGGCGGCCGACGAGTCGCTCGTCGACGCGCGGGAACTCCTGGCCGCGGTCGTCGAGCCGCTCCTCCAGCACCTTTCCGGCGACGAGGTCGACGGTCCAGCGGTCCAGCGTCGGGCCACCCTCGTCCGGGCCGTGCAGCTCGCGGTCGAACATCTTCGGGTGCCGGACGACGTCGAGCACGATCGAGTCCCCGTCGTCGTAGGCGTTGAGCGGGTGGAAGACGTAGCACGGCTCGACCTCGAACCAGCGGACGTCGCCGTTGCCGCCGTCCCGCGGCATGACGCCGATCCGGGCCGGGTACTTCGGGTCCCAGCGGTACGGCAGGCCGCCGTTCGCGCCGATCTTGCGCGCCATCATCGCCGTCACCGGGTCCGGCACGGGGACCTTGCCGACCAGGGCCGAGAGTACGAGCTTCGCCGGCGTCCGCAGCGCAGCCGGCACGTTCGCGGCGACCGCCATCTCGGCGTTGAACGTCACCGGCAGGTCGTAGAACACGACGTGCGTCTCGGTCAGCGAGAAGTCGTGCATCATCGGCGACCCGGTGACCTCGACGTCGACCGTGCGGCCCGCACGGCCGGCCGCGTCGATCACCGAGTACTGGACCTTGTTGCCCATGCCGAAGAAGTACGACACGGCGTGCAGCTCGCCGGTTCGCGGGTCGCGCTTGGGGTGGGCGGTGTAGCCACCGGGCAGCGTGCCGTCGAAGTCGCACTTGCCGACGGTGTCGAGCTCGTCGGTCAGCTCGTAGATCGGCGCGCCCGCCTCGACGAGCGCGAGCGTCTTGCCGGCGTGGCCGATGACGTTGGTGTTGGCGCCCAGCGCGTCCAGCCCGCAGAAGCGGCTCGCGTCCTCGCCGGTCAGCGTCGCCGCCACGGACGGGTTGCGCACCCACCGGTTGCGGTACCACTCGGCCCTGCCGTCGCGCAGGCGGACGCCGTGGACCATGCCGTCGCCCATGAACCAGTGGTAGGCCGCCGGGTCCACCTCGGACAGCGGGTTGGGCCCGTTGCGCAGGTAACGGCCGTCGAGGAAGTCCGGGATGCGGCCGGTGACGGCCAGCTCGGTGCTCGTGTGCTCCCGGCGCACCGGGGCGAAGTTGCCTTCGAGGAACTTGTTGCCCATGCCTGACCCTCCGAAGCTGCCATAACTCGGTTATGACACCTTTTATAACAGGGTTATGAGATACTGGCAAGCATGAGCCCGAAACCGCGCGCGAACGACGTCAAGGAGCGGCTCGTCGAGGCCGCCATCCGGCTGATCGGCGAGGGCGGCCCCGAAGCCCTGCAGGCCCGCAAGCTGGCGGCCGAAGTCGGCGTCTCGACGATGGCCGTCTACACGCACTTCGGGGGCATGGCCGCGCTGGTCGACGAAGTGGCGCGCACGGGGTTCCTGAGGCTCAGCGCGTGGCTGGCCGAGGTGGGCGAGACCGAGGACCCGGTGGCGGACATCTTCAGCCTGGCCCGGACCTACCGGCAGGCGGTCGCCGAGCAGCCGCAGCTGTACGCGGTGACGTTCGGCCAGTCCACGCCCGGGGGCAAGCGCGCGACGCTGTCGGACCTGACCACCGAAGAGGGCCGCGAAGCCGCTCAAGAGGGCCTGGAAGCCTTCGACCACATCGTCCGGGCCACCGAGCGGGCCATCGAGGCCGGCCGGTTCCGGCCCGCCGACAAGTACCAGGCGGCCGCCCAGCTGTGGAGCGCGCTGCACGGCTTCGTCACCCTCGAGGCGTCGGGCCACTTCGGCCCCGGCGAACAGGGCATCGAGCACATTTTGATACCCCTGGGGATCACCCTCGCGGTCGGTCTCGGGGACACTGTGGAGAAGGCGGAACGCTCCACCGAGGCCGCGAAGGCGGCCTGGCGCGCGAGAAACCGAAACGCCGGGCAGGGTGGGAACGACTAACCCGGCGAACAGGGACGTGAGGGGAACGCGGAGCGGGTGCGCGGCGTCCCAAGAGCGGCAGGCGGGGGACGGAGACAGGTGAACGAGGAAAACGGGGATCGCGGCGAGGCGCAGCCTTCCGACGCCGAGCCCCAGTCGGCCGGCGAGGCGGCCGTCCGCGACGCGCGGCGGTGGCTCAGCCGCCGCTCCGTGCTGATCGCGGGGGCGTCCGGGCTGGCGGTGTCCGGCCTGGCGGTCGGCACGGCGACCGGCCAGCTGCCGTTCAGCCCGGCGCTGCAGCGCGCGCTGGGCGTGGCGTCGTCGAACCCGACGACCCAGCTGGGCAGCACGCGCGTCGAACGCGTCTACTCCCAGGCTCGCGGCCGGATGGTCGACCTGGTGTTCATCCTGCCGTCGAAGACCCCGCCGAAGGGGCTGCCGATGTCGCTCATGCTGCACGGCCTGCACGGCAACGCCCGCAGCGCGGCCCCGACCGGCACGCTCAAGCAGCTTTCGAGCGACGTCGCCCGCAAGGCGGTCCCGGCGTTCGGCTTCGTCGCCGTCGACGGCGGGGACAACTACTGGCACGAGGTGCACCCGGGCGACGACCCGATGGCGATGCTGCTGGAGGAGGTCCCGCAGTGGCTGCGGGCCCGCGGCTTCGGCGGCGACACCGGCCAGCCGTTCGCGTGCACCGGCGTCTCGATGGGCGGGTTCGGCGCGCTGGTGTACACGCGCCGCCGCGTGGAGCGGCGCCAGCCACCCGCCGCGGTCGCGACGCTGGCCCCGGCACTGATCCTGTCCTGGCCGGAGATGGCCAAGCGGCACATCTTCACCGGCCTGAACGACTGGACCGCGCTCGACCCGCTGAAGCACATCGACGAGACGAAGAGCGTGGCCAACGCGATCTACTGCGGCACGGAGGACCCGTTCATCACGGGCGTCCGCCGCTACATCGACGCGGCCCACCCGGCGGTCGCCCACACGGCCCACGGCAAGCACGGCGACCCGTTCAACCGGACGGTGGTGCCGAGCGTGATCAGCTTCCTCGGCAAGCACGTCCCCCGCAAGGACTGACGTTCAGCAGGTGAAGTGGACCCGGGTCGTCGTGCGGCCCGGGACCCAGTACGTGCGGACCAGGTCCGCCAGCCGGTTCACCAGCAGCAGCCCGCGGCCGCCCAGCGTGGCCGCCGGCGGCGGGACGCGGCCGGCCAGCGGGTCGGTGATCGTGCCCGCGTCGGTCACCTCGGCGACCACCTGCTCCTCCTCCGGCCACAGCCGCAGGACGCCGCGGCCACCGCCGTAGAGCACGCTGTTCGTGATCAGCTCGGCGACCGCGAGCGCGAAGTCGTCCCGGCGGGGACGGCGCAGGCCGTGCCGGGCCGCCCAGATCTCCGCGTAGCCGCGCAGCGACGCCAGCTGCCCCATGTCGAACGCGCGCTCGACGACGCCCACCGGAGGGACGAGCGGCCGGGTGAAGTCCGCGCGCACGCCATCGGGGTCGAAGCGTGGACTGAGGAACGGTCCCGCCAGGCCCCACACCTCGGGGTGGGTGCGCTCGGCGTCGGCCAGCACCGACGGGGACAGCGCCGCGACGTCGTACGGGCAGAGGACCGCCAGGTCGCGGCCCGCGAAGGCGTTGTTGATCAGTGCCTCGTGCTCCACGCAGGCCGGGTATTCGGCATCCGTCCGGCCGGCCCAGATGGGCTCGCCCACGATCCGCACCGGGCCGTCGTGCGCGCCCGCGAAGGAGTGCAGCACCGACGGCAGGATGGCACCGGGGTTGCGGCCCGCGCGGGACATGTCGATCAGCCGGACTTCGCCGGCCCGGTCTTCCAGGGCCTTTTCGACGAGCAGCAGGTTGCGCCCGGGCACGGCGACGGCCACCGGCTCGCCCCGGTCGAGACCTTCGAACAGGAACGGCATGACACCGGCCAAGTACTCGGTGTCACCGCGGTAGAAGAGTGCGGGATGCCGGAACGGTCTGAGGGCATCTACCACTGAGGTGGCGTACCCACGGCCCGGCGAGTTCAAACGGGTCGGACGGCGGGTTTCACTCGACCCAGCGGCCGACGACCGAAATCAGCCAGAAGCCGACGATGGTCGCGAGCGCGAACAACAGCACCCAGTTGACGAGCGAACGGCGTTCGGTCACCCCACGGGCCCGCCAGAGGCCGTAACCGGCGACGAGGAAGAGCGGCACCGGGATCAGCGGCAACGGCGACAACCGGGACACCACGGCCACGACGCACGTGCCCGTGCACACGGCCAGCACGCCCATCAGCACCCGGTCCAGCCACGGGTACCGGTCGAACACGGACGCGATGACGCGCTCGCTCAGTTCGCGGAACCCGAGGACCGGCCCGGCGGGCACCGGCGCCGGTTCCGGTGGCGGCGGTGCCTGCACGCCACCGGCGGGGGCGGTGCCCCCGCCGGTCACCGGCACAGAATCAGCAGTCATTCAGCTTTCCTGTCGGGTCTCCGGGCCGGGCGGCCCGGAGACGCCCGGCCTCAGGCCGACTTCTCGCCGCGCTCACTGCGCGCGCGCCGCGTCGGCTGCCGGGCGACGATCGTCGGGTTCACGTTCTCCCGGACGGTCTGCTCGGTGATGACGACCTTCGCCACGTCGTCGCGGCTCGGGATGTCGTACATCACCGGCTGGAGCACTTCTTCCATGATGGCGCGCAGGCCGCGGGCACCCGTCCCGCGCAGGACCGCCTGGTCGGCGATGGCCTCGAGCGCGGTCTTGGTGAACTCGAGCTCGACGTTGTCCATCTCGAAGAGCTTCTTGTACTGCTTCACCAGGGCGTTGCGCGGCTGGGTGAGGATGCTGACCAGCGATTCCTTGTCCAGGTGGTTGACCGTCGCCACGACCGGGAGCCGGCCGATGAACTCCGGGATCAGCCCGAACTTGATCAGGTCCTCGGGCATGGTGTCGGAGAAGACGTCGCTCTCCTCGATCTCGGACTTGGTGCGGATCTCCGCGCCGAAGCCGAGGCCGCGCTTGCCGACCCGCTCGTTGATGATCTTCTCCAGCCCGGCGAACGCGCCGGCCACGATGAACAGCACGTTCGTCGTGTCGATCTGGATGAACTCCTGGTGCGGGTGCTTGCGGCCGCCCTGCGGCGGCACCGAGGCGGTGGTGCCCTCGAGGATCTTCAGCAGCGCCTGCTGGACCCCCTCGCCGGAGACGTCCCGCGTGATGGACGGGTTTTCGCTCTTCCGGGCGATCTTGTCGACCTCGTCGATGTAGATGATCCCGGTCTCGGCCCGCTTGACGTCGTAGTCCGCCGCCTGGATGAGCTTGAGCAGGATGTTCTCGACGTCTTCGCCGACGTAGCCCGCCTCGGTCAGCGCCGTGGCGTCCGCGATGGCGAACGGTACGTTCAGCAGCTTCGCCAGCGTCTGCGCCAGGTAGGTCTTGCCGCACCCGGTGGGGCCGAGCATCAGGATGTTCGACTTGGCGAGCTCGACCGACTCCTCCTTGGAGTCCTTCGGCCCGGCCTTGTCGTCCGCCTGGATCCGCTTGTAGTGGTTGTAGACCGCTACCGCGAGGGTCCGCTTGGCGTCTTCCTGGCCGATGATGTACTGCTCGAGGAACTCGTGGATGTCGGCGGGCTTGGGCAGCTCGTCGAGTTTGACGTCGCCGGCTTCGGCCAGCTCCTCCTCGATGATCTCATTGCAGAGGTCGATGCACTCATCGCAGATGTAGACCCCGGGGCCGGCAATGAGCTTCTTCACCTGCTTCTGGCTCTTCCCACAGAAAGAACACTTCAGCAGGTCTCCGCCGTCACCGATCCGTGCCATGGCCGTTGACCTCGTCCCCTCCGGCGCGGGTTTCCGCGCCTGACGTGTGTTGCGACGGTGCGACCCCGGTCACGGGTGACCGAGCGGAGCCTCACGCATTGCCACTGACGGTACCCGTCCGATGCCGTGGGCGGGAACACCCACGGGAACGGGGAGCACGTCAGAAGGACGACCCTAAACCAGAGTGCCGGTGTATGTCGTCTCCTCGACACACACCGGCCTGGCGGATCTACAGAGCCGACGCCTTCCGGTACGGCAGCACCTCGTCGATGATGCCGTACGCCTTGGCCTCCTCGGCGGTCAGGATCTTGTCCCGCTCGATGTCGGCCCGGATCTGGTCGGGGTCCTTGTTCGTGTGCTTGGCCAGGATGACCTCCATCTGGCGCCGCACCCGCTGGATCTCGTTCGCCTGGATCTCCAGGTCGGAGACCTGGCCGTACGTGCCCTCGGTGGCCGGCTGGTGGATCAGCACGCGCGAGTTGGGCAGCGCGTAGCGCTTGCCCGGCGTGCCGGCCGCCAGCAGCACCGCGGCGGCCGAAGCGGCCTGGCCGAGGCAGTACGTCTGGATGTCCGGGCGGACGAACTGCATGGTGTCGTAGATCGCCATCAGCGAGGTGAACGAGCCACCCGGCGAGTTGATGTACACCAGGATGTCGCGGTCCGGGTCCTCGTGCTCGAGGTGCAGCAGCTGGGCCATCACGTCGTTGGCCGACGCGTCGTCCACCTGCACGCCGAGGAAGATGACCCGCTCTTCGTACAGCTTGTTGTACGGGTTCGACTCCTTGACGCCGTAGCTGGTGCGCTCGACGTACGACGGGAGGATGTACCGCGACTGGGGGATGTTCGGGGCCCGGAAGTCACCCGGGAGCCGGAAGTTGCTCATGATCGAGTCTCCTGTGTGCTTCGCGCTCAGTTGCCGGGACGGGCGATGTCGCGGGTGAGGACGTGGTCCACGAAGCCGTAGTCCTTCGCCTCCTGCGCGGTGAACCAGCGGTCGCGGTCGCCGTCCTTGATGATCTGCTCGACCGTCTGCCCGGTCTGGTCCGCGGTGATCCGGGCCAGCTCCTGCTTCCACTTGTTGAACAGGTCGGCCTGGATCGCGATGTCCGACGCCGTGCCGCCGACACCGGCCGAGGGCTGGTGCATCAGGATCCGCGCGTGCGGGAGGGCGTAGCGCTTGCCCGGCGTGCCCGAGGAGAGCAGGAACTGCCCCATCGAGGCCGCCATGCCCATCGCGTAGGTCGCGACGTCCGGGCGGATCAGCTGCATGGTGTCGTAGATGGCGAACCCGGCGGTGACCGAACCACCCGGCGAGTTGATGTAGAAGCGGATGTCGGACTCGGCGTCGTCGGCGTCGAGCAGCAACAGCTGCGCGGTGATCCGGTTGGCGATCTCGTCGTTGACCTCGGAACCGAGGACGACGATGCGCTCCTGGAGCAATCGCTCGAAGACCGAGTCGGTGAGGGTGAGCCCTGCGGTGCCGGTCCGCGCCTCGGGCGTGTGCTGCGTCACGTCTGCCTGCCTTTTCGCCGGCGGCGACCCGGTGCTGACGGCCGCCGCTGTCGTTTCAGATGCTTGAGATCTTGTATCCGACCCTAACGAACTCGGGCGGTGCAGAATGCCTGACACCGCCCAAGTTCGCTCACAGCTTCACTCCGCCGGAGTCTTCGCCGCCTCGTCGGTGACCTGCGTCTCCTGAGTTGCCTCGTCGCCGGCCGGCTCGTCGCCGCCGAACAGCTCCGAGAGGTCGACCTCGGCACCCGAGCCGTCGGTGACGACCGCCTTCCGGACCACGGAGGCGAGCGCCTTGCCGCGGCGGACGTCGGCGTAGATCGCGGTCAGCTGGCCGGACTGCTGGGCACGCTGGACGTACTCGTCCGGGCTGATCCCGAAGCGCTGGGCCTGGTAGATGATCCGCTCGGTCAGCTCGCCGTCGTTGACCGAGACCTGCTCCTTGTCGGCGATGGTGTCCAGCAGCAGCTGCGTGCGGACGGCCTTCTCCGACTCGGCGCGGGTCTCGGCGTCGAACTCCTCCACCGTGCGGCCTTCGGCCTCGAGGGCCTGGGCGAACTGGGCCTCGTCGTGGTCGAACGGGTGGATCGCGTCGTGCTTGCGGTTCTCGATCTCGGAGTCGAGGACCTTCTCCGGGATCGGCACCTCGGTGCGCTCCAGGAGCTCGTCGAGCACCTTGTCGCGGGCCTGGACGCCCTGCTGCATCTTCTTGACGCGGGCGAGGCGCTCGCGCAGGTCGCCCTTGAGCTCGTCGATCGTGTCGAACTCACTGGCCATCTGGGCGAACTCGTCGTCGGCCTCGGGCAGCTCGCGCTGCTTGACCGACTGGACGGTCACGGTCACCTCGGCGTCCTTGCCGGCGTGGTCGCCCGCGACGAGCTGGGTGGTGAACGTCTTGGTCTCGCCGGCGTTCGCGCCGACGATCGCCTCGTCGATGCCGTCCACGAGCTGGCCGGAGCCGATCTCGTAGGACAGCCCGGTGGTGGCGGCCTCCTCGACGGCCTCGCCGTCGACGGTCGCGGCGAGGTCGATCGAGACGAAGTCGCCGGTCTCGGCCGGGCGCTCGACGCCGGTCAGCGTGCCGAAGCGGGCGCGCAGTTCGTCGAGCTGCTCGTCGACCTCCGCGTCGGTCAGCTCGACGTCGTCGACGGTGACCGCGAAGCCTTCGAGGTCGGGCAGCTCGATCTCGGGGCGCACGTCGACCTCGGCGGTGAACTCGAGGACGTCGCGGTCCTCGAGCTTCGTGACGTCGAACTCGGGGTTGCCGAGCGTGCGGACCTCGTTCTCGCGAACGGCCTCGATGTACTTGGCCGGGATGGCCTCGTTGACGACCTCGTCGAGCACCGGGCCGCGCCCGATCCGGCTTTCCAGGACGCGAGCGGGCGCCTTGCCGGGCCGGAAGCCCGGGATGCGCACCTGCTGGGCGATCTTGCGGTAGGCGCGGTCGAAGTTCGGCTTCAACTCGTCGAACGGCACCTCGACATTGATCTTGACTCGCGTCGGGCTCAGCTGCTCGACGGTGCTCTTCAAGGTCTTCTCCTCGAGCGGTAACGATTGTGTAGGACAATCCTGCGGAAATGGCCCCAGGTCACCTGCAGACCGGGACGTCCGAGTCTAGGCCAGTGGCCTGCGCCGCCGGGGCGGGGGCCACCTGCGGCGTCACGGCCGGGGCACGGACCGCGTCACGAGCCGAGCATCCGGCCGATCACCCAGCGCATCTGGCCGCTCGCGTGCTCGGCCGAGCCGCTCGGCTGCACCAGGTGGGACAGCAGCAGCCGCATGAACGCCTCGACCGCCACCGCCCACTCCGATGCCGTCAGCCGCACCTCGGGGTAGCTGCGCGCGAAGATCGCCGCGACCGCGTCGACGGCGCGGCCCAGCACCGCCTCCGGCCGGGAGGTCAGCAGCGGGAGGAAGTCGTCGCCACCACCCTGGGGGCCGCCGAGCGCGATCTGCAGCAGCGGGTTCGCGTGGGCGGCCTCGAGGCTGTGCCGGAACGCGGCGGTGACACCGTCGACGGGACGGCCGGGGTGCGCGGCGACGTCGGCGGTCACGCGCTCGACGAAGCGGTCGGTTTCGCGCAGCATCAACGCCTTGGCGAGCTCGGCCTTGGAGCCGAGTTCGTTGTAGACGGTCTGCCTGCTCACGCCGACCTGGGCGGCCAGCTTGCCCATCGTCACGGCGGCCCAGCCGTCGGCGCGGATGACGTCCGCCGCCGCGTCCAGCAGCTTCGCCCGGGTGCGCGCCGGGGCCGGGTGGGTGACCGCCTTCACACCGTGAGCTTACCCGTGGCTTCCGTTCCGCTGGCCGACACCTTTTTTCGAAGCCTGCCGTAACGTTTACAAACCCCGACGAGTTGTCTACGGTGACTCCCGCCTGGCCAGGAGCTTCTCGACCGAGGAGACCGCTCGATGCCCGCTGTCGATACCCAGCCGCGTGGCTCCGGGAACTCCCCGTCGCCCGCGGCCGGCGGGCCGGCTTCGCGTCCGGTGCCCTCGCCCCGCATCCCGCTCCCGCGCGTCTCGGTGCCGACCCTGCTGCTGTTCGCGGGCGGGCTCGCCGTGTGGGGCACCGCGACCTGGCTGCTGCTGGCCGGGATCGCGCCGCCGGTGTTCACCGTGCCGCTGCACGCGATCGTCACCTTCACCATGTTCACCGTGGTGCACGAGTCGGCCCACCACGCCGCCGGGAAGCTCACCTGGGTCAACGAGGTGCTCGGGCGGCTGGCGATGCCGTTCGTCGCGGCCTACGCGGCCTTCCCGCTGCTGCGGTTCATCCACAGCGAACACCACCGCAACACCAACGCCGACTCCCACACGGACCCGGACGCCTGGACGTCGCAGGGAGCCTGGTGGCAGCTGCCGTTCCGCTGGCTGACCATCGACTTCTGGTACGCGCGCTTCTACACCGCCCGCGTCCACGGCCGGTCGCCGCAGGAGCGGGCCGAGACGATCGTGGTGCTGTCGCTGGCGTTCGCCGCGGCCGCGACGCTGATCGCGGCCGGCCACGGCCGGGAGCTCGTGTTCGGGTACGTGCTGCCGCAGCGGATCGGGCTGGCCCTGCTGGCCTGGTGGTTCGACTGGCTGCCGCACCACGACCTCCCGGCCGCGCAGCCGCGCGACAAGTTCGGCACCACGCGGGTGCGCGTCGGGCTGGAGTGGCTGATGACGCCGATGATGCTGTTCCAGAACTACCACCTGGTGCACCACCTCCACCCCGCCGTGCCGTTCTACCGCTACCTGCGCGCCTGGAAGGACAACCGCGAGGCCTACCTCGCCCGCGACGTCCCGATCATCACGGCGTGGGGCCGCGAGCTGACGACGGCGGAGTACCGCGCGTGGCGGCGGCTGGCCGACGACTTCGGCGCCGACGAGCCCGCGCCGGAACCGCCGCCGCTCGGGCCGAGCCGGTTCCACCGGCTGCGGGTGCGCGAGATCCGGCCGCTGACCGCGGACGCGGTCGCGATCACCTTCTACGTCCCGCCCCAGCTGGCGGCCGAGTTCCGGTTCACGCCGGGTCAGCACGTGGTGGTCCGCGCCGTCCTCGACGGGCAGCCGGTGCGCCGGACGTACTCGATCTGCGCGCCGGCGGGGTCCGGCGAGCTGCGGATCGCGGTGAAGCGGCGCCCGGGCGGCGCGTTCTCCGGCTTCGCGACCACGACGCTGGCGGTGGGCGACTTCCTGGACGTCCTGCCGCCGTCCGGCGGGTTCACGCTCACCCCGGATCCCGCGCGGGCGGCGCACTACGTCGCGCTGGCCGCGGGCAGCGGCATCACGCCGGTGCTGTCCATCGTGGTCAGCGCGCTGGCCGCGGAACCGCACAGCCGCGCGACCTTGCTGTACGTCAACACTTCCGGCGCGACGACGCTCTTCGCGCGCGAGCTGAGCGCGCTCGCCGAGGGATTCGGCGGACGGCTGCACGTCGTCCACTACCGGACCGACGAACGCGACCCGGACCTGCACACCCACCGGCCCCGGCAGTTCGACACGGTCGGCGAGGCCCTCGCCATCTCGCACGAGCGCTACCAGCGCGGCCGGCTCGACGGGACGCGCCTGCGCGCCCTGCTGCAGAACCGCCTGCACCCGGCGAAGGTCGACGAGTGGTTCCTGTGCGGGCCGCGCGGCCTGACGGACCTGGCCCGCCGGACGCTGGCCGACGCCGACGTCCCGGAGGAGAACGTCCACTTCGAGCTCTTCCGCGGCGCGGCGCCCCTGCGTGACCCGGCGGGCACGCCGGCCACGGTGGCCGTGACGCTGGGCGGGACGACGACGTGCGTCCCGGCCGAAGCCGGCGAGACGGTGCTGGACGCCGCGCTGCGGGCCGGGTTCGAGGTGCCGTACTCGTGCACGGGCGGTGCGTGCGGCACCTGCCGGGCCACACTGCTGCACGGCCAGGTCGACATGGACGTCCGCTACGCGCTGACGGTGGACGACGTGGCGGCGGCCCGGATCCTGACGTGCCGCTCCCGCGCGACGACCCCGGAGGTCGCGGTCGACTACGACCGCCGCTGACCCCCGGGACCGCCGCGCCGGGGTCAGCCGGTCTGCGTGGGAGCGCCCGACGGCGGAGTTCCCTGACGGTTGCCCTGCGCCTGGCCGGGACCGGAAGCGCCGTCGGTCACCGAGGTCGCCGTCGCCGACGTGCCGGACTCCGTCGCCACGACCGTCACCGTGTCGCCCGTCGCCAGCCCGGTCGCCTGCGCCGAGGTGATCGTGTACGTCTTCGAGAACCCGTCGTCGCTCTTCGCCGTCAGGGAGGTCGCGCTGAGCGCGGTCACCTCGCCCGTCTGCGTGATCTTCGTGACGTAGCCACCGTTCCCGTCCGAGGTGACGTACTCGCCGTGCAGGGCGGAAGCGAGGCCGGCGCCGCCCGGGCCGCCGGTCCGGCCCGTCATGCCACCCGGGCCGGCCTGGGCGCCCGTGGTCGCGGAAGACGACGAAGCGGCCCAGATCGCCGCTCCCCCGCCCGCCACGATCGCCACCGCGACGGCACCCGCCGCGATCTTCTTGCCCGGCGTCCAGCCCGGCCGCGGCGGCGCGCCCGGTGCGGGCGCCGCGCCCCACGTCTGGTCCGGAGTGGACGGTGCCTGCGGTGTGGTCATCGTGGTGCTCCTTAACGAGATGCTTCGGTGCGATCCACGGTGGAGCCGCTCGCTGTGTGCGCACTGTGCCTGCCGTCAGCCGTTCCTGTGACCGGAGGAAGCGGACATCCGCGACGGGCCGGTCGCCCCACAGCCGCCTCACAGGCAGCACACAACCCGCACACACGGCGCGGACGGACGCTGAACCCATGGCCGCGCGAACCCTCTCGTCGCTCCCCCGCCGCCGGGGGCGCCTTTCGCTGCGCGCGAAGCTGACCGGCTCGATGGTCGTGCTGCTCACCGTGGTGTGCCTGATCGTCGGGGTGGTCAGCGAGTTCGCGCTCGACGTGTTCCTCACCCGTCAGATCGACCAGCAGCTCTCCGCCGCGGCGACGCGCTCGCTGGTCTTCGCGACCAACCCCGGGCGCCAGGACGGCGCGCCGCCGGCCGGCCGGGGCGGCGAGCACCCGCTCGGGCAGAACGTCGGCACGGTGAGCGCCACCTTCGACGGGACCACGAAAGTCCACGACGACAGCATCTCCGAGCGCGGCGTCGGCATGAGCCTCACCCCGGCCCAGCAGGCCGTCATGCTCTCGGTGCCCGCCGACGGCAAGCCGCACGCCGTGTCCTTCAGCGACCTCAGCGACTACCGGCTGATGGCGCTGCCGGTGCCGGGGACGTCCGAGGTCGTGGTCACCGGCCTGCCGATGAAGCCGGTCACCGACACGCTGCTCACGGTCGGGCTGATCCTCTTCGGCGTCGCCGCCGCGGGCGTGCTCGGCGCGGCCTTCCTCGGCGCGTTCGCGGTCCGCCGGACGCTGCGGCCGCTCGACCGCGTCGCGGCCACCGCCGGACGCGTCACCGAGCTGCCGCTCGATCGCGGCCAGGTGGCGCTGTCCATCCGCGTGCCGGAGGCCGACACCGACCCGCGGACCGAGGTCGGCCAGGTCGGCTCGGCACTGAACCTGATGCTCGGCCACGTCGCGCAGGCGCTCGAGGCGCGGCACGACAGCGAGCTGCGCGTCCGCCAGTTCGTCGCCGACGCCAGCCACGAGCTGCGGACGCCGCTGGCCGCGATCCGCGGGTACGCCGAGCTGGCCGCCCGCGGCAGCGCGCTGGTGCCGCCGGACGTGGCGCACTCGATGAACCGCATCCAGTCCGAAGCCGTCCGGATGAGCGCGCTCGTCGAGGACCTCCTGCTGCTGGCGCGGCTCGACGCGGGCCGCCCGCTGGACGTGCGCGACGTCGACCTCACCCGGCTGGTCGCCGACGCCGTCGGCGACGCCCAGGTCGCCGGGCGCGAGCACCGGTGGCTGCTCGCGCTGCCGCCGGACCCGGTGCTCGTCTTCGGCGACGTCCAGCGGCTGCACCAGGTGCTGGCGAACCTGCTGGCCAACGCCCGCACGCACACGCCGCCGGGCACCACGGTGGCGACGTCGCTCGCCCGCTCGGCCGACGGCAGCGCGGTGGTCACGGTGACCGACAACGGTCCCGGCATCGCGCCGGACCTGCTGCCGGACGTCTTCGAGCGGTTCGCCCGCGGCGACTCGTCGCGCTCCCGCACCGCCGGCAGCACCGGGCTCGGGCTGGCGATCGCGTGCGCCGTCGTCGTCGCCCACCACGGCACCATCGAGGTGCACAGCCGCCCCGGCCGCACGGAGTTCTCGGTGCGGCTGCCCGTGGCCGTGCCCGCACAGCGAGTGCACAGCACCGGCACAACGCTGCCCCAGCTGGAGACCGGAAGCTGAGCTCATGACCGCTCTGACATCCGGGGCTTCGCCCCGGGCCGGGGGCTCCGCCACCCGGAGCCCCCGGAAAGAAGCCGCTCTCGCCTCCCGCGAAACCGTTTCGACCCCTTCAGTACCCGCTCGCCCGTCGTGGCATCGGCTCGCGCTCGCCGTGCTGCTGCTCGGGACCGCCGTGCTCTACCTGTGGGGCCTCGGCGCCTCCGGCTGGGCCAACGCCTTCTACTCCGCGGCCGCGCAGGCCGGTTCGGAGAGCTGGAAGGCGCTGTTCTTCGGCTCCAGCGACGCGGCGAACGCGATCACCGTGGACAAGACCCCGGCCGCGCTGTGGGTGATGAGCCTGTCGGCGCGGGTGTTCGGCGTCAACGCGTGGAGCATCCTGGTGCCGCAGGCGCTGATGGGCGTCGGCTCGGTCTGGCTGCTGCACGCGACGGTCAAGCGGACCTCCGGCCCGGCGGCCGGGCTCGTCGCGGGCCTCGTGCTGGCGCTGACCCCCGCCGCGGCGCTGATGTTCCGGTTCAACAACCCGGACGCGCTGCTCGTGCTGCTGCTGGTCGCGGGCGCCTACTGCGTGGTCCGCGCGCTCGAGAAGGCGAGCCCGAGGTGGCTGGCGCTGGCCGGCGTCGCGGTCGGGTTCGGCTTCCTCGCGAAGATGCTGCAGGCGTTCCTGGTGCTGCCCGCGTTCGCCGTGGCGTACCTGGTTGCCGCGCCGGTCTCGCTCGGCAAGCGGCTGCTGCACCTGCTCGGCGCGCTGGCGGCGACGCTGGTCGCGGCGGGCTGGTACCTGGTGGTCGTCGCGCTGTGGCCGGTGGCCGACCGGCCGTTCATCGGCGGGTCGCAGACGAACTCGCTGTGGGAGCTGGTCTTCGGCTACAACGGCTTCGGCCGCATCACCGGCGACGAGGTCGGCAGCGTCGGCGGCGGTGGCGGCCGCGGCTGGGGCTCGACGGGCCTGACCCGGCTCTTCGGCAGCGAAATGGCGGGCGGCATCGCGTGGCTGATCCCCGCGGCGCTGCTGGCCCTGGGCGCGGGCCTGTGGTTCACCCGCCGCGCCCCGCGCACGGACCGGTCGCGGGCGGCCCTGCTGCTGTGGGGCGGCTGGCTGCTGGTGACGGCGCTGGTGTTCAGCTACATGGGCGGGATCATCCACCCGTACTACATGGTCGCGCTGGCGCCGGCGATCGCGGCGCTGGTGGGCACGGCGGCGGTCCAGCTGTGGCGGCTGCGGGCGCGTCCGTCGGCGTCCGGCCTGCTCAGCGGCGGCGTGGCGTTGACGGCGCTGACGACGTACCTGCTGCTGTCGGGATCGTCGTGGCAGCCGTGGCTGGCGCCGACGGTGCTCGTGGGCGGGCTGCTGGCGGCGGTGGCGCTGTTCTTCGCGTCCCACCTGACCCGCTGGGCGGCTGCTTCGGTCGCGGCGCTGGGGCTGGTCGTGCTGCTGTCGGGCACGGGCGCGTACACCCTGGCGACCGCGGCGACGACGCACAGCGGCGCGATTCCGTCGGCGGGGCCGTCCTCGGGCTTCGGCGGCCGGTTCGGTGGTCCCGGCGGCGGCCCGGGCGGGGGCTTCGGCGGCGGTCGCGGCGGCGGCCCGGGCGCTCTGCTGACCACGACGCTGCCGGGCGCTCAGCTGACGGCGTTGCTGAAACAGGACGCGGCGAAGTACACCTGGACGGCGGCGACGGTCCTCTCGAACGCGGCGGCCGGCTACCAGCTGGCCGGCGGCGCCCCGGTCATGGCGGTCGGCGGGTTCAACGGCACCGACCCGTACCCGACGCTGGCACAGTTCCAGCAGTACGTGGCGAGCGGCCGGATCCACTACTTCCTCGGCGACGGCACGACGATGCAGGGCAGCACCGGCTCGGACGCGGCCCAGCAGATCGCGGAGTGGGTGGCTTCGCACTACCAGTCGTCCACGGTGGACGGCGTGACCGTCTACGACCTGACCGCGACCGCCTGACGCACCGACGAAAGCAGGGTGCGGGCCGGATGACCTGGTCAACTCCGTGCCGCCTCCGGCACTATGGAAGTACCCGGAGGAACGGAGCTTCTGCAGATGACCGAGCCCCAGGTATGGCCGGCCCGCTCCGCAGACCTGATTCCGTTCGCCGCGGCGCTCGGCGACGGCGGATTCCTGATCGATCGCTTGATCCGCCAGCGAAACGACCAGGGCGTGCTCTTCCTCGCGTGGCTGGGCACCCGCCCGGCCGGCGCGGTCTATCTGTGGCTGGAGGAAGCCGAAGAACCGCCCATCCGCCGGCACCTGCCGGGCGTCGCCCTGCTCACCCACCTGCAGGTGCACCCCGAGCTGCGCAACCGCGGCGTCGGCGCGGCCCTGGTCGGCGCGGTGGAGCGGCACCTGGCCGGGCAGGGCCACGAGCGGCTCGCCTTGGCGGTCCGCACGGACAACCCGGCCGCGGCCCGGCTGTACCACCGCCTCGGCTACCGGGACTGGGGCCACGGCAAGGTCACCTGCTACGCGCAGCTGACCTTGCCGAACGGCAACGTCGTCGCCGTGCCGGAACGCTGCCACGTCCTGGTCAAAGACCTGGGCGTGACTACGCCGGCACCGCGGGGCGAGCCCAGGACGGTCGGCGCCTCGAGCCGGTGCTGATCCGCCCGTCGATGCCGGGCTGGGCGAGGTGGCCGATGTTCAGGGTCGCCAAGGCACCGTCGATGCCCAGCCCGCCGCGGCGGTCACGCCGCAGTTCGCCGATGTGACGCTGCCAGCGCAGGCAGTCCGACTGCCACGCCTCCAGGTACTGGACGCACAGCTCCGGCGTGATCAGGTGGCTGCGCCCGATCGACGCCTTCAGCGCCGCGACCATCCGGGCCTGCTGCTCCGGCTGGATGGCCGAGGAGCGCACCCGGTCGACGGTCGTGCTGATCATCCGCCGCCGCTCGCGCAGGAACTCGTGCCAGTACCGCTTCGTCGCGTCGGCCAGGCCGCGACCGTTGTCGAGGAGGCCGAACACCCCTTCGGCGAGGGTGTCCCCCAGCTCTTCGCCGCGAGCCCGCCGCGGGTCGTTGTACGGGTCGTAGGGGTACTGCCACGCGGTTCCGGTGACGGCCGACGGCCGCAGCCGCAGGCCGTCGAGGAGGAAGAACCAGTCCTCGTTGTAGATGTTGGGGAAGAACGAGGAGAACGCGGGTTCACCGACGACCAGCGCGCCCCCGCCGATGAACACGTCCTGGACCCCGCCGACGTCGCGGAGTGCGTGGCAGACCACCGAGTTGTCCGGCATCCCGGCGTTCGCGAGCCCGACGACGGGGTGGTCGTCGAGGAGTCCCGCCGCGGCCGCGAGATCACCGGGGTTGGGCAGCTTGATGTCGTCGTCGAGGAAGAGGATCCGCTTCCACCCGGCGAAGGTCGCGATGAGCAGGCCGAGGTTCCGCTTGAGACTGGTGTCGACGGGCCGGTGGAACCGGCTCAGCCGCAGCAGCCGGTCGGTGACGAAGTCGGGCACGACCCCGTCGGGCAGGAAGTCGACGTCGACGGCGGTGACCCGGACGCCTTCCCGCTTGGCGGCCAGCGCCGCGCTCGAGGCGTCGGCTCGCATGCTGCACAGGAGCACGAGGTGGGCGTCGAGGAGCTTGGCCGCGGTGATGGCCTCCTTCAGGTACGCCGCCGGACGCCCGTTGGGCACGATGATGGCGTCGAGGGTCTCGCACGGAGCGCCGGCCGAGTCGAAGTGGTCCAGCAGATCCTGGTGGGACTCGTGGTGCCGCGCGTTCACTCGGCCGCCTCGGACCACTCGAAGAGCCGGTTCTCCTCGACGGTCCAATCGGGAGTCAGCCCGTTGCCCTCGAGCACCAGGACGCGGCTGATGATGCTGAACGACTCCGCGTCGCCGAACCGCTCCCGGACGTAGGCCGTGTTGCGGTCCAGGAACCGCGCGTCCGTAAGCGCTCTGACCGCACCCAGCGTGCCTCGACCGTACATACCATTGCACACGGTCACGGTGCGCTTTCGGTTGAACGGACTTACGCCCCGATAGAACAGCGCCACGTCCTCGAGCAGGTGGTCCCCCGCGTCGAGCTGCGGCTCGATCAGCCTCGACCGGCCGTCCTCCTGGACGCGGAAGCCGCCGTGCGCACCGACGGCTTCGCGCCCGACCTGCTCGACGGGGAGGTCCACCCGCTCGATCACGTCCCGGGTCACGTTGTTGAAGTCGACGCCGCCGAGCAGGACCAGGTGGCTCGTGTAGTCGTCCGCCGTGAGTTCGTCGCTGGTGTGGAAGGTGACCGGGTTGTCGGGGTTGCGCGCCCGGATGTGCCCGAACAGCTCGATCAGGGCGTCGGGATCCGCGTAGGTGTAGAGCGACACGAAGTCGGGGCTCTCGGGATCCGCGTAGCTGAGGTGCTGGCGGAACTGCTCCGGGAGCTGGGCACAGACGATCGTGATCCGCTGGTCCTCCGCGAAGGTCCAGAGGTCGCCCGTGCCGGCCCTCCCCGGGGCCACCTCCTTGCCTTCCCGCAGCCACAGCAATTCGTCCAGCAGGTCCTTGCGCCGCTCCTGCTCTTCGTCCGTCAGTTCTTCGACCGGGAGGACGCGCACGGAGTCGCCGGCCAGCGATCGGCGGGTGGCGAACAAGGTCGCGTAGGCCTCGAGGCGCCGGACCGGCGTGCGGACCGGCTTGTCGGCGTTCTCCCAGGACGAGATCAGCGAGATGCTCACCCCGCCGAGCGCCTGGGCGAGCTGGGCCTGCGTGAGCCCGGCGTCGGGCCAGTGCTCCTCGCGCAGCCCCTTGAGGCGGCGGGCGAGCGCCCGCGGCGCGACTGACGACACAGTCTCCGCCACCCTTCAGTAAATTTCAGTAGTGCCGAGAGTGGCCTGATAGTACTCCCTGTAGCTAAAGTCACGATCGGCGACCCGCGGAAGCAAGGACTGAACCGTTACGCCAGGCAAAACTTCCTCGCACCAAACGGGTAACGCCGATTCAACCTGGTTGCTCCAGAGTACTCCAGCTCCTACAGTGAACTTGACTGAACTTCAGTTGACACCTGAAGGCAGGGAGCGGGCCATGGACACCACAGCAGCTGACATACCCCGGCACCGGGCCATCGTGGCGGTCGACATCGAGAAGTCGACCGAGCGGACGAACTCGGTGCGCACCCAGCTCCGCACCGTCCTCTTCGAGCTGCTCGACGAGGCCCTCGCGGCCGGCGGGATCGGCAAGAAGCACCGCGATCCGTTCGTCGACCGCGGGGACGGGGCGCTCTGCCTGATCCGGCCCTACGACCAGCTGCCCAAGACGCTCCTGCTCACCACGGTCGTGCCCGCGCTGGGCGATCTGCTCGAGAAGCACGCCGAAAGCCGGCCGGAGCTGGCCTTCCGGCTGCGCGTCGCCGTGCACGCCGGCGAGGTGCACCGGGACTCGCGCGCCTCCTACGGCGAGGACGTCGACATCGCCTGCCGGCTGGTCGACGCTCCCGAGCTGAAGCGGCGGCTGGGCGAGACGACCGCGCCGCTCGCGCTCGCCGTGTCGCAGGAGATCCACCGCGCCGTCGTGCGGCACGGCTACCCCGGCATCGACCGGGCCGCCTTCACCCAGGCCGTCCACATCAAGCTCGGCGAAGAACGGCTCCGCGGCTGGCTCTACACGCCCGAAGCGGGCGCGCCGGAGGAGGGACTGACCGCGTAGGACCGGAAACGAGGTGGGGACGTGGAACCGACGGGATTCTGGGCCGACCTGGGCCCGGCCGATCGCCGCGTGCTGGCGGAGTCCGCCACGCGGCGCACCTACCCGCGCGGCGCCACCCTCTGCCGCGAAGGAGAGCGCTCCAGCGTCGTGCTGGTCCTGCTCGCCGGGCACGTGCGGATCGTCCACGGGACGCCGGACGGGCGCGAGGTCGTCGTCGGGGTGCGCGCCGCGGGGGACGTCATCGGCGAACTGGCCGCGATCGACGCGCAGCCGCGCTCGGCGACCGTGGAAGCGCTCGACGCCGTCGACGTGCTCGAGGTGCCGGGCGACCGCTTCGCCGCGCTGTGCCGGTCGCGGTCGCGGATCTCCTGGGCGCTGCTGCTCGTGCTGTCGACGCGGCTGCGGTCGGTCGGCAGGCAGTGGCTGGAGGTCGGGGGCGGCGCCGCCGCGCGGCGGGTGGCCGCGCAGCTGATGCAGCTGGCCGTCCAGCACGGCGTGCCGCGGGGCCAGGACATCGAGATCAGGTTCCCGGCCACCCAAGCCGAGCTGGCGATGACCGCGGCGATCTCCCGCGAATCGTGGGCCCGCGCGACGCGCGAACTGCGGCGCCAGGGCGTGATCAGCACCGGACGAAGACAGGTGACGATCCACCGCCTGGCCGAACTTCGCCGTCTCGCGAGCTGAATCCCACCTTCTGTGTCAGCTGACACAGAAGGTGCGGCGACCCGGAGGTTTCCTGGATCCAGGGCAGAGGAGGGCATTCATGGATCCCTACACGACCGCACCGCGTCGGAGTCGCTGGCGCCGGGGCGTCTACGCGGCCGGGCTGGTCATCCCGTTCACCGCCACGCAGATCTGGGCACTGCTGGTGCTGCTTCGGCTGGCACCCCTCGACGGCCTGGTCGGCCAGGCCTTCGTGCTGATCCTGCTGGGCTCCGTCGTCGCGATCTGGGCGGGGTGGCGCTGGACCTGGCAGCTCGGCCGGGACCGCGACCGCCGGCCCGAGCCCGCCCCGAAGACCCGGATCCCGACATGACGTCCGGGCCGGTGATCGTCGCGGCCCTCGTGCTCGGCATCGCCGCCGGACGTCTCTCACGCCACCTCGGCGGCCTCGTGCGCCGCCGGCTGACCGGAAGGAACACGGAAATGACCAGCAGGCAAGCGTCCTTCCCCGCCCGGCTCTACCACTGGCGGTGGGAGATCCTGGCGGTGACGCTGCTCCCCTACGCCCTGGTGACGTTCGCCCTGTGGGCCGGCCCGCTGTGGGCGTCGGCGGTCTTCGCCACCGCGCTCGGGTGGGCGGTGCTGCGACGGCGTCAGGTGCGGGCCCGGATCCAGGCGGTCCGGCTGCAGCACCGCCTGCGCGCGGCGTTCCCGTTGCTGCGCCTGCCCGGCGGCCGCCACCCGGCGATCCTGTGGTCCCGTCCCCGCGGCGGCGACGTCGTGGTGTCGCTGTTCGGCCGCGAGGCGTTCGAGCACCTGCACCGCAACCGCACGGTCCTCGCGGCGGCGTGCGCGGTCCCGGAGGTCTACGTCGACCGCCACCCGCGGTACGCGAGCCTGGTGACGCTGACGATCAGCCCGACCGAGGCGCCGCGTGAGCGGGCGGTCCTGCCGAGCAACGTGGTGCCCCTGCGGGCCCACAGCTAGACCCCCAGCACCTCGGTGACCAAAGTGGACAGATCACCGCCGTGCCACGAGCCTGCCGAGAACCGCTCCTGGGCGATCCCTTGCCAGGGAGCGGTTCCCTTCGTGATCCCGGTGTCCGCGGTGAGCCTCCCGATGTCCTGCACCGCGATGCCTTCTTCGTACAGCGTCTTCTTGACCTGACCGGCGTCCTCGGCCACCACGACCAGACCCCAGTCACCCCAGGTCTCGGCGAGGTCGAACGGCCGCACGCCGCACTGGGCGGCCACCTCGGCCACGGGCTCGTCGAGGTCGAATTCGCCCGTGACCACGGCACCGAGGCCGTTCGCCTCGCACAGGGTCCGGACCGTGGCGAACAGGCCGTCCGAGACGTCCATCGCCGTTCGCGCGTGCCCGGCCCTGGCCAGTGCTTGGCCCGCTTTCAGCTGGGCCATCGGGCGGCAGGCGCGCTGCCAGATCTCGTCGCGCGCCGGTGCCGGGAGCGTCGCCCGCCCCGTCTCCAGCAGCGCCGCGGCCCACAGGTACCCGGGCGATCCGACCAGCAGCAGGCGGTCCCCGGCCTTCGCTCCGGACCGCCGGAACCTGCTGCCCGGAGCACACCGCCCGACGGCCGTCGCGGTCAGCTGCGTCGCGGCGCCGTCCCGGAGGTCGCCCCCGACGACCTTCGTTTCGTGGGCGGCGCAGCAGTCGTCGACGCCGTCGAGCAGCCGCTCGAACGCCGCCACGGTGGTCGTCTTGGGCAGCGTGTAGTTGACGAGGAGACCGAGCGGTTCGGCCCCGGCGGCGGCCAGGTCCGACAGGTTGATCGTCGCCAGCAGCCAGCCCGCGTGGTAGAGGTCGGGTGCGCGCAGGAGGTCGACCACCGGGGTCGGGCAGCTGTCGGTCGTCGCGACGAGTTCGCTCGGCTTGTCCAGCTTCGCGAGGAACGCGCTGTCGTCGCCGAAGCCTTCGGTGCCGCCGTAACGCGGCCGCAGTACTTCTCGCTGGATGCCCCGCTCACCCAGGTCACCGAGAGTTTCACTGGTGCCGGACATGATCCGCCAATCGGGACGCGACCACCGCGTGGTCGCTGGAGTAGTTGTGCGGCATGGCGCCGTACGGCCGTTCGCTTCCGGTCGAAGCGAACAGCATCAAGTTGCAGATCCGGGCGCCGGGATACAGCAGGACCGGATGCCGCAGGTGGTGGACGATCTCCAGGGTGAGCACGGCGCCGGTGTCCCAGCCGAAACCGGGACTGACCTGACCGCACAGCACGACGCTGATCCCCAGCCGCGCGTAGCTGCTGGTGCCGTCCACGAGCCCGGCGAGGTTCTTCGCCAGTCCGATGCGCTCCAGCGTCGGCGCGAGCACGACCTCGCCGGGCTCGACGACCAACCGCCCGTTCTCGTCGAGCACCTTCGGGGCCAGCTCGGGATGGGTCGAGCGGTCCGCGACGTCGACGGGCCGGTGAGTCACGAGCGAGAACGCCTCGTGCCCGAGCCGCAGGCTGAGCGCGGCGGGCCGCACCAACGCCGCGTCGAACGGGTCCACCCGCAGCTCGCCGGTCTCGTACGCCCGCCGGATCGCCCGGTCGGTAAGCACGCCGCGCTGTGGCCGCTTCACGAGCGACATGGTGCGGTCTCGCTGTCCAGGCTCGCCAGTACGGCGGTCACGAGCCGGTGGAAGTCCGCTTCGGCGAGGTCGCGGTTCGGCTGGTCGTCGCTCTCCCCGAGTTCGCAGTAGACGACGGTGGTGGACGTCCGGTGGGGCCCCTGGACGACGACAGTCGCGGTGAGCTCGGCGTCGATCGGCCGGACCGTGTGGACGACCGTGGTGTCGCACGTGTAGACCTCTCCGCCCTGGACGTGCGGCGAAGCGCGGCGCTTGAGCCGGACATCGCCGTCGGCGACCAGCGCGGCCGGGTTCGCGGGGTCGGCCCCGTAGCGGAACCGCCGATAGGGCTTGCCGCCCTCGACGGTCTCGACGAAGTCGACCATGTGCATGCCCGCACCGGTCAGCACGTGCGAGGCGAACTCCCACCGGTGGCTGTGCGGGTTGGACTCTCCGCTCGAGACCTCCTCGGCGCGCGGCCACACGTGCAATCGGAGGCGGAACTCGGGCTCGACGCAGGTGTGCAGGACGATCTTCGCGAAGCCGTTGGGATGCCAGTACGAGCGTTTCGCGATCTCGGCGACCGCCGAGGCGTCGGCCGCCAGGTCGCGCAGCCAGTCCGCGAACGCGCCGCGGTGGGCGCGGAGGTGCTCCGCGGCCTGCTGAAGCTGGTCCAGGCCGGGCCGGGAACCGTTGCCGCGCAACGCTTCCGCGAGCTGCCGCGGGAACGGGTGATCGCCGTTGACCACCGGAGGGGTCGTGCTCATGGTGCGGGTCTCTATTCTGCGGCTGGCGGAGGGAGGAACTGCGGGGCCGGGAACGCCAGCGCGACGGCGCGCAGAGCCGTCACGGCGTCGAGCGTCATCCAGATCGGGAGATCGCCACTGCCCCAGGCCCACAGGCCGCGCGAGGGTTCGTAGCGTTCCCACAACGAATTCAGCGCGCGGCTCAGCCTGGCCGCCGGCACTTGTGGCGCCTCGGCCAGCGCCTGGAGGACCCAGGCGGACGTGAAGTGCTTGATCGTGACCCGCACGTCCGGCCGCCCTTGGGGCTGGGGCAGTGCGAGGTCTTCGGAGACGCCGTCATCGGGGTGGACCCGCTCGACGAGCCAGCGGGTGCCGATCTCGACGGCGTCGGAGACTTCATCGCTTCCGTGCCCGGAGCGCAGCAGCTCGCGCAGCGCCACCACCGCCCGCGCGGTGTGCGCGGTGGACGGCTCCGGGGAAAACAGCACTTCTTCCTTCTTCTCGCCCCAGAGCGGGACACCGTCGAAGTCGAGCCGGGCCGCGAGGAGGTCGTCCGTCAGGCGCCGGGTCAGCGGGGCGTCCGGCGCGAGCCGGACCGAAGTGCGCAACGCGGAAGAGAGCAGGAACGGACGCGTCCGGGTGCGGTCGTCGAGCGAGCGCTCGAGGTACGTGAGCCCGTCCTGGGCCGTGAGGATGGTGCTGGCTTGGAACAGAGCGCCGACGACCGCGGCCGTGACCTCGGGCCGGCGGCCTTCCGACCGGCCCTGCCAGCCGAAGTCGGACCGCTTCGCGTAGAGGTCCTCGACGACCGCATGTAGGTCGAGGTAGGGCTCGCCTACCACGACCATCGCGGAGATCCCGTAGGCGGTGGCGAGCGTCGTGTGCGCGCCCCGCTTCTGGAGGTTGTGCCGCCAGCCGACGGCGCGACCGTTCGCGTCGCGGATCAGCTCCTCGGCGAGGCTGGTCCCGGCCCGGCGGAAGACCTCGAGCAGGGACGCGCCCGTGGTCAGGACCTCCCCGGCGGCGGGAGTCGGGGTACGAGCCGCTTCGGCCATCTCCACCAGGGCATTCGCGGCTCGGAAGTGATCGTCGAGCAGGCGGGCGTTCTCCACCGACGGGAGGTAGCGCCCGGTCTCCCACTGGGTCAGGTTCGCCCGGCTCACGCCGACGATCCTGGCCACGTCCGCCTGCGTCTGCCCGGCTGCCTTGCGCAGCCGGCGCAGCTCGGCGCCCAGGTCCTCGGCCGTTACCACATCAGTACCTATCGGCCGCGGCGCGGTCGACATAGAATGTAGGTAAGCACTCGGCACCCGTCCAACCTACTCAGGTAGGCGAAGGTAGGGGAGGTGACAGAATGTGGACACAGAGCGCAGCCTAGCCCATCCGCGGCTCCTCGGTGGTGCGAAGTTCGAAGACTTGCCCCGATAGGGGTGAAACCCCAGTTCAACAGGGGTCTTCGGCGCGTCGCACCGAGTCGCGGTCACCCGCAACCGGGGCACTACGCCAAGTGCCCGGCGGCCTCCCCGAGCCGCCCGTGGGCGCCGTTTCCGGCCGCCCGACCGAATCCGTGCGGAGTTCCCGGGGGTGTCACGATGCAAGACCACAACTTACCTACGTCCCGCGAGCGCGGTTGGTTCGATCGGCTGCTGCTCCGCCTCGGCGAGTGGCTGTTCGCCGCCGACGAAGACGCCCGCGCGACCGCGCGTGGCTGGGAGGTCCGGCGCGGGGCCCGCGGCACCCGCGGCTACCGCGATCCCCGCTGGGACACCGTGCACGCCTGCGCCTCGTGCGGCGGTTACGGGCTCAGCCCCTCCGACGGCGCGGCTTGCCCGGGCTGCGCCGGAACCGGAGTCGTCCGCCGGGCACCCGCGACCGCCGTCCCGGTCGCCGACGGCTGCGAAGGAGCACGGTCATGACCCACGACAACCACGTCCCCGAACTGGCCCGGCAGCTGGCCCCCGTCAAGCGGCCCAACCCGGTGCTGTGGCTCTACCACTGGCGCTACGAGCTCCTCGCCGTCACGCTCCTGCCGTACGCCCTGGTCAACCTGGTCTGGTGGCTGGGCCCGGTCTGGACCCCGGTCGCCCTGGTGGCGGCGTTCAACTGGGTGTTCTACTGGCGCGCGGCCCGCCGTCACGTCCGCGGCCGGCTGCGCGCGATCGTGGTGCAGCACCGGTTGCGCACCGCGTTCGCGAGCGCCCGGATCTGCACGGTCGACGGCCGCCGCCCGGCGATCCTGTGGACCCGCCCGGTCGACGGAGACATCGTGGTCTCGCTGTTCTGCCCGGCGGGCATCGGGTTCGACCAGATCCACTCGCGGCGCGAGGTGCTGGCGGACGCCTGCTTCGCGACGGAGATCTACGTGGACCGGCATCCGAAGTACGGGGCCTTGGTCACGCTGACGATCGGCACGACGGCGCCCCGGCGCGAGCCCGGGCGGCCCGTGTCGCCCGGTGGGGTCGTGCCACTGCGGGCGCACAGCTGAGCCGGCGCCCGGCGTCCACCGAGCGGGCGCCGGGCGCGGCGCACAGCAACCGCACAGGGCGATCACACGATCACCAAAGCGGAGCCCGCGACCGTAGTACGCATGACAGCCACCGCTTCCGCAGCACGGCCCGGGACCGTCCCGGTCGATCTGGCCGGCCCGCAGCCCGTCCTCGACGTCGTCATCCCGGTCTACAACGAAGAGACCGACCTCGAACCGTGCATCCGCCGGCTGCACGCGCACCTGGCCGACCACGTCTCCTACCCCTACCGGATCACGATCGCCGACAACGCGAGCACCGACGCGACGCTGCGGGTGGCCGAAAGACTCGCCAGGGAATTTCCCGAGGTGGCCGTCCACCACCTGGACGAGAAGGGCCGCGGCCGCGCGCTCAACGCCGTGTGGCGGGCCTCCGACGCCGCCGTCCTCGCCTACATGGACGTCGACCTCTCCACCGACCTCGCCGCGCTCGGGCCGCTCGTGGCTCCGCTGCTGTCCGGGCACTCCGATCTCGCCATCGGCAGCAGGCTCGCCCGGGGAGCGCGAGTCGTGCGGGGGCCGAAGCGCGAGTTCATCTCCCGCGCCTACAACCTCATCCTCAAGTCCACGCTCGCCGCGAAGTTCAGCGACGCGCAGTGCGGCTTCAAGGCCATTCGCGCCGATGTCGCTCGCGAGCTGCTGCCGCACGTCGAGGACACCGGCTGGTTCTTCGACACCGAGTTGCTCGTCCTGGCGCAGCGGGCCGGGCTGCGGATCCACGAGGTGCCCGTCGACTGGGTCGACGACCCGAATTCGTCGGTCAACATCGTCAAGACGGCGACCGCGGACCTCAAGGGCATCGTCCGCGTCACGAAGGCCACCTTCACCGGTGAGATCCCGATCAGCAGGCTGCGCGAGCAGCTCGGCAGGCAGCCGATCGGTGTCGAGGCGCCGGGCGTGCCGCCGCGGCTGGTGACGCAGCTGGTGCGGTTCGCCGCCATCGGCGTCAGCAGCACGCTGGCCTACCTGGTGCTGTTCCTGCTGCTGCGCACGGCCGTCGGCGCGCAGCCGGCCAACTTCGCCGCGCTGCTGGTCACCGCGGTCGGGAACACCGCGCTGAACCGGCGGCTCACGTTCGGCATCCGCGGCCGCACCGGCGCCGGGCGCCACCAGTTCGAAGGGCTGATCGTGTTCGGCCTCGGGCTCGCCCTGACCAGCGGGGCGCTGGCCCTGCTCAACGGATCCACCACCCCCGGCCTGGTCCTGGAGATCACCGTGCTCGTGCTGGCGAACCTCGCCGCGACGGTCCTCCGGTTCCTGCTCCTGCGCGGCTGGGTGTTCAACCCGCGCCGCCAGACCGCTACCCAGAAGGAGTACTGATGACCGCCGTCCTGTCCGGTCCCGTGACGCAGGAACCGCGTCACCGCAAGGATTCCGCGGCGCACGCGCCGCCGCGCTGGACCCGCCCGGCCGTGTTCGGGCTGCTGGCCGCGACCGCCGTGCTCTACTTCTGGAACCTCACCGCCTCCGGCTACGGCAACAGCTTCTACGCCGCTGCCGTGCAGTCCGGGACGCAGGACTGGAAGGCGTGGCTGTTCGGGTCGCTCGACTCGGGCAACGTGCTGACCGTCGACAAGCCGCCCGCCGCGCTGTGGGTCGCCACGGCTTTCGCGCGGATCTTCGGGTTCTCCAGCTTCACCGTGCTCGCCCCGCAGGCGCTGATGGGTGTCGCGTCCGTCGGAATCCTGTACCTGACGGTGAAACGGACTTCGGGCCCGATCGCCGGGCTGATGGCCGGCGCGATGCTGGCGCTCACGCCGGTGGCGGCGCTGATGTTCCGGTTCAACAACCCGGACGCGCTGCTCGTGCTGCTCATGGTCGCGGGCGGCTACTTCGTCGTGCGGGCCACGGAAAAGGCCAGCCCCAAGTGGCTCGCGCTGGCCGGTGTCGCGATCGGGTTCGGCTTCCTGACGAAGATGATGCAGGCGTTCCTGGTGCTGCCGGCGTTCGGACTGGTGTACCTGATCGCGGCGCCGACGTCGCTCGGCAAGCGGCTGCTGCACCTCGGCGGCGCGGTCGTGGCGCTGGTCGTCTCGGCGGGGTGGTACGTCGCGCTCGTCGATCTGTGGCCGACGGCGTCAAGGCCCTACATCGGCGGGTCCGAAGGGAACAGCCTGCTCGAACTCGCCTTGGGCTACAACGGCTTGTCGCGCATCTTCGGCGGCGGTGACGGTGCCGGCCCGGGCGGTGGCGGCGGCATGGGCGGCGGCGGGAACATCGGCTTCGGCGGCGCGTCCGGGCTGTTCCGGATGTTCGGGTCGAGCTTCGGCACGGAGATCTCGTGGCTGCTGCCCGCCGCGCTGATCGGGCTGGTCGCCGGGCTGTGGTTCACCCGCCGCGCGCCGCGCACCGACCGGACGCGCCTGGCGCTGGTCCTGTGGGGCGGCTGGCTGGTCGTCACCGCGCTGGTGTTCAGCTACATGAGCGGCATCGTTCACCCCTACTACTCGGTCGCGCTCGCCCCGGCGATCGCCGCGCTGGTCGCGATTTCGGGCCGCGCGCTGTGGCAGGGCCGGGCCAACCTGGCCCCGCGGGCGACGCTGGCCGGGATGGTCGTGGCGACGGCGGTGTGGTCGTTCATCCTGCTCGACCGGACGCCGGACTGGTCCCCGGCGCTGCGCTGGATCGTCGCGGTGCTCGGCGTCCTCGCCGGGACGGTGCTGGTGATGGGCGTGCCGAGCTTCCGCAAGGCGGCCACGGTCGTGGCGGCGGCGGTGGTCCTGACCCTGGGCATCTCGACCGCGGCCTACGGCGTCGAGACGGCGTCGGTGGCGCACAGCGGCTCGATCCCGACCTCGGGACCGACGTCGAGCGCGATGGGCGGCGGCTTCGGCGGCGAGGACTCGTCGTCCAGCGCGATCGGTGCCCTGCTGGCGAAGACGACGACGAAGTGGGCCGCGGCCACGACGGGCTCGCAGAGCGCGGCTTCGCTGGAACTGGCCAGCGGCAAGGCGGTGATCGGCATCGGCGGCTGGAGCGGCTCCGACCCGGCCCCGACGCTGGACGAGTTCAAGGCGTACGTCGCGGCCGGCCAGGTCAAGTACTACGTCGAGGGCGGCCGCGGCGGCGGCCCGGGCGGCGGCTCCTCGGAGATCACCGCGTGGGTGACGGCGAACTTCACCGCCACCACGGTCGACGGCCAGACGGTGTACGACCTGCAGAAGTGAGTTCCGCAGGGCCCGGGCTTCTTCGGAAGCCCGGGCCCTTTCACGCGATCCCGCGGGCTTCCCGGACGAACGTGTCGCGGTGGGAGCCCCGGAAGATCGTCGTCTCGACGAGCGCCTCGAAGTGCCGGTACCCGCCGAGGGCTTCGGCTTCGTCGAACGCCTCGGCCGCGGCGGCGGTCCCGTGGCTCCCGCACCCCGCGACGACCACGACCTCCGCGGTCTCCGGCGCGAAGGGGTTCGCCGCGCGGATGACCAGGCCGTAGTCGACGCGCGGCTCGCCGGCGTCGTCGTAGCGGGGCGAGGCCGCGAAGCCGGACTTGCGGTCGTAGACCGAGGCGCCGTGCTCGGCGAACCCGAGCGAAAGCACGCCGTCCAGGCGCTCGAGGACGCGTCCGGTCAGTGAATTGCCGCCGATCAGGATGAGGTCCGAGCGGATTTCCTCCTCCGTGAGCGACTCGGTCTCGACGAGTCTCACGGCCGTTCCGAGCTGGGCCTGCAGCTCCACCGCGGCGAGCAGATCACCCTCGGCCACCATGCCACCGGAGAAGCGCAGGCCGAACCATGAGCGGCCGGGAGTCGTGCGGCGCTGCGTCCATGGCCTGCTCCTTCGGTCGTTTTACCGAAATCGTCGCAGGTCAGCGGCTCGTTACGGCCGGCGTCACAGGTGGTGGCCGAGGACCAGGACTGACACCGCGAGCACAGGGAAGTCTCAGACAGCCCACAGCTTGAGCGCGGATCATCGGATACAGAGGGGATGAGGAGGCCGCGATGATCACGACACGTCCGGGTTACCCGCGCTGGCACACCGCGAGCGCCCAGGGGCCGCGCTCGCTCAACGCCGACGCCGTGGGGGCCTACGCCGCCGCCGGTGGGCCCGGCATCGTGTTCGCGCTCGCGGACGGCGTCGGGGACGATCCCGCCGCCGTGCGGGCCGCTCGCACCGCGGCCGCGGCCGCCGCCCGCACTCCTGTCCACAAAGGACCTGTCGAGGCCGTGCTCGCCGCGCAGCGCGCGGTCCGCGAGCAGACGCTCGGGGACGCGGTGCTCGTCGTCGCGATGCCCGCCGAGCACGGCGGGTACCACATCGCCTGGGTCGGCGACGCTCGCGCGTACGCCTGGGACGGCACCACGCTCGGCCGCCTGACCACCGACCACACGCTGGCCGAGTACTTCCGCAGCCGCCACCAGCCGGTGACCCCGCGGATGGAGCACGTGGTCACCACGAGCGTCCGCACGGCCAAGCCGGAGGAGATCGGCACGGCGGAGACGTCGAGCGCGGGGCTGCTGCTGACCAGCGACGGCATCCACAAGCCCCTGACGGGCACGGGCATCCGCGCGGTACTGGCCCAGCCGGGCACGGGCGCGGCCGAGCTGGTCGACGCGGCGCTGGCCCGCGGCGGCTCGGACAACGCGACCGCCATCTACGTCGAACCCCTGGAGGCCGACAGCACGACGGTGCGATTTCCCGTCGCCGCCTAGCTGTCCCGCTTGAGCTGCCGGTATTCGCGCAGCACCAGGATGATGATCACGATGTCGAGCGCGGCGAAGAACGGCAGCGCGACCGAGTGGGTGTGGATCGCCCGGAAGATCTCGTAGACGACGAACGCCGCGAGGACCACCGCCGCGACCGGGTACGCGCGGCGGATCTTGCGCGCCAGCGCCCAGACCAGCGCGAGCTTGATGAGGCCGTGGGCGAGCAGGTACGCGACGGCGAAGGTCTTCGTGTCCCCGTGCAGGAAGCTCTCCGTCGCCGACTGCAGGTGCCGCGCCAGCGTGCCGGACGGGTCGCCGAGCAGGTCGCGGGTGATGACCGCGTGGGTGAACCCGCTGACGGTCGAGGCGGGGATGAACGCGAGGATCAGCGCCCCGACGACCTGCAGGCCGCCGTCGAGGCCCTTGATCGCGATCGCGATGCGGAAGAACTTCTCGGTCGCGGTCGTCTTCGTCTCCGACATGCCCCCAAGCTCAGCACGAACGGCAGATCGGCGCACGGGGAGGCACCTTTCGCCCCGTTCGTGCCGGGCTGTCCGGCCCGGGGTCAGGTCACGACGTCCTCCGCGAAGGCGACCGCCGCCTTGGCCGCGTCGTCACCGAAGAGCGGGCCGGTCGCGTACAGGCCGTCGATGATGAGCATGACGCGGTCCGCCAGCCGCTCCGGGTCCGGCGCCCCGGCCGCCAGCTCCCGCACCTGCGCCCGCGCCCGCACCAGGTGGTCGGCCGCCACCCGGTGGGCCGGGTGCCGCCGGTCCGGGAACTCCGCGAGCGTCGTGCGCAGCGGGCACCCCCGCGAGCCCGGCCGGGTCGCGCGCACGCCGACCGCGCGCACCAGCTCCACCAGCGGCCGCTGCGGAGCGGCCGCCCGCGCGCCGGCGACGAGGCCGTCCCAGTCGGCGCCACACCGCGTCAGGTACGCCACCACCAGCTCGTCCTTGCTCGCGAAGCAGGTGTAGAGCAGCTTCTTGCCGCAGCCGCACTCGTCGATGATCCGCTGCAGCCCGACGGCGTGCACCCCGTGCCGGTCGAACAGCAGGCCGGCGGTTCCGAGGATGCGCTCGCGGGCGTCGGGTCTCGGCATGCGGGGGATCGTAACGGCCTCCCCGGCGCCGGGGAGGCCGTTACGCGATCACATCGCCGGCGGCGCCGACTTCGTGCCCCAGGCCGTCGGGGTGTCACTCAAGCGGAACTGGATCTTGCCCGCGCGCAGCAGGTCCGCGTGCGAGATCCAGCTGCGGTCGTAGCCGCGGTGGCCGACCCGGACGTCCTTTGTGTACTGCAGCTTCGCCGCGCTCGCGCCGGGTGCCTCGATCTCGAGCTTGCGGCCGCCGGCCGGGCGGATCTCGACCTTCTCGAACATCGGCGTGCTGAGCAGGTAGGTCCCGGAGCCGGGCTGGGCTTCGAAGACGCCGGTCATGCCGAACACGAGCCACGACGAGATGGTGCCGAGGTCGTCGTTGCCCGGCATGCCGTACGGCGTGTCGGTGAAGAGCGTCCGCGCCGCGCGCAGCACGGCCGACGTCTTCCACGGCGCGCCCGTCCAGCTGTACATCCAGGGCGCGTGCAGGTCGGGCTCGTTGTTCGGGTTGAAGGCGAAGTTGTTGTGGTAGTCGTACGCGCCGTGGACCCAGGAGTCCTTGGCGGCCTTCGCCGGGTCGGACAGCAGCAGCGGCAGGTCGAAGAACGTGTCGAGCCGCTTTTCGGCCTGCGCCGGGCCGCCCATCAGGCCGAACAGCTTCGCGGTGTCCTGCTGCGCGAGCCACTGGTACTGCCACGGCGTGCCCTCGTGGAACCCGACGGACTGCGCCGGGTCGGGGTCGCCGACGCCGGTGCCGTCCGCGGCCTTGGTGCGCGGGAACCCGGTGAAGCCGTGGGACTCGACGCCGGTGTCCCACAGATTGGCGAAGTTGCCGCAGCGGTCCTTGAGCGTCTTGGCCTGGTCCCGGTAGCCGAGCCCCTGCGCCATGGTGGACAGCGCGCAGTCGGCGAGTGCGTACTCGAGGGTCGCCGAGCCGGCCTGGCGGGTGTCGCCGTAGGTGTAGCCCGGCAGGTCCTGGTAGCCGATCCAGCCGTTCTTCACGTACGTCGGGTTGCCGTCGCGGCCGCGGAAGATCGACTGGTCCTTCGGCACTTCGTTGGCGTTGCGCCAGAGCGCGTCGAAGAGCTGACGCGCGGTCTTGTCGTCGAGGATGCCGCGGCGGTAGTTGTCGACCACCCACGGCGTGACGGGATCGCCGCTCATCACGTTCGTCTCGCCGCCGGCCAGCGCCCAGCGCGGCACCCAGCCGCCGTCCTGGTAGATCTCGAGGACGGACTTGGTCATGTCCGCGGCCTTGTCCGGGTGCAGCAGCGCGACGAGCTGGTTCTGCGAGCGGTAGGTGTCCCACAGCGAGAACATCTGGTAGTACGTGTCCCGGCTGCGGTGGACGGCGTCGTCGAAGCCGCGGTAGGAACCGTCCACATCGGACCCGACGGACGGGTGCAGCAGCGACCGGTACAGTGCGCTGTAGTAGGTCCGCTGGTCGGCGGTCGTCCCACCGGCGACGCGCATCCGGTTCAGCTCGTCTTTCCAGGTGTCGTGAGCCTGGTTCTCGGCCCGGTCGAACGACTTGGGCTGCTCGGCCGTGCGGTTCAGCCGGGCGCCGTCGATGGAGGTGTAGGAAAGGCCGACGGAGGCGCCGACCTGGTTCTGGTCGCTGCCGAAGGTGAGCCACGCGCCGGTGCGCCGGCTGCCGAGCTTGGCATCACGCTGGTTCGGCGTGAGCTTGGCGTCGGTCCAGGTCCCGAAGCTGGTGAACTTGCGGTCGAACTTGGCCGAGAAGAAGACCTTGTAGCGCTCTTTCTGCGTCTCCCAGCAGAAGTTGCCGCCCTGCAGCCAGCCTTCGACGGTGTCGTCCCCGACGACGTGGACGTCGCCGGCGTAGGTGTAGCCGTTGCTCTCGCCGACCTCGATGAGGACGTTCTCGCTGGTGTTGCCGGGGAAGGTGTAGCGGTGCCGGCCGGTGCGCTGGGTGGCGGTCAGCTCGGCTTCGATGCCGTTGTCGAGCTTGACCCCGTAGTAGCCGGGCCGGCGGGTTTCGTTGGCGTGGCTGAACTTGGCGCCGTACTGCGCGGGATCGCTGCTGGTGACGGCGCCGGTGGTCGGCATGAACCGGAAGTTGCCCATGGTCTGGCAGCCGACGCCGGAGAGATGGGTGTGGCTGAAGCCGAGGGTGGTGTCCTGCGCGTAGTCGTAGGACGCGTACTTCTTGAGCTGGGTGTCCGGGCTGAGCTGCACCATCCCGAACGGGGTGGTGGCGCCCGGGAAGTTGGTGCCGTCCCCGTTGTTCCCGATCGAGGTGTCGACGAGGGTGGTGGGGTCCTCGGCGAATCTCGGCTGGTTCCGGGCTTCGGCGGGCGTCGCGAGAGCGACCGCGGTGGCCCCGGCGAGCAGGGTGGCCAGGACGCGCGTCCCCGTCTTGGGGGTGCACCGTCTCATCCGTCTCCTCCTGACAACGTTGTCAACCCGTACGGAAGGACCTTTTCGGTTGTCCGGCGGACAAATCAACCCCCGAAAGTCGTTCAGACCTGATGGGTCACGTGCCCAGCCAGGACGGTCGCCGTCACGGGGAGTGCTCGCAGGTCCGCCGCCGACAGCAGAGACGGGTCCGCCGCCGTCACCATCAGGTCCGCCACGTCGCCCACCGACACCCCGCGCCGGCCGCCCGAGGACGCCGCCAGTGCCTCCGCGAACGGCAGGGACTGCTCCGGGTGCCACGGGGGCCGGTCGTCGTCGGTGCGGAACACCGCCGACGCGATTCCGTCCCGCGGGTCCAGCGGGGCCACCGGGGCGTCCGAGCCGAACTCCAGGCGGGCGCCCGATTCCAGCAGGGACCGGTACGGGAACGCCCGCGAAGTCCGGCCGTGCCAATGGCGGTCCGCGACGTCGCGGTCGTCCGGCTGGTGCGCCGGCTGGACCGCCGCGATCACGCCCAGCGCCGCGAACCGCGGGACATCGGCCGGAGAAAGCAGCTGCGCGTGCTCGATCCGGCCCGGGCAGCCGACCTCCTCGAACGCGTCCAGCGCGATCGTGTTCGCGTGGTCGCCGATCGCATGGACCGCCGGGATCAGCCCGTGCGAGAAAGCCCGGTCCAGCAAGGGAACCAAAGCGGACGGCGGCAGCTCCAGCAGACCCGGTGAATCCGAGCCAGGGTAAGGATCGTGGCAATAGGCCGTGCGGGTGTTCAGGGAGCCGTCGACGAAGAGCTTGAACGGGCCCACCGTCAGCAGCCCACCGGAATCCGGGAGAACGTCGCCCGTGCGGTGGCCACGCTCGATCGCCTGGTCCAGCAGGTGCCGCGCGATCACGCACGAGATCCGGGCCGCCGGGGCACCCCGGCGCGTCCAGTCCGCCACCGTGTCCGCGTACTCGTAGTCGACGATCTGCGTCACGCCCCGCGCCGCCGCCGCGGACACCGCTTCCGCCACCCACCGGTCCTGGACGTCGATCGCGGCCGTCGGGAGCTGGGCCGTCGCGCTCATGCAGTCGTTCTCCAGCAGCACACCCGTCGGGTGGTCGCGGCCGATCAGCTTCAGCGCCGCCGGGCTCAGCCACAGCGTGTGCAGGTCCGCGCTGAACAACGCGACCGCCCGCCCGGGCAGCGCCCGCTGCAGCAGGTCCTTGTGCGGCTTGTCCGGCCAGAGCGCATCGCGGAAGCCCGCGCCCACGACCAGTTCCTCCGCCCGCGCCGGCGTCGCGAGCAGGTGCGCCAGCAGCAGCTCGATCGCCTCCCCCGCCGACCGCGCCGCATCGAGGGGGATCCGGCGGCGGAACGTCGCCCACTGCACGAGGTGCGCGTGCGCGTCGACCAGACCCGGCAGCAGCGTGCCCCCGTGCCCGTCGACGACCCGCGCCGCGAACCCGGCCGACCCCGGTTCGGTGATCGCCGTGACGCGGCCGTCGTTCACCCGGACGTCGGACAGGTCCCCGCCGAGCCCCGGCCGCACGCGGCGCAGCAGTAGATCATCCATGCGGACCACCTTGCCAGCCGGACTCATCCGGGTGAAGCACGGAGTGAGATGGGAATGAGATGGGTAGTAGCTACTGTTGTAAAGTCCGGCAGCCGTCGCCCGCCGAAGGGTCAGGGCCGGTCCATGGGCGCCGCCTTCACAAGCCGCGCAGGGTTCGACTCCCTCGGTTGCCACGCGCGATGCTCGGGGCGAGGTCTGTGCGCGGAAAGCGCGCACCGGGCCTCGCCTCGCGGTGTCTCCCGGGGGTCGAACCCCCGGACCCCCGCCAGGGGCAAGCCCCCTGGACCCCCACTGTGGTTGCGTTTCGTTGTCAGCCCACCGGCATGTCACGGCGTCGCAATGCGGCCAGGCCCGCTGCACCCGCCACCAGGGCGATCGCCAGCAGCCAGATCTCCGGTGCCATCGAGAACGTTCCGCCTGGCAGGCGCGGCAAGTGCGAGAACGGCGAGATCCCCAGCACCACGGCGTTCCACCGCAACGCCGACCCCACCAGCGACAGCAACAGGAACGCGCCCAGCAGTCCCCATGCCGCCGCCGCGTAACGCGGCAAGAAGCCGATCAGCAAGGCCGACAGCCCGGCCGGCACCCACACCGCCGGGAGCTGGGCCAGCGCCGCCGGGATCAGCGAAGCACCACTCCCGTAGGCCAACCCCGTTGCCCACCCGGTGAAAGCCAGCAGGACAGCCGAGCCCGCCAACGCGAACGTCAGGTGTGCCAGCGCCCAGCCGATCCGCCCCACCGCCGTCGCCAGCACCGGTTCCACCCGGCCCGCCGTCTCCTCCGCACGCAGCTTCAGCGTCGCCTGCACCGCATATCCCGCCGCGGCCAGGCCGAACAACGTCATCGTCCCGGCCAGGTACGCGTCCGTCACCGCGCCTCCGCCGCCGAGCCGCGCGAACACGTCCGCGACGGCTTTGCTGTCCCGCATCATCTCCGCGACGTTCTGCGCGACCCCGCCCATCAGCAGCCCGACCAGCACCAGGCAGACGGTCCAGACCAGCAGCGTCCCCCGCTGCAGCCGCCAGGCCAGCGCCAACGGCGTCCGCAGGGACGCCCGCGCCGTCGCCCGCCCGAGCCGGGCCGGGAGCAGCGCCGCGCCGAGGTCCCGGCGCGCGGACAGCAGGACCGCCACCGCGAAGAGCGAGCAGGTCGCGAAGATACCCAAGACGAGGACCCACCACTGTTCCCCGGCGAACGGCCGCATCCGGTGCGCCCAGCCGATCGGCGACAGCCACGCGAGCCACCCCGCCGAGCCGCTGTCCCCCGCGGCCCGCAGCAGGAACGCCAGGACCAGCACGCCGATCCCGAGCCCCCGCGCGCCGCTCGCGCCCCACGTCAGCTGCGCGACGACCGCGCCGACGCCGGCGAACACCCAGCCCGCCAAGGAAAACCCGAGCCCCAGCGCCAGCGCACCAGCGAAAGGGACGCCCTGCGCGGCGACGCCGAGCCCGACCACCAGGCCGTAGACCAGGCACGCGCCGCACGTGGCGATCACGGCCGCCGCCAGCCCGGCGTGCCGCCCGACGACGGTCGCGCCGGTCAGCTCACGACGGCCCGCCTCCTCCTCCGCACGGGTGTGCCGGACGACCGTGAGCAGCGCGATGAGCCCGACGACGACCGGGACGAACCCGCACTGCCACGCCAGCAGATTGCCCGCCGAAGAGCCGTACAGCGGACCGTTGCGGACGACGAACGTCGCGCTCGAAGCGTTGAGGTCGTAGAAGTGCTGCCGCGACGCCGCGTCCGGGTACGCCGCCTCGATCGACGACAGGTAGCCCATCGGCGCGACGGCCAGGCCGACGATCCACAGCGGCATCAGCAGCCGGTCGCGGCGCAGCACCAGCCGCAGCAGCGACCAGGTCCCGGTCACCGCGCCGCTCCGACCGGCTCGTCGTGGCGGTAGTGGCGCAGGAACAGCTCCTCGAGCGTCGGCGGCCGGCTCACCAGGCTCCGCAGCCCGGCTTCGGCGAGGCGCCGCATCAGGTCGTCCAGCGAAGCCGGGTCGACGGACAGGTGGACGTGCGAGCCGTACGTGCTCAGGTCGTGCACTCCCGGCAGCGCAGCCAGGTCCGAAGGGACGTGCGCGAGCGAGGCGTCGATCGTGATCCGGCCGAGGTGGCGCAGCTCGTCCAGGGTGCCCGACTCGACCGTGCGCCCGGCCCGGATGATCGTGACGCGGTCGCAGAGCGCCTCGACCTCGGACAGGATGTGCGAGGACAGCAGCACGGTCCGGTCGCCGCGTTCCCGCTCCTCCGCGACGACCTGCCGGAAGACCTCCTCCATCAGCGGGTCGAGCCCGGACGTCGGCTCGTCGAGCACCAGCAGCTCCACATCGGACGCGAGCGCCGCGACCAGCGCGACCTTCTGCCGGTTGCCCTTCGAGTACGTCCGGCCCTTCTTGCGCGGGTCGAGGTCGAAGCGCTCGACGAGTTCGGCGCGCCGTTCGACGTCGAGGCCGCCGCGCAGCCTGCCGAGCAGGTCGATGACCTCGCCGCCGGTCAGGTTGGGCCAGAGCGTGACGTCGCCCGGCACGTACGCGAGCCGCTTGTGCAGCTCGGTGGCGTCGGTCCAGGGGTCGCCGCCGAGCAGGGTGGCGCGGCCGCCGTCGGCCCGCATCAGCCCCAGCAGGACGCGGATCGTGGTGGTCTTGCCGGCACCGTTCGGCCCGAGGAAGCCGTGCACCTCGCCGGCGTGGACGGTCAGGTCGAGCCCGTCGAGGGCTTTCGCCGCACCGAACGCCTTGGTGAGGCCGTCGGCGGTGATCGCTTCGGCCATGTCATTCCTTCCGTCGGTAGGCGGCCAGCGCTTCGCGGGCCTTTTCGAGGACTTCGGGGCCCGCGAGCGGGTTCAGGAACAGGTGCCCGGCGGCGAGCGACATCCGCAGCATCGCCTCGTGCGTGCCCGGCTCCTCGCCGAGCGCGCGGGCGACGTGGTCCTGCAGGATCATCAGCCCGCCGGTCATCGCGGCGAGCGCGGCGGCGACGCCCCGCGGGTCGGGCAGCTCCATGCCTTGCTCGCGGAAGTAGCGTTCGGTGCCGTCGACGATCTCGACGAACTGCGCCGCGGCGGCCTCGGAGCCGTCGATCATCGCGCGGCCCAGGTACCGCCGGAAGAGCAGCTGGCGGGCGTCGAACGTCGGGAGGAACCCCGGGTCCGCGACCCCCTTCGCCAGCACGTCCTCCTTGAAGCGGAGGAGCTCGTCGAAGACGTAGGTGTCGCAGGCCTCGCGCAGGCCGTCCTTGGAGCCGAAGTGGTGCCGGATCAGGCCGCCCGAGACCCCTGCGGCCTCGGCGATGTCGAGGATCGACGTCTTTTCCATGCCGCGCTCGGTGAACAGCGTGATGGCGGCGTCCCGGATCCGGGCCCGCGCGGTGAGGTCTTCGGTGGTCATCCTGGTCCTATACGTTCATATAGTTGACTACATCGAAATGTAGTCTCCTATACGTGCGTATAGCAAGAGTGGACGGATCACCCCTCCAAGTCACATCAGGTTGCCGCCCAACCGGTGATCCGATTAGGCCATTCGGCCCGCAACCAATTGCGGTCGATGGGCTAACTGTCTGATTGCTGACGAAGATCTCACGTTGTCTACTTCACGGACGCATCTCTTCACGAAGGGTCGTTCTCAGTGACAACGCACAGATCGCGCTGGAGACGGCGGGCCGGGATCACCGTCCTCGCCACCGCTCTCGGCGCTTCCGTCCTCGGCATCGCCGTTCCCGTGGCGTCCGCCCAGCTGGCCCCGCCGACCTCGGGCGCGGCCGACGGCAAGACCCTCGACGAGCACGACCGCGCACTCGTCGCCGAAGCCGAGAAGGCCGGGAAGCCGGACGTCACGCTGCTGATCGCGGCGGAGAAGGGCCAGACCGGCGCCGCTGTCGACGAGCTCAAAGCGCTCGGCGGCGTCGTCCAGTCCACCGACGCCAAGCTCGACTACGTCAAGGTCACCATCCCGCCCGAGAAGGCGGAGAAGGCCGCGAAGCTCAAGTCGGTCGAGGCCGTCGACGTCGACGGCCTCGTCTACCGCGACGACCCGAAGCCCGACGGCGCGATCACCCCGCTGCCGCAGCCGGCCCCGGGCAAGGACACCCCGCGCGTCAACCCGTACCTGCCCACCGGCGACACCTACGCGGCGCAGTTCGGCCAGGTCCTGCCCAACTGGGACGGCAAGGACGCCACCGTCGCGGTGCTCGACTCGGGCGTCGACCTCGACACCCCCGCGCTGGCGACCACCAGCCACGGCGAACGCAAGATCGTCGACTGGTACGACGCCAACGCCACCAACTCCGGTGACGGCACCTGGGTCAAGCAGTCCACCCAGACCTACACCGGCACCTTCACCGCCAACGGGAAGAGCTGGACGGCGCCGGCGACCGGCGGCCCGTACACCTTCGGCGTGTTCAGCGAGACCGCGGGCGACCTGGGCGCCGCGGACAGCGAGACCGGCGGTGACGTCAACCGCGACGGTGACCGCGCCGACTCCTGGGGCGTGCTGCTCGACAGCGTGACCAAGGAGGTCCGCGTCGACCTCAACGGCAACGGCGACTTCACCGACGAAAAGCCGATGACCGACTACAACAAGAAGTACGACGTCGGCTACTTCGGCACCGACAACCCGGCGACCGACATCGCCGAGCGGATGGCCTTCGTCGTCCAGACCGACAAGCCGGGCTACGTCGGCATCGGGATCGCCGGCGCCGAGCACGGCTCGCACGTCGCGGGCATCGCCACCGGCAACGACCTGTTCGGCGGCAAGATGGACGGCGCGGCCCCGGGCGCGAAGGTCCTGGCGGTCAAGGTCTGCCTCACCGGCAGCGCCTGCACGTCCAGCGGCCTGATCGACGGGGTCGTCTACGCCGCCAGCCACGGCGCCGACGTCATCAACATCTCGATCGGCGGCCTGCCGGCGCTCAACGACGGCAACAACGCCCGGGCGGAGCTCTACAACCGCACGATCGCCGAGTACAACGTCCAGATCTTCATCTCGGCGGGCAACAGCGGCGCCGGGGCGAACACCGTCGGCGACCCGTCGGTGGCCACGGACGCGATCTCGGTCGGCTCCTACATCACCAAGGAGACCTGGCTCGCGGACTACGGCTCGAAGACGCAGAACGCCGAGTCACTGCACCCGTTCTCCTCGCGCGGCCCGCGTGAGGACGGCGGCTTCAAGCCGGACATCGTCGCGCCCGGCGCGGCGATCTCGACCACCCCGCGGTGGGAGTCCCCGAGTCCGGTACCCGGCACCTACAGCCTGCCCGCCGGCTACGCGATGCTGCAGGGCACGTCGATGGCGGCGCCGCAGGCGACCGGCGCGGCCGCGCTGCTGGTGAGCGCGTACAAGGCGACGCACAACGGGCAGCGGCCGCCGGTGGCGCAGCTGCGTTCGGCGATCAAGTCGACCGCCCGGTTCGTGCCGGGCATCGGCGCGTACGCCCAGGGGGCGGGCCTGTTCAACGTGCCCGCCGCGTTCGTCGCGCTGTCGCTCAACCCGAAGCCGGACGCCGTTTCGACGTCGGTCGAGGTGCACACCGCGCTGTCGGGCCTGCTGGCCACCCCGAACACCGGCGTGGGCATCCACGACCGCGAGGGCGTGACCACGGGCAAGGCCTACACCCGCACGTACACGATCACCCGCACCACGGGTTCGGCGCACCCCGTGCCGTACTTCGCGCGGTGGACCGGGAACGACGGGACGTTCTCCTCGGCGTCGACGGTGGTGTTGCCGCTGAACACGCCGGTGAAGTTCGACGTCAAGGTGAACCCGAAGAACGCGGGCGTCCACTCGGCGCTGCTGTACCTGGACAACCCGCTGACCGTCGGCATCGACGTGCAGACCCTCAACACGGTCTTCGCGCCGCAGGAGTTCACCGCCGACAAGGGCTTCCAGGTCGACGTGGCCGGCAAGATCGCCCGCAACCAGGCGACCAGCTACTTCGTGCGGGTGCCGCAGGGCGCCAGTGCGCTGAAGGTGGACCTGGACGCCGGCGGCGGCGCCCCGGGCAAGGGCCAGGTGCGGTTCCTGCGCTACGACCCGACCGGCGTGCCGGCCGAGGCGAGCACGGCCACCACGTCCTGCTACCTGCCCGACGCGGGTGCGGGCTGCCCCGGCGGCACGCCGACCAGCCGGACCTTCGCCAACCCGCTGCCGGGTGTGTGGGAGATCGTCGTCGAGGCGCGCCGGACGTCCGATGTGGACAATGCCGCGTACAAGCTGTCGGCTTCGGTGCTGGGCACGGCGATCTCGCCGAACCCGGACACCATCGCCTCGGCCACGCTGAACACGCCGATCGCGCGGTCCTACACCGTGACGAACACGCTCGGCGCGTTCACCGGCAAGCTGGCGGGCGCCACGCTCGGCAGCGCCAAGACGCTGCGGCCGTCGATCGCCGAAGGCACGCAGCAGCAGTACCAGATCGCGGTGACGCCGGGCTCGACGTCGCTGACCGCCACGATCGGCAGCCCCGCGGTCGTGGGCACCGACCTCGACCTGGTGCTGTACAACTGCACGACCGGTTCCTGCGTCCAGGCGGGGATCAGCGCGGACGGTGACTCCGAGGAGTCGGTGACCGTGCCGAACCCGGCGCCCGGGGTCTGGGTCGCGCTCGTCGACGGGTACGCCGTGCCCGGTGGCGCCCCCACCGCGTACGACTACCTCGACGTGTTCACCAACCCGGCGTTCGGTTCGGTCGCGGTGACCGAGGCGAACGCGGCGCGGGCGTCGGGCAGCTCGTGGACGGTGCCGGCGACGGTGACGGCCACCACCGCCCCCGCGGCGGGCCGGACCCTGCGCGGTCAGCTGACCGTGCAGACCGACACGGGCGTGCCGGTCGGCAGCTCGCTGGTGCAGATCAGCTCGGTGAGCTAAGTCGATTCAGCGGAAGCCGCCCCGGGTCCGCCCGGGGCGGCTTTCCCTTGCCCGGCCTAGGCTTCCTGGGCACGGGTCACGAACGGCGCGGGGTCGGCCAGGACGCGGTGCACGACCCGGCCCGCCGCCCCCAGCGTCGCGGCGTCGCCGCCCAGCCGGGACGCGGACAGCACCGGCGGCGTGCCGCGCAGGCCGCCGAGCCGCGCGGACAGCACCTCCGACACCGGGCCGGACAGCCACGGGTACAGCTGGGTGAACACCCCGCCCAGCACGATGCGGTCCAGGTCCAGCAGGTTCACCGCCGACGTCAGCGCGATGCCGAGCGCGCGCCCGGCCGCCGCGCACGCATCCAGCGCCACGGCGTCGCCGCGCTCCAAAGCGGTGACCAGGGCGGACAGCGTGGGTGCGTTTCCCGCGGCCAGCAACGCTTCCTGCCCCGCGTACGTCTCCAGGCAGCCGCTGCCGCCGCACCGGCAGCGCGGGCCCTCGGGCGCCACGACGACGTGGCCCAGCTCGCCGGCCAGCCCGCGGGCGCCGGAGAACAGCTCGCCGTTCACGACCAGGCCCGCGCCGATGCCGACTTCGCCCGACACGTAGAGGAAGTCGCGCTCGCCGTCGCCGAACCAGAGTTCGCCCAGCGCCGCGAGATTGGCCTCGTTGTCCAGCTCCACCGGGATGGGCAGGCGCAGCAGATCGGCCGGGCGGACGTCCTGCCAGCCGAGGTTGGGGGCGCTGAACAGCACGCCGTCGCCGACCGGGCCGGACACCGCCAGCACCGCGCCCGCGGCCGCCAACCCGAGCCGGTGCGTCTCGGTCAGCGCCTCGGCCGCCAGCGCCTGCAGCTCGGCGAGCACCTTCTTCGGCCGTGAGCCGCGGTTGTCGCGCTCGCGGCGCGCGGCGAAGCGGACCTCGCCGGTGAGGTCGAGGACGCGCGCCGCGAGGTAGTCGACGTTGATCTCCAGCCCCAGCGACGCCACGCGTGCGCCGCTGAGCACGACGTCCACGCCCGGCCGGCCGCGTTCGCCGGCCCGCGCGGGCCCGGTCTCGGCCAGCAGGCCCGCGTCCACGAGGTCGCCGACGAGCTTGCTGACCGTGGACTTCGTCAGGCCGGTGCGCTCGGCGAGCGCCGCCCTGGTCAGCGGGCCGCCGCGGCTGACCGCGCCGAGCACGACCTCGAGGTTGCGGGCACGCATCGAGTCGTGCCGCACGGCCTGGGTCATCGCGTCCTCCCGGGGAGCACCTTAACCGGCCTCTTGACGCGCGGGACCACCCCGGCGCATATTTAGTCTACAACGTGAACTAAATGAAGGGACAGTCATGAGCGACTACGCTCCCCAGCCGGCCGACAAGTTCACCTTCGGCCTCTGGACCGTGGGCTGGCCCGCGAACGACCCGTTCGGGGTCGGGACGCGGCCGCCGCTCGACCCGGTGGAGAGCGTGCACCGGCTGGCGGAGCTGGGCGCCTACGGCGTGACGTTCCACGACGACGACCTCCTGGCCACCGAGCCCGACCGCGACAAGGCGATCGAGGCGTTCCGCAAGGCACTGGCCGAAACCGGGCTCAAGGTGCCGATGGCGACGACGAACCTGTTCACCCACCCGGTGTTCAAGGACGGCGGCCTGACCAGCAACGACCGCGACATCCGGCGCTACGCGCTGCGGAAGGTGCGCCGCAACCTCGACCTCGCGGCCGAGCTGGGCGCCGAGACGTACGTCGTCTGGGGCGGCCGCGAAGGCGCCGAATCCGACGCCGCGAAGGACGTCCGGGCGGCACTGGCCCGCTACAAGGAGGGCCTCGACCTCCTGGCGGACTACGTCGTCGAAAAGGGCTATTCGCTGCGGTTCGCGCTCGAGCCGAAGCCGAACGAGCCGCGCGGCGACATCCTGCTGCCGACGATCGGGCACGCGCTGGGCTTCATCTCGCAGCTCGCGCGGCCCGAGATGTTCGGGCTCAACCCCGAGGTCGGGCACGAGCAGATGGCCGGGCTCAACTTCGTCCACGGCATCTCACAGGCGCTGTGGCAGGGCAAGCTGTTCCACATCGACCTCAACGGCCAGCACGGCCCGAAGTACGACCAGGACCTGATCTTCGGCCACGGCGACGTGAAGAGCGCGTTCTTCCTGGTCGACCTGCTGGAGAACGCCGGCTACGACGGCCCGCGGCACTTCGACTACAAGCCGATGCGCACGGAGGACCCGTCGGACGTGTGGGTGTCCGCGGCGGCGAACATGCGGACGTACCTGATCCTCAAGGAGAAGGCGGCCGCGTTCCGCGCCGACCCGGAGGTCGCGGAGGCACTGGCGGCGTCCCGCGTCCCGGAGCTGTCGACGCCGACGCTGGCCCCCGGCGAGTCGTTCGACGACCTGCTGAACGACGACTTCGACCTCGACGCGGCGGCCGCGCGCGGCTACCACTTCACCCGCCTGAACCAGCTGGCCCTGGAGCACCTCTTCGGCGTCCGCTGACGGTCATGAAGGGCACCCTCATGGCTCTTGCGTCCAGGAGGGTGCCCTTCATGGCCCTATTCGGTACGGATAGCCGCCAGCAACAAGTCCTTGACTTCGGTGGCGTGGATCTTTTCGCGGGCGAGCGACGGCTCCGAGCACAGCAGCACCGGCCCGTCCTCGGGCGAGTCGGGCAGCCGCCCGTGACTGCCCTTCACCGGCGCGGGGTCGAGCGGGACGACCTGCATCGAGTACCGCAGGCCGAGCTTCTTGCGGACCAACGCCGACGCCGCCTTCAGCTTCACCGCCGGGTCGTTCGGGTCGAAGAACAGCTCGGCCGGGTCGTAACCGGGCTTGCGGTGGATCTCGACGGTCTTCGCGAAGTCCGGCGCGCGGTCGTCGCTGAGCCAGTAGTAGTACGTGAACCAGGCGTCCGGCTCGGCGATCGCGACCAGCTCGCCGGCTCGCTCGTGGTCGATCCCGATGCCCGCCTGCCCGTCGCGGTCGAGCACGGCGTCCACTCCGGACAGTGCGGCCACGATGTCCCGCACGCGCGGGATGTCCGCCGGGTCGGCGACGTAGACGTGCGCGACCTGGTGGTCGGCCACCGCGAACGCCCGCGACGTCCACGGGTCGAGGTACTCCATGCCCGCCTGGACGTACACGTTGAGCAGGCCCTCGCGACGCAGTGCCCGGTTGATGTCGACGGGACGGCTCGCGTTCGTGATGCCGTACTCCGAGAGCGCGACGACGGTGTGCCCGCCCGCGGCCGCTTGGTCCAGCAGCGGCTTCAAGGCGTCGTCGATCTCCCGCGCGGCGGCCGCGGCCTGGGGCGCGTCCGGGCCGAAGCGCTGGAGGTCGTAGTCCAGGTGCGGGAGGTAGACGAGCGTGGTGTCGGGCTGGTCCTCGGCCATGATCTTCTGCGCGGCCGCGATGATCCACTTCGACGACGTGATCGCCGCCGTCGGACCCCAGTACGTGAACAGCGGGAACTCGCCGAGCGCGCCGACGAGCCGGTCGTGCAGCTGGGGCGGATGGGTGTAGGCGTCCGGGGACTTCTTGCCGTCGGCGTGGTAGATCGGCCGCGGGGTGACGGTGAGGTCGACGTCCATGCCCATCGCGTACCACCAGCAGACGTTGGCCACCTTGTGCCCGGCCTGCGCGCGGCGGGCGGCGTCCCAGAACTTGTCGCCCTGCACCAGCCTGTTGTGCTGCCGCCACAAGAAGATTTCGCCGAGGTCGCGGAAGTACCAGCCGTTGCCGACGATGCCGTGCCCGGCCGGCTGCAGGCCGGTGAGGAACGTCGACTGCACCGAGCACGTGACCGCCGGGAACACGGTGTCGAGCTGCGCGGTGAAGCCGGGTTCGGCCATCTTGCGCAGGTTCGGCATGTGCGGGAGCAGCCGCGGCGTCAGCCCGACGACGTCGAGGACCAGCAAGCTCATTTCGCAACCTCTTCCAGGCCCAGGGTGATCAGTTCTCGCCGGGTCCAGTCCAGCTCGGCCGCGATGCCCGCGACCAGCCCGGCGTCGTCGGCGGGTGCGTCCGGGAGCACCTGCCACGTGTAGGTCTCGACCTCGACGTGGTCGGTGCGCGCGGTCGCGCCGCCGAACAGCTCGGCGAGCGTCCCGGCCAGCACCGGCCGGGTCGACGTCAGCGGCGGCGCCGGGTCGGCGTGCAGCGGCACGTGGAAGTGCACCCGCCACGGCGCGTCCCCGGGCAGGCCACCGGCGAGCGCCAGGTCGAGGTCGTCGGCGCCCGGTGGCGCACTTTCGTTGCTCTGGTGGAGGAATCGCGGTTCCACAAAGGACTCCAACGCCCGGCGAGTCGCGGGATCGTTCGGCAAAGCAGCTTCCAGCGCGGCCGACGCCTGCAGCTTGACGACGTCCAGCCCGGCGGCTTCGAGCCGTCCGAGCGCGGCGGCCGGGTCCTCGAACCCGACCGCGAGGTGGCACGTGTCGAGGCAGACGCCCAGCCAGTCCTTGTCCACTTCGGACAGCAAAGCCGCGGCCTGTGCGGTCGTCTCGATGACGCAGCCGGGTTCCGGCTCGAACGCCACCCGCACCGGACGGTCCTGCGCCGCCAATCCCTTGGCGAGCACTTCGAGCTGGCCACGGTCGTCCCGCCATTCCGTGCGCCAGCCGAGCGGGAGGGTCGAGACGCTGCCGCGCACGGCGTCGTCCGGCAGCAGCTCGGCGAGCAACCCGGCCAGGTCGAGGGTGTACCGCGTCCGCTCGGGCGTCGACCAGTCCGGCCGGTAGACCTTGTGCTTGACGACCGGGTCGTGGAACCCCTGGTACGGGAACCCGTTGAGGGTGACGACCTCGAGGCCGCGGGTGGCCAGTTCGCTGCGCAGCCGGGCGATCGCGGCCGGGTTCGCCACCAGCTCCGAGGCCACCGGCCGGGCCAGCCACAGGCCGAGCCCGAGGCGGTCGACGCCCAGGCGGTCCCGCACCGGCTCGCCGAAGCGGGCCAGCTGGGCGAGCACGCCGCCGAGGTCCTCGGCCTGGTGGACGTTGGTGCAGTAGGCGAGGTGGACGAGCGTGCCGTCGGGGTGCCGGAACCTCACTTGCGCGCACCCCGCAGGATCGAGTTGCCCGCGAACTCGGCGTCCACGGTGTCGGATGCCAGGGAAAGCCGCCCGCTCTGGCCGTAGAACTCGACGGGGTTGCGCCACAGCACCTGGTCGACGTCGTCCTCGGTGAACCCCGCGGCGAGCATCGCGTCACCGGTCTTGCGGGTCTTGAGCGGATCGCTCTTGCCCCAGTCGGCGGCCGAGTTCACCAGCACCTTCTCGGTGCCGTACTCGCGAAGGATCGCGACCATCCGGTCCTCGTCCATCTTCGTGTCCGGATAGATCGAGAAGCCCATCCAGGAGCCCGAATCCTTGACCACGGCGACGGTCACCTCGTTGAGGTGGTCGAGCACCACGCGCTCGGGCGCGATCCCCGACTCGCGGACCACGGCGATGCTGCGCTCGGTCCCGGCGGCCTTGTCGCGGTGCGGCGTGTGCACCATCGCCGGGAGGTCGTGGTCGATGGCGAGGGCGAGCTGCGCGGCGAACGCCTTGTCCTCCTCGGCGGTCATCGAGTCGTAGCCGATCTCGCCGACCGCGACGACGCCGTCCTTCTCCAGGTAGCGCGACAGCAGGTCGAGCACCGGCACGCAGCGCGGATCGTTGGCCTCCTTGGGGTTGAGCGCGATCGTGCAGTGGTGGGCGATGCCGAACTGGCTCGCGCGGAACGGCTCCCAGCCGACGAGCGCGTCGAAGTAGTCGGTGAAGCTGCCGACGTTCGTGCGCGGCTGGCCCAGCCAGAACGCCGGTTCGACGAGCGCGCGGACGCCGGCGGCGTGCATGGCCGCGTAGTCGTCGGTGGTCCGGGAGCTCATGTGGATGTGGGGATCGAAGATGCGCATCAGGCGTCCTGTTCGGTCAGCAGCGGGAGGAGGTCGGCGGGCACGTCGCGGCCCGCGGCGGTGCGCTCGGCGGCGAACGACCGCATCATCCGCACCAGCTCCTCGTCGGTCCGGCGGTCCAGCCCGGCGACCTCGGCCAGCGGGATGCCCATGAAGACGCACTTGAGGACGCCATGGCGGTACGCGGAGTCGGCCAGGTGCGTGGCGGCGTACTCCCCCATGGCCGCGGTGACGAGCCGGGGGTCGTTGGTCCGCAAGGCGTCCGCCACGAGGTCCAGCCCCGCGTCGCCGGTGTCCACAACGGACAGTCCACGCAGGACCGCCCGCTTCTCGGCGGCGTCGCCGTACCGGTAGAGGTCCGGCAGCTCCGCGGCCGCGTCGGGCGCGGCCTGGAGCAGCCGGACCCGGGCGACGTCGTCGACCGTCCAGCCCGGCGTTTCCGACGGGCCCCGGCCAACCCGGCGGCCGACGCCCGGGAACAGCGTGCGCAACACCGACGCGTCGTGGGCGACGTCGTGCAGTGCCTTTTCCAGCCAGGCGTTCACGCGGTCACCGCCCTGCGCAGGAACTCCAGGGACGCACGGGCGATCCGCGGGGCTGCGTGGCTGTCCCGCGGCAGTTCCACCGCGACCAGCCCGGTGTACGGCGACAGCGCTTCCAGCACCGGCGGGAAGTCGATCTCCCCCTGGCCGAACTCCAGGTGCTCGTGGGTGCCCCGGCGCATGTCGTCGATCTGGACGTTCACCAACCGCGGCAGCGCGCGACGCACGCAGTCGGGCACGGACGCGGACTCGGTGCAGCGGCAGTGCCCGATGTCCAGCGTCAGCCCGAACCGCTCCGGGTCGCCCAGGCGCCGGGCCAGCTCGAAGTAGCCGTCGAGATCCTCGACGAGCATCCCCGGCTCCGGCTCGAAGCCGAGCTTGACGTCGTGCTCGTCGGCCGCCTTGAGCACCTCCGCACAGCCGTCGGCCAGACGTGTCCAGGCGTCCTCGGCGGGGAGACCGGCGGGCTTGTTCCCGCTCCAGAACGACACGGCTTCCGCGCCGAGGTCCGCGGCGATCTCGACCGCGCGGGTCAGGAACGCCACGCGCACGGCCCGGTCGGGGTCGAGGAACGTCGGCGAGTGCTTGCGCCACGGGTCCAGCAGGAACCGCGCGCCGGTCTCGATCACCACGGCCAGCCCGAGCCGGTCCAGCTCGGCGGCCAGCGCGGCGACGCGGCTCGCCAGGTCCGGCCCGAACGGATCGAGGTGCTGGTGGTCCAGCGTCAAAGCGACCCCGTCGTAGCCGAGGTCGGCGAGGACGTGCAGGGCGTCGCCGAGGCGGTGGTTGGCGAAGCCGTTGGTGCCGTACCCGAACCTCATGTCGGCGACACCTTCCGGCTCAGCGCCCGCGCGATCGGGAACGCGGCGGCGACGGCCAGCGCCGAGCGCCACGCGCCGGTCCGGGCGATCAGCCCGGCCTGCAGCGGGATCATGCCGTGGATGCCCGCGCCGACCGCGCGCCGGATCTTCGGCGCGGCCGGGTCGCGGACGGCGTCGTACTGCGCCCGCCCGGTCGTCGCCACGTACGTCCCGAGCAGCGCCGAGGCCAGCGGCCCGACGCGGCCGGCGGCGACGCGCACCCCGGCCGTCGCGGCGAGGGTGGCCGCCGGGAGAGCGGGCTTGGCACCGTCCACTTCGGACCTTGACAACGTCGTCACCGCGTAGGTGTGGGCCCCGACGGTCAGCGCGGCCGGCAGGGCCGCCCGGGCCCCGCCCCCGCCGAGCAGCACGTCGAGTGCCCGGGCCGCGGCCATCGCGGCCGGGCCGAACACGGTCTCCTTGAGCACGAAGTCGTACGCCCAGACCGTCGCGGCCAGCGGGAGCGCGACGCGCAGGGCCCGCTTGCCACCCGCCGCCGCGGCGATGCCCAGCCCGCCCGCGGTCAGCCCGGTCGCGACGCCGAGCGCGGTCTCCGGCCTGACCCGGCCGGACGGGATCGGCCGCTCGGGCCGTTCCATCGCGTCGAGGTGGCGGTCGGCGTAGTCGTTGAGCGCCATGCCCGCCCAGTAGATGCAGACGGACGCGCCGGTCAGCGCCAGCGTGCGGCGGCCGAAGGGCCACCCCGACGCGGCGGCCCCGGCGACGGCGTCCCCGGGCACGGTCAGCGCGGCGGGCGCGCGGACGAGTTCGACGAGCGCCTTCACCGGTTCGCCCACTCACGCAGGGCCGCGTACTGCGACGCGAGGTCGTGCGGGCCCTCGCCGACGGGATCCTTGAAGAAGAACCCGAACTCGGCCACCGGCCCGGCGACGCCGTCGCGGCACGCCTTGGCGGTCAGCCGGGCGAGGTCGAGCACCAGCGGCGCGGCGAGCGCGGAGTCGCAGCCCTGCCAGGTGAGCTGCAGCGTCATGCGCGCGCCGAGGAACCCCTCGAACAGCACGTGGTCCCAGGCGGTCTTCCAGTCGCCGAGCGCCGGGACGTAGTCGATGTGCACCTCGCCGTCGACGTCCCGGCCGAGGTTCTGCGACAGCACCTGCTGCTTCGACGCGTTCTTGCTGGACGCCGCACCGGGGTCGGCGAGCGTGGCGCCGTCGCCGCCGCCGAGCAGGTTCGTGCCCGACCAGGACAAGACGTTCAGCGCGCGCTGGGCGAACATCGGCGCGAGCACCGAGCGCAGCAGCGTCTCGCCGGTCTTGCCGTCGCGGCCCGCGTACGGCTGCCCGGTCGTGCGGGCCAGCTCGTCGAGGGCGGGCAGCCGCGCGCCCGTGGACGGGGTGAAGTCGACAAAGCCACAGCCCGCGCGGAAGGCGGCGTAGGCGTACAACGCGCTGGGCGGCAGGACGCCCAGGTCCGCTTCCAGCGCGGCCAGGGATTCGTGCGCCGGGTGCGGTTCGCACGGTGGTTCGGTGGACGAGACGTTGAGGACGACGACGTGGTCCAGGCCCTCGCCGAACGCCGTCAGGTCGGCGACGATCCGGTCGGCCGCCGCCCGGCCGCCCCCGGACGGGGCCGGGCGCAGCCGGGCTTCGGTGGCTTCCAGCTCCGCGCTGATCGGGCCCGGCAGGGTCGAGGGCAGCACGCCCGCCGCGACCAGCTGCTCGGCCCGCTTGACCAGCCGTGTGTCGACGACGTCGTGGCCGCCGAAGACCAGGTCCCCCAGCCCGGGCAGCGGCGCCCCGGCGAAGTCCGGCAGCTCGGTCACGCACCCCGTGGGCGGCGCCAGTCCCGCCCGCATCGCGGCGGCCCCGGCGACGGCCGTCGTGGCCACCGACCCCCGGGCGCCGATCAACCAGACACCGATCTTCCCCATGACTTCCTCCAGTTCGCCGGATTCAGCCCGCGCCGATCGCCCCCGACCGGACGCGGGTCGGGACCCCGCTCACCGCGGCGCGCTCCGCCACCACGGCGAGCGCGGTCCCCCTGGGCGTGCGGAGGTCCACCCGGACTACATCGCCGCAGTCGATCAAGTGTTTCCGCGCTCCGGATCTTCGAGCCCCTCGGCCCGCGACCGGGCCTGCCCCTCCGTCCGGCGGCTCGGGTGCCCGCCGCCCTGCTCGCAACGGCCATCAGCGCGCTCGGCCAGGCCTTCGACCGGCGATCGACGTTCTGGGTGGCCAGCTCGCCCTGGGCGTCGCCGGCGCCATCGGCACCCTGCAAGTTTCGACACCGGGGAACGGGTACCCGCCCGATGAACCACCCACCGAAAGGACCCCTCGTGACCAGCGTGCCCGTCATCGAACTCTCCAACGGCGTGGCGATGCCACAGCTCGGCTACGGCGTGTTCCAGGTCCCGGACGACGAGACCACCGCCGCCGTGAAGGCCGCCCTCGACGCGGGCTACCGCAGCATCGACACCGCCGCCCTCTACGGCAACGAAAAGGGCGTCGGCCGGGCGATCGCCGAGTCCGGCCTCGCCCGGGACGAGCTGTTCGTCACCACCAAGCTGTGGAACTCGGCCCAGGGCTACGACTCGACGCTCAAGGCGTTCGACGAGAGCATGAAGAAGCTCGGCCTGGAGCAGCTCGACCTGTACCTGATCCACTGGCCGACGCCGGAGCGCGACAAGTACCTCGACACCTGGAAGGCGTTCGAGAAGCTGCACGCCGACGGCCGGGTCCGCGCGCTCGGCGTGTCCAACTTCCAGCCCGCCCACCTGGAGCGCCTGCTCGACGCGGCCGACGTCGCCCCGGTGCTCAACCAGGTCGAACTGCACCCGTACCTGCAGCAGCAGGAGCTCCGCGAGTTCGACGCGAAGCACGGGATCGCGACGGAGGCGTGGAGCCCCCTGGCCAAGGGCGGCTCGCTGCTGGGCGACCCGATCATCGCGGAACTGGCGGTGAAGCACAGCCGCACGCCCGCGCAGATCGTGCTGCGCTGGCACCTGCACCTGGGCAACGTGGTGATCCCGAAGTCCGTGACGCCGTCGCGGATCGAGGAGAACTTCGACCTGTTCGGGTTCACCCTGTCGGAGGAGGAGCTGGAGTCGCTGACGCCGCTGGACCGCGGCGAGCGCACCGGCCCCGACCCGGACACCTTCAACGCCGCCTGACCCCGCGCACCCGCCTGGTCGTGAGTGAGAAACAGTGTTCTAATCCTGTTTCTCACTCACGACGGCGGGCGGGTCACTGCTTGCGGGCCACGCCGCCCAGCGTCAGGAAGTTCAGCTCGCTCAGCGGGTGCAGCCGGGGGCCGTCCGGCCACCATTCGTGCAGGTAGACCAGCCCCGGCCGGAGCAGTTCGGTGCCGTCGAAGAACGACGTGATCTGCTCCCGCGTGCGGTAGACGCTGCCCAGCCCGGTGCCCTGGAAGCTCGTCTCCAGCAGGCGCGCCAGCTCCTGGCGGGGCGAGTCCTCTTCCGGGTCGAAGTTGTGCGTGAGCAGCAGGTACGACCCGGGCGCGAGCGCCGCCACGTACTCCGCGACGATCGACTTCGCGCGCTCGTAGTCGTCGATGTGGTGCACGATCGAGGTCAGGATCAGCCCCACCGGCCGGGTGAAGTCGAGGTACTCCTCGACGACGTCGTCGGCCAGCGTCTCCGCCGGCCGGGTCAGGTCGGCGCCGGTCACGTGGGTCAGGTAGTTCTCTTCGAGCAGCGCCCGGCCGTGCACCTGCACGACCGGGTCGTTGTCGACGTACACCACCTGCGCGTCCGGGTTGTACCGCTGGGCCACCTCGTGGGTGTTCTCCGCGGTCGGCATGCCGGAGCCGAGGTCGAGGAACTGGTCGATGCCGCGCTTCCCGGCGAGGAACCGGATCGCGCGCACCAGCCAGTCGCGGTGTTCCTTGGCCATCGCGCGCGCACCGGGCGCGATGGCCAGCAGGCGCCGCATGGCTTCCCGATCGACCTCGTAGTGGTCGTGGCCGCCCAGCAGTGCGTCCGACAGCCGGGCCAGGCTCGCCTTGGAGAAATCGAGGGACGCCGAGCCCCCCTCGGTTCCCGACCGCAGGTCGCCAGGCGTCATCGACTGTTCTCCCTCGTCTGGGGCGCCGGCCCCTGCCCCGGGGCCCGGCCACCTTCGTCCGGCAACGGACAGTGCACAGACTACGACATGCCGTTCACCAAGTGAACCGGGCCGAAGGGCCTTGCCTGCCAGGCACAACTATCCGATCAGCAGTTCACGCCACAGGTGTCCGCCGTCCGTGGTGCGGTACAGGGCGGAGCCGCCGTCGGCATCCGGCTGGCCGTCGACGACTACGCCGGTGGAGCGGCCGGGGAAGTCCAGATCGGTCAGGCTGAGCCCGCGGTCGGACAGCACGGTCGTCGTCCACGTGCGGCCGCCGTCGGCCGTGCTGTGCAGGAACCCGGTGCCGCCGCCCTCGGCCGCCACCGTCGCGGACGTCGGCGACGCCGCGCCGAAGCCCTGCGTGATCCCGATGAAGGGTGCCGCGTCACTCCCGCTGAACGTCCCGCCGAGCTTCGCCGCGTGCCGCAGCTCCCGCTCGGTCGAGCCCGGCTGCGGCGAGCCGGGGCTGCTGCTGCACAACGCCACGACCTGCTGCTCCCGCACCCCGGCGAGCGAGGCGACCGTCCCGGCCGGGCACGGCGGGGCGGCCGGGGTGAAGCGGACGCCGTCGCGCGAGGTCCAGTACTTCTCGGTGCCGTAGTCCGCGCCGAGCGCCACCTGCAGGCCACCGCCGACGGCCAGGTCGCCGTAGGTGATCCCGCCGGCGGCCGCGAAACCGGGCACCGGGGCGAGCACCGGCGAGCCGGCGACACCGGAGTACAACCGCGTGGCACCGTGGCCGTCCCCGAAGGTCGTGAGGACGGCGAAGACCCGGCCGGCGGTTTCGGTGATCTTCGAGAGGTAGTAGGGCTGCCGCGCGCCGATGAGGCCGACCGGGTGCCAGCTCGCGCCGCCGTCGCGGGTCGTGCGCACGTGGACGCCGTCGCTGACGTACGCGACGCGGTCGCTCGTGAAGGTCAGCGCGACGTGGTTGTGGTTGTCCGGCAAGGACATCGGCGGCGCGCCCAGCCGGCGCCAGTGCGTTCCGCCGTCGGTGGTGCCCAGCAGCGCCGGGCACCACGACTTCGCGCAGGGCGAGTACCCCAGGACGTACCCGGTGTCCGGGCCGGTCCAGCTCGTCGAGGCGGGCCGGAACCCCCGTGGGACAGGGGTTTGCGCCGTCGCGGGAGAGACGAGCACGGCCAGGAGGGTGAGGACGGACGCGAGCAGCGCCGGGATTCTCATGATCCCCTGGACGTGCCGCGCGGGACGGGGTTGCCCGCGTGGCGCGAGGTTCCACCGCGCGGCTCAGCGCGCCGCGGCCAGCCGGGCGTCGAGCTCCGCGAGGTCGGCCACGAACCAGACGTGCCGACCCCGGTTGGACTCCCGCACGACGTCCTGGAAGACGGTGCTCGCCTCGACGTGCGGGCCGACGTCGCCGAGCAGCACCAGCCGGAAGCCGTACTGGACGATCTTCGAGAAGAAGTGCCCGATCAGCTTGGTGCGCATGTCGAAGAACCGGGCGGGGAACCGCTCGACCGGCACGACGAGGACGTCGGCACTCTGCCCGAAGGTGGCCCCGACGAGGTCGACGGCGTCCTGCTCGGTGGCCAGCTCCGGCCCCTCGGACGGCACGAACCACACCCCGGCGCCGTGGCGCTGGTCGATCACGATCCTTCTCCCTTCAGGAATTCCGCCGCGGCCGCGGCCCAGCCGGGCAGGAAGTGCCCGGCGTCCTCGGCCGGCCGCACGTCGGCGCCCGGGAGGGCTTCCCGCAGCTGGGTCCGGCCCGGCTCCCCCGGCGCGTCGACGGCGTGCACGCGCAGGTGCTCCGCGAGCGTCGCGATGTCGGGCAGCCAGTGCGCGGCGGTGCCGCCGGAACCCTGCAGCGCGACGAGCGGCGGCGCGGCCACCGGGCCGGAGACCACGGCGAAGGTGTCGCCGAGGCGGGTCGCGAGGGTGCGCGTCTCGTGCGGCACGGGCCAGCGGCGCAGGAGCGTGTCGTAGCGCTGCCGGACCGCCACGGCGCCTTCGGCCGAGCGGTAGACCGTGGTCACGTCAGGCCCTCGGTGAAGGAGGCCACGAAGCGCAGCAGCTCCGCGCCGGCGGCGAGGTCGCCGAGCACGATGATCTTCATGGTGGAGCGCTCCTTGTCGTAGATCGTTTCGACGCGCAGGGGCCGCTCACCCCCGTCCCGCGGCCCGTTCACCGAAGCGACGACGACGGTGGCGATCCGGTCGGCGGTCGCCCGGTCGACGCCGGTGACCTCGGCGACGCCCGAAAGCTCGGCGACGGGCCGGTCCGGCCGCGGTTCGGCCACCGGCAGCCCGGTGAACGCCTCGAGGTCGTCGGCGGCGATCCGGTACTGCTTGCCGATCCGGACCGCCTTGAGCCGCCCGTCGCGCACGTAGTTCCGGACCGTCCGGACGTGCAGGCCGAGCTTCGCGGCGACCTGCTCGACGGAGAAGACCTCCTGCGTCATGACCCTCCTTATGTTCCACAAACTACCCTATCATGTCAAGTGATAAGGAAGTTTAGGGAATGCGCGGTTCGCTCACCCGAGTACCGGGTATCCCCCGGTGCCACCGTACGCCCAGGTCCGTCCACATCGGACTCCTCGAAAGGACGGCGACGACGATGCCGTATCCCCCGCCCCCGGAGCAGCCCTACGATCCGCGGTACGAACCCGCCGCGGCCGAAGAAGTCGTGGAACGCACCCACCCGCGCATCCGGATCGTCCGCACGGTCAACGCCCTGATCCACCTCGTGTGCGCGGTGTTCGCCCTGGTCCTCGCGGTGCACATCGTGCTGGTGCTGGGCGACGCGAACTCGGCGAACGGCTTCGCGCACCTGATCACCGAGTGGTCGTCGAACGTCTCGCTCGGCCTGCGCAACCTGTTCACGCCGGATTCGGAGAAGCTGCGGACGTTCTTGAACGACGGTCTCGCCGCGCTGATCTGGCTGGCCATCGGCGCCATCCTGACCGACGTCATCGCCCGCATCGGCGTGCCGGGACCCAGGCGGGTCTGGTACCGCCGCCGCAGCTACTACGGCTGACGCACGCGAAAGAAGCCGCCCCGGCCACGACCGGGGCGGCTTCTTCGTGCGCTGGGTCAGCCCTGCGGCTGTTCGGCGACCGGTTTGACGGGCTCCGGCTCGGGCTCCGCCGGGACCTCGGCGGCGTCGGCGGGCCGGGGAGCGGGAACGCCCTGGGCGGCGACCACGTCGAAGTGCTCCCGGCACCAGCGGCCGTAGCGGCGTGCCTGCACTGTCATGGTGTCCACCTCCTCTCCACGGGCGATCCTGGTCACCCCCTCAGCGTCCTCCGCCGGGGTGCCGAAAGCCAACAGATTTAAGCGGGACTTAACACACGGCCGGGTGATTGTCTACAAAGGACTTCAGCCCGCGAACTCGCGCACGACCGTCCGGCAGAACGCCGGCAGGTCGTCCGGATTGCGGCTCGAGACCAAGCCGTTGTCGACCACTACCTCTTCGTCGACGACGGTGGCGCCGGCGTTACGCAGGTCGGTCCGGATGCTGGGGTACGAAGTCAGCGTGCGGCCACGCACGACATCCGCTTCGACGAGCGTCCACGGACCGTGGCAGATCACCCCGACCGGTTTGCCCGCGCGCACGAAGTCGCCGACGAACTTGACCGCTTCGCCGTTCGTCCGCAGGTTGTCGGGATTCATCGTGCCGCCCGGCAGCAGCAGCGCGTCGAAGTCGCCGATGCCGACGTCGGCCACCTTCCGGTCGACCGGGAACCGGTCGCCCTTGTCGATGTCGCCGTTCATCGCCTGGATCTCACCGGTGTCCAGCGACACCAGCTCCACCGTCGCGCCCTCGTCGAGCACAGCCTGGCGCGGCTTCTCCAGCTCGACCTGTTCGACGCCGTCCGCGGCCAGGATCGCAACGCGGCGGCCTTGCAGTGCGTTCGCCATGGGATTCCTCCGTCGGGATCAATGCACGAAGGAACTACCCCCTCCGGAGGCGGTCAAACGCGGTCCAAAGAGGACAGAGACTCAGTCCGCGCACTCGATGGCCAGCACGGCGATGTCGTCGTGCGCCGAACTGCCCAGCCAGTCGCGCACGGCCTGCCGCAGCCGCCGCACGACCTCGCGGGCGGGCTCCCCCGCCGCGGCCGCCAGCACCGCGCGCAGCCGGTCGTCGCCGAACAGCTCCGTCGGGTCGTGCCGGTTGCGGGCCTCGGTGATGCCGTCGGTGTAGAGGAGGCAGACGTCGCCGCGCTCCAGCCGCACCTCCGCCTCGGCGAACCGGGCCTGCGGCGAGATCCCGACCAGCGTCCCCGGGACGGTGACCTCTTCGACCACGCCGGCCCGGCGGACGATCAGCGGCGCCGGGTGCCCGCCCGAGGCCAGCGTCAGGCCGACACCGCCGTCGGACGGCCGGGCCGTGCCGAGCACCAGCGTGGCGAACCGGCTGCTGCCGCCCGCGATGAGCAGCTCGTTGAGCAGCCGCAGCAGCGTCCGGCCGTCACGCTCGACCATCGCCAGCGCGGTCAGCGCGTGCCGGACCCGCCCGGTGAGCGCCGCGGCCTCGGCGCCCTTGCCGCAGATGTCGCCGAGCACCAGGAACGCGCTGCCATCGTCGTGGGCGAGGACGTCGTAGAAGTCGCCGCCGACCGCGAGCACCCCGGCGGCCGGCTCGTACCAGGTCTCGAACCGGGCGCCGTCCAGCTCGGGCGGGTCGACCGGGCGCAACGTCGTCTCCAGGCCGCGCGTGGCCTCCTCCTGGCGGGCGTAGCGCTGCGCGTTGGCCAGCGCCGTCCCGGCCGCCTTGGCGAACTCGACGACCGCGCGCCCCTGTTCGGCGCCGAACTCCGGGTCCGCCCGGCGGCCCAGCAGCAGGGCCCCGGTGACGCCGGAGCCGGCGCTCGGGCCCAGCGACACCACCGTCACGTCGGCGTGCCCGGCGAACCGGTCGGCGACGATCGAGGGCAGCGTGGCGACCTCGGGTGCGGGGACCGGGGCCGGCTGCGGCTTGCCGGTGGCCGCGAACGTCGCCGCCAGCACCGGCGCGACCTGCGCCGGGACCCGCCGGATCCGGCCGTGGCCGTGCGCCGACGGGCGCTCGCAGCTCCACCACTCCCACCGCCCGCGCGTGGTCGGCAACAGCACGAAGACGGTGTCGGCCAGCGCGGCCGAGGCCAGCTCGGCGATCACCCGCGCGGTGCCGTGCCGCCCGCGCGCCCCGGCCAGCCGGGGGCCGGCCTCGGCGAGGAAGTCGCCCACGTGCCGCTGCGGGACGTCCTCCGCCGGGACGGTCCAGGAGTGCCAGCCGCCAGGCAGGGCGCGGACCCGGGCCGGACGACGATTGCCGGACACCTCCACGTGCCCGGAGGTTTCGGCGACCGGGTGCAGCCGCGGCTCGACGCCGCCGGTCAGCGTCCGCGCCGCCGGGTTCGCCCAGCGCAGCGCGCCGTCGGCGTCCTGGAGGAACACCGCGTCGCGCACGTCTTCGAGGACGGCCCGCCCGAAGGCGTCGAAGCCCGGCGGTACGTCCTCACCGGTCATCGGCGGCAGGGCCGCCGAGGCCGGAGCCGGACGTGACACCATGCACGGACCTCCTGCCTCCGGACTGCTATCGCACGGCTACCGCGTGAGCGGGCGGACTGGCTCGAAGTGTAGGGCGAATCATGGCACGCTGGGTCGACGACCATGGCTGGCGCATGCGTGGTGGAGAGGGTCGGCACACATGACAACGGAATCCCAGAGCGAGGCGGCGGCGCTGGAGCGGCTGCTCGTGGCGGTGCGGGATCTCGGGGACGGCAACTTCCGCCGGCGGCTCGTGCCGCACGGCGACGGCATCTCGGCGCAGCTCGCGGTCGCGTTCAACGACATCGCCGAGCGCAACCAGCGGCTGGTCAGCGAACTGCTGCGGGTGCGCGCGGCCGTCGGCCAGGACGGCAGGCTCAGCGAGCGGGTGGAGGCCGAGGTCGGCCCCGGCGGCTGGAGCACCGCCGTCGAGAGCGTCAACGGCCTGGTCGAGGACCTCACGCGCCCCACGATCGAGCTGGACCGAGTGCTCGGCGCGGTCGCGGAGGGTGACCTTTCCCAGCCGATGACCCTGACGCTCGACGGCCGTCCGCTCCAGGGCGCGTACGCGACGCTGGCCAAGACGGTCAACGGCCTCATCGCGCAGCTGTCGAGGTTCGCCGCCGAGGTGACGAGGCTCTCGCGCGAGATCGCGGGTGAGGGACGTCTCGGCGGCCAGGCGGTCGTCCCGGGCGTGTCCGGCACCTGGCGCGACCTCACCGACTCGGTCAACTTCATGGCCGACAACCTCACCGAGCAGGTCCGCAACATCGCCCAGGTCACCACCGCCGTCGCCCGCGGCGACCTGACCCAGAAGATCAACGTCGACGCCCGCGGCGAGATCCTCGAGCTGAAGAACACCATCAACACCATGGTCGACCAGCTCTCGTCGTTCGCCGACGAGGTCACCCGCGTCTCGCGCGAGGTCGGTTCGGACGGCAAGCTCGGCGGCCAGGCCCAGGTGGCGGGCGTCGCCGGGACGTGGCGCGACCTCACCGACTCGGTCAACCAGATGGCCGACAACCTGACCGACCAGGTCCGCGGGATCTCGCTGGTGGCGACCGCGGTGGCCAACGGCGACCTGACGAAGAAGATCGACGTCGACGCGCGCGGCGAGATCCTGCAGCTGAAGAACACGCTGAACACGATGGTCGACCAGCTCTCGGCGTTCGCCGGGGAGGTCACCCGCGTGGCGCGGGAGGTCGGCTCCGAGGGCAAGCTGGGCGGCCAGGCCGAGGTGGCGGGCGCGGCCGGAACGTGGCGCAGCCTCACCGACTCGGTCAACCAGATGGCCGACAACCTGACCGACCAGGTCCGCAACATCTCGCACGTGACCACGGCCGTGGCGAAGGGCGACCTGACCCAGAAGATCACCGTCGACGCACGTGGCGAGATCCTCGAGCTCAAGACGACCATGAACACGATGGTCGACCAGCTGTCCGCCTTCGCCGACGAAGTCACCCGAGTCGCCCGCGAAGTCGGCACCGAAGGTCAGCTGGGCGGGCAGGCGCAGGTCCCCGGCGTCGCCGGGACGTGGCGTGACCTCACCGGGTCCGTGAACTTCATGGCGAACAACCTGACCACCCAGGTGCGCAACATCGCCCAGGTCGCGACGGCCGTCGCGCGCGGCGACCTGACGCAGAAGATCGCCGTCGACGCCCGGGGCGAGATCCTGGAACTCAAGACCACGCTGAACACGATGGTCGACCAGCTCTCCGCCTTCGCCGACGAAGTCACCCGCGTCGCCCGCGAAGTCGGCACCGAAGGCAAGCTCGGCGGCCAGGCCACCGTGCCCGGCGTCGCCGGGACGTGGAAGGACCTCACCGATAACGTCAACTTCATGGCGAACAACCTGACCGACCAGGTCCGGAACATCGCCACGGTGACGTCGGCGGTCGCGAAGGGCGACCTGACGCAGAAGATCTCGGTCGACGCGCGCGGTGAGATCCTCGAGCTGAAGACCACGCTCAACACGATGGTCGACCAGCTCTCCGCCTTCGCCGACGAAGTCACCCGCGTCGCCCGCGAAGTCGGCACCGAAGGCAAGCTCGGCGGCCAGGCCACCGTCCGCGGCGTCGCGGGCACCTGGAAGGACCTCACGGACAACGTCAACGTCATGGCCACCAACCTGACCGACCAGGTGCGCAGCATCGCCACCGTGGCGGCCGGCGTGGCCAACGGCGACCTGTCGAAGAAGATCTCCATCGACGCCCAGGGCGAGGTCGCGGCACTCGCCGAGACGCTCAACGGCATGGTCGAGACGCTGCGCGCGTTCGCCGACGAGGTCACCCGCGTCTCGCGCGAAGTCGGCACCGAAGGCATCCTCGGCGGCCAGGCCCGGGTCCCCGGCGTCGCCGGGACCTGGAAGGACCTCACCGAGAACGTCAACTTCATGGCGCACAACCTGACCAGCCAGGTGCGCAACATCTCGCAGGTGACCACCGCGGTCGCGAAGGGCGACCTGACGAAGAAGATCGACGTCGACGCCCGCGGCGAGATCCTGGAACTCAAGACCACGATGAACACGATGGTCGACCAGCTCTCGGCGTTCGCCTCCGAGGTCACGCGCGTGGCGCGCGAGGTCGGCACCGAGGGCAAGCTGGGCGGCCAGGCCGAGGTCGACGGCGTGTCGGGCACCTGGCAGCGGCTCACCGAGAGCGTGAACCAGCTGGCGGGCAACCTGACCACGCAGGTCCGCGCGATCGCCCAGGTCGCGACGGCCGTCACGGCAGGCGACCTGACCCGGCACATCACGGTCGACGCGTCCGGCGAGGTCGCCGACCTCAAGGACAACATCAACCAGATGATCGCGAACCTCAAGGAGACGACGAGGACCAACCGCGAGCAGGACTGGCTGAAGACGAACCTCGCGCAGCTGTCGGGCCGGATGCAGGGCCACCGCGACCTGGCGTCGGTCGCCGCGCTGATCCTGTCCGAGCTGGCCCCGCTGGTCCGCGCCCAGCAGGGCGCGTTCTTCCTGGCCCGCGACGACGACCGCGACGGCACGGTGCTCGAGTGCATCGCCGCGTACGGGCTCGCGCAGTCCCGCGCCGGGCTGCGGTTCGCGATGGGCGAGTCGTTGATCGGCCAGGCCGCCGTCGACCAGCGCACGATCCTCGTCCAGGACGCGCCGCCGGAGTACGCGCTGGTGTCGTCCGGGCTCGGCTCGGCGTCGCCGGTGAACCTGATCGTGCTGCCGGTGCTGTTCCAGGGCGAGGTGCTCGGGGTGCTGGAACTGGCTTCGGTCAACGAGTTCAGCACGGTCCACCAGGACCTGCTGGAGCAGCTGCGGCACACCATCGGCGTCAACGTGAACACGATCCTGTCCAACTCGCGGACCGAAGCGCTGCTGACCGAGTCGCAGCGGCTGGCCCAGGAGCTGCGGGCGCGCTCGGAGCAGCTGCAGGCGCAGCAGGGCGAGCTGCGGCGGTCCAACACGGAGCTGGCCGAGAAGGCGGCGCTGCTGGCCCAGCAGAACCGCGACATCGAGGTCAAGAACAGCGAGATCGAGCAGGCGCGCCAGGAGCTGGAGGAGCGTGCCGGGCAGCTCACGGTGGCGTCCCAGTACAAGACCGAGTTCATGGCGAACATGTCGCACGAGCTGCGGACGCCGTTGAACAGCGCGTTGATCCTGGCGAAGCTGCTCTCGGAGAACCCCGAGGGCAACCTGACGGAGAAGCAGATCCAGTTCGCGAAGACGATCTACGCGGCCGGGTCCGATCTGCAGCAGCTGATCAACGACATCCTGGACCTGGCGAAGGTCGAGGCGGGCCGGCTGGACATGCAGATGTCCGACATCACGCTGCCGGAGCTGGTCGACTACGTCGAATCGCTGTGCCGGCCGCTCACCGCGGACAAGGGCCTCGACTTCGCCGTCCACATCGACCCGCCGGTGCCGGGCAGCGTCCACACCGACGAGCACCGCCTCCAGCAGATCCTCCGGAACCTGCTCTCGAACGCGGCGAAGTTCACCGACGAGGGCAGCGTGCGGCTCCACATCCGGGCCGCCGACCCCGCCGAGGTGGAGCAGGAGGCGCTCCGGAACGCGCCGGGCATCATCGCGTTCGCCGTCGAGGACACCGGCATCGGGATCCCGGAGGAGAAGCTGGCGGTCATCTTCGAGGCGTTCCGCCAGGCGGACGGCACGACGAGCCGCAAGTACGGCGGCACCGGCCTGGGGCTGAACATCAGCCAGCAGCTGACGGAGCTCCTGGGCGGCGAGCTGCGCGTGGTGAGCGAACCAGGAGTCGGGTCGACGTTCACGCTGTACCTCCCGGTGGCGGCGGCCAACCTGGTCGACCCGGCGGTGACGGCGCTGTCGTCACCGCGGCTGCCGGCGGTCCCGAGCACGGTCCTGGTCGCCGCCCCGGACGTCACGCCCAAGCGCTTCCACGGCGAAAAGGTCCTGATCGTCGACGACGACCTGCGCAACGTGTTCGCCCTGGCCGCGGTCCTGGAGCAGGCGGGCCTGGAGGTGGTCTACGCGGAGACGGGCGTGGACGGGATCCGGGCGCTGGAGCGCCACGAGGACACCGCGCTGGTCCTGATGGACGTGATGATGCCGGAGCTGGACGGCAACGCGACGATCGCGGCGATCCGCGCGGAGGCGGTCAACGCGGACTTGCCGGTGATCGCGGTGACGGCGAAGGCAACCCCGGAAGACCGGGCCAGGACCCTGGCCAGCGGCGCGGACGACTACATCACGAAGCCGGTGGACACGGACAAGCTACTGGACGTGATAGCGGCGTCCCTGGAGGCGGACGCCGCGTCGTTCGGTGGAGCGGGTGACGGGAATCGAACCCGCGTAGCTAGTTTGGAAGACTAGGGCTCTACCATTGAGCTACACCCGCGTGCCCCCGAGGTACCCGGGTGCGGGGCCAGCTTAGCGTGACCCGCTAGGCTGACCACACACCCCCCTGGGGGTGTCACGGGATGTGGCGCAGCTTGGTAGCGCATTCGCTTTGGGAGCGAAGGGTCGCAGGTTCAAATCCTGTCATCCCGACCAGCTTGACCATGGACGACGGCGTTGCCCCTTCGGTCCGGAGGGGCCGCCGCACCCCGGGCGGGCTGGCTGCAACGGCCCGGGGTGCCACGGGGAGTCAACGGACATGGTCGTCAACGGCGGGCGGGAACCCTGCGCGGAATCCGCGGCCGGTACCAGGTGCACGAGAGTCCGGGTCCGGGGCACGGATCGCTGCCTGCACCATCTGACCTCCGCCGAACTCGAGCGGTACGTCCATGGCCTCAGCCGGGACGTCACCGAGCGCGACTTGCTCGACCCGCCCATTGCCGAGACACTTCTCGATCGCGTCGTCACGAATCTCGCCGAAGACGCCCGAGTCGAAGACGCGCCGAAACCATCTCGTGAGATCAACTTGTCCGCCGCGACCTTCCTGGGCGACGCCCACATCCGGTGGACCGGCACCGACCGACCGGAGGGCGACGACGCCTATTTCGTCGGCGCGACCTTCACGGGCGACACCTACTTCGACGGCAGCCCGGCCACCGGAAATCTCTACCTTTCCGGCGCCACGTTCCTGGGCGACGTGTACTTCTCCGAAATCGGCGACAACCCACCGGGATTCACCGGGAACGTCTACTGCACCGACACGACCTTCATGAAGAAGGTCTACTTCAGTCGCACCAAATTCGCGGGAGACGTTTACTTCACCGGCACAGCCTTCGAGGACGACGCGTATTTCACCGAGGTCACGTTCACGAACGGCGCCTACTTCTCGCGGACGTCCACCCGTGATCGCGAAGTCATGGGCGATCCAACACACTTCGCCAAAGACGTGCACTTCGACCGGACAACGTTCAGGAACGGCAGCGACTTCTCCGGCGCGATCTTCGACGGTGACGCCTACCTGACGCGCACCGCTTTCGCCGCTCGTGCCGACTTCGCCGGCGCCACGTTCGCCCGCGACGCCTTCTTCTCCGATTCACGCTTCGCGACCGCGCGCTTCCACGAGACCACCTTTGCCAAAGGGTTCGACGCTGAAGGCTCCACGTTCGACCACCTCGACTTCAGCCGCGCGAAGTTCGATGAGCTCCAGCGGCTGGGCCCGCTGGTCGCCGATTCGATCCTCCTCACCCGAGCGTCCTTCAAGAACCCGGTGGTCATCGAAGCGGAGACCACGCAACTGTCCTGTGGCGGTGCGAGGTTCACCGGCGGAGCCGAACTCCGCGTCCGGCACGGCCGGGTGGACCTCGCGGAAGCGTTCTTCGGTTCCGCCTCTTCGCTGTCCACGTCGGCCGCCCGCTTCTCCTCGGGCGACGACCGCGAGTCCGCCGACCACCGGCCGGTCCTCATGTCGCTGCGCAGCACGGATGTCAGCGAACTGGCCCTCACGGACGTCGACGTCCGGTGGTGCCGCTTCGCCGGGGCACACCATCTCGACAAGCTCCGCATCGAAGGCGTCAGCCTGTTCCACAAGCCGCCCCGGGGCAGGTGGCGCACCTCGCGGCAGGTCCTCTTCGAGGAGCACCTCTGGCGCGCTGGTCTCCGGCCACGCGAAGGGTGGCTGAGCGCCACTCCGTGGGAGCCCCAGGGCGGCCGGGCCGAGGACGTGGGCGCCGAACGCCTGGCCGCGGTCTACCGATCGCTCCGGAAAGCGCTGGAGGACGGGAAGAACGAAGCCGGCGCGGGCGACTTCTACTACGGCGAGCAAGAAGCACGGCGTCGCGCCGACGCCACCTCGCGCGTGGAGAAGATCATCCTCTGGGCCTACTGGCTGATCTCCGGATACGGTCAGCGCGCTTCGAGAGCCACGGCGGCGCTCCTGCTCCTCGTCGCCGTGGTCACCAGCCTGCTGATCGGCTTCGGGTTGCCCAGCCCCGGCCCCGCCTCCCAATCGACGACGACCACGACGTCGTCCCAGACGGTGACGACCACGGTGGATCTTCCCGCTCAGCTCCCGCCAGCCGGGCAACGATGGACGTGGCGTCGCGCCGGCGACGCCACGCGCATCGCGCTCGGTGCCGTCGTGTTCCGGGACGCCGGGCAGAAGCTCACGACGACAGGCACCTGGACGGTCATGGTCGCGCGGTTCCTCGGCCCGCTCTTACTCGCTCTGACCGCGCTGGCGATCCGCGCCCGCGTCAAGCGCTGACGGCCTGAGCGAGCCAGGACGTCAGCGTCGACGCGATCAGCGCCGGTTGGTCCTCCGGCGTGTGGTGGCCCGCCGTTACCGGGTGGTGGATCACCTCCAGCGATGCGAAGTTCGACGTCATCCACTCGATCGTCGGTGGCGTCAGCATCGTGTCCGGACCCGGGTCGAACGTGATCAACAGTTTCGGAATCGAAGGCGTGGATGCCAGCCAGTCGTCGAATGCCTTGATCCGGGCCACCACCTCCGGCGGTGCGCCGCCCAGCGGGAGGGACTTGGCCCAGCGCAGCAACGGGATCCGCGACTCCGCGGTCGGGTACGTCTCCGCGTACTCCCGAGGCAGCATGAACTCCGGGAGGTCGGTGACGCCCGGCTCCTTGAGCGCGCGGAACACCGCCGCTCCCGCCGGCGGGAACTCCTCCCACGTCATCGGCTTCAGGACCGCCTCCGTGAACACCAAGCCGCGGACCCGGGACGGGTGCCGCGATGCCCAGTCGGCCGCCAACGCTCCGCCCCAGTCGTGGCCCACCAGGACCACGTCGTCCAAGGACAGAGCGTCGAACCACGCCTCCAGGTACCGCGCGTGGTCGGCGAACGAATACTCGATGGCCGGCCGCGGCGAGGCGCCCATGCCGATCAGGTCCGGGGCCAGCCGGCGGCCCGGCACCGCAGGAATCACGGTGCGCCACAAGTGCGACGATGTCGGGTTGCCGTGCAGGAACACTACCGGTGCGCCCGCGCCGACGTCCACATAGGACAAAGGACTCACTTGAACGCCACCGCGGTGCGGGCCGCCCACTCCGAGAACGGACGCGGTGGGCGACCCAGCACCCGCGATACGTCCGGGCTCACCCGCTGCTCCGCCGGGAACGGCGTCCCCAGGATGTCCAGCGTTGCCTCCGCCACCTCGGCGGGCATGAAGCCCGACATGACCGAGAACGCTTCCGACCGCGTCTGCGAGAGGAACCGCACCGGCTCCCCCAGCGCTTCTCCGATCGCCGCCGCCTGGTCGCGGGGTGTCACCAGCGCCGGGCCCGTCAGTTCGTACGTTCGGCCCGCGTGCGAGGCGTTCACGAGCGCCGCCGCCGCCACCGCGGCGATGTCCGACGGGTCGACCAGCGGCAACCCGACGTCCCCGAACGGCGCGGACAGCGTCCGCGACGAACGCACGCTTTCCGCCCACTGCAACGCGTTCGACGCGAATCCGCCCGGCCGCAGGATCGTCCACTCCCGACCCGACTTCCGCACCGCGTCCTCGAACACCGAGGGATGACGGCCCGTTCCGACGCCCTGCGACGACAACAACACGACCCGCGCCCCGGCGATCTGGTCCAGCACCGGTTCCAGCGGACCCCGGAAGCCCGGCGGCAGCAGCAGGAACACTGCCGACGCTCCGGAGAACGCCGGACGCAACGATGCCGCGTCCGACAAGTCACCTCGATACGGCCCCCGGCGGGACACCGCCGTCACTTCTTCACCCGCCGCCGCCAGCGCTTCCACCAATGGCCGTCCGACGTTTCCCGTCGCTCCTGTCACAACAATCATGGGAACGACGCTACATTCCGACGTATAGTAGGTACCTAGAGGAAAGTAATGACTGGAGGGCCCGAAAGTGACCGGAACCACACCCGAGCTCGCCTGCCCGATCGCCCCGGTCGTCGACATCGTCTTCAGCCGGTGGACGACGCCGATCCTGTGGGCGCTCAACGAATACGGGCGCCAGCGGTTCGTCGAGCTGCAGCGCAGCATCGCCACGATCACCCCGAAGGTGCTCACCCAGCGGCTGCGGCAGCTCGAGCGCGACGGCCTCGTCGTCCGGACCTACCACGCCGAGGTGCCGCCGCGCGTCGAGTACGAGATCAGCGAGCTGGGCCGCAGCCTCGGGCCGCTGTTCGCCAGCCTCGCCGAATGGTCACCCAACCTCGGCAAGGTCGAGCAGGCGCGCCAGGCCTACGACGCCAAATCCAGGTAGTCGAGGTTCGCCGGGCCGTCCGCGGCCGTCGCGGTCAGGCGGACCGTGTGCGGACCCGCACCCAAGGCCACCGGACGTGTCACCGTGCTCCACGTCGTCCACGCGCCGGTCGCCGGAAACGGTACGGCCGTCGCCACCACCGTGCCGTCGACCGTGATGTCCACCGGGCGCGCCGCCGCCGTGCCGTTCGCGTAGCCGAACGTCAGCGCCGACGCCGGCCCCGTCACCTGCCACTCGACGTAGCTGCCCACCGCGTTGGCGCCGTTCGCGAAGCCGGTCCCCGAGAAGCCCGCGTGGTTCGAGTCCACCGTGCCGCCCACCGACAGGGTGGCCGATTCGGCTTCGTAACGAGTGGAACCGCCGGCGCGAGAAACCCGGTACAGTACCGTCGCGTGCGCGGGCACCGAGGCGCTGATCGACCCCGAAGTCGTGCGGACAGCCTTGCTCCACAAGTCTTTCAGCGAATATGACGACGCGCTGCCGATCCCGGTCGCCGAGGCCGAGGTGCTGATCGTCGCCGTGGCCGACGTCTCGTTGGACAGCGCCACCGCGCGGTCGCCGTTGGCCAGGACCTTGCTGTAGACGACCAGGCCGCCGGTCGCGCTGAGCACCGTCGCCTGCTTGCCGAGCGAGTCCTGGTCGAGCGCGATGACGTCGGTGTTCTTCAGGATCGAGAAGCTGTCGTCGGACACCTTCCGCAGGTCGCTGCCGATGAGCAGCGGCGCCGCCATCATCGCCCACAGGCTGAAGTGCGTGCGGTACTCCGCCGCGGTCATGCCGCCGTTGCCGACTTCCAGCATGTCCGGGTCGTTCCAGTGCCCGGGCCCGGCGTACTGCGCCAGGCCGCGGTTCGCCTGGGCCTTCGAGATCATGCTCGACCACTTGTCGGAGATGTCACCGGTGGTGCGCCACAGGTTCCCGACCGGCGCGGCCCACGTCCACGGCTGGTTCTGGCCCCACTCGCAGATGGAGTACGCGATGGCGCGACCGGACTTCGCGAGCGCGTCCCGCATCGCCTTGTAGCGCTGCTGCGCGTCGACGCCCTGGTTGTTGCAGTTGTCGTACTTCAGGTAGTCGACGCCCCAGGAGGCGAAGAGGTTCGCGTCCTGCTGCTCGTGGCCGAGCGCGCCGGGGAAGCCGGCCTTGTTGCACGTGTGGGTGCCCGCACTGGTGTAGATGCCGAACTTCAGGCCCTGCCCGTGCACGTAGTCGGCCAGCGCCTTGATGCCGTGCGGGAAGCGCGCCGGGTCGGGGACGAGGTCGCCCTTCGCGTTCCGATCCGGCAGCGCCCAGCAGTCGTCGATGTTGACGTAGGTGTAGCCGACGTCCTTGAGCCCCTTGCTGACGAACAGGTCGGCGATACCTCTGATCATCGTCTCGTTGAAGTCCGCCTTGCACTGCGTGGAGTTCCAGTTGTTGAACCCCATCGGCGGCGTGCGCAGGAGCCCGTTCTCGAGGGCGAGCGCCGGGGACTGGGACAGGACGAGACCGCTGGCCGCGATCGCGAGCGCGGCGCCCGCGCCCGCGATTCGCCGGAGAAAGGACATACGCACTCCCGGTGGATGAAGACGTCGGAGGTCTGCACCCGTTAGTAAAGAGTCCTGCCTAACCGGGAGTCAAGAGATCATGTATCAGATATGAATTTGGGTTTCCGCTGGCCGGGACGCTACTCCGCGGTCACCTGCCGGGCCGTCGCCATCGCGCGCTCGGTCTCCCAGAACGCCCGCATCGACGTGATCAGCCCGTCCTCGCCGACGCGGTAGACGAACACCCCGTCGGTGTCGACGCGGTAGCCGCCCGGCAGGTACGTCGTGATCGTGCCGACGTTGGCGCACTCGTCCCCCGCCGCGTGCGAGTCGCGGATCGTGAACTCGAAGCGCTCCACGTTCGCGATCGTCTTGTCCCAGAACGCGCTGATCCCCTCGCGGCCGTGGTGCCCCTTGCCCTCCTCGTCGAAGAACGACGGCCCGACCGGGTCCTCGACGACGCCGTCCGGCGCGAACAGGTCCAGCCACGCCTGTTTGTCCCCCGCCGTCACCGCGGTCATCGACGCGAACGCCGCGCGCCGCGCGGGCGGCTGCTCCGCCGCGGTGTCCCAGCTGACCTGCACGCCCATGGGAGTCACTCCTCGAACTTCGCGATGATCTCGGCGCCGAACTTGCGGATCGCTTCGAGCTTCGGCTCGACCGGCGCGTCGAACCCGACGCCGTCGAACACCCACGGCATGGTGATGATGTCGGTGACGCCTGCCTCGGCCTGCTCGCGGTAGCCGTCGAGACCGAACTTGTCGATGCAGACGGCCTGGTACTCGAACGGGTCGTCGGCGCGGCCGCGCTCGGCCAGCAGCTCCCTGAGCCGGGCGATCGTGTCGCGCAGCTCCTCGAGCTTCATCATCGCCGACGACCAGCCGTCGGCGACCCGGGCCGCGCGCTTCAGCGCGACTTCGGTGTGCCCACCGATGTAGAACGGCACGCGCGACGGCGGTGCCGGGCTCATCTGGATCTTGTCGAAGTCGTAGAACTCGCCGTGGTACTCGACCATCCCGCCGTCGAGGATCAGCCGGAGGACGTCGATGGCCTCGTCGACGCGCTTGCCGCGCCGCTCGAACGGGACGCCGCAGTACTCGAACTCCTGCGGCAGCCAGCCGACGCCGAGCCCGAGGCCGAACCGGCCGCCGGTGAGCACCGACGCCGAGCCGACCTGGCGCGCGAGCAGCACCGGGTTGCGCGAGCCGAGCTTGAGCACCGAGGTGTAGAAGTGGATCCGGCTGGTGACCGCGCCCATCGACGCGGTCGCGACGAGCGGGTCCACCCAGGGGGTGTCCGCGGTCCAGAACCGGCTGCCGTCGGGGGTGTACGGGTAGTCCGTGTCCACCGTTTCGGCGTAGAAGAGCGAGTCCGGCAGGGCGATGGAGGCGAAGCCGGCCTCTTCGGCGGCCCGGGCGAGCTCGCCCAGCTGATCGAGGGGGTTCATCGCGATCGACAGGGTGAACTTCATGTCGGAACTATAACGTGTTCTAGTTTCCTCGGCCAGCCCGCGCGGTGTGCCGGATCACGTCCCGGGAACCCTCCGCGTAACGTCCGCGTTGTCCGAATCAAAGGTGACTTCCGGTCACCGGGCACCGAGCTTCTGGGAGTGGTCCATGGGCACCGCGATCTTCCTGATCGTGCTCGTCGTCGTGATCGTCGGTGGCGGCCTCTATTTCTCGCGGCAGCGCGCCGCGGCCCGGCAGCGGGAGCTCGACGACGCCAAGGCCGACGCCCGGCGCCTCGTCGAACGGCTCGGCGGTCAGGTCCTCAACATCAGCGGCAACGACACCGCGTCGCAGCAGGCGATGGCGGACGCCGCCGAGCGCTACAACGCGGCCGGCTCGCAGATGGAGCAGGCCCGCACGATCGAGCAGGCCCGGCTGGTCAAGGAGACCGCCATCGAGGGCCTCTACTACGTCCGCGCCGCGCGCACCGCGATGGGCATGGACCCCGGCCCCCAGCTGCCGGAGGAGGCCGAGCGCGAGCGCGCCGGCAAGGTCACCGAGCACCGCGAGGTGGACGTCGAAGGCCAGCGCTACGCCGCGTCGCCCGACGCCGGCCAGGACACGCCGTACTACTACCCCGGCGGCCGCGTGGCCGGGCGGCCGGTACCGCAGGGCTGGTACAGCGAGCCGTGGTGGAAGCCCGCGCTCGTCGCCGGCGCCTGGGGCCTCGGGTCGATGGTCCTGTTCAGCGCGATGTTCTCCGGCATGAGCGGCATCGCCGGCGCGTCGGCCTGGGAATCGGGCTACGACGCGGGCCAGCAGGACGCACTCGAGTCCGGTGACCTGGGTGGCGACGGCGGTGACTTCGGTGGCGACGGCGGAGGCGACTTCGGCGGCGGTGACGGCGGAGGCGACATGGGCGGCGGTGACTGGGGCGGGGGCGGCTTCGACGGTGGTGGGTTCGACGGTGGGGGCTTCGACGGGGGCGGCTTCGACTTCTGACCGCCGGCTGGCATCCTCCTGGACGACCTTCAGGAGGATGCCGTGGCGACCGTGCTGATCCCCGTCCCGGCCCGGGACTCGGACCCGTCCGAAGTGGCCGTCAGCCGGGCGGTCCTCGCCGGGCACACCGTGGTCTTCGCGACGCCGGACGGGTCGCAGGCGACCTGCGACGAAATCATGGTCACCGGCGAGGGCCTCGACCCGTGGAGCCGGGTGCCGGGCCTGCGGAAGCTCACGGCCCTCGGCCGCGTGCTGCGAGCCGACCAGGCCGCGCGTGACGCGCACCGCGCGTTGCTCGCGGATCCCGCGTGGCGCGCCCCGATCCGCTGGGACGACATCGCGCTCGACGACTTCGACGGCCTGCTGCTGCCGGGCGGGCACCGGGCCCGCGGGATGCGCGAGTACCTCGAAAGCCCGGTGCTGCAGGACGTGGTCGTCGACGCCTTCCGCCGCGACCTGCCGGTCGGCGCGATCTGCCACGGTGTTCTGCTCGCCGCGCGCAGCGTCGACCCGGCCACCGGGCGGTCGGTGTTGCACGGCCGCACGACGACGGCCTTGACCTGGCAGCTGGAACGGACGGCCTGGCGGCTCGCGCGGCGGACCCGGTTCTGGGACCCGGACTACTACCGCACCTACCGCGAAGCGCCGGGGCAGCCTCAGGGGTATATGTCGGTGCAGCAGGAGGTCACGCGCGCGCTGGCGCGGCCGGAGGACTTCCGCGACACGACCGACCGCGTCCAGGCGAGCGGCCGCGCCCGCGACCGGCTCGGCGACGCGCGGCCGGCGTTCGTCGTCGAGGACGGCAACTACGTCTCGGCCCGCTGGCCCGGCGACGTCCACACGTTCGCGAAGGCGTTCGCGGCGAGGCTCTGAGTCAGGCGGGCTGGCAGGTCGGGCACCAGTAGAGGTTCCGCCCGACCAGCTCCGAGTTCGCGACCGGCGTCCCGCAGACCAGGCACGGCTCGCCCGCGCGGCGGTAGACGTACACCTCACCGCCGTGGCGGTCGACGCGCGGCGCGCGGCCCATCGCCTCCGGCAGGTGCTCGGGCCGGACCGTGTCGATCCGGCCGACGCGGACGCCGTCGCGCATCAGGGTCACCAGGTCGGCCCACAGGTCGTCCCACAGCGCGCGATCCAGCGCCCGGCCGGGTGTCAGCGGGGCGACGCCGTGGCGGAACAGCACCTCGGCGCGGTAGACGTTGCCGACGCCCGCCAGCACCGCCTGATCCATCAGCAGCGCCGCGATCGACGTCTTGGACCGCGAGATGCGCGCCCAGGCCTGCTCGGGTTTCGCGTCGCGGCGCAGCGGGTCCGGGCCCAGCCGCGCCTTGATCGCGTCAGCCTGGTCGGGGGACAGCAGCTCGCACCGGGTGGGCCCACGCAGGTCCGTCCAGTGGGTCTGCCCGGCCAGCCGCAGCCGGACCTGCCCCACCGGCTCCGGCGCGGGCAGCGGCGACTCGCCGAAGGTGCCGTAGAGGCCCAGGTGGATGTGCACGATCCCGAGGGACCCGTAGTCGTGGAACAGGTGCTTGCCGTACGCCTGCGCGCCGACGAACACCTGACCGTCCAAACGGGACGCCTCGGCGGCGAACCGGCCCTGCGGACTGCTCACTTCGACCGGAGAGCCGGCGTACCGGCGCTTGTGCAGCCGCGCGAGCCGGTGGAGCGTGTGCCCCTCGGGCATCAGGCCTCCGGCAGCGCCGGCGGCGTCCCGGTGCGCTCGTAGTCCAGCAGCTGCTGCACGCGGCGCGCGTGCCGCTCCTCCGGCGAGACCTCGGTCGCCAGGAAGGCTTCGACGATCTCGGTGGCCTGCTCGACGGTGTGCATCCGGGCGCCGACGCCGATCAGCTGGGCGTGGTTGTGCTCCCGGCACAGCTGGGCGGTCTCGACGCTCCAGGCGAGGCCGGCCCGCGCACCGGGCACCTTGTTCGCGGCGATCTGCTCGCCGTTGCCGGAGCCGCCGACGACGATGCCGCGGCTGCCCTCGTCGGCCACCACGCGCAACGCCGTCTCGACGCAGAACGCCGGGTAGTCGTCGGCCGCGTCGTAGACCCGCGGACCGATGTCGGTGACCTCGTGGCCCTGCTTCTCCAGGTGAGCCACCAGGTGGTTCTTCAGCTCGAAGCCGGCATGGTCGGATCCCAAGTAGACACGCACGGCTGGGAGTCTGCCATCACGGCCGGTTTCGGGCATGCTCCGGGGGTGGGCAGCTGGGAGCAGCCGGGGTACGACGTCCGGCTCGACTGGGGTGCCGAAGGCGTCGCCGCGCTCGGCCGGGAATGCGCGGTGCTGGTCGTCGTCGACGTCCTTTCCTTCAGCACCACGACGGATCTCGTGGTCGGCCGCGGTGGCCGCGTGCTGCCGGTCCGCTGGCGCGACGACCGAGGTGTGGCTCAGGCGCGCGCGGCCGGTGCCGTCATCGCGGGCGAAGGCGCGTTCACGCTCAGGCCGTCTTCTGTGACGGAAATCCCGCCGGGGACACTGCTCGCGCTCCCCTCACCCAATGGCGCGACGCTGTGCGCTGCCGCCGCGGCGACCGGCGCGCGGGTCCTCGCCGGCTGCCTGCGCAACGCCTCCGCCGTCGCCGCGAAGGCATCCGACCTGGGCGGGCCGATCGGGCTCATCGCCGCCGGGGAACGCTGGGGCGTGACCATCTTCGGCGCGGGCGAAGCGTGCGGGCCGCTGCGGCCGTGCGTCGAAGACCAGATGGGCGCCGGCGCGATCGCCGCGGCGCTGGCCGGGCAAGGCTTGTCGTTGTCCCCCGAAGCCGCACTCGCCGCCCGGTCGGTCGACGTCACAGCGCTGGCGGGCTGCGTGTCCGGCCGCGAGCTGACCGAGGCCGGGCATGGCGGCGACGTCACGCTGGCCGCGCGGCTCGACGTGAGCGATGCTGCTCCCGTACTGAGCGAAGGAGTACTGGCATGACCGGCCGCTGGATCGAAGTCGCCGACGGCGTGCACGCGCGCCGCTACGCGGAACTGGACCTGACCGTCGGGCTCGTCGTCGGCGCCGAGCGGTGCCTGGTCGTCGACACCCGCGGCGACGTCGAGCAGGGCGCCGAACTGGCGGCGGCGATCCGGGAGCTGACCCCGCTGCCGTGGTCGGTGGTCTACACGCACGCGCACTTCGACCACGCCTGGGGCACCGAGGCGTTCACGCCCTGCGCGATCTGGGCGCACGAAGGCTGCCGCGCCGAGCTGGCCGAGTCCGGGGAAGCCGACCGGGCCAAGTGGATCGCCTACTACCGCGAACAGAACAAGCCGGACACCGCCGACGCGATCGCGCGCACCACGCTCGTCGCCCCCGACCACCTGTTCACCGACCGGACCGAGCTCGACCTGGGCGGCCGCACGGCCGTCCTGCTGCACCCCGGCCGGGCCCACACCGACCACGACGCCGTCGTGCACGTGCCGGACGCGGGCGTGCTCTTCGCGGGCGACGTCGTCGAGAACGCCGAACACGGCTTCAGCGCGTTCTCCTTCAGCGCCGAGACGGACCTGACCGCTTGGCCGGACACCTTCGACACGCTCCTCGCGCTGGAGCCGCGGGTGATCGTGCCCGGCCACGGCGACCCCGTCGACGCCGACTTCGTCCGCTACCACCGCCACGGCCTGCACGAGCTGATCGCGCTCAAGGCGGCGATGGGGCGCGGCGAGACGACCGAGGCCGCCGCCGTGGCCGCGTCCCGCTACCCCGGCGACGTCACCCTGGCCGCGCTGAACACGCCTTAGTCGAAGTTCAGCTCACCGGAGCGAGTGCGCTTCAGCTCGAAGAAGTCCGGGTAGCTCGACAGCGCGACGGCGCCGTCGAACACCTTCAGCGCGTCTTCGCCGCGCGGGATCGAGCTGAGCACCGGACCGAAGAACGCGACGCCGTCGATGTGGATCGTCGGGGTGCCGACGTCCATGCCGACCGGGTCCATGCCCTCGTGGTGGCTCTTCTTCAGCGCCTCGTCGTACTCGGTGGAGTTCGCGGCGTCGTACAGCTCGGCCGGCGCGCCGATGGCGGCCAGCGCCTCCTTGATCACCGCGTCGCGGTCCTTGTTGCCCTGGTTGTGGTAGCGGGTGCCGAACTCGGTGTAGTAGTCGCGCAGCACCTCTTCGCCCTTGAGCTGCGACAGCGCGACGGCCACGCGCACCGGGCCCCAGCCCTGCGCCAGCAGCTCCTTGTACTTCTCCGACAGCTCGTCCCGGCCCTCGTTCAGCACCGACAGGCTCATGATCCGGAAGTTCAGGTCCAGGTTGCGGTGCTTCTCCACCTCGAGGATCCAGCGCGAGGTGATCCAGGCGAACGGGCAGATCGGGTCGAAGTAGAAGTCGACCTTCGTGGGCTGCTCGGCAGCGGTCATCAGGTTCTCCTGTGCGAAGTCAGGTCCGGTCCGGGGGCGGGCACACCCCTCCACCGCGGGCCAACACCGGAAGACCCGGGCTTGTTCCCCGTCGCCCGGCACCCCGTCCCCATGATTGGATGCGGGGAGTTGAAAACCGATACCAACGACCAGAGGTGCCTGTGCCCGCCCCCAACCTGACCCGCGACCAAGCCAAGCTGCGCGCGGACCTGCTCGACGTCACCGGCTACGACATCGAGCTGGATCTCACCGACGGCCACGGCGGCCCCGGGGAGAAGACCTTCGCGTCGAAGACGACCGTCCGGTTCTCCAGCGCCCGGGCCGGCGAGCGGACGTGGGTCGACCTCATCGCCGATCGCGTGCACTCGGCGACCCTGAACGGCACGGACGTCGACGTCAGCGCCTACGTCGAGGACAAGGGCATCGCGCTGGCGAACCTGGCCGAGGCGAACGAGCTCACCGTGACCGCCGACTGCCGCTACACGAACACCGGCGAGGGCGTGCACCGGTTCGTCGACCCGGTCGACGACAGCGTCTACCTGTACACGCAGTTCGAGACGGCGGACGCCAAGCGGATGTTCGCCTGCTTCGACCAGCCCGACCTCAAGTCGGTCTACCGGCTCACCGTGGTCGCGCCGAAGGACTGGAAGGTCATCTCGAACACGGCGGCGGAGTCCACCGAGGAGACGCCCGAAGGCGCCGTCCGCACGGTGTTCAAGGAGTCCGAGCGGCTCTCGACCTACCTGATCGCGCTGATCGCCGGACCGTACGCCGAGTGGCGCGACGAGTACGCCGACGAGCACAAGACGATCCCGCTGGGCGTCTACTGCCGCGCGTCGCTGGCCGAGCACATGGACGCGGACAAGCTGTTCACCGAGACCAAGCAGGGCTTCGCCTTCTACCACGAGAAGTTCGGCACGCCCTACCCGTTCTCCAAGTACGACCAGCTGTTCGTGCCCGAGTTCAACGCGGGCGCGATGGAGAACGCCGGCGCGGTGACGTTCCTCGAGGACTACGTCTTCCGCAGCCGCGTCACCCGCTACGCCTACGAGCGGCGCGCCGAGACGCTGCTGCACGAGATGGCGCACATGTGGTTCGGCGACCTGGTGACCATGCGCTGGTGGGACGACCTGTGGCTGAACGAGTCGTTCGCGACCTTCGCGAGCGTCCTGGCCCAGGCCGAGGCGACCGAGTACAAGAACGCGTGGACCAGCTTCGCGAACATCGAGAAGTCGTGGGCCTACCGGCAGGACCAGCTGCCCTCGACGCACCCGATCGCGGCCGACATCGTCGACCTGCACGCGGTCGAGGTGAACTTCGACGGCATCACCTACGCCAAGGGCGCGAGCGTGCTCAAGCAGCTCGTCGCCTACGTCGGGCTGGACCACTTCCTCGACGGCCTGAAGGTGTACTTCGGCAAGCACGCCTGGGGCAACGCGACCCTGGCCGACCTGCTGGGCGCGCTGGAGGCGGCGTCCGGGCGCGACCTGTCGTGGTGGAGCGCGCAGTGGCTCGAGACCACCGGGCTCAACTCGCTCAGCCCGCGCTACGAGGTCGGCGCGGACGGGACGTTCACCTCGTTCGCCGTCGTCCAGTCCGGCGCGAAGCCGGGCGCCGGTGAGCTGCGCACGCACCGCGTCGCCGTCGGGATCTACGACGAGGACGGCTCCGGCAAGATCGTCCGGACCCAGCGCGTCGAGCTGGACGTCGACGGCGAGCGCACCGAGGTGCCCGACCTGGTCGGCCGGCCCGCGGGCAAGCTCGTGCTGGTCAACGACGACGACCTGACCTACTGCACGATGCGGCTCGACCCGGCGTCGCTGACGACGCTGATCGACCGCGTCGCCGACATCACCGAGCCGCTGCCGCGGACGCTGTGCTGGTCGGCGGCGTGGGAGATGACCCGCGAGGCCGAGCTGAAGGCCCGCGACTTCGTCACGCTGGTCCAGCGCGGCATCCACACCGAGACCGAGGTCGGCGTCGTCCAGCGGCTGCTGCTGCAGGCCCAGACGGCGCTGAACTCCTACGCCGAGCAGGGCTGGGCGGCGTCGACCGGCTGGCCGGCGTTCACCGGGCGCCTGCTCGAGCTGGTCCGCGGCGCCGAGCCGGGCTCGGATCACCAGCTGGCGTTCGTCAACTCCCTCTCCGGGTCGGTGCTGGACGCGGGTTCCCTGGACGTGCTGGCGGGCTGGCTGGACGGGTCCGCGCCGCTGCCGGGTCTCACGGTCGACACGGACCTGCGCTGGCGCCTGCTGCACGCGCTGGTGGCGCACGGCAAGGCGGACACGGCGGAGATCGACGCCGAGCTGGCCCGCGACGACACGGCCGCGGGCCGTCGCCAGGCGGAGCGCGCCCGCGCGCTGCGCCCGGCGGCGGAGGCCAAGGCCGACGCGTGGCGGCGCGCGGTGTACGACGACGAGCTGCCGAACGCGGTCAGCGACTCGCTCATCTCGGGCTTCTCGCACCCGGGCCAGAAGGCGCTGCTGGGCTCGTACGTGGCGAAGTACTTCGAGGTGATCGACGAGGTGTGGCAGCGGCGCTCGAGCGAGCGCGCGCAGCCGATCGCGATCGGGCTGTACCCGTCGTGGGCGGTGGCCCCGCAGACGGTGACGGCGTCGGACGAGTGGCTGGCCGGCGAGCACTCGCAGGCGTTGCGTCGGCTGGTTTCGGAGGGCCGGGCGGGAATCGTGCGGGCGCTGGCGGCCCGGGACTTCGACGCCCAGGCCTGAGCCCCACCGCCCCCGAAAACGCCCCGCCCTCCCTGGGGGGCGTGCCCTTGTCCAGCGTATCGGGGGCGCCCGACGAAAGGCGGGTTACGGCCACTTCGGCGGCCCGGTTGTCCACATCACGGAGACGCTGTGGACAACCGGCACCGAACGTGAAAGAGCCCCGCACCTCACCGAGGTGCGGGGCTCTTCGTGTCTCGGGTCAGCGGGGCGCGGGGCCTGCCTGGTCGGACAGCATGCGCAGCGCGTTCACCAGGCCGTTGACCAGCCCGCGGACGAGGTCGCCCTCCTTGAAGGACGCCACCATGCTCGCCACCGCCAGCTTGCAGCCGCGGTCGGGGAGGCGAACGTGCGCCGTCGTGCCCGTCACGATCTCGATCAGGCGCTCGCTCGGGGAGACCGCGATCAGGACCGAGTTCGCCGGGTCCGCCGTCGTCGCGTGCAGCTTCTCCGCCGCCGAGCGGCTGTCGTCGCCCAGCTCGCCGAGGTACAGGCTGAAGTCGAGACCCGTCTCGCGGCTCGCGAACGTCAGCGCCTCGTCGAGGCGGGCCAGCTGGCGGGTGCTGAACGGGCTCGTCGGCGCCGCCGGCTCGTACATCTTCGCGGCCGACACGCGGCCGCTGGACGTGAGGCCCTCGCCGTAGCCCAGTTCGGACTCGTCGACCCGCTTCGTCAGCTCACCAGTTGCCACGAGCGCCTCCCGCCGCGGTCGGGGCGCCCTCGGGCGCGCTGTTCTCGGCGCCGGCGTGCCGGTGCCCGGCACCGACCCCTTCGGGGTTGGCGCTCCACCACATGGCCGGGTAGTCCCAGGCCTGGCCGGACCGGTACCGCGCGGCGCCGCCGGACCTGCGCCGGAGCGTCAGCAGTCCGGCGAGGCCGTAGATGGCCAGCGGGATCACGGCGAAGACCAGGATCGTCTCGACGATGTTCACGGCGCTGAGCGTATCGGATGACCTCGGCGGCCACCGCGCGCGCCGCACTCGACCGTTCGTCGTAAGCCGAGTGCCGTCCGCCGCTTGGCTCGCGGCCACTGGAACGTTGGGGCGAAGACCGTCGGGCCGAAAGGTTGCAACTCAACGTACAGGCGGCCGCACCCGCCGCTGTCGCCTTGTCGCAGCCTTGAAATCCTCGTAGCTTTTTCACCTGTACGGGCCTTGCGCCCCGCTCCCCAGCCCCAGCAGGTAACGCACCGGTCCCAGGAGGCCTTGCCATGAACAGCGCCCACACCCCCGCACAGGCGATCACCGAGACCACCTCGTCACCCGCTGAAATCGAATTCGTGCCCGGAACGCGTGTGACGGCGGGCACAAGGGTTACGCGGGGTACACGCGTCACTCGCGGTACTCGCGTGACGGCCGGAACCCGCGTGACCATGGGCACCCGGGTGACGGCCGGGACGCGCGTCACCCGCGGTACACGAGTCACCAGGGGCACCCGGGTCACGATGGGCACGCGGGTCACGGCGGGCACGCGCGTCACCTGCGGGACCCGCGTCACGCGCGTCACCTGCGGGACCCGCGTCACGCGAGGCACCCGCGTGACCCGCGGCACGCGCGTCACCATGGGGACCCGCGTCACCTGCCAGAGCGACTACGCGCTCGCTGCCTGAACCTCCCCAGGGCCGCACGCACTACCTGAACACGCGCAAGCACCCGGCTCGCCCCGGCCGCCGCACAGGCAGCCGGGGCGCCGGCATGTCCGGGGCTCCGCAGTCAGGCCGGACGTCAGGCGGCGGAGCCCAGATACGGCCGCCAGAGCGGATCGGCCTCCTTGGAGTGCGCCAGCAGCCGCCAGTGCGGGCCGTGGGGCGCCCGCGGGACGACCCGCAGCCGCCAGCCGATCTCCGAGAGCAGCCGGTCCGCCTTGCGGTGGTTGCACTTGGCGCAGCAGGCGACGCAGTTCGTCCAGGCGTGTGGTCCGCCCCGGCTGCGCGGGATGACGTGGTCGATCGTCTCGGCCCGCCCCCCGCAGTAGGCGCAGCGGTACCGGTCGCGGTGCATCAGCCCGGCGCGGGTGAGCGGCACCTGCGCCCGGTACGGCACGCGCACGTACGTGCTGAGCCGGATCACCGAGGGCACGGGCAGCGACACCTTGGCCGAATGCAGCTCGATGCCGCCGGGATCGCCGTGCACCACTTCGGCCTTGCCACACATCACGAGCACGACCGCGCGCCGCAGCGGCAACGCGGTCAGCGGCTCGAAGGTGGCGTTGAGCAGGAGCACCCGGCGCCGGCCCCAGGCCGGGGCGGCCGGATCCCGGCCTCTACTACGCTGTCCGGGCGGGCGGGTAACTCCCCCTGGGCGGTTCCCCGGCCCGGCCGGGACGGCTCCGCCGGATGCGGAACCCCCCGGATAGGCGCGCAGGACCACCTCTGGCGTCTCGGCGGCCATGGCTTGGCCGGAGACGCCGCGGGGGCTGGGTTGTCGGTCTGGCACTCGACCACCTCCAGGGGCGTAGGCATAGTCGACCACAGAACAGGCCCCCAGCGCACGTGTGTTACAAGACGTGTCACATCCGCGCGACCCAACATCCACTTACAGTTGGGCTCACCGACCTGATCGGAAGGATGATCGAACTCCCGTGTTCCCCCTGCTCTCCGCCGACCCACCCTGCACCACCGACCCCAGCACCTTCTGCTACACGGTGTTCCAGGCGACGCACAACGCGTGGCTGGCGGGCTCGGCGAACTGGCTGCTGACCAAGCCGCTGAAGATCCTGATGATCATCGTGATCGCGTTCGTCGTGCGGCTGCTCGTGCGGCGGCTGATCAACCGGGTCACGACGCTCCCCCGAGGCAGCGGAAAGCTCCCTGCCTTGCTGCGTCCCCTGCGTGAGCGCGCCCCCGAGGTGCTCGGTTCCGCCGTGATCGAACGGCGCCGCCAGCGCGCGCAGACCATCGGCTCGGTGCTGAAGTCGATGGCGACGTTCCTGATCTACGGTCTCGCGTTCATCCTCGTGCTGGGCGAACTGGGCATCAACCTCGGCCCGATCATCGCCTCGGCCGGCATCATCGGCGTCGCGATCGGGTTCGGCGCGCAGAACCTCGTCAAGGACTTCCTGTCCGGCATCTTCATGATGGTCGAGGACCAGTACGGCGTCGGCGACGTCGTGGACGTCGGCGCGGCTTCCGGCACCGTCGAGTCGGTCGGCCTGCGGATCACCACGCTGCGCGACCTCAAGGGCACGGTCTGGTACGTCCGCAACGGCGAGATCCTGCGCGTCGGCAACTCGAGCCAGGGCTTCGCGGTCGCGGTCGTCGACGTCCCGCTCGGCTACACGGCCGACGTCGAGCGCGCGACCACGGTGCTCGGCGAGGCCGCCTCCACGGCGACCGAGAGCGACCTGCTGAAGGACAACGTCCTCGAGCCGCCGGAGATGCTCGGGGTGGAAAGCGTCACCCCGGAGGGCCTGGAGCTGCGCCTGACCGTGAAGGTCCGGCCGGGCAAGCAGTGGGCCGTCCAGCGAGCCCTGCGCGCCCAGCTGCTGGCGGCACTGGAAGAAGCCGGCTTCGACCCCCCGCTCGGCCGGCTGTTCCCGAACTCGGCCCCGGCCATCGAGAAGTAGCGAACCCCGCGGCCGGGTCGTGAGCTGCCTCACGACCCGGCCCCGGTGGTTACGCTGGGAAACGGGTTCGCGACCTTCCGGCGAGGGGCGGGACCGGGCGTCGGGAACCCGAACCCGGAGGGCAAAATGGAAGGCGTGTCTGCAGTGAGCGAACCGGCGAACCTCTACGAAGCGGTGGGCGGCGAACCCACGTTCCGCCGGATCGTCGGGCGGTTCTACGAGGAAGTCGCGCGCGACGAGATCCTGCGCCCGCTCTACCCCGAGGAGGACCTCGGCCCGGCCGAGGAGCGGTTCCGGCTGTTCCTCATGCAGTACTGGGGCGGCCCGCACACCTACTCCGACCGGCGCGGGCACCCGCGGCTGCGGATGCGGCACGCGCCGTTCAAGATCGGGCCGATCGAACGCGACGCCTGGCTGCGCTGCATCCGGATCGCGGTCGACGAGGAGAACCTCGAGGAGCCCTACCGCGGGCAGCTCTGGGCCTACCTGGAGATGGCCGCGCACAGCATGATGAACAGCTTCGTATGAGACGGGAAGCCTGGTGGCAGGACGCCGTCTTCTACCAGGTCTACGTACGCTCGTTCGCCGATTCGGACGGTGACGGCGTCGGGGACCTGGAGGGCATCCACTCCCGGCTCGGTTACCTGGAGCTGCTGGGCGTCGACGCGCTGTGGCTGACGCCGTTCTACCGGTCCCCGATGGCCGACCACGGCTACGACATCGCCGACCCGCGTGACGTCGACCCGATGTTCGGCACCCTCGGCGACTTCGACGTGCTGCTGACCGAGGCGCACAAGCGCAACATCAAGGTCACCGTGGACGTGGTCCCCAACCACACCAGCAACCAGCACGCCTGGTTCAAGTCCGCGATGGCGGCCGAGCCGGGCAGCCCCGAGCGCGAGCGCTACGTCTTCCGCGACGGCGTCGGCCCCCAGGGCGAGGACCCGCCGAACAACTGGGTCAGCGCGTTCGGCGGCCCGGCGTGGACCCGGGTGCCGGACGGCCAGTGGTACCTGCACCTGTTCGCGCCGCAGCAACCGGACCTGAACTGGGCCAACCCGGAGGTCGCCGCCGACCTGGAACGCACCCTGCGCTTCTGGCTCGAACGCGGCGTCGACGGCTTCCGCATCGACGTCGCGCACGGCATGGCCAAGCCGCCCGGCCTGCCGGACATGGACCCGCGCGCCGACCCGCTCGGGCCGAGCCACTACTACGACCCGCGCTGGGACTACGACGGCGTCCACGAGATCCACCAGATGATCCGCAAGGTGCTCGACGAGTTCCCGGAAGCGATGGCCGTCGGCGAGATCTGGGTGACCGACGAGGAGCGCCTGTCGCGGTACCTGCGGCCCGACGAGCTGCACCTCGCGTTCAACTTCCGCCTGGTCCTGACCCACTTCGACGCGGACGCGATGCGCACGGCCATCGAGCGGTCCCTGACGGTGCCGGCGAAGGTCGGCGCGCCCGCGACCTGGACGCTGGGCAACCACGACGTCTGGCGCCAGGTCAGCCGCTACGGCGGGGGCGCCGCGGGTGTGCGGCGCGCGCGGGCGATGGCGCTGGTCGAGCTGGCCCTGCCCGGCGCGGTCTACCTGTACAACGGCGAAGAGCTGGGCCTGGCGAACGTGGACATCCCGGTTTCGGAGATGGCCGATCCGCGCGCCAAGACGAGCGGGGCGGAGTTCGGCCGGGACGTCTCACGGGTTCCGCTGCCGTGGGAGGGCGACCTGCCGCCGTTCGGGTTTTCGCGCAACCCGCGGACGTGGCTGCCGATGCCGGGCGAATGGGCCGGACTGACCGTCGAGAAGCAGATCGAGGACGCGGACTCGACGCTTTCGCTGTACCGGCAGGCGATCGAGCTGCGGAAGACGCATTCGGCGTTCGACGGCGACGAGCTGGAGTGGTACGGCGCCCCGGCAGGCTGCTTCGCGTTCCGCCGCAAGGGCGGCGGGCTGGTGTGCGCGCTGAACACGTCCGCGTCGCCGATCGCGCTGCCGCCGGGTGAGGTGCTGCTGAGCAGCAGCCCGCTGGTGGACGGGAAGCTGCCGGCGGACTCGGCCGCCTGGCTGGTCTGACACGGCTTCCCGGCGGTGTCCTGAATGACTCATTCAGGGCTGGTGAGGTCCTGAACGAGTCATTCAGGACGCGTCGCCCGAGCCCGAGCCGTCGTCGAAGGCGCCACTCGCCAGCCAGGCCACCAGGGCCGCGGCCTGGAGGTAGGGCGCAGCTTGGGCGGCCGCCCGGCCCGCCGCTCGCGTGCGGCCCCACCTCTCAGGACGCTCGGCGCGCCCCGGCGCCTGCTCCCCGGGCGGACGCTCGCGGCGCCATGGCGTCTCTTCCGCGCGGACTTCGTCGAGGAAGTCCGCCGTCCGGTCGTCTTCCGGGGGCACGGCTCCAGCGTGCCACCGAAAACCGGCGCACGCCCGCGACGCAAGAACTCCGTAATCAGAACAGCAGCGGCAGCAGCGCGTGCCGGCGCCGCACGATCGCGCCGTAGCGAGCGTCCAGGCGCAGCCACGAGTCCGTCGCCGACACGCGGACGACGTCCTCGGCCAGGTCCGCATCCACGAAACCCATGCCGGACATCGCGAACAGGCAGCGCATCTGGACCTTGACCTCGACCGCTTCGCCGGACACGGTCAGCACCGCCTGGTCCATCAGCGACGACGGCGGGGTGCCGTGCGGACCGGCGTTGTCCCTGGCCAGCGTCACGCCGCGGTCGGCAAGCTCCGCGACGACCCGCGCCGGCAGCTCGTCGACCAGCGGCCAGCGGCCGGACGGGGGCAGTTCGCCGTGCCACAGCAGGTCGCGGGCCGGGCCCGGGTCCATCCGCGGGCCGCCCGCCACGGTCAGCGCCGCCAGCAGCTCGTTGCCGGACACCGTGACGTCGCCGGGGGTGACGTCACCCGCCACCGCGCGCGTCGCGAAGCACTCGAACGGCGTCGCCGTCCAGGCCTCGACGACGCCGTCGCCGCGCTGCCGCAACCGGACGGCCGTCTGGCCGTCCAGCCGGACCGCGCGGGCGACGAACGCGCCGAGGGTCTCGCGGTCCGCCGCGTCCGGTACGAACAACTCAGGCATCCGCGAACCCCTGCTTCAGAAACTCCGACTCGGCCGGGCTGAGCCTACGCGGCCGCAACGCGACCGTGTCGTACGGCGCCAGCACCGTCTCGGCGGTGACCGCCACGGGATCGGACTCGGCCGGCCCCGTGCGGACGCGGTAGGCCAGCGTGAAGCTCGCCGCGCGCAGCTCCGTCAGGTCGATGTCGACGCGCAGCTCCTGCCCGGACACCACGATCGGCGCCTTGTAGGCCACCTCCAGCTTGACCACGACGATGCCCTTCGGCAGCTGGTCGAGCCCCGCCTCGACGGCGCCCTTGAACAGCAGCGGGATCCGCGCCTCTTCGAGCAGCGTCACCATCTTCGCGTGGTTGATGTGGCCGTAGACGTCCATGTCCGTCCAGCGCGGGCGGACGTGCGCAACGTAGGTCACCGAACCGTGCTCCGGATCTGGCGGGCCGCCACCGAAAGCGTCGCGAGGTCGAGCCGGCCGGACTTGGTGATCTCGTCCAGCGCGACGCGCGCCCGCTGCAGCCGCGACGCGTTCGTCTTCTCCCACTGGGCGATCTTGGCGTCCCCGGACGAGCCGGGATCGCTGTGCCGCAACGCGTCCAGCGTGATCGCGCGCAGCGAACTGTAGACGTCGTCGCGCAGCGAAAGCCGGGCGAGCGCGTGCCAGCGGTTGCCGCGTTCCAGCGCGCTGATCTCGGTCAGCATCTTGTCGATGCCCAGGTGATCCGACAGCGCGTAGTACAGCTCCGCGGTCTCGGCCGGGCTGTGCGTGGCGTCCACGCCGATCTGCTGCTCGGCCAGCTCGGCCACCTCGGTGACGTCGAGCAGGCCGTAGGTGTGCAGCAGCAGCGAGACGCGGCGGGCCAGCCCCTCGGGCACGTTCGCGGCGATCAGCTCCTCCACGTGCTTCTGCACCGACTCCGCCTCGCGGCCGCGCAGCAGGTCGCCGATCTTCGGCACCAGCTCGCCGAGCACCCGGCCGAAGCGCTTGATCTCCGACAGCGGCGCCAGCGGCTGCGGCCGGTTGGTGAGGAACCAGCGCGCGGCCCGGTCGAGCAGCCGCCGCGTCTCCAGCACCATCGCGTCGGCGACGTCGGTGTGCACGACGTTGTCCAGCGCGTCGATCTCCGCCCACAGGGCCGGCAGGTCGAACACCCGCGTCACGACGGCGTACGCGCGCACCGCGTCGGTCGCCGTGGCGCTCATCTCCTCCATCAGCCGGTAGACGAAGGAGATGCCGCCGCCGTCGACGACCTCGTTGGCGATCATCGTGGTGATGATCTGGCGCTTCAGCGGGTGCTCGCCGATCGCGTCGGTGAACCGCTCGCGCAGCGGCTTCGGGAAGTACTCCGACAGCCGGCCGGCGAACACCTTCGAGTCGGGCAGGTCGCTGGCCAGCAGCTCGTCCTTCAGCTCCAGCTTGACGTGCGCGAGCAGGGTCGCCAGCTCCGGCGACGTGAGGCCCTTGCCCGCCTTCTCCAGCTCGCGGAACTCCGAGTTGCTCGGCAGTGCTTCGAGCTTGCGGTCGAACGCACCCGCGGACACCAGTGCCTGGACCTGGCGGGCGTGCACCGACACCATCGGCGCGGCGTGCGCCCGGCTGACGCCGAGGACGGCGTTCTGCCGGTAGTTGTCCTTGAGCACCAGCGCGCCGACCTCGTCGGTCATCTCCTCCAGCAGCTCGTTGCGCTGCTCGCGCTCCAGCTTGCCGGTCTGGACGAGGTGGTCGAGCAGGATCTTGATGTTGACCTCGTGGTCGGAGCAGTCGACGCCGGCCGAGTTGTCCAGCGCGTCGGTGTTGATCTTGCCGCCGCCCCGGGCGAACTCGATCCGGCCCAGCTGCGTGAGGCCGAGGTTGCCGCCTTCGCCGAACACCTTGACGCGCAGCTGCTTGCCGTCGACGCGGATGGCGTCGTTGGCCTTGTCGCCGGCGGCCGCGTGGGTTTCGGTCTCCGCCTTGACGTACGTGCCGATGCCGCCGTTCCAGAGCAGCTCGACCGGCGCCAGCAGGATCGCCTGGATCAGGTCCATCGGCGCCAGCGCGGTGACGCCCTCGTCGAGGCCGAGGGCCGCGCGCACCTGCGGGCTGATCGGGATCGACTTCGCCGTGCGCGGGTAGATCCCGCCGCCTTCGCTGATCAGCGAGCGGTCGTAGTCGTCCCACGAGCTGCGCGGGAGGTCGAACAGCCGGCGGCGCTCGGCGAACGTCGACGGCGCGTCCGGGTTCGGGTCGAGGAACACGTGCATGTGGTTGAACGCGGCGACCAGGCGGATGTGCTCGGACAGCAGCATGCCGTTGCCGAAGACGTCGCCCATCATGTCGCCGATGCCGACGACGGTGAAGTCCTCGGTCTGGGTGTCCTTGCCCAGCTCGCGGAAGTGCCGCTTGACGCTCTCCCAGGCGCCCTTGGCCGTGATGCCCATGGCCTTGTGGTCGTAACCGACCGAACCGCCGGAGGCGAACGCGTCGCCGAGCCAGAAGCCGTACCGCGCGGACATCTCGTTGGCGATGTCGGAGAACTTCGCGGTGCCCTTGTCGGCCGCGACGACCAGGTAGGAGTCGTCGGCGTCGTGCCGGACGACGCCCGGCGCGGGCACGGTCTTGCCCTCGATCCGGTTGTCGGTCAGGTCGAGCAGCCCGGAGATGAACATGCGGTAGCAGGCGATGCCCTCGTTGAGCAGGGCCTCGCGGTCGATGCTGGCGTCGCCGGTCGGGGCCGGCGGCGTCTTCACGACGAAACCGCCCTTCGCGCCGACCGGCACGATCACCGCGTTCTTCACCGCCTGCGCCTTGACCAGGCCGAGGATCTCGGTGCGGAAGTCCTCGCGCCGGTCGGACCAGCGCAGGCCACCGCGCGCGACCTCGCCGAAGCGCAGGTGCACGCCTTCGACGCGCGGCGAGTACACGAAGATCTCGAACCGCGGCCGCGGCTCGGGCAGGTCCGGCACGCCGGCCGGGTCGAGCTTGATCGCCAGGTAGGTCCGCGGCTTCCCGTCGGCGTCCGTCACGTGGTAGTTCGTCCGCAGCGTGGCCCGGATGACGGCCATCAGCCGGCGCAGGATCCGGTCCTCGTCGAGGCTGGTGACCTCGTCGATCATCGCGCTCAGCTCACCGGCGAGCGCCTCGGTGGCGGCCTCGCGGTCGGCGTCGCCCAGCTGCGGGTCGAACCGGGCCTCGAACAGCCGCAGCAGCTTCGTCGCGACCTGGGTGTGGTTCAGCAGCGTGTTCTGGATGTAGTCCTGGGAGAACGCGCTGCCGGCCTGGCGCAGGTACCGCGAGTACGCGCGCAGCACGGCCGCCTGGCGCCAGGTCAGCCCGGCGCGCAGGACCAGGCCGTTGAGCCCGTCGACCTCGGCGTCCCCGCGCCAGGCGGCTTCGAAGGCGTCCTGGAACCGGCCGCGCAGCTGCTCGACCGCGTGGTCGTCGGACTCGTCGAGCATCTTCTGCGCGACGCGCAGGCCGAAGTCGTAGATCCAGCAGGCGCCGCCGTCTTCGCGGTGCAGCTCGTACGGCCGTTCGTCGACCACCTCGACGCCCATGGCCTGCAGCACCGGCAGCACCTTCGAGAGGGTGACGCCTTCGCCGCGCAGGTACAGCTTGAAGCGCCGCTCGCCCGGCTCGGCGTCGGCCGGCCGGTAGAACGACAGCGCGAGGTCGCCTTCGTCGGTCAGCGAGTCGAGCGACCGGAGGTCGGCCAGCGCCTCCTCGGCGGAGAAGTCCTCCTTGTAGCCCTCCGGGAAGATGCTCGCGTACCGCTGGCCCTGCTCGGTCGCCGACTCCTCGCCGAGCACGCCGACGGCCACGCCGCCGTCCGAGCGCTCACGGCGTTCGTCGAGGACCGCCTCGACCATCCGGTCGTCCCAGCTGCGGACGGCGTCGTTCAGCCGGTCCTGGATCTTCGCCGTGTCCGGCTCCAGCCGGCGCGCGGGATCGGTGTGCACCATGAAGTGCACCTGGGCCAGGACGGTCTCGCCGATCCGCGCGCTGTACTCGAGCTGGGTGCCTTCGAGCTCTTCGAGCAGGACTTCCTGCATCGCCAGCCGCGACCGCGTCGTGTAGCGGTCCTGCGGGAGGTAGACGAGGCAGGAGTAGAAGCGGCCGTACGGGTCGCGGCGCAGGAACAGCCGCAGCCGGCGGCGGTCGGACAGCGTGATCGCGCCGGTCGTCGTCGAGTACAGCGAGTCGGTGTCGGCGGAGAACAGGTCGGCGCGCGGCCAGTTCTGCAGCACCTCGAGCATCCGCTGGCCGGAGAACGACTCCATCGGGAACCCGGCGCGGTGGATGACCTCGCGGACCCGGTTGCAGACCACCGGGATGTCGAGGACGTTCTCGTGCAGCGCGGTGGTGGTGAACATGCCGAGGAAGCGGTGCTCGCCGGTGACGTTGCCTTCGCCGTCGAAGGTCTTCACACCGACGTAGTACGGGTAGACCGGGCGATGCACGGTCGACGGCGCGCTCGCCTGGGTCAGCACCAGCAGCGTCGGCGAGAGCGCGGACGCGGCGGTGTCCGGGCCCGCGGTGAGACCGCGGGCGGCCAGGCTGTCCTGGCGCAGCACGCCGAGCCCGGAGGCCAGCACCGCGCGCAACGCGGGCTCGTCCGAGTCCGGGTGCGGGTTGTCGATCAGCTCGTAGCGGCGGTAGCCGAGGAAGGTGAAGTGCCCGTCGGCCAGCCAGCGCAGCAGGCGGGCGCCCTCGGCGACCTCGGCCTGCGGCAGGTGCGGCGGCTCGGTTTCCAGTTCGCTCGCGAGCTGGCAGGCCGTCTGGGCCATCTTCTCGGCGTCCTCGACGACCTCGCGGACGTCCCCCAGGACGCTGGAGAGGCGGTTGTCGAGCTCGCGGGCGCGGTTCGGGTCGGTGACGAAGTCGATCTCGATGTACATCCACGACTCGGCGGCCGAGTTCGCGGGCGGGTCGGCCGGGTCGGCGTCCGGGTGGACTTCCTGGAGCTCGCCGGTCAGGTCGCGGCTGACGACGACGATCGGGTGGACGATCCGCTGCACCTGCACGCCGTCCCGGGCGAACTCCGCGGCGATCGAGTCGACGAGGTACGGCATGTCGTCGGTGACGACCTGCACGACGGTGGCTTCGCGCGCCCAGCCGTCTTCGGCGACGGTCGGGTTCAGCAGCCGCACGGCCGGGCGGCCGGGCATCCGCGACTTCGCGAGCTGCAGGTGCGAGCGCACCGCGCCGACCAGGTTGACGGGCTCGTCGCCGACGATCTCTTCGGCGGGGATGTGCCGGTAGTAGAGCCGGATGAGCTCACCGATCTCCGGCGCCAGTCCGGCGGCGGCGTCGATCAGGTCGTCCCTGATCTGCTCCGGGCTGGCCGCGGAGGGCCGACCGAATTCGGGTTCGGTTTCGGCTCCGGTTCCGGGTGGGGACGAGACTCCGGTCGAGCTCATGTGAAACAACACTCCAGTATGCGAGAGGTGGCACCGCGCCGGTTCGGCGTTGAACTCCGGCCACCCCACACTAATGCGCCGCGGTCGGGGATCACATGAAGACCCAGGGGTTCCCCAGCGTCGAAAAACCCCTCCGGGCCAGCGGATTCGCATGATCGGTCAAGCTACTGACGGGTTCGGTTTCCGAGGTCTGCGCGGCGTTGACCAGCCCGGCTCCGCAGACGTTACGGCCGGTGAAGCCAACATGATCGGTTCAGCAGAGCCAGGCACACGCCGTTCGCCGAAGGGTGTCGGCCGGTCGGCGACGTCGAGGTGCGACGGATCCCACTCTCGTCACGGGCCGGACAGGTCGGCGACGAATAGGGGTGTCTCGCCGACGCGGGCAGTCGCGGAGGCGAGCCGGGTGGGGCGAATCCGGCGATTCGGCGACGAGCCGGGGTAGTCGGGCGCCGGGGTTCGCGCGGCTCAGCCCGACTCAGCGCGGCTCGCGGCGGCGCAGCGCCGCTCGGCCCGGCGCAGCCTGGCCCAACTCAGCGCGGCCCACCGCTCAGCGCGGCCGCCGCTCCACGGCAAAGCCCGACTCAGCGGAGCCCGCCGCGGCGCGGCGCTGCTCGCCCAGGCGCTGTTCGGCCGGCGCGGCGCGTCCCAGAGCGGCGCGGCCCGGCGCGGCGCCAGCTTGGTGCGGCTCGAAAGTTCGCCGACTCGAACCGCTTGGGGAACTCGGCCCCCCGGGGGGGGGGGGGTGGTTCCGGCGATGCGTCTTGAACGAGTCCTTCAAGACACCAGCTGTCCCAGCGGGAAGCCGCAGCCGTGCGGCGGGCCGTCAGTCGCCTGAGCCGTGGCGGCGGGAGTCCGAGACCTCGGCGCCGTGGCCGTTGCGGCCGTGGCCGTTGCGGCGGCCCGTGTCCTGAGACCCCAGCTGCTTGACCAGCGCGGCCGCGCTCGCCGTGCCTGCCTGGTGCTCGGCCAGCGCGCGGGCCAGCAGGTCCGCTAGGCCCGCGTCCGGTGGGGGCTCGTCCTCCGCGATGGCGCGCGCGTAGCTCTCCGGGAACGGGGCCGTCGCGGGCGTCCAGTGGCCGAAGTCCTCCATCGGCTCCAGCGACGGTGGCATCCGCAGCCGCGGCAGCCAGGGCTCGGCTTCGTCGCGGTAGTCGGGCACCGAAGGTGGCTCGTCCTCCGGCCGCGGCGGCGGGGCCAGCTCGGGCTCGGGACGCACCTCGGCGCGCGGGCTCTCCGCGTCCTCCGCCCGGCGACGGCCGCCGCCCGCTCCGCCCGACGACGAGATCCCCAGCCGGTCCAGCACCGACCGGGCGGCTTCCGAGCCGTGCTCGGCGTCGTGCCGGGTCGACGGCTGCGGTTCGTGCCGCACCTCCGGCTCCCACGACTCCCGCTCGGCGGCGGGCTCCGGCGCGAGCGGCAACGCGGGCGTGATGCGCGTCGGCGCGGACTCGCGTTCGGCGGCGGTCTCCCGCAGCCGCGACTCGGCGAGCGCCGCCCACGAGAACTTGGGCTTCTCGCTTTCCGCCGGCGCCGGTGGCTCGGAAACGGCAGCCCGGACCTCGGCCGGTTCGCCGTGGGTTTCGGTGCGGACTTCGATCGGCTCGGCGGGGAACTCCGGCGCGCGCCGTCGTCCGGACGGCTGCGCGTCGGCCGGTTCCGGCGCGGCCGCCGGAACCGGCTGCGCCTGGCGGGGCGACTCACGCCGCCACGGCGGGTCGACGGACGCCGACCGCACCTCGATCGGCTCCGGCGCACGCCGACGTGCCGGCTCGACCGGAATCGACTTCACCTCGATCGGCTCCGGCTCCCATCGGCGTGCCGGCTCCACGGGAACCGACTTCGCCTCGATCGGCTCCGGCTCCCATCGGCGTGCCGGCTCCACGGGAACCGACTTCGCCTCGCTGGGCTCCGGCTCCCGCCGCCGTACCGGCTCGGCCGGAACCGACTTCACCTCGATCGGCTCCGCCTGGACCTCGGGCGCCCGCCGCCGGCCCGGCGGCTGCGCCTCGGCCGGCTCGGGCCGCCGCCGCTCCACGACGACCGGCTCGGGACGCACGAGGGGCTCGTCCCGCACCGCGGGGATCACCGACGTCTCGGCCGCGTCGGCGGTCACCCGCGGCCGTTCGAACGACCACGCCGGCGCCGGCTGCCGAGGCTCGGACTTCGGCGGTTCCTCGCGTCCGAACGACCAGGCCGGCGCAGGCGAGTCCACCGGCTCGGCAGGCGCGGCCGCGGCCACCGGGACCGGCCGCGACGGCACGGCCTTCAACACCTCGTCCAGGTCGACCGACGCCGGCTCCCCCGTGCCGAACTCGCCGGCCAGCACGCTGCACGCCTGCCGCCGGGCCCGCGCGTGGAGCTGCTCGGCCGCCCGCGAGCGGTACAGGCACGCGATGGCCTCCTCGGCATGCCCGAACCGCTCCTCCAGCTGCGCCAGCTCCAGCCACAACCGCGCGGTGACCGCGGACAGCCCGTGCCGGTCGGTGCTCGCGACGGCTTCGCGGACCAGCTCGGTCGCCGCCTCGCCGGCGCCCGCGGGCAGGTGGATGCGCGTCGCGACGGCCAGCCGCAGCCAGCCCATCGGCGCGACGCCCGCCGCCCGCACCGGCTCGGCCAGGATCGGTTCGGCGATCTCGTACGCCATTTCGGCGTCGCCGCGGTCGAGCAACGTGCTCACCAGCAGCAGCACCAGCCGGATCCGGACGAGCCCGCCGTCGTCGGCCGGGTTGTCGAGCTTCTCCAGGAAACCCAGGCCGGTCCGGGCGGCGTCGGCCGCCGCGGTCAGATCTCCGTGCCGGCGGCGGTGCGCGGCCGTGCCGACGCGCAGCAGCGCCCGCACCAGCAGCTGGGTGTCGGCGCCCAGTGACTCGTCGCCGAGGACGAGCTTGTCCGCCTCGACGAGCACCCGGTCCAGTTCCGCCTTCCGCCCCAGCAAGCCGAGGCAGCCGACCAGGTGGGTCAGCGCGGCGGCGCGGTGCACCGGCGAGACGACCGGGTCGGTGAGGACGGGCCGCAATGCGGCGAGCCCGGTCAGCGGCACGCCCAGGCTGCGGGCGCACACGGCGAGATCGATGCGCAGCCGGGCGGCGATGTCGCCGTAGCCGGCGTGCTCGGCCGCGCGCAGGGCCGCGACCGCCCGGGCCACCGTGGCCGGCCGGTCGCCGAGCCGGACGCGCGCGGACACGACCAGGCTCTCGGCCCGGATCCACTGCTCGTCCGCCCCGGCCGCTTCCGAAAGCGCGGCCGCGCGCTCCCCGAGGACCAGCGCGAGTTCGGGCGCGCGCAGGTGCAGCGCGTCCGCTCGCTCGATGAGCCGTCCGACCGCGGAGAGGGTTCCCCCGGCATTGCCGGAGCGCCCGCTCTCGGTGCGCGAGAGCGGGCCCGTCCGGTGCTGCTTGCTGGCTTCCACGGGGAAACCCGCCCCCTCAGTCGCGGGTCAGCTTGCGGTGGGTGACACGGTGCGGGCGGGCGGCCTCGGCGCCCATCCGCTCCACCTTGTTCTTCTCGTACCCTTCGAAGTTGCCCTCGAACCAGAACCACTGCGAGGGGTTCTCGTCGGTGCCTTCCCAGGCCAGGATGTGCGTCGCGACCCGGTCGAGGAACCACCGGTCGTGGGAGATCACGACGGCGCAGCCGGGGAACTGCTCCAGCGCGTTCTCCAGCGAGCCCAGCGTCTCGACGTCCAGGTCGTTCGTCGGCTCGTCGAGCAGGATCAGGTTCCCGCCCTGCTTGAGCGTCAGCGCCAGGTTGAGCCGGTTGCGCTCACCGCCGGAGAGCACACCCGCCGGCTTCTGCTGGTCCGGGCCCTTGAAGCCGAACGCGCTGACGTACGCGCGCGACGGCATTTCGGTCTGGCCGACGTGGATGTAGTCCAGCTCGTCGGAGACGACCTGCCACACGGTCTTCTTCGGGTCGATCCCGCCGCGGTTCTGGTCCACATAGGACAGCTTGACCGTCTCGCCGATCTTGACCACGCCGTCGTCCGGCTCCTCGAGCCCGACGATGGTCTTGAACAGCGTCGTCTTGCCGACACCGTTCGGGCCGATGACGCCGACGATGCCGTTGCGCGGCAGGTCGAACGACAGGCCGTCGATGAGGACGCGGTCGTCGAAGCCCTTCTTGAGCTTCTCGACCTCGACCACGACGTTGCCCAGCCGCGGGCCCGGCGGGATCTGGATCTCTTCGAAGTCGAGCTTGCGGTGCTTGTCCGCCTCCGCGGCCATCTCCTCGTAGCGGTCGAGGCGCGACCGGGACTTCGTCTGGCGGGCCTTGGCGTTGGACCGCACCCACTCGAGCTCGCTCTTCAGGCGCTTCGCGAGCTTCATGTCCTTCTTGCCCTGGACCTCGAGGCGCTCGCGCTTCTTCTCCAGGTACGTCGAGTAGTTGCCCTCGTAGCCGACGACGCGGCCGCGGTCGATCTCCATGATCCACTCGGCGACGTTGTCGAGGAAGTACCGGTCGTGGGTGACGGCGAGGACGGCGCCGGCGTAGCGGGAGAGGAACTGCTCCAGCCACAGGACACTCTCGGCGTCCAGGTGGTTGGTGGGCTCGTCGAGCAGCAGCAGGTCCGGCGCGGACAGCAGCAGCTTGCACAGCGCGACGCGGCGGCGCTCACCACCGGACAGGTGCGAGACGCCCTCCTCGGCCGGCGGGCAGCGCAGCGCGTCCATGGCCTGCTCGACGGTCGAGTCGAGCTCCCAGGCGTCGGCGTGGTCCAGCTCCTCCTGGAGCTGGCCCATCTCCTCCATCAGGGCGTCGCTGTAGTCGGTCGCCATCAGCTCGGCGATCTCGTTGTAGCGGTCCAGCTTGGTCTTGATCTCGCCGAGGCCCTCTTCCACGTTCCCGCGGACGGTCTTCTCCTCGTTGAGCTCCGGCTCCTGCATGAGGATGCCGACGCTCGCGCCCGGCTGGAGGAACGCTTCGCCGTTGCTGGCCTGCTCGATCCCCGCCATGATCTTGAGAACGGTGGACTTACCGGCACCGTTCGGCCCCACCACGCCGATCTTGGCGCCGGGGTAGAACGCGGTGCTGACGTCGTCGAGGATGACCTTGTCCCCGACGGTCTTGCGCACCTTCTTCATGGTGTAGATGAACTCGGCCATACGCACGATCGTAGAGCGCACCTGATCGCGGCCTGACGCCGGTCACCGTCGGACTACCGAATGTCAGCCCGGGATCACCGGAAGCGCTGTTTCCGGGCGTCCGACGAGACCTCAACCTCAACTGGAACCCGAGGGTCGCTTGCCCTCGGCGAGGTTCTTCAGCATCGCGTTGTAGGCGTTCAGCTCCTCGTCGCCCGTCGCCGCTTCGCGCCGGTCACGCCGCTTCGCCTCGCGCTCGTCCTGGCGCGACCACTGCACCAGCAGCGCGATCAGCACCAGCAGCACCGGCAGCTCGCCCGACGCCCACGCGATGCCGCCGCCGAGCCGCTGGTCGGTGAGCAGGTCCGCCACCCACGGCAGGTGCAGCTGGCTGTAGAACGCCTGCCCGATCACGGTCTGCTTGCTCATCAGGATCACGCCGAAGAAGGCGTGGAACGGCATGGCGGCGAACATCATGCCGAGCCGGCCGAGGTACGGGATCCGCCGCGGCGCCGGGTCGACGCCGATCACCGGCCAGTAGAAGACGTACCCGGCGAGCAGGAAGTGCGCGTTCATCGCCAGGTGCGCCCAGTGGTAGTTCAGCGCGTTGTCGAACAGGCCGGAGAAGTACAGCGCGTAGAACGAGCCGACGAACAGCAGCAGCGCGACCACCGGATGGGTCAGGAACCGCGACACCGGCGAGTGCACCGCCGCGACGATCCACTCGCGCGGCCCCGGTGGGGTGTCCTGGCCGGCGGCCGGCAGGGCGCGCAGCGCGAGCGTCACCGGTCCGCCGAGCACGAACAGCACCGGCGCCACCATCGACAGCAGCATGTGGCTGCCCATGTGCACGCTGAACATCGCCGGCGAGTAGCGGCCGATCCCCGACGACGTCGCGATCAGCAGCACGACGCAGCCGACGATCCAGGCGGCCGTGCGGCCGGCCGGCCAGGTGTCGCCGCGGCGCAGCAGCCGCTGCACGCCGGCGAGGTACAGGCCGCCGAGGACGAGCGCGAGCGTCCCGTACACGAGGTCGAAGCGGGTGTCGAAGAGCAGCCGCCACACCGTCGGCGCGCCGTCGAGGTTGTAGCCGATGAGCAGCTCGGTGGTGGACGGCTGGGTGATCGCGTCCGCCGGTGGCGGCGTCCTGGCCAGTCCGGACGCGATCCCGATCGTGACGAACATGATCAGGATCTCGACCGCCGCCAGGCGCAGCAGCTGCGCGCCGCCCCTGCCGTCGACGAGGTCCTTGACGCCCTTTTGCCGCTGCTGGTGGCCGAAGACGCCGAGCAGCAGCAGGGCGACCGTCTTGGCGACGACCAGGAGGCCGTAGTCGGTGGTGAAGAGGTCGTTCAGCTCGATCCGCACCAGCGCGTTGATCACGCCGGAGATCGCCATCACGATCCAGCACACCAGCGCGAGCCGCGAGAACCGCTGCGCCGCCAGGCTCAGGTGGTTCCCGCGCCGGTAGCCCAGCGCCAGCACCGCGATCAGGCCGCCGACCCAGAGGGACGCGGCGACGAGGTGGAACAGGAGGCTGTTGGTGGCGACGTCGTGCGAGCCGCCGCTCGCGGAGTGCCCGGTGACCGCGACCGGGACCAGGCCGCCGACGGCCAGGAAGAACAGCACCGCCGTCCAGCCCCACGAGAGCGCGAGCCGGCAGCCGAGTGCGACGAGCACGGCGATCAGGGCGGTCCACAACCAGGCCTTCGGCTGCTCGATGGCGCCGACGAGGTCGAGCAGCGTCTGCGGATCCAGGACGTCGCCGAACGGCTTCCCGGCGGTGTCGGCGGCGGTGAAGGCGACCGACAGCAGCGCCGCGGCGAACCACACCCAGGCGGCGATCCCGGCCGCGCGCAGGGCACCGTAGCCCTCGGGGCCGAGCGTGCCGGACTTCTGCGGCGGCACCAGGAACGCGGCCAGCAGCAGCGACCCGACGCAGATCACCGACGCGGCCTCCGACAGCACGCGCATGACCGTGATGCCGTACTTGGTCACCAGGCCCGGATCCGGCAGGCCGGCGATGACGTAGCCGGCCCCGCCGGTGAGCGCGATCAGCCCGATCGCGACGACGGCGGCCAGCAGCACGCCGACCGCGAGCAGGGGCAGCACACTGGCCCGGCGCTGGGTGGGGACGTCGGATTTCGTCGCGGACACGCCACTGAGGGTATGCCCAGCCCCGGTCAGGCCCGTGTGACGGGCAGGATGGGAGCGTGCGAATGATCCTGCTGCGGCACGCCGAGTCGCTCGGCAACGTCGACGAGCTGGCCTACACGCGGATCCCCGACCACGCCCTGCCGCTGACCACGAAGGGCGAACGCGAGGCCCGCGCGGTCGCGCCGGAGATCGCCCGGCTGCTCGACGGGGAGCGGCCCGCCGTCTACGTCAGCCCGTACCTGCGCACGCGGGAAACGTTGCGGCTGCTGGACATCGAGGCGTCGTGCGAGCGGCTGCTGCAGGAGCCACGGCTGCGCGAACAGGACTGGGGCAATCTCCAGGACCCGGCCGACCAGGAGGTCCAGAAGGCGCGGCGCCACCAGTTCGGGCACTTCTTCTACCGGCTGCCCTTCGGCGAGTCGGGCGCGGACGTCGACGACCGCGTGGCGGCGTTCCTCTCGGACCTGCGCCTGCGCGACGAACGTCACCCGGAGACGGTGCTGATCGTGTCCCACGGGCTCACGCTGCGACTGCTGTGCCGACGGCTCTTCGGCTGGAGCACCGAGCTGTTCGAGTCGCTGTCCAACCCGGGGACCTGCGAATACCGCGTCCTCGACGAGCAGGACGGCAAGTGGGCGCTGGACCGTCCGTTCGCGCAGTGGCGCGACTCACCCGACGGCGAAACCCAGCTCTAACGGCGCGGTCAGCACGACCCGGGTGCCCTGGCCCGGCGCCGAGTCGATGCGCGCGGTGCCGCCGATCTCGGCCATTCGCGCGTGGATCGAGTTCTCGATGCCGAACCCGGCGCGGTGCGCCCCGGCGTCGAAGCCCGTCCCGTGGTCGCGCACGGACACCGTGACGATCCCGTTGTGCTCTTCGAGGCACATGACGGCCTTCAGCGTCTTCGCGTGCTTCAACGTGTTTCGCAGCGCTTCGCGAGCCGCGTCGTGCAACGAGTTGACGACGCTCTCGGGGACTTCGGCGGGCTTCGCGAGCGCGACGAGGTCCACGCGCAGGCCCTCCGCCGTCATCTCGACCGCCAGCGCGCCGAGGCGGTGCTCGAGGCCGCCCGGCTCGGCGGGCTCGTCGCCGTCGAGGCTGAGCCGCAGGCGCAGAGCGTGCGCGCGGGCGATGCGGCGGACCTGGTCGAGGCTGCCCACCGGGTCGAGGCCGTCGCGGGGGGCCGGCAGCGCGATCGACTCCATCACCTGCAGGACCGTGTCGTGCAGGTCGCGCCGGTGCCGCTCCCGTTCGGCGGCCCGGCCGCGCTGCTCCCCCAGCCGGTGCGCGAATCGCATCGCGCCGGCGACGAGCAGGACGATCGCCAGCGCCGTCGCGGCGGCCGCGACCAGGGCGAGCACGATCCACGTTGCGGGCGCGGACGTGCCGGACACCGCGGCCATGCCGTAGCGCAGGAGCACCGCGCCGGAGATCGCGATCGCTCCCGCCGGAGCGCCGCGCAGCAACGTCCAGACCATGACCGTGCCCATGATGTTCGGCCAGGTCAGGGCGAGCAGGCCGGGTGCGAACATCGCCGCGGCCAAGCTCGTGACGAGCGTGTACGCGGTGTCGGCGGCGAGCACCGGCCGGATGCCGGTGCTGCGGTGGAAGACCCAGGCCACCTCGGCCAGGTTCGGCACCAGGTAGAGCGCGATGGTGAGGCCGAGCACCGGCGCGCCCGGCGGGCCGCCGGCCCAGACCGCTTGCAGGAACAGCGCGAGCCGGAACGCGACCGGCACGAGCACGAACCTCGGCACCGCCCCTTGCACGAGCGGCAGCCCGGCTCCGCCGGCGAGCGCCCCCGCGCCGCCGAGCAGCACAACCCTCACGACGTCCTCCCCGGGTCAGGGCCCCTACCCTGACCAGCCCACCTGAACTCGTAACGTCGGCACATTCATTTCAGCTTACGACGCGCTCAGCTTGCCGCGCCCGGTTCCGCACTGTCAACGGGGCCACGGCGGTAGGGGGCCCGTACGGAAGAGACGCGCGGCCGAGCGCCCGGATCCCGGCGTTGCGTCACGATTCGACCGTCAGTGCGGCTTCCTCCCGGTCCCGCGCGCGCCGGGCGCCAAGGGCTGCGGGCAGGATCAGCGCGGCGACCACCGCGACGAACCCGAACGCCATGCCGTAGTCCGTCACCTGCGCGATGCCGCCGACGATCGGCGGACCGGCGAGGAACCCGGTGTAGGCGATGGCCGTGACGAAGCCGATCTCGCGCTCGCCGCCGGTGCCGTCGCCGCGCTTCCCGGCGTCGCCGGCCAGGCTGAGGGCCATCGGGAACGAGGCGGCCAGGCCCGCGCCGGCCAGCGCGAACCCGGCGTAACCGACCGCGGCGACCGGGATCGTTGCCGCGGCGAGCAGGCCGACGGCGGCGAGCACCGACCCCGCGGCCAGGCAGCGGGCAGGGCCGAAGCGGCGTTGCGCGTACGTACCGGCGAGCCGGGTCAGGGCCATGACCAGCTGGAACCCGGCGAACGCGAGCGCCGCGGCACCCTGGCCCACGCCGCGTTCGACCGACATCAGCAGCGCGGACCAGTCCGACGACGCGCCCTCGGCGATCGCCGAGCACAACGCGACGGCGGCGAGCAGCCACAGCACCGGACGGCGGATCGGCGCCCGGCTCGGCGTGCCTTCTTCGCTGTGCTCGGGCCGGCTGCCGGGGACCGCGCGGATCACGAGCAGCAGCACGGCGACGGCGACGACGGCGGCCACCGTCAGGTGCCGTCCCGGCGACCACCCGTGGGCGGCGGCGAGGCCCGCGGCCAGCGAACCGGCGAGGGCGCCGAAGCTGAACCCCGCGTGGAACACCGGCATCAGCGGCTTGCCTGCCCGGCGTTCGACGGCGACGGCGGCGACGTTCATGGCGACGTCGAGCAACCCGACGCTCGCGCCGATCACGAGCAGCGCGCCGGCCAGCAGCGGCACGTCCGGCGCGAAGCCGACCAGCACCAGCGAGGCGGCCGCGAGCGCGGTGCTCCCGGCCACGACCGCGCGGGCGCCCAGCCGCTCGATGATCCGGCCGGACACCGACGCCGCGGCGAGCATCCCGACGCTCGCGCCCAGCAGGGCCAGGCCGAAAACGCCGGGTGCCGCGTGCACCTGCGCCGCCAGCGCGGGCGTGCGGGACGCCCAGGAGCCCAGCGCGAGCCCGTTGAGCGCGAAGACGGTGAACACCGCGAGCCGATCCCGCTGCATGGCTCCAGCGTGACTGAAGCGCTTCAGAATGTCCATGGCTACACTGCGCGGATGACCCGGCGCCGCCGTCCCACGCTCGACGACGTCGCTGTCGCCGTCGGCGTCTCGCGAGCCACGGTCTCCAACGCCTACAACCGGCCTGACCAGCTGTCGGCACAGCTGCGGCAAGAGGTCCTGCGGGCGGCGTCCGAGCTCGGCTACGCGGGCCCGGACCCGACCGCGCGAAGCCTCGCGACCAGCCGGACCGGCGCGATCGCGGTCCTGCTGGACACTTCGCTGTCGACGGCGTTCTCCGACCCGGCGCTGTCGCTGACGCTGGACGCCTTGGCGCGCGTGGCCGACCCGCACGGGCACGCCCTGCTGCTCCTGCCGGGCGGCCGGGACGGCGGGCCGCCCGCCGCGCGCGTGCTGGCCGCGCAGGCGGACGTCGCGGTCGCGTACTCACTGGCCGACGGCACGCCGGCGCTGGACGCGGTGCGGGCGCGAGGACTGCCGCTGGTGGTGATCGACCAGCCGCAGCTGCCCGGCGCGGCGCTGGTCGGCTGCCAGGACCGGGTGGGCGCGGCGCTCGCGGCGCGGCACCTGCTGGACCTGGGGCACGAGCGGTTCGGCATCTTCGCCGCGTGCAGCCGCGTCCGGCCCGGCGGGGGGCCGCTTTCCGTGGACTCGGCCGCGGCCGCCGCGTTCCGCGACACCCGGGAGCGGCTGGCCGGCTACCTCGGCGAGCTGGGGGCGGCTGCGGTCGTCGTCGAGGAGGCGGCCGGGCTCAGCGCGGAGAGCGCGATGGCCGGGGCGTTCGCGCTGCTCGGGCGGACGCCGCGGCCGACCGCGCTGCTGTGCATGTCCGACCAGCTCGCGCTGGCCGTGCTCGCCGCGGCGGCGCAGCTCGGGATCCGCGTGCCCGCCGAGCTTTCGGTGGTCGGGTTCGACGACAGCCCGCCGGCGTCGTGGTCCGCGCCGCCGCTCACCACGGTCCGGCAGGACCTCGCGGCCAAGGGCCGGATCGCCGGGGAGCTGGTGCTGCGGCTGCTGGACGGCGGCGACGTGCCTCCGCCTTCCGAAGTGCCGGTTTCGCTGGTCGTGCGGGCCAGCACGGGACCCGCGTAGCACCGGCACAGCTCGCCGGCAAGACCGTTCGCGGATCTGTGGACAACCGGCTCCCGCCCCGGCGGTTGTCCACAGAATCGAAAAGGCGGGCTGACAAACCTCCCCCCACCCGCCAATCTGGAATCACCAGTTCACCGCGGCTCCCGAAAGCCGCGAATCCAGAGGGGAAATCCACACCATGTCTTCACGCCGTCTCCGCGCCCGGCTGCCGCACCTGCTGGTCCTGGCCGCACTGGGGCTGATGACCAGCGTCGGAACGGCTCAGGCCGCGTCTGACCCGGGGTGCCAGAAAGGCGAGTTCTGCCTGTGGTCGGCCAACGACTACGGCGGCGACACCCAGCGTTTCGACCTGCGCACGGCGAATCCCGGGGAATGCATTCCCCTGCCCGAGGGGTTCTCCGGATCGTCATTCGCGAATCTGCTGACGCGGGACGTCACGGTTTACCAGAGCGAGGAATGCTCGACCGAGGGAGATTTCGTCACCTATCCGGGTGGTGGCACGTTCGTCCCGGACGCGCCCTTCCTGGTCAGGGGGATCCAGATCTGGGAGTGACGTCCTGAGCTGGGCCCGCACCGCCGTCCGCACCAAGGGGGGAGCCGGCTCGCGGCGGCGGCCGGGCCCGTCCGGGGCCGCTGCTCCCGACAGCGGCCCCACCCCGTGGGCGCGTCCTTGCGGCAGGGCGCGCCCACGGGTCCACCAGCGCTGTTCCGGTCCAGGCCACATGAACCCGTCCTCAGCGCGGCGGCGGCACCTTCCCGAGGCGGCGGAGGTCCGAGCTACCGGGGCCATCCCCTCAGCACAGCGCCGGTGGCGCCCACCCGAATCCGTCCCGAACCGGAAGAGGTCCACACCACCATCACCCAGCGGGGTCAGTCGAACACAGCAGCCACGACCGTTGCCGTGCCGTGACGTCCTCTTCGCCGAAGTCCCGGATTACGTCGATCGAGACTGAAACGATTCGCCGGTGTCGAACGATCGAGAGGATGGCGACGACTAAGCTGCCCAAGCCGGGAAACCGGCGCGGCCGGCAGAGGTCGTCGGCGCCGGCCCTCGTAGCTCAGCTGGATAGAGCAAGAGCCTTCTAATCTCTAGGTCGCAGGTTCGAGTCCTGCCGGGGGCGCCTTCGGGAAGCCGTGCGCGAAACGCGCACGGCGCATCCAAGACGCGTGACCGAGCCCACACCCTTTACGGCCACAGTGGATGCACCCGCGTCCGCGGCCACCCAGCCCCGATCGGGCGAACATCCGCCGCCATCCGGCCGAAACTCCCCGCAGGAAAACCGCCACCTAACGCGGCCTGAACGCACGGGTGAAACCAACCCATCACAGTCAGCGACAGCGACCGCGGATGCGCGGCGACCGAGGAGACCATTGTGGACGAGAACGAACCGGAACGACATCAGCGCCGGCGCACCAACAACACGGCACGCGCAGCCTTCGCCGAAGCCCGGCGGGCAGGGCTCGTGCAACGCCACATCCTCAAGCTCACCCGCCTTTCCGAGCGAGCCCGCCGGACCGGCCGACACCGCGCCGGTTATCTGCCGGACAGCAGCCCGTTCCCGGAGGCCTCCGGGAACGGCGCTCCAACCGTGCCGAGGACAGTCCTACCAACCCGCGGCTCGGAGGATCCACCGCAGGCCGCATAACGGTTCGGACACGCGGCCGCAACAGCGATGTTCACCCCAGTTGTGGAGCGCCAGCGGCGAGCGAAGCGGCATCCGAAGAGGAAACGCCGAAGCGTCACGGGTCAAAGCGCGATCACAGACGAGCTGGCACGGCCGGGCCCGAGGCGGTCCGCCCGCACAGCGAACCCGCCGGGCCGTGGTTCGCGGCAGGCCCGGCCGCGGTCACCACGGCGCTGACCACGAGGCGACCTGCGGTGTCCGATGAGGACGGTTCAGGCAGTCGCGCTCGAATCAGCGACGAGCAGCCAAGAACCCGCCGGAGCGACCTTCGCGCCGGTCAGGCCGCGCGCCGGCCGGCGGCCGCTATCGTGCCGACCGCGCGGGCCGACAGCAGGCCCGCGTCGTGCAGCCAGCGGACCGTGTCGGCGAACGTCTCCTCCGTCGGTCGGCCGGGGCGGGCGCTTGCCTCTTCGGCCACGCGGGCCGCGCACGCGCATGTGTAGATCGCGCCGTACTCGGCCGGGATGTGCCATGGCCACACTCGCTGCACCAGGCCCATCAGCGCGCCGAGGGGCAGCATTGCGTGGGCCGGCAGGTACGCCGTCGGCAGGGGGCGGCCCGTGACCTCGCGCAGCGTCGCCACGAATCGGCGGGTGGTCAGGTAGCGGCCGGGGGCGAAGTGGCGGTTTCCGGCCGGGCCTCGGCCGCTGATCAGCTCCGCGTGGAGGGCGGCCGTGTCTCGGACGTCGCCGAGTGGGAGGCCGCCCGACGGCCACACCGGCATCAGCCCGCGCAGGGTGTTGCGGAGCCGGGTGGCCTGGTCGCCCAGCTTGGGGTCGTGCGGGCCGAGCAGGGCGGGCGGGTACGTGATCGTCACCGGGACGCCCGCGGCCTGATGGGCACGCGCGACGGACTCGGCCGCGGCCTTGGCCGCCAGGTACGTCTCGCGGGGACGGCCGACCGGCGAGTCCGGGCCGAGGGTCCGCGCGGGGAGCAGCGCGCCGAAGCTGGACACGTACACGATCCGGCTGGTCCCGGCGCGGCGTGCCGTTTCCAGCACCCGTTCGGTGCCGGCGACATTGGTGCGGGCCAGCTCGCGGTGGGCCCGGCTGTCGAACGAGTAGACCGCTGCCGCGTGCAGGACCGCGTCCGCGCCGCGCACCAGGCGGTCCACGCTGAACGGGTCGAGCACGCTGCCCGTGACCACGTCCACCGCCGCGGAATCCACGCCCAGCGGCGCGAATGCCCGTTCCACGCCCGCTTCGTCGCGGACGAGCAGGCGGACGCGGTGGCCCGCCCCGAGCAGCGCCGCGACCGAGTGCGCGCCGACGAACCCGGTGCCGCCCGTGACACTGACCAGCATCGAACCTCCCCCTAGCAGAAGGGCCGTTGTCCGCGGCACGGACAACGGCCCCTCGCGGGTCAGGCCGCCACGGCGGCTTCTTCGTCGGGGCGCGGACGTCCCCGGGCCCGGACTAGATGTAGAGCGTGTTGGGCTCGAGGCCGCACAGGACCCGGCCGTAGAGCTCGAAGTTCGTGTTCGGGTGCATCAGCGCATGCTGGTTGACCGTCAGGATGTCGCGGTAGATGCGCTGGATCGGGATTCCCTTGTAGATGGACGTCCCGCCGCTCGCGTTGGCCAGGATGCCGATCGCCTCCTTGGCCAGCTGGATCACGCTGCCGACGTCGGCGCGCGTGCGGGCCCGCTCCTCGAGCTTCCACTCCGTGCCCTCTTCGCACTTGCGGTCCACGAGGTTGCCCGCGCGCCACGCGTGGAACGCCGCCTGGTCGGTCTTCAGCGCCGCTTCAGCCACCTGGAAGTGGGTGATCGGCGCCTCGCGCTGGCTGTCGTAGTTCGTGTACGTGATCTTGCGGTCGGGCAGGCGGTTCTGGAAGACGTCCATGGCGCCGCGGGCCATGCCGACGATCGCGCCGGTCGAGGACGCCGCCGCCACCGGCATCAGCGGGGCGCGGTAGATCGGCGAGTTCGCGTTGCGCTTGGACGCGCTCTGGCCGGACAGGACCACCGGGAGCGGCAGCACCCGCTCCTGCGGCACGAACAGGTCCTTCGCGAACGTGCTGATACTGCCGGTGCCGCGCAGGCCCGAGGTGTCCCAGTCGTCGACGACCAGCAGGTCCGACAGCGGCACCAGCGCCATCACCGGGTACGGCTCGCCGTCCGGCGGGACGAGGATCGCGATGATCTCCTGCCACTGCGCGTGGTGGGCGCCGCTGATGAAGCCCCACTTGCCGTTCACGACGATGCCGCCGTCGGCCGGCGTGGCCATCGCCGACGGGCTCAGCGTGCCGCAGATGCGCGTGTCCGGGGTCGAGAAGACCTCTTCCTGGACTTCGTCCGGGAACTGGCACGCCATCCAGGTCGGAATCCAGTACACCGACGCCACCCAGGCGGTGGAGGCGCACCCGCGGCCCAGCTCGGTCGCGACCTCGGTGAGCGTGGTGGTGTCCGCCTCGTACCCGCCGAAGTGCTTGGGCCGCCGCAACTTGAACACGCCGGCGTCGGCCAGTGCCTCGATGGTCTCTTCGGGCAGCCGGCGGTTTTCCTCGGCCCACAGCGACTGCTTGCGCAGGGACGGGATCAGGTCCGACACCTTGCGCACGATTTCCTCGCGGGTCGGGATCGTGGTGGCCAAGATATCCTCCAAGCAAGGAAAGGAAGTCGCTCGAAACCGCGTGGGCGTCCGTGGATGTTCGACTCCGAGACTGCCGCCGCGGGGGACGCGTGCGCATCTCCTCCCGTGCCGGTCGGGTGACCGGCGGCGGAACCTGGTTGCGGCGCAACGTATTTCGGCACGCCGACCGCACCGTCGAGGACTGTTCTTCTTCTGCCGTGCGGCGAGGGTCGCTTTCCGGTTACGAGAACACCGCATTCACAAGGATGTCCGTGCCCGGCCGCGATGTGATGCTCGGGTGCGGTGCGGATCAGGGCTCTCCGAAGGGATGTACCGGACATGACAACCGCCTGGAGCGTGTCGGCGAACGGCCACCCGTCCCCACCGGAGCCGGGATTGACCGCGGACGACGTCGTCGTCCGCGCGGAGCGGATCGCGGCGACCCTCGTGGACCGGCAAGCGGAAACCGAGCAGCGCGGGTACTACGCGCTGGACACGCACAACGAGTTCCTCGGCGCCGGCCTGTACCGGCTGCTGGTGCCCCGGCGCTACGGCGGCTACGAGTTCGGCCTGGACACCAGCGTGCGAGTGGTGTCCGCGCTCGCCCGCGGCTGCCCGTCGACGGCCTGGATGTACGCGTTCGGCGCGACGCACGCCCTCGCCGCCGCCACACTGTTCGACGAAGCGGCGCAGGACGAGCTGTTCGCCGGGGGCGACTTCATCTGCCCGGCCACGGTCGCGCCGGTCGGGTTCGCGGAGCGGGCCGAAGACGGCGGCTGGATCGTCGACGGCGTGCACGGCTACTGCTCCGGCTCCCCCTACGCCACCTACTTCATCGGCCACACCCTGGTGGCGGGCGAGGAGGGCGAGCCGCCGGCGCCGATGATGTTCGCCGTGCCCAGGGCACAGTGGACGCGCCTGGACGACTGGGGCGCGCAGCTCGGCCTGAAGGGCAGCGGCTCGCACAGCATCGCGATCGAGAAGGTGCACGTTCCCGAGCACCGTGCCTTGCCGGGCACGCACCTCGGCCTGACGAGCGTCGCCGACGGCACGCCCGGGCGCGAGCTGCACGGCAACCCCCTGTACGGCGGCGGGGTGCTGAGCTCGCTGCAGTTCCAGCTCGGCGCGCTGGCGGTCGGCATGGCCACCGGCGCACTGGACGCCTACGCCGACCTGATGCGCAGCCGCAGCACGACGTTCCCGCCGATCACGCTCCGCGCGGAGAACCCGGACTTCCAGACCCACTACGGCGAGGCCGCGGGCCGGATCGCGGCCGCGGCCGCGGCGCTGCACGACGCGGTGCGGCAGTGGGACACAGCGGCGCGACGCGGGCCGCAGGCGTGTACCCGTGAGCTGGACCTGCGGCTGTCCACCATCAGCCGCGAGGCCATCCGGCTTTCCTGGAGCGCGGTGTCCGAGCACCTGTTCCCGACCGCGGGGTCGAGCGCGGTGCGCGCGGGGGCCCGCATCGAGCGGGTCTGGCGGGACATGTCGACCCAGCACAGCCACGCCGGAGTGAGTGTCTTCCTCGCGACCGTGGCCAACCGCCAGCTCGCCGAGCTGGTCTTCGACGTGGCCGGCTGACCCGATGCCAGCACCCGAGAGCGGTGATCAGATGACCGAGCAGACCCGGCCGCTCACCGGCGCCGAGTACATCGAAAGCCTGCGCGACGACCGCGCCATCTACCTCTACGGCGAGCGGGTCAAGGATGTGACCGAGCATCCCGCGTTCCGCAACCCGGTGCGGATGACCGCGCGGCTCTACGACGCGTTGCACGATCCGGCGCACCGTGACGTGCTCACCACGGCCACCGACGCGGGCGGCCCCGGCGGCTACACCCACCGCTTCTACACCACGCCGCACAACGCGGACGACCTGGTGGCCGACCAGCAGGCGATCGCGGCGTGGGCGCGGATGAGCTACGGCTGGATGGGCCGCAGCCCCGACTACAAGGCGTCGTTCCTCGGCACGCTCGGCGCGAACGCCGACTTCTACAACCCCTTCGCCGACAACGCGCGCCGCTGGTACCGGGAGTCGCAGGAGAAGGTCCTGTACTGGAACCACGCGATCGTGCACCCGCCGGTGGACCGGCACCGGCCGCCGGACGAGGTCGCCGACGTGTTCGTCCACGTGGAACGCGAGACCGATGCCGGCGTGATCGTCAGCGGCGCGAAGGTCGTGGCGACCGGTTCGGCACTGACCCACTACAACTTCATCGCGCACTACGGACTGCCCATCAAGGATCGCAAGTTCGCGCTCGTGGCCACCGTGCCGATGGACTCGCCCGGTATGAAGCTGATCTGCCGCCAGTCCTACACGGCCGCGTCCGCGCTGACCGGCAGCCCGTTCGACTACCCGCTGTCCTCCCGGCTGGACGAGAACGACACCATCCTGGTGCTGGACAAGGTGCTCATCCCGTGGGAGAACGTGTTCATCTACGGTGACGTGGCCAAGGTCGGCATGTTCACCGGGCAGTCCGGTTTCATCGAGCGCTTCACCTTCCACGGCTGCACCCGGCTCGCGGTGAAGTGCGAGTTCCTCGCCGGGCTCTTGGCCAAGGCGCTGGAGATCACCGGGTCCGCCGACTTCCGCGGCGTGCAGGCACGCCTCGGCGAGGTGCTCGCCTGGCGGAACCTGTTCTGGGGGCTGTCCGACGCGGCCGCCCGCAACCCGGTGCCCTGGCGCAACGGGGCGGTGCTGCCCAACCCGCGCTACGGCATGGCGTACCGGTGGTTCTCCCAGCTCGGTTACGCGCGGATCCGCGAGATCGCGCTGCAGGACGTCGCGAGTGGACTGGTCTACCTGAATTCCAGCGCGCAGGATTTCGCCAATCCGGAAGTCCGGCCGTATCTCGACAAATACCTGCGCGGCTCGCACGGCGTCGACTCGGTCGAGCGGGTCAAGGTGATGAAGCTCTTGTGGGACGCGGTCGGTACCGAATTCGGGGGACGCCACGAGCTCTACGAGCGTAACTACGCGGGGAACCACGAAAACACCCGGGTGGAGCTGCTGTACGGGCAACTGGGCGACGGGCAGCTGGACGGGTACAAGGAGCTCGTCGACCAGTGCCTCTCCGAGTACGACCTGGACGGCTGGACGGTGCCGGACCTCGAGTCGTTCACGGACCTGGGCCGGCTCGGCCGCGGCACGCTGGGCGGCTAGGCCCCCGGATCGACCGGCCCGCGAAGGGCGACAAGAACTCGGCTGTTCGTCACCGGCCCGGCATCGGACACCCGATGCCGGGCTTCGTGATCCTGATCGCGCCGCGACGGCCGCTGTGCGCGCCGAAGTTGCGCCGATGCGAACCGCGTAACGACAACACAGGACGAGGCCCGCGCTCCGGTGCGCGGGCCTCGTCCTGTGTGTCCGCCGCTCAGATCCGCACGGGCTCCGGCAAGGACGGCAGGTGGAACAGCTCGACGAACGTGTCCAGCAGCGCGGGGTCTCCCGCCGTCACCGTCACCTGCCCGGCCGCGATGGCGTCGGAGGGGCTCGACGCGCCGCTGAGGAGGCCCTTGAGTTCGGTCGACGACTCGATGACCAGGTCGGCGCCGGGCAACGCCCCGCCGTTGACCGTGAGCTCGCCGTTGTCGGCCACGGCGTGCACCACGACCTCGCCGAGGCGCACCTCGAAGCTCACCTTGCGCTCGCCTGCCGCCTCGCGGTGAGCCGTCGAGCGCAACGCCATCACCACCGAATCCTCGGTGAGGATGTCCTCCGGGCGCGGGGCGGCGAGCGCCATCGCGCCCCACCTGCTCAGCGCCAGCATGACATCCTCGACCGACCGGCCGTACTCGGTGAGCTCGTAGACGGCCTGGTCCGGCTCCCGCGTGGGGCCCTGCTTGCGGACCACGCCGCTGTACTCCAGCTCCCGCAGGCGGGTTTCCAGCACGTTGGCCGAGATCCGCGGAAGGCCGGCGCGCAGGTCGGCCACCGTCCTCGGGCTCACCAGCAGATCCCGCAGGATCAGCAGGCTCCAGCGTTCCCCGATCATCTCGGAGGCCCGGGCAAGGCCGCAGTACTGCCCGTACGTGCCGTGCGTGATGTTCTGCAGCTCGGTTACCACGGTCTCCAACTGAGTCGGCTCCGCGGAATTGGTGGTGAGTTGGAAGAGGTCACTCGAAATGGTGACACCGTCGGAGTTCATTGCAACTTTCCAGCCGTTGCCAGCCATGCGGGCCTCCTGTCTGCTCTGTCCCCGCCATGGTCCACCACCACCGGCACGAGACGCACCTTCTGCTTTGCCGAGTGTCGGAGCCGACGCCGCGGTCAGGCGTGCAGTACGCGCAGCCACACGTGGGTCGATTTCTCACCCTCGACGACCTTGACCCGCTCCAGGGGAATCCGTTGGTCACCGAGGTCGGCGAACAACCTGGCGCCGGCACCGAGCAACACCGGTTCGATGTGCAGGATGAGTTCGTCCACCAGACCGAGCCGCAACGCCTGGTTGGCGGTGTTCGCGCCACCCATGAGGTAGACGTTCTTGTCACCGGCGGCTTCTTTCGCCATGGTGACCGCGGTCTTCACGTCCGGCACGAACGTGAAGGTGGTGGCGCCGGCCACCCGGACGTCGCGTGGCCGGTGGGTCGGCACGAACACCGGCACCTCGAACGGCGGCTCGTCCCCCCATCCGTGCGTGTGGTCGTAGACCGTACGACCGGCGACGACCGCACCCATGGCGGCCATCGTCTCGTCGCGCATCCACCGCTCGCCGCCAGGGCGGATGATGTCGCCGGCGTCGCCGAGCGGATTCTCCACGGTGGGGTCTTTTCCGGTGATGAACCCATCGAGGGACATTGACAGAACGACCTGCACCGCGCCGCTCATTCCCACCTCCTGTTTTTCAAATGCTTCGCCGGCTTCGTTTCAGCGCTGTCATTAAAACACCCCGAAAGGGGTGGTGGAAATGCGCACGGCCCAAAAACAGCACTCTCGAAGATGCCATGTCGTGCGCCCCGGTCGACGATGAACATGCGGAGACCGCTGGGCTGTCCGGCGGTCGCGACGAGTGGTAGGACGTGACAGGCGGACAGCCGGGTGGTCACCCGCGCGTATTCGGCATCGCGTGCTATCTAGGAGGAATTGTGAGCGAGGCTGTAATCAACTCCGTCGGTCAGAGTGCGTTGCCCGGGGTGGTCGCCGGCACTTGGGTGATCGATCCCGCGCACTCGAACGTCGGGTTCTCCGTGCGGCACCTGATGAGTCGGGTACGGGGCAGGTTCACCGAGTTCGCCGGTGAGATCACCATCGCCGACACGCCAGAGCAGTCCCGCGCGACGGTGACCATCGAGCTGGCTTCGGTGGACACGGGCAACGACATGCGGGACAACCACCTGCGCACCAAGGACTTCTTCGACACCGAGCAGACCCCGAAGATGACGTTCACCACCACGGGCGTGCGCCCGGCCGGCGATTCCTGGGTGCTCAGCGGGGATCTGACCATCCGGGACGTGACCAAGCCGGTGGAGATCGAGCTGGAGTTCCTCGGCGTGGACCCGACGGGACTGCAGGGCGAGCAGCGAGTCGGCTTCGACGGCCGCACGTCGATCACGCGCAGCGATTTCGGCGTCAGCTTCGGGGTGGCGACCGAGGGCAGCAAGGTGATCATGGGCGACAAGGTCGACATCCACCTCGAGATCGAGGCCGCGCTGAGCGAGTGACCGACTCGTAACCGCACCACGACAGGCACCACACGCCAGAGCGCCACGGGTGACGTCGACGAGGACACGGATCAGAATCGTCACCAGTGCAAGTACGACTCCGGGAGCGGGCGACGGGGATGGGGTGCGTCGGTGGTCCTCGGGCCGCCCACATTGCTCGTCGCATTGGCCTTCTCCGTGCTGCACCTGGCTGTTCCGCAGCCGGGTGCCCGGCCCAGCGGAATCGAACCCGCGTACCCGAGCCCGAGCTCTGGCCATGACCGCGGAAGGAAACAAGATCTTGGGGACGGTTCTGCTCGACATGTCGGTGTCCTTGGACGGCTTCGTCGCCGGACCGGGCGACGACGTGGAGCGCCTGCACCGGTGGGTGTTCACCGGCGCAGGCACGGAGAACATGCGCTTCAGCGATGAGCTGCACGAAGTGCTGGCCGAGGTCGACGCCGGTGCCGTCCTCGCGGGCAGGCGGACGTTCGACCTGGCCAGTGGCTGGGGCGGAGACCCGGCGATGAAGGTGCCCCACGTCATCCTGTCGCACGACGTCCCCGACGAGGTCGCAAGCGGCAAGTGGACGAGCTTCGTGTTCGAGTCGGGTATCGAGGCCGCGGTGGCACGGGCGCGGAAACTGGCCGGCGGCCGCGCGGTGTACGTGCTCGGCGGCGCCGGCCTCGCCCAGCAGTGTCTCAACGCCGGGCTCCTGGACGAGCTGCAGATGCACGTCGTGCCCGTGTTGCTCGGCAAGGGCATCCGGTTGTTCGACCACCTCGACGCCCGAACGGAGCTCCGGCTCATCTCGGCCGCGACCGGCACCGAGACCGTGCGGATGCGATACCAGGTCGTCAAATAGCCGTCGGCGAACGGCAGCCACGAGGTCGACCATCACCTGGCCGCACAAGGCCAGGTGATGGTCGGTTACGAGGGCCTCGGAATCGGTTCACCTGGTGTCGCGCGTCGCACGCCGTCGTACATCCGGGCCGCTGGCAGCGAACCTCGGACGCGCGACACTAGCCGGCCGCGGCGTCCCGCCCGTCGCCCCGGCCGGCCGACGACACCCGCTGGAACCGGATCCGCTCGGCGGCGCTCGACGCGAGGACGGTCGCAGTCGCGGCGTCGGCGGCACGGGCGACGACACTGCCCGCCCGGTCACGCGAACTGCGGACCTCCCGGATCGTGTCGCCGGGGGCCACGTCCAGGTAGACGCCGACCACCCCTGGCCGGGCGCGGGCCTCGTCGACACCGGTGATCGCGCCTACGACACCAGGTGGCGGGGTCATGAAACGGATGGCGGCCGCGCCATCGGCGGCCGGGGCGGCCGCCCACGGCTCGAGTTTCCCAGTAGCCCAGGCCAGCCCGAGCTTGATCACGTCCACGCCGTAGACCTGCTCGACGAGATCGGTGATCCGGTCACCACCCTGCCGGTTGTGCGACTCGATGACCCTCGGCCCCGCACTGGTGAGCTTCAGCTCGGTGTGCGAGGGCCCGTCCCGGTGACCCACCGCGTTCAGCAACGCGGTGACCTGGCTGGTGATGGCCGGCGCCACGTCCTCGGGTACCGGCGCGGGCACCACGTGCCCGACCTCGACGAAGTTGGGCAGGGTGGTCTTGGCGGTCAGAGCCACGACGTGGTGGCGGCCCGTGCCGAAGCTGAACGCCTCGACGCTGATCTCCGGACCGGACAGGTACTCCTCGACGAGCATGCGGCGCAGACCGAGCCCGTTCGCGACCGACCAAGCCGCGGCGACGCCCTCCGGTCCGTCCACACGGGACACCCCGACGCTGGCCGAGGCGTCGACCGGCTTGACGATCACCGGGAAGCCGTGCTCGGCGCCGAACCGGCGGATTCCGGCCGGTCCGGTGACAACAGCTGCGGCCACCGGGCTCAGGCCGATCCCGTTCAGCACGCTACGCATCCGGGCCTTGTCCTTGAGCAGGCGAACCGAGCTCACCGGATTGCCGCCCAGGCCGAACAACTCGTTGACCCTGGCCGCGGCCAGCATCCCGGCCTCGGTCACCGAGACGGCCCGGTCGAACGGCCATCGCCGGTGGAGGTCTCGCGCCGCGGCCAGCACCGCCGCCGTGTCGTCGTAGTCGACCACACGCAGCGCGGTGACCAGCGGCCGGTAGCTCTCGTCGTGGTCGGCAGGCCGCTGCAGCAGTAGCGGTTCGATGCCGAGTTCGTCCGCGCGGCGCATGGTCTGCCGGGAGCCGCCGAAAAGGAGTACCCGGGAATTCATCGTCATGCCGCCTTCGCTGGGCTGACGTTCAGGGTGAAGGCGCGTTCGAGCGCGGCGATCTTCGCCGGCACCGCCGCCTCGGTGGGCGCCCGAAGGAAGACCACGCCGGCGTAGATCCCGGAGCTGCTCTCGTCCGGCACCACTGCACCGGGCTCCACCAGCCCCCGCACGCCGACCACGCCGGGCAGCGCGGCCAGCGCGGCGGCCGGCGTCACGTACTCGACCCGACCGGGACGCGCGGGCAGCATGCAGGCGATCACCACATCGCCGGAATCGGTTGAGGTGCAAGCAGGTTCACGGCCGACGGAGACATCGATCAACGCCTGCCACAGGTCCACGCCGTGCCGGAGCCGGACCATCTCGCCGATCCCGCCCGCCCCCGGGCGGGCGCTGATCTCGCCGATCAGGAAGCCGGCGCCGGTGCGCAGGACCTCGAGGTGGGTGACCCCGTCGCGCAGACCGAGCGCCACCACCGCGGCCCGGTGCAGTTCGGCGATCGGCGCCAGCTCGGGACTGTCGGCCGGCAGCGTGTACGAGCCGGCGATGCGGCCGCGGCGCACCAGCGGCGGCAGCACGTAGCGGGAGACCGAGGCGAACCGGACCACGCCGTCGCTGACCACCCCGTCGCAGTGGAACTCCGCCTCGACGTCGACGAACCGCTCCAGGATGAGCGGATACCGGCAGTCGCGCAGCCCGGCCGCGTGCGGCGAGGAGAGCAATTCGGTGAACGCGGCCGGGTCGGCGAGCACGTGGGTGTCCCGCGCGGCGGCTCCGATCACCGGCTTGACCACGACCGGCCAGCCCAGTTCGGTCGCCCGCCGCGGCAGGTCGGCCAGGCTGCCGAGCGGGGCGAACGGGGCCACCGGCAGGCCGGCCGCGGCCAGCGCGCGCTTCATCGCGTACTTGTTGGAGAACCGGTTGGCCGTGTCGTAGCCGGTGCCGGGCAGGCCGAGGAACGAGCGCAGGTAGCCGGCCGGCTGAAGGCCGCGCTCGGACGGCGCGACCACGTGGTCGATCGGTCTGGTGCGGATCAGCTCGACCACGGTGTTCCGCACCTGGTGCAGATCGGTGACGTCGTCGACGAGCAGCACCGGCGTATCGGGCCGGTAGTGATGCGCGTACTCGGGGTGAGTGAGCACGGTGAGCCGGATCTCCGGGTCGGTCTCCAGCGACTCGATCGGGTCAGTGCTCACAGTGTTGATCAGCAATGTGTCGATCACGGTCAGCTCACCTCAATCGTCTGCGGCGCGCGGGCTTCTTCGAACCGCACGGTCTTGCCGGACACGCTGGCCCAGCCGACGGCGCCGTCGACCAGGGCGGCGCTGGCCCGCACGGTGCCACCGGGCGTGCACAGGACCAGCTCACCACGCCTCATCCCGGCCCGATCGCGAAGTATCGCGGGTACCGTGCCCGCCACCTCCGCGGCGACCGCCAGGCAGCAGGCGCCGGTGAGCCCGAGGCTTGGATGCCAGCTCGGCACCGTGACCGCGCGCACCGCGAGTTCGCCCGGCCGGTACTGACCGAGCGCGGCGATCTTGGGAAAGGCCCCGTCCGGCGCCCATCCCAGCACCTCGGCCGCGCACGCCCGGACCGCCCGCAGCCGCTCGAGCAGGTCCGTGTCGGCGGCGAACAACGCTGCCTGGTCAGTGACGCCCAGATCGGCCGCCTCCACGAGGACGTACGGGTTGGCCCAGTCCACGAAGGACACCTCGAGCCGGCCGAACGGCGTGCGCAGGGCGGTGAGCGGCGCGCCGGTCGGCAGCACCCCGGCCACCGGGCGCGGCCGCGTGCTCAGGAGGTGCACGGTGAACTCCGCGACCCGCTGGCTGAGCCGGTCGACCTCGCCGACCACCAGATCGTCGTTGTTGATCACGTTGACCCGGACCCGCGCCCCCGGATAGAGCGGAACCCAGCCCATCCGCGTGGCGGCGGTGATCGCGACCAGCATCGAGTGGCCACAGTTTCCGCGTAGATCCAGGCGATTCCAGTGCGGGTCGAGGCACTGCACGAACCGGTAGTCGAGGTCGTAGAGCGGGTTGGCGGACGGCGAGATCAACGCGATCTTCATGGCCCCGGCCCACTGGTCCGACTGGTGCCGGTAGCGCACCGCGGCGAGCGCCGCGGTCAGCTCGGCCGGATCCTCCGGCAGCTGCCGTCGGTCCAGAACCACTGTGGGACAAGGGCTTCCGTCTGCTTGACCGACATAGGGCATCATAACGAACCTCCTCGGCCGCGGATCACGCCGCGGACCACTTCCGCTGCGGCCATCAGGCCGGCGGCAAGCAGCAGCAGGCCCCACGTTCCGACGCCGACCACGGCGGTGACGATCACCGGACCGGCCATGCTCTGCACGCTGGTACCCATCCCAAGTACGGACAGGTAGCTGGCCCGGCGCTGTTCGGGCGCGAGGGCGTAGCCCGCGCTCCACGCCGCGGCCGCCTGCAGCATCTCGCCGAACGTCAGCGCGATCACGGCGAGCACGAGCAGCGCGACCGCCACCACCCCGGTCTGGTACCCGGAGACCACCAGCAGCAGGCAGCAGAGAGCGAGGGCGAGACCCGCCCGGCGGAACGCCGTGCCGCTGCCGGGCAGCGTGGTCGCCGTCGCGCTGACCGGCACCTGCAGGGCCACGGCCAGCACCGTGTTCAGCACGAACACCGCGGCCACCACGACCGGCGGCATGGTGGTGTGCAGCAGGATCCACAGCGGCACGCCGACGGCGAGCAGCGTGGTGTGCAGCTGCAGAATCCCGTTGCCCGCCGTGACCATGAGGAAACGTATGTCCCGCAAGGCGTCCAGCGCGCGGGTACCCCCGGCCCGATGGGAGGACCCGGCCGAGGGCAACCGGCGCACGAGGAGCGCCGAGACCACGAAGCTGGCCGCGTTGACCAGGATCAGCGTCACATAAGCGGTCCGGGTGTCGATGCCGATCGCGGCGGCCGCGAGCAACCCGCCGATCGCGAACCCGGCGTTCTGCACGGCGCGCAGGTAGCCCATCGTGGTGACCCGCTGCTCGGGCCCTACCGCGTCTCCGACCAGCGTCTGCAGTACCGGGACGGTGCTCCCGGCCGCGACCGCGACCAACCCGCCTACCAGGGCGAAGCCGATGAACGAGTCGATGAGCGTGTACGCCGCGAGCGCGAGCGCCCGGTAGACGTGTAGCCCGACAAGCACCTGGCGGGCGCCGAACCGGTCGGCGAGCAGGCCGACCGGGTACCCGGCGAGCAGTCCCACGAAGCCAGCGATCGCGAGCCCGGCGCCGACCTCGGCCGCGGACAGCCCGACCTCGCGGGTGAAGAACACCACGGATCCGGCGAGGAAGAGCCCCCGCCCCACCGCGTCCACGGTGATGCTGGTGGCCAGCACCCGGCCGGCCCGCCCGCCGGGCGGGCGAACGACCCCGCCGAGCCGGCTGGTCAGCCGAACGGCAGCCATCGGCCCCGGCCTTCCTGCCTGACCTTCCCCTCCACCGCGGCGGCGATGGCGAGGTCCGCGATGGCCATGCCGAACGGGTTGACCAGCACGACGTCGTCGCGGTCGGCCCGCCCGGGGTGGGCGCCGATGAGGATCTCGCCGAGCTCGGCGTCGATCCGGCGTGCCGGGCCGGCGGGTGTCGGCTCGCGTGGCCCGTAGATCTCGCCACGGCGCAGCATCCGGCCGAGTAGCCTTCGGTCGTCGGCGGCGACCAGTCCCCAGTCGTCGACGACCACGAGCCCGGCGCCGTGCACCACGTCCGGCAGCACGTCGTCCAGCGACACGTTCACCACGACCGCCCCCGGTGCGAGCCACGACATCGGCAGGTAGCCCTCGGTGGTGGTGGTCACCGGGACCACGATGTCCGCGCCGCGAACCGCTTCCTCCGCGCTGCGCACGACCCGGACGTCCCGGTCGACCGAGGCGCCGAGAGCAGCGGCCCGTTCGGGCACCCGGTCGAACAGGCGCACCTCGGCGACGCCGGGAAGTCGCGTGAGCATGAGGCTCAGGTGCGCCGCGGCCAGCGCACCGCAGCCGACCAGAGCCAGCACCCCGGTCGCGGACGCCAGTTGCTCGATCGCGCACACCGACACCGCTGCGGTCCGCAGCGCGCTGATCGCGGTGCCGTCCAGCAGGGTCCGCGGCCGGGCGGTGAGCGGGTCGAACAGCACGACCAGCCCGGCGGCCCTCGGCAGCCCGCGGTCCGGGTTGCCGAGGCTGGCGTTGATGATCTTGGTTCCCGCGGTCTCGATGCCCGCCACGCCGCCCCGGATGATTCCCGGCATGTTCAGACTGCGGCACGCTGAGCCGTCCGGGCCGGTCCACGGCAGGTACGCCTCGTCCGGCAGTACGGTCTCGCCCTTGGCGTGCAGCGCGAGGACATCCCGGACCCGGTCGACCGGGTCGATCGTGGCCAGCGCCGCGGCGACCTCCGCCGCGTCGATGTAGCACAGGCTCAACGGGTCCATGCCGGCTCCAAAGCGGACAGTCCGAGCCCGGTGAGAGCCGCCGTGGTCGCCTCCGCGAACAGGTCGAGCCGGTGCACCGCCACGGTCGGGTGCTCGCCGACGTTGGCGCCGTTCATCTCGATCGGTACCGCGCGGCCGTCGTCCTGCCGGATCAGGAAGTCGACGCTGCCGTAGCTGAACGGCACCGGCGTCCCGCGCTCGGCCGCCTCGGCCTCGACCGCGGTGGCCCACAGGATGCTCGCCGCCCGGCCGAGGTCGACCAGCCCCTCGGGGCTGAGCCCGAGCTTTTCCAGGATGTCGGCCCGGCTCGCCGGAAAGACCCGGGGCCCGGGCAGGTCGTCTGCCGACACGGCGCCGGACACGTTGGCCAGCACCGTTTCTCCGGTGATCTCGTCCGGGCGGAACGCCTGTGCGGCGCGGCGCACCATGCCGGGCAGCGCGCGCAGCCCGCCGCCGGCCGGGTCGTAGACCACGAACATCCGCACGTCGGTCACCGCGCCGTCGATCTTGCGGCCCTCGACGAACGGCGTGATGGTGACCGGGTAGGCACCCGACCCGCCGTAGCGGCCGGCGACCGCCCGGTCGAGCCGGTCGAGGCCCGCCTCGACCGCGGCCGCGTCCTCGGCATGGCCGATCACCGTGACGCCGGTGCCCTGCGACGCGCCGAAGGGCCGGACCACGACGGCGTTGCCGGTCGCGCCGAGCGCGACCACCGCCTCGATCGCGTCCGCCCGGCCGGCGCTGGTGGCGTACGGCATCGGTGCGACCCCGAGCGGCGCCAGCCGGCCCGCGAGGTCCGCGACGTGCCTCAGTTGCCGCCCCTTGAATAGGGTGAGCTGCGTGCCGTTGATCAGGTGGGTACGCGGCGGCGGCACGATCGGCTGGTAACCCGCCGCGGTCACCGTGTCCGTGGCCAGCACACCGTGGCGGACCAGGTGTGCCAGCGACAGCTCGTTGAGCAGCGCGGTGATCGGCCGTCCGGCCAGCGTCAGGTAGCCGTCGTCCGCCGCGCGCAGCATCGGCAGGATCGCGTCGAACGGGGCGAAGACGAGGACCGGACCGGCCGGCAATTCGGCCGGACTGTCCAATCCGGACTCGGTGATGAGCTGGAACTCCGGCCTGGCGCGCAGGAAGTGGTCCGCGCAGTTCGCCCGGTCGATGATGTGCATGGTGCCGCGGGGATACGGCCACACGACGAGCGGTTCTTCGGTGGAGGGCGCTGCGGTCGCGGCGGTGATGGGCACGAGCGACCCGGCGAGTACTCGATCGGTCAGCTCGACGTCCTGCCAGCGCCCGACCGTTTCCTCGTCGGTGAAATACGCACCCTGCTGGGCGGCGCGGAACAGCGCCTCACGCATGGTCGGCTCCATTCCGGCGCACAGCGCGCCAGACCTCGGTGACGTAGGGCAGTTCGAACTGGTCCCGGCCGGCCAGCTGCGGATGGGTGTCGACGAGCTCGGCCACCTCGGCCAGCAGCTCGTCCCGCCGGTCCGCCGGCAGGGCGAGGACATAGCCGCGGGTGCCGGCCAGGGCGAGCAACCCCGCGCGGTCGATCCGCTGGGTGTGTGCGAACGTCTGCCGGACCGGCGCCGTGAAGTCGGCGTTCTCCGCGAACGGGGACGGGGACTCGTAGCGCGTGCTGTCCTGTGCGCCCAGCGCGATCAGCGTGCCGAACCGCGCGACCCAGTCGGTGGCGTCGTCGCGGAGGTTCCAGAGCAGCGCCACCGTGCCACCGGGACGCAGCACCCGGGCCATCTCGGCCAGCGCGGACGGGCCGAACCAGTGAAACGCGTGGCCGACGCACACGGCGTCGACACTCGCGTCGGGCAGCGGGATCGCCTCGGCCGGGCCGAGCCGGGCGTCCGCGGCGGGAGCGACGCGGCGCAATTCGTCGAGCATCCGCTCGTCCGGTTCCACCGCGTGCACGGTCAGTCCCTGTGCCAGCAGCGCCTCGGTCACCTTGCCGGTGCCGGCACCCAGGTCGAGCACGACTCGCGCGTCCGGTGGCAGGCCCCACCGGATCGCGGAGCCGGGGTAGCCGGGCCGCACCGCCGTGTAGGTGGCGGCGGCCGAGCCGAACGAGGATGCCTGGATCTCTCTGGTCGTCATCACAGCTCCCCACGCAGGAACAGCGGCGCGCCACCCGGCCACGGGTCGAGCGCGCAGCCCAGCCCGTTGGCGGTCAGCCAGTCGTCGTCGAAGATCGTCTGGCGATAGCTGGACCCGCTGTCCGGGCAGAGGCACACCGGGTGCCGGATCTCCGGGTGCGCCTGGAGGTAGCGCAGACTGGCGGCGAGCACGGCGCCGCCGGACCCGCCGACCTCGATCCCGGTCTGCGCGGCGAGCCGGCGGCACGCGGCCAGCGCCGCACCGGGTTCGACCTCGATGTGCTCGTCGTACATCCACGGCCGCAGGAACTGTGACCGGACGCTCGAGCCGATGCCCGTCAGCACCCGGGGCCCGGGTGGCCCGCCGAACGCCACCGAGCCGGGGACGTCCACGCCGACCACCCGGCACTCCGGATGGTGTTCCCGGAAGTAACTGGCGATGCCCGCGAGCGTGCCGCCGGTGGACACCGCGACGAACACCGCGTCCATGGCGCCACCGGCCTGCCGGGCGAGCTCCGGGCCGGTGCCGAGTTCGTGGGCCCGGGGGTTGGCCGGGCAGCCGTACTGGTCGGTCCAGACCCGGTCGGTGGCGCCCTCGGTCAACTCACGCACCCGGCGCAGCCGCGAGATCAGGTAGCCGCCCGCGCCGTCGTCCTCGGTCACCATGTCGAGCTCGGCACCCAGCGCGATCATGCCGGCGAGCAGCGCGGGCGAAGTGCGCGGGTCGACGACGGCAGTGAACCGATACCCGCGCTCGGCGGCGACGCCGGCGAGCGCGACACCAAGGTTGCCCGACGTCGACTCCACGATGCGGATACCCGGCCACACCAGGCCACGTTCCTCCAGCGCGTCCACCAGTCCGACGGCGGTCCGTGCCTTGAGGGATCCGTACCGATTGAACGCCTCCAGCTTCAGCTGGATCGTGTCCACCCCCGTGTCGTGCACGACCGCCACCGGCACCATGGGCGTGTCCAGCGCCGTGGACGCGTCCGTTGCCATCGAATCCTCCCTAGCCCGGGTCACATCGCCACCGTCACATGATCGTGGCTTCCCGAAAATACGGGGCAGCACATTCTTCGCTTGCCCGCTGTCCCATGCTGTCACGTCTCCTTTCGCAACACTTCCGTGATCGTGCGGAAGGCCACTGCGAAGAATTCCGTTGGCACGATCCCGGGAGCCGGCAGAGCGCTGGCCGAGCGGAGAGATTCCGCCCGGCCGGCGCCGCCGTCGGCTATTTCACAATGCCGGCACCTTGTCCGGTTCTTCCGTCCGCGGCGCGTTGCCGGCGACCCGTTTCTTCGAGCTGCCCCAGTACTTCATCGCCGGGAGCTCGACGAACTTGTGCAGCACCCAGCCGAAGGCCAGGTTGACGGCGAACAGGGCGGCGATGAGCAGGATGCCGCCGGCCGTGCCGTACTCCGTGGCGCCGAACACCGCCGGGCGGAACCAGAACACGACGATCGCCTGGGTCATGAAGAACCCGAACGACACCTTGCCCAGCCACACCATCGGCCTGGTACCCAGAATGGTGCGGTTGCCGCGGAGGTTGGCCGACGCGAGCGAGCCGATCGTCAGTACGAGCGGGATCAGCATGACCAGCGTGATGTTGAACGGGTAGGGCACGACGAGCGCGAGCAGGAGACCGCCCACCGCCAGCACGCCCACCAGGGACAACGGGATCCTCGGCCAGCGGCCACTGATCACGATGCGCGCGACGATCATGCCGATGGCGAACTCGAACAACCGCATCGGCGGGAAGAAGTAGACGAACCAGAACTTCGGGATCGACGTGTTCTGCCACGGCGGGGTGTCCGGGAGGAACGCCTGCGAGAGCACGGTGGCGACCACGAGCGCGGCCAGCACGATGCCCGCCCAGAGCCACAGCTTGCGCTCGGGGATCCGCCTGATCGGGATCACCATGAGCGGGAAGACGACGTAGAACAGCATCTCGCCGTTCAGCGACCACGCCGGGCCGTTCGCGCCGCCCCAGTAGCTCGGGTCGGTGAACCACGTGTCGATGAAGAACAGGTTCAGGATGCCGTGGTTCGTGGTGAACACGCCCGCGAAGAGGAGCATGCAGAGCGCCCAGGTCACGAAGTGGCTGGGAAAGACCTTCACCACGCGCCGCCGCCAGTAGGCGGACAGCCGCTGGTCGGGCTTGGCGGACCAGGTGATGACGAATCCGCTGAGCAGGAAGAAGCACGACACGGCGACGATACCGGTCCGGAAGCCGTTGTCGCCGAGGAACGTGACGAGATTGGCGTCGCGGAACGGCGCCGCCAGGTGGGGGTTGCCCGGGTTCTGCGGTTTCGAGACGTGGGTGAAGAACACCAGCAGTGCGGCGACGAATCGCAGGCCGGTCAGCGCCGGCAGGTCCTGTCTGCGCGTGTTCGACGATTTTACGTCGACCAGCGGTAGGGTGGCGGACAAGGTCAACTCCTCTAACTCAAACTGGCCGTGACCAGGAACAAACGCCGGGTCGGCGAGAACGCCGTAAAACGCATTACGCACCCCTCTGTCGAGAACACCAGAATAGCTCGCGGAACGGCATTCGATTATCGAGAGTTGCGTATTACGCGACTGGCCGGGCGGAGAAACCGCCCGGCCAGTCGAGTCATCGGCTAATGCACTACGCCGCCAGCTTGTCCGGTTCGCCGGTCCGCGGCGCGCTATCGGCGACAGGCTTCTTCTTCGAGCGGCTCCAGTGCTTCATCGCCGGACGTTCGACGCCGATGTGGAGCAACCAGCCGGCGAGCAGGTTGACGGCGAACAACGCCAGGATGAGCAGGATGGCGCCGACCGTACCGAACTCGGCGTCGCCGAACACCGTGTACCGGAACCAGAGCAGGACGGCCGCCTGCGTCATGTAGAACCCGAACGAGACCTTGCCGAGCCACATCATCGGCCTGGTGCCCAGCACGGTGCGGCGACCACGCAGGTTCGCCGACGCGAGGGTGCCAATCGCCAGTGCCATCGGGACGAGCGCGACGAGCGCGATCCGGAACACGAACGGCACGAAGAAGATGAGCGCGTAGCTTCCCGCGAGCAGCACGCCCACGACGACGGCCGGAATGCGCGGCCACTGGCCGCTCCGCACGATGCGCGCCACGAAAACGCCGAGGAGGAACTCGAACAGCCGCATCGGCGGGAAGAAGTACACGAACCAGAACTGCGGGATCGAGTACGCGCCGCCGTAGGTCGGGGTGTCCGGGATGACCGTCACCGTGAAGACGAGGGCACCGGCGTACAGCACCACGACAGCGCCCGCCCACCGCCACAGCCGGTTGTCCGGGATCCGCCTGATCGGGATCAGCAGCAGCGGGATGAGCAGGTAGAACAGCATTTCGGCGTTCAGCGACCAGGCCGGGCCGTTCGCGCCGCCCCAGAGCCTCAGCTCGTTGGGCCAGGTGTCCAGGAAGAACAGGTTCAGGATGCCGTGGTTCGCGGTGTACGCGCCGGCGAAAAGGAGCATGCAGAGGGCCCAGGTCACGGCGTGGCTCGGGAAGATCTTCACCACGCGCCGCCGCCAGAAGGAGGTCAGCCGCTCGCCCGGCTTGGCGGACCAGGTGATGACGAATCCGCTGAGCATGAAGAAACACGTCATCGCCATGTAGGTCGCGGGGGCGGCGATGGTGTTGAGGAACGTGGTGACGCCGAGATCGCGGAACGGCTTCGCGAGATTGGCGTTACCGGGGTCGATCGGGAAGATGACGTGACCGAAGAACACCACGAGTGCGGCGATGAAGCGCAATCCGGTCAGTGCCGGCAGGTCCCCTCGGCGCGCGTTCGACGATTTCACGTCGACCAGCTGGATATTGGCGGACAAGGTCAACTCCTCTAACTCGAACTGGCCGAGACCAGGAACGAACGCCGCGTTGGCGAGGTCGCCGCTGCACGCATTGCGTACCCCCCATTGAGACCTCAGAGTAGCGCCCGGCAACGGCTTCGATTATCGAGAGTTGCGCATGCCGCCGGTGCGGAGAATGTCCCGGCGCGGAAACGCCGAACCGGGACGGGCGCGGTGACTCCGCCCGTCCCGGTTCGAATCCCGGTTCAGTTCAGCACTCAGGCCGCGGCCCGTTCGGCGTCGGGATCCGGTTCCCCGCCCGTGCCGTCGTTCGCGGGCGCTTCCTGCCCGGCGCCGAACGGCAGGACGTGTCCCATCCCGCGCCACGCCACCGTGGCGACGAGGGTGTACCCGATCGCCGCGATCACCGCGACGGTCACCAGCCCGGCGTTGAACGCGTCGTGCGCCGAGTCCAGCAGCGCGGTCCCCTGGGCCTGCGGCAGCGTCCGCGCGACGGCCACCGCACCGGTGATGCCATCGCCGGCCGACGTCGCCGCGTCCGCCGGCACGCCCGCCGGCACGGTGACGTTGCCCTGGTACACGGCGTTCGCCACACTGCCCATCGCCGCGACACCGATCGCGACACCGAGCTCGCCGCCGGTCGCGATCATGCCGCCCACCGCGCCCGCTTTCGCCGGCGGGATGTTCGACATGACGACGTGGTTGGTCACCGGGCCGATCGGGCTGGACCCGATCATCACCAGCGTCATGCCGACCACCACGATCACGACCCCGCCGAGCGGCGCGACCAGCGTCAGCGTCAGGGCACCCACCATCGCGATCAGCAACCCGACGGCCACCACGCGCGCGGGCCGGAACACGTTCGCGAACTTGGGCGCGATCATGTTGCAGACCATGCCGATGAACGCGGCCGGCAGCATCACCAGACCCGCGACCAGCACCGAGAGCCCCTCGACCAGCTGCAGGTACAAGGCGATGACCAGGGAGAGCGCACCGGACCACAGACCACCGGTCACGAACACGGACATCCCGGAGCGAACCATCTTGTCCCTGAACAACGTCAGGTCGATCAGCGGGTTCGGGATGCGCGACTGCCGCCGCACGAAGAGGACGATGCCGACCACGCCGAGCACCAGCAACGCCGCGGGCTGCAGGCCGAACCCGGACCGCGCGGTCTCCTTCAGCGCCCCGACCAGCGGCAGGATCGCCACCAGGAACAGCAGGACGCTGCGCACGTCGATCGAGCCGCCGTCCGGGTTGCGCGATTCCTTGAGCACGAACGGCCCGGCGAGCAGGACCACCGCCATGATCGGGATCGCGATCAGGAAGACCGAGCCCCACCAGAACGAGTGCAGCAGGATGCCGCCCACCGGCGGACCGAGCACGACGCCGCCGGCGAGGGCGCTGGCCCAGATGCCGAGCGCGAAGCCCATCTGCTTCGGGTTCTTGAAGGTGGCGACGATGATGGCGAGGGTCAGCGGAGCGATCGCCGCGCCGGACGCGCCGAGCACCCCGCGGGAGACGACCAGCATCGGCACCGAGGTCGAGAACGCGCACACCAACGAGGCGACGACGAACACCGAGGCACTGATCAGCAGGACCTTCCGCCTGCCGAACCGGTCACCGACGTGTCCCATGGTGACCGTCAGGCCCGCCACGATGAACGCGTAGATGTCCGTGATCCACAGCTGCGCGATCGGGCCTGCCTGCAAGTCTTCGGAGATGCGCGGCAGAGCCAGCAGCAGTACGTTCAAATCCATCGTGACCAGCAGTGTCGGCAAGATCAACACTGCGAGAGTGATCCATTCTCGGCGCCCCGCTTTCGGTGGCGCGTTTTCGACGGTCACGTTCCTGCCCCTTCCGTTGACAACACGTCGGGCACCTCCGCCACGGACCCAGTTGTCAAACCCTGGACACCACGGGCGGTGTCACTCTGATTCCGAAGAATGACGCTGACACGGTGATCATCGACTCGCATCTTCCAGTGTGCGCTGGCCGCCACCTTCACCCGGCCGGGTCGCGGCCGGTCCGGCACTCCACGATAACCGGAAGGCGTCGCGCCGCTGTTACCTTCGAGCCCATACCGGGAAAGGAACCACGATGAACCTGACCAGAGAGCGCGCGGTCGTCCTCGGTGGCAGCATGGCCGGCACCCTTGCCGCGCGTGTACTCGCCGAGTCCTTTTCGGACGTGGTCGTCATCGACCGGGACGATCTGATCGGCGTGCGGAAGTCACGGCGGGGCACCCCCCATTCGCACCACGCACACGGCCTGCACTCACGCGGCCTCATGATCGTCGAGGAGCTGTTCCCCGGGCTGACCGAGGAAGTCCTCGCCACCGGAGCGCTGGCTTCGGACATCGGCCGGATCCGCTGGCACTTCAACGGACGGCCGATCGCGCCGACCGATGTCGGCCTGGTGATGCTGGCCCCGTCCCGGCCGGTGCTCGAATACCACGTGCGTGGCCGGGTGGCCGCGCTGCCGAACGTCCGGTACCTGGAGCGCCACGACATCCTCCGGCCGTTGAGCACCCCGGCGGGCGACCGGGTGACCGGCGTGCTCGTGCGCCGGCAGTCGGACGGCGCGGAGCTCGAGCTCGAAGCCGACCTGGTGGTCGACGCCACCGGACGCGGGTCGCGCACCCCGGCCTGGCTGGCCGAGCTCGGCTACCAGCGGCCCGCGGAGGACCGCATCAAGATCGGCCTCACCTACACGACCCGGCACTACCGGGTCGACCCCAAGTGGTTCGAAGGCGCGCAGTCGATCGTCTTCATCGCCTCCCCCGCGCACCCGCGCGGCGCGTTCTTCGGCCAGCTCGGTGACGGCGTCTGCGTGCTGTCGCTGACCGGCATCCTCGGCGACCACCCGCCGACCGATCCCGCCGGCTTCCTCGAGTTCGCCCGCACGCTGCCGAAGTCGGTCATCTACGACGCGATCCGCGAGTCGGAGCCGCTGGAGAACGCGACCAGCTTCGGGTTCCCGACGAGCGTGCGCCGTCGCTACGAGCAGCTGACCCGGTTCCCGGACGGGCTGGTCGTGCTCGGCGACGCCGTCGCCAGCTTCAACCCGCTCTACGGCCAGGGCATGACCGTCACCGCGATCGAGGCGATGGCGCTGCGGGACATGCTGCGGGAGAGGGGAACGGGCCGCATCGAGCCGAAGAAGTTCCTCAAGGTGGTCGCGGACGCGGTCCGGACGCCGTGGGAGATGAACGCGGGCGGCGACCTCGCCTTCCCCGAGGTGCCCGGTGAGCGCTCGGCGAGGACCCGCTTCGCCAACGCGTACATGGCCCGCGTGCAGTACGCCACGAGCAGGGACCCGAAGGTCACCAAGGCGTTCCTGCGGGTGGCCGGCATGGTCGCCGGGCCGGAGACCATGTTCAAGCCGGGCCTGGCGGCCCGGGTGCTGCGGCTCGCCCCGCGCATGCCGGCACCCGGTCCGTCCTGGTTGGACGCCGAGAACGACGCACCGGGCACGGATCTGCCGAAGGCCGCTTGACGCCACACCGAAGCCGGGACGGACACGCGTTGTCCGCCCCGGCTTTTTCGTGACCAGGTCCTTGGCCCGGGCACGAAAAAAGTCCAGCCGACGCGCGTCGGCTGGACTCTTTCCGTTGCGTCGCCTCAGCCTGCCTCGAGGGCCTCCGGCGTCGAGGGAGGATTCCCCAGGCACGAGGCGTTGTAGCGGTCGAGGCGTGCCTGCGCCTCCTGGGTCGCCGCGAGGAACCGGGAAGCCGGGTCCGCGCGAACGGTCAGCACGTCGTGCATGGCCGCGGTCATCGCGTCCTGGATGCCGCTCAGGTCGCCCATCATCGCGCCGGCGGCCGCCGGCGTCCCGTTCGACCCGGCGACCTGCTCCACCGCGACGCCGAAGTACGGGTGCCGGTCGAACCAGCCCTCGGCCGCGAGCTGCCGCTGCGCCCCGGCCGTCACCGGCAACGACCCGGTGTACCCGCGCCGCAGTGCGTGGTGCGGGTTGAGCAGGTGCTGCGTGAACGCGAGCGCGCCGTCCTCCTTCTCCCGAGGAAGGCCCGCGGTCAGGAACATCGACTGGCCGCCGAGGAGGCTGCCCGCGCGCGGCCGGTCCCCGTTGTGCGGCAGGTGGCCGGTCGTCAGCCCGAACCCGGCCTCGGCGGCCATGTCCGACAGCATCAGCCCGACCGCCGACGAACTGACCACGAACGCGACCTCCTGGCGCCGGAAGGCTTCCATGCCGGCCAGCCAGTCCCGCGGCGTGCCGGTGTGCAGGTAGTGGCCGCGGTCGTGCATCCGCCGCCACCACCGCACGTAGGTGAGCATCTCCGGTGAGTCCAGCGCGACCCGCGTCGCCCGCCCGGACCGGCCGTTGTCGTGGTCGCCGAGCAGCCCGCCCTGCGCGGCGACCTCCATCTGGAACATCCAGCCGTGGTTGGGCCACGCGACGCCGTGGGCGGGCGCGCCGGGCAGCCGCGACACCGCCTCGCAGGCCGCTTCGAGTTCTTGCCACGTCGCCGGCATCCGGTCGACACCGGCCCGCGTCAGCAGGTCCTGGTTGGCGAACAGGACCGCGGTCGACACCACGGTCGGCATCGAGACCAGCCGGCCGCCCTGGCTGTAGTAGTCCCGGACGGCGGGCACGACGTCGTCGAGCACCACCGGCTCGCCCAGGATCTTCGTGCGGTCCCCGATGGCGTCCTGGAGCGGGGTGAACAGCGGCCGTCCGCCGCCGGCGCGCGTGTCGAGCGCCAGCTGGGTGGCGGTGAAGTAGTACTCCGCCAGGTCCGGCGGCCTGCCTTCCGCCGCCGCGCGCGCGACCGCACCCGGCAGTTCCCGGAAGCCGACCTCCCGGAGGCGGATCTGGTAGCCGGGGTGGGCCCGGGAAAACGACTCGGCGGCTTCCCGGGCGGTGTCGTGGAAATGCGGGATCGGGTGCCCCGCGAGCCAGACGTCGATCGTGACCGGCCCGGTCGAAGCGGCAGAACCTGACACAGTTCCTCCAGTACGGACGGCGTGGATGCGGTGCACCGCTACTCGACGATCTCCACCTGGCCCATCATCCCGTGCACCGAATGCTCCAGGTAGTGGCAGTGGTACAGGTACTTGCCGAGGTAGTCGGTGAACTTCACCTGGATCCGGACCGGCTCCCCCGGCGCGAGGAAGACCGTGTCCTTGCGCCCCGCGTCGTCCAGTGACGGCGGCTTCCCGCCCCGGTCGAGCACCCGGAACTGCTCGAGGTGCACGTGGAACGTGTGCGGGATGCCGAGCTCGACGTCGTCGTTGTGGAGCTCCCAGATCTCCGTCGAGCCCCGTTTGACCTGGAAGTCGACCCGGTTCGGGTCGAACGTCTGCCCGTTGATGAGCCCGATCGGCTCGGGGCCGGACAGGTCGAACTTCATCGAGAGCACGCGGTCGACGGCGGCGGCGGCCAGCGACGGCAGCGGCCGCAGGGTGGCCGGCACCCGGCTCCGGTCGTCGGCGTCCCGCGTCACGTCGAACCGCAGCACCGCACCGGAGACGTCGTAGAGCACCAGCTGCGTGCCGATCGCGACCTGGGAGAAGTCGATCACGACGTCGGCGCGCTCCGCCGAGCCGAGCACGAGCTCGGACCGGGGCACGGGCGCGGGGAGCAGCCCGCCGTCGGAGGCGATCTGGGTCATGTCGACGCCGCCGATCTTGAGGCGGAAGACCCGTTCGGTCGCGCTGTTGAGGAACCGGAAGCGGTACTTGCGCCGGGCGACCGGGAAGTGCGGGGTCACCACGCCGTTGGCGAGGATCGTGGTCCGCTCCGGCGGGTGGACGGTGTAGACGAGCTGGCCGTTCTCGTCGAGCAGGGCGTCCCGGAGCATGATCGGGACGTCGTAGGGCCCGCTCGGCAGGTTGAGCGCGCGCTCCGCGTCGTCCTCGACGATGTAGAAGCCGTGCAGTCCGAGGTAGACGTTCTCGGCCTCGAGGCCGTGCGCGTGGTCGTGGTACCAGAGGGTCGCCCCCTGCTGGTTGTTCGGGTAGTCGTAGTCGCGGCTCGCCCCCGGGGCGATGAGGTCCATCGGGTAGCCGTCGCTGTCGTGCGGGACGTGCCCGCCGTGCAGGTGCACGTTCGTCGGCCCGGTCAGCTGGTTGGTGAAGGTGATCCGCACCGGCCGGCCGGTCTTCGCCCGGATGGTCGGGCCGACGAACTGGCCGGCGTAGGTGCGCACGGGCGTCGGCTGCCCGGGCACGAACTCGGCCTGGGCCGGCTGGATCGGGATGGTGAACGTGTCGACGCCGGATCTCGTCCTCGGCGTCAGCTCCCGCGGGACCGGCATGCGTTGCGTGAACGGCGTGCCCACGGTGAAGTGCCCGCCCGCGGCCTGCCCGTGACCGGTGTGCCCGCCGCCGTCGTCGGCGGCGGCGACGCCGGCGGACGCCGGGGTCGGTGCGTGCGGGATGAGCAACATCCCGCCGATGGCGCTGCCGGCGGTGATTCCACCCAGTGTCAACAATCTTCGCCTGTCCAGCATGCTTCCTCGTCTTCTCGGTGTGGTGGAGTCCCGGGTCCCCCGACCCGGGACGGGTCAGACCGCGGGCCGGACGGTCAGCTCGAAGACCGACACCCGCCTGCCCTGTTGCTCTGCCGTCACCGCGAGCCGCGGATGCGGCTCGCCGGCCGCCTCGACGAACCTGGCGCGCAGCACGGTCGGCAGGTCGAACTCCGCGACCGCCAGGTACTCCGCGGTGACCGAGGACAGCTCCAGGCGCGTCGCAGGCACGGCGAGCCGCCGGGACGCCGCCACCAGGGACAGCTGCCGGGCGGCCTCCAGCTGGACCATCGCGAAGATGTAGTCGGCGGGGTGGTCGAACAGCACCGGGTGGCGCAGGTCCACGTGCACCAGCGCGGCGTAGCCGCCGTCGACCGCGCGCACCGCGGTGATCACGACGTTGTCCGGGTTGACCCGCCCGACCTCGGCGGGCGCCACGTCCCCGGGCCCCGGCGGCGTGACCGCGCCCATCCGGGCCGGCACCCCGCGCTCGGTCCGCAGCCGGTCGCGCATCTGTCCCCACACGGCCCTGCTCATCAGCGTCTGCGCCATCCGCGCCCGGCCGACGATCACTTCGCCCACCCGCACCGTGAAGGCCCACTCCAGTGCGGAAACCCGGCCGGCGCGCCGGGACACCTGCTCGACCACGCAGTCCACCGCGACGTTCACCGGTTGGTCGGTGTCGAACGGACCGGTGTCCTCGAACCGCCCGGACAGCTCCCGCATCAGGAACTTCGCGTCGGCCGCGCCGCCGAGCGGCACGTCGAACTGCTCGTGCGCGACGACGAAGCACGCCTGCCGGCAGATCTCGACCAGCGTCGCCAGGTCCCGCACGCGGCTGCCGACCGGCACCTCGCAGTAGAAGCGGTGCGAACGGGGCAGCGTCGCGCCGAGCACCGACTCGCGGGGGCCCCGGACCGCGAAGCTGGTCAAGAACACATCGTCGAAGCCGTCCTTGTGCACCAACGCCTTCGGCAGGATCTGCCGATGGCTCACGTCTTTGTCGTCCACCGGACGCACCTCCTCGGTCACAGGTCCACCATGACGTCGTTGGCGGTGAGCCAGCGGTTGAGCCACAGCGCCATTTCGAGACTTCCCCGGTCGTAGGCCCGGCTCACCGCACCGGCCTCCCGGACCGCCACGGCCTGGGCCTTGTCGAGGTCGAGCAGCGGCCGGACCGGCGCGTTCAGGTCGGACAGCACCTCACGCAGCTCCGCCTGCAACGCGGCCTCGTAGAGCGGGTCCTGGGTGGCCGGGTACGGCGTCTTCACCCGCTCCAGGACCGAGGTCGGCAGCAGGTTCGCCGAAGCCGCCCGCAGCAGGCTCTTTTCCCGGCCGTCGAAGGACTTCATCTGCCACGGCACGTTGAACACGTACTCGACCAGCCGGTGGTCGCAGAACGGGACCCGGACCTCGAGGCTCGCCGCCATGCTCATCAGGTCCTTGCGGTCCAGCAACGTCTGCACGAACCGGGTGAGGTTGAGGTAGGTGATCTCGCGCATCTTCCGGTCGTGCTCCGGCTCGCCCGGCAGCCGCGGCACCTCGGCCATCGCCTCGGAGTAGCGCTGCCTGCGGTACTCCCCCAGGTCGAGCTTCTCCACCAGACCCCGGTTCAGCAGCCCGATCCCGCCGAAGTAGCGCGACGAGCCGGACGTGAGCCACGGGAACGTCTCGGCCTTGATCGCGTTGGGGTTGTGGAACCACCGGTACCCGCCGAACAGCTCGTCCGCCGACTCGCCGGACAGGGCGACCGTCGAGGTGAGCCGGATCGCGCGGAACAGCAGGTACAGCGACGGCCACATGTCGCCCCAGTAGGCGGGAGGCCGGTCGGTCGCGTACAGGACCGCCGCGCGCACCGCCGGGTCGACGAGGTTCGCGCTGTCGAGCAGGATCTCGGTGTGGCGCGAGCTGACGAACTCGGCGACCTCCCTGGCGAACGGCGCGTCCGCGGAGCCCCGGACCGCGTCGGCCTCGAAGCCGTACTCGGCGCCGGCGAAGTCGACCGAGAAGGACCGGACCTCGCCTCGCCCGAGGTTCTTCGCCGCCAGCGCGGTGACCGCGGAGGAGTCGAGGCCGCCGGAGAGCAGCGTGCACAGTGGCACGTCGGAGTTGAGCTCGCGGTAGACGATGTCCTCGAGGAGACCCCGGACGTGGCCGATCGTCTCGGGCAGGTCGTCCGTGTGCGGCTTCGCCTCCAGCGACCAGTACCGCTGTTTGACGATGCCGTTGGCGTTGACGCGGACGAGGTGGCCGGGGCGCACCTCGCGCATGCCGACGTAAACGGTCTCCTCCGGCGTCTTCACCATGTCGAACATCTCGCGGAAGCCGTCGAGATCGGTGCGGCACGGCGCCATCGGGTTCGCCAGGATGGCCTTCGGCTCCGAGCCGAAGAGCACACCGTGCGGCGTCTCCAGGTAGAACAGCGGCTTCACGCCCATGTGGTCGCGGACCATGACCAGTTCCTCGCGGCGGGCGTCCCAGACCGCGAAGGCGTACATGCCCAGCAGCCGGTCCACGCACGCCGTGCCCCATTCCAGGTAGGCGTGCAGGAGCACTTCGGTGTCGCTGCGCGTGTGGAAGTGATGGCCGCGGGCGCGCAGCTCGGCGCGCAGTTCACGGAAGTTGAATATCTCACCGGAGAAGGTGAGGACGGCCAGCTGCCGGTCGTTCTCGGTGAACTCCATGGGCTGCGCGCCACCGACGACGTCGATGATGGCGAGCCTGCGGTGGCCGAGCGCGACGTGCCGTCCCGTCCAGATGCCCTCCGCGTCGGGTCCCCGGTTCTTGAGCGTTCTCGTCATCGCCTGAACCGTGGCGTATTCCTTGGTCAGGTCCCGGCTGAAGTCGACCCAGCCCGCGATTCCACACATCAGTTCTCCCACCGCCACCCTGGCGTCAAGCGCTGCGACTTAGGTTCTCGTTGACCAGATCGATCAGACCGTTCGGCGTCTCCGCCGCGAGCACGTCGTCCAGCGCCAGTCGCACGGGGTAGGTGTTCTCGATCTGCAGGCACATGTTGAACAGGGACAGCGAGTCGAACCCGAGCTCCTCGAAGGAGAGGTCCCCGATGCTGTCGTCGAGCGCCACGTCGACGGCCGGATCCCGGTCGCCGCACTGCACCATCAGTTCGGTAAGTCGTTGTAACACCAGCGCGGTCATGGCGCCTCCCAGGTACTTCGGTACTGCCTTCGAATGACGGATGGGTACGATCATCTGCCGATCGGAACCCGATGACGTCTCCGTGGTTGCGGAGGAATCCGCTGCTGGCACCCGAAACGACACGAGAGCGCGGCCGGCGGCCGCGCTCTCGTGTCGTTCGTCCCGAATGGAGCTGGGCTACCGATCGCCGGCGTGGCCGGCGACGAACGCCGCGACGCTGCGCGGACGCAGGTCCACCCAGTTCTCGCGCACGTAGGCCAGGCACTCCTCGCGGCGGTCCGGCCCGTGCGCGACGGTCCACCCGGCCGGCACGTCGGCGAACGCCGGCCACAGCGAGTGCTGGTCCTCCTCGTTGCGCAGCACGGTGTAGCTGACGTCCGGCACCTCGAACGGGTTCGTCATCCGCCTCTCCTCCCGGTCAGGCCGCCGCGGCGGACTCGTCGTCGATGTGCTTGGCGAGCCCGGCCACGGTCGGGACGTCGAACAGCACGTTGATCAGCAGGTCGACGCCGAGCTCGGCCCGGATCCGGCCGAGCAGCCGCATCGCCTGCAGCGACTGGCCGCCGAGGTCGAAGAAGCTGTCGTCGATCCCGACCCTGGGCACCTCGAGCACCGAGCCGAAGATCGCGCACAGCTTCTCCTGCAGCGGCGTCTGGGGCGCCCGGTAGGTGGACACCGCGGCGAAGTCGGGCTCCGGCATCGCCCTGCGGTCCAGCTTTCCGTTGTGGGTCAACGGGAGTGCGTCGAGCGCGACGAACGCGGCCGGCACCATGTAGTCGGGCAGCGCCTCCCGGGTGTGCGCGCGCAGCGCTCCCAGGTCGACCTCGCCCGACTCCGGCACCACGTAGCCGACCAGCCGCTTCTCGCCCTGGTCCAGCTCGCGCACCACGACGACGGCGTGCGCGACGCCCGGGAAGCCGGCCAGCACCGACTCGACCTCGGCCAGCTCGATCCGGAAGCCCAGGATCTTCACCTGGCTGTTCGCCCGGCCGGCGAACTCGATCAGGCCGTCGCCGGTCCGGCGGGCCAGATCCCCGGTGCGGTACATCCGCGTGCCCGGCTCGCCGAACGGGTCGGCGACGAACCGCTGCGCGGTCAGCTCCGGGTCACCGAAGTAGCCGCGGGCGACCCCGCGGCCGGAGATGTAGATCTCCCCCTCGACCTCGGTGGGCACCGGCGAGAGCCGGTCGTCGAGGATGTGCAGCGTCACGTCGCTGAGCGGGCTGCCGATCGGCACCACCATGCCCGGCCGGTAGTCCGCGGTCAGCGGGTTGTGCGCGGAGAACAGCGTGGTCTCCGTGGCGCCGTACATCGCCCTGATCACGAGGCCGGGGTTGGTGTCCAGCACCCGGCGCACCGCGGCCGGCGCGACCACGTCGCCACCGGTCAGCACCTCGCGCAGCCCGGCGAAGGTCTCCGGCGCCTCCTCGGCGAGCACCCGGAACAGGCCCGCCGTCAGGTGGATGCCGGTGATCCGCGCCCCGGTGATCAGCTCGCGCAGCAGGCTCGGCTCGAGCCGTCCCGGCGGCGCGACGACGATCTCGCCACCGTGCAGCAGCGGCATCCAGATCTCGTAGGTGGACACGTTGAACGCGTACGGCGCCACCATCAGCACCCGCTCGTGCCGCTCCACCGTCCACTGTGGATCGAAGATGAGCCGCAGCGCGTCCCGCTGGGTCACCGCCACGCCCTTCGGCTCGCCGGTGGAGCCGGACGTGTGGATCACGTACGCCAGCTGGTCCGGGTGACTCGGCACCGCGGGATCGCCGGCCGGCTGGCCGGCGGTCGCCGGATCGTCGTCGACGATCACCGTCGGCACCCCGGTCGGCAGCCCGCCCGCGCGCATCGCGGTGTCGGCCAGCAGCACCACCGCGCCGGAGTGGTCCACCACCCACTGCCTGCGGTCGGGCGGGTAGCCCTCGTGCACCGGGACGTAGGCCGCCCCCGCCTTGACCGTCGCGAGGACGGCCACCACCAGGTCGACGGACCGGTCCAGCAGGACCGCCACCCGGTCTTCCGGACCGACGCCGAGCCCGATGAGCCGGTGCGCGAGCCGGTTGGCCCGCTCGTCGAGTTCGCGGTAGGTCAACCCGGCCGTACCGCCGGACACGGCGACCGCGTCCGGCGTACGCGCGACCTGCTCGGCGAACCGTTGGGGGATCGAGAAAGACTCCATCAGTTTGCTCCCGTCACCTTTCGCCGCGGGCCGCGTCAGCTGGCCAGCTCGTCCGGCGCCGCGGGTGCGTCGCTGTCCCGGAACGCCCGCAGGGCCAGCGGTCCGTCGAAGATGTCGCGGGTGCCCGACACACCGGACAGCATCCGCGCGAAGTCGATCTTGCGCGGGCGCATGCGCCGCGGGTCGATGCTCTGCTGCGCCGCTTCCCAGTAGTCCTCCTTGGACTTGGTGCGGTCGTAGAAGAACCGGACGAACTCCAGCAGCGAGTTGAGGAAGTCGCGGTAGTTGCGCTCGTAGCGGTCGTACAGCGCCACCTCGTCACCCGGGTTGCGCAGCGCCAGGTTGGCCGTCTCCGCGAGGCCGAGCGCGCCGCGCAGGGTCAGGCCGACGCCGGTCGAGAGCAGCGGGTCGATGAAGGCCGCCGCGTCGCCGACCAGTGCCCAGCCCGGTCCGTGGAACTTCGTGCAGGTGTAGGACCAGTCCTTGATCGTGCGGTAGCCGCTCACCCGGGTGGCGTCCTTGGTGAGCGAGGTGACCTCGTCGGCGGCCGCGAGCTCGGCGGCGTGCAGTTCCTCCGGCGTCATGCCGGACTTCTTGTACGCGTCGATGTGCGTCACGTAGCCGACGCTGACCGTGCCGTCCGAGAGCGGGATGAACCAGAACCAGCCGTTCGGGCGGTTCTCGGTCAGCGTGTCGCCCGCCCGGGTGCCGCCGTAGCGCCGGCAGTTCTGGAAGTACGCCCACGTCGCGATGTTGCGCAGGTCCTCGTGGTAGTCGATGAGGTCGAGCTTGCGCGCGAGCAGGTGCGACTGGCCGGTGGCGTCGACCACCAGCCTGCTGTTCGCCGTCGTCGGCTCCTGGTCGCCCTTGCGCTGGTAGCGCACGCCGACGGCGCGGTCACCGTCGAAGAGGACCTCCTGGACGTTGGCCTCCTCGATGACCAGCGCGCCGAGCTCGCGGGCCCGGCCCAGCAGCACCGAGTCGAAGTCGGCGCGGCGGACCTGGAAGGTGTACTCGTACTCCGAAGCCTCGGTGAACCGGAAGTCCCACGTGCCCTGGTTCCGGCCCCACAGCAGGGAACCGCCGTACTTGCGGACGTAGCCCATCTTGTCCAGCCGCTCACGCAGGCCCAGCGCCTCGATCGTCGGCATCGAACCGGTGATCAGCGATTCACCGATGTGGTAGCGGGGAAACTTCTCCTTCTCCAGGACGAGCACCTTGTGACCCTGTTGCGCCAGGAGTCCGGCCGTCGCCGAGCCACCGGGACCACCACCGATGATGACGACGTCGAAGTCGTCTTTGCCAACCATTGTCGTGATTCCTCCTTCGCTTCGCGTGCGGTCAGTTCCCATCCCGGTTGCGCTGTGTCTCGACCGCCTCGTAGAGGGACTTGATGTTCGAACTGCCGAACGTGCTCGCCCCGGCCCGCTCGATGATCTCCAGGAAGATCGTGTTCCGCGGGTGCACGGACTTGGCGAAGATCTGGTAGAGCTGGCCGTCGTGGTCCTCGTCGAGCAGGATGTCCAGCGCGCGCAGGTCCTCGACGCGGTGGCGGTCCGGCCGGACCCGCTCGGTCAGCGCGGCGTAGTAGGTGTCCGGTGTGGACAGCAGCTCGACGCCCCGCTCCCCGAGCTGCCGCACGGAGGAGAGGATGTCGCCGGTGCTGAGCGCCATGTGCTGCACTCCCGCGCCGCCGTGGTCCTTCAGGAAGTCGTCGACGTGGCCCGCTTCCATCGACGCGTCGGACTCGATCAGCGTGAACGTGACCGCCCGCGACTTGCTCTGCACCACCTTGATGAACATCGCCTGCTCGCCCGTCACGATCCGCTCGGTGAGCGTGAGATCGAAGTCCAGCGCCCGCTGGTAGTACTCGACGGTCGCGTCGATCTGCCCCGGCTCGACCGCGACCGCGAAGTGGTCCACCGCGCGCAGCCCGGTGCCCGGTCCGGCCTCGGCGCCCGGCACCGCGACGAGCCCGTGCGCGTCGTGCGCGGCGGAACCGGCCGGCCGCTGCACGAAGGTGTGCGTCACGTCGCCGAAGCCGATGATCGTCGCGGTCACGATGCCGTCCCGCTCGGTGGGGGCCATGACCGGCCGGGCGCCACCGCGCACGGCCGCGGCGAAGGCGGCGGCCGTGTCCGGCACCCGCAGGCCGATGTTCGCCACCCCGTCGCCGTGCCGCTCCACGTAGGCGGCCGCCGGGTGGTCGCTCTCGAGCGGCGCGGTGAGCAGCAGGTCGATGTCACCCTGACCGACGCAGAACGTCCGCACCGGCGCCTGCCCGTCGTCCGGGCCGCTCGTCGCGCGCACCGCGCACCCGTAGCCGTCGACGAGCCAGTCGAGGTTGTGGCCGATGTCGCCGACGTAGAACTCGACGTAGTCGACGGCCATGTTCTCGAAGACTTGCGTGCGCGCTGTGGTCATCGATCCTCCCGGTCGTTGAACCGACCTTGACATCCGGCGGGGGAAACCTGCTTCTCCCCCGTTGCCGGACCGGTCGGCATGTTGGGATAACCGCGCCCACGAGAAGGTTGCTACCGTCGACCAGCGGCGACGGGCGCGTCGCCGCGCCCATTCAGCCGTGATGTCGAGGAGTCCGGGAAATGACTGTTGCCGAGGTGTTCCCGTCATCGGGTGCGCAGCCGAACCGTTTTCCGCTGTCGGCGAACCTCGAATTGTTCTGCATTTTCGACAAGGGCGACGACGAAGGCGCGTTCGGTCCGCGGCACCTGGTCAACCTGGGCTGGCGCGTCACCGGCGAGATCGACGTCCCCGCGCTGCGCGGCGCACTCGACGACGTGGTCCGGCGGCACGAGATCCTGCGCACCGAGGTCATCCGCGGCACCGGGGACGACCACCAGCGGGTGCTGCCGCCGACTCCGGTCGACCTCCAGGTGATCGACCTGCCCGCCGACGACGCCCGATCCCGTGACGAGCGCGCGGACGGCTTCATCAACGAGGTCGAGCACTTCGAACTGCGCGCGGCGCACCTGCCGCACATCCGGGCGGTGCTGGGCCGCTTCGACGAGCGCGACGCGGTGCTCGTGCTGCTCACCCACCACACCGCGAGCGACGGCTACTCGATGGCCGTGCTGATCCGCGAGATCGCCGCACTCTACGCGCAGCACAAGGGTTTCGGCCCCGCCGACCTGCCGGCTCCCGTGCAGTACAAGGAGTTTTCGGCGTGGCAGCAGGAGGCACTGGCCTCCGAGAACGCGCAACGCGCCCGGGAGTACTGGCGGCGCAAGCTCGACGGCGCCCAGATGTCCATGCTCACGACGGACCAGCCCGAGGGCGTGCCCTACGGGTACGCGGTGCACCGGCAGATCTTCCCGCGCGAGCTGGCCACCGCGGCCCAGAACCTGGCCAAGGGGCTCCGCGCGTCGCCGTTCATGGTCCTGCTCGCCGCGTTCAACGCTCTCTGGTACAAGATGACCGGCGATGCCGACGTGGTCGTCCCGACCCTGTCGTCCGGCCGCGGCGAGCCACGCTTCGCCGAGGCGATCGGGCCGTTCTTCAACCTCGTGCCGCTGCGCACCGACCTGTCCGACTGCCCGACGTTCACCGCGCTGGTCACCAGGACCCGGGCGACCTGCCTGGAGGCCTACGCCTACGACCTGCCGTTCGCGCACATCGCGGCCGAGGCACCGGACCTCAACAAGCCTTACGAAGCCGGGAACCTCTCGGCCTGCGCGTTCCAGTCGTTCCAGTTCCCGGGCCTCATGGAGGACACCACCGTCGGCGACCTCACCTACACCGAGGTGCGCCGGCGGGTGCAGTCGAGTTCGGAGACCTCCGAGATCCCGAACGGGATCGTGTTCACGGTGGACCTGCTGCCCTCGGGCGAAATCGCCGCGCACGCCCGGTACAACAAGGCGGATTTCCTCGAGTCCACGATCGAGAAGCTGCTGGGGAACTACCGCGAGATCCTGGCGCTGGTCACGACCAACCCCACGATCGCGGTGCGGGACCTGTGACCGGCGGGTCCGCCTGACCCCGGCACCCACGCACACACGAAACGCACACCGGGATCCTCCGGTGTGCGTTTCGCCTGTCCACCCCACGCCCACGCGGGATCCTCCGGTGTGCGTTGACGTCTGTCCGCCACCATCATCACCCGCCGAACCCGGCACGGTTCTCCGGACGTGCGCGGTTTCCGGCCGGCCACGTCCGCCCTTCCGCAACGCTGGAGACGTCACTGCACGTGGCAGGTGTGACGCTTTTCGCATGGCTGCTTTCGACGGCAAGACAGTTCTCATCACAGGTGGTGGCAGCGGCATCGGTCTTGCCACCGCGCGGCAGCTCGTCGACGCGGGCGCGAACCTGGTACTCGCCGGGCGTCGCGCCGAGGTGCTCGACCGGGCTGCGAAAGACCTCGATCCCCGCGGGGATCGGGTGCTCGCGGTCGGTACCGACGTGTCCCGCGAGGACGAGCTGGACGAGCTCGCCACCCGGGTCCGCGACCGCTTCGGCAGGCTGGACGGCGTCTTCGCCAACGCCGGAATGGCCTCGTACAATCCCATCGCCCCCCGCGCGGACGTCAGCGAAGCCGATTTCGACCGGTACGTCGGCGTCAACTTCAAGGGCGCGTTCTTCACCGTCCAGAAGGCGTTGCCGCTGTTCGACGACGGCGGTTCCGTCGTGCTGAACAGCACCTGCCTCGCGCACCGCGGCATGGGCCTGGCGATGGGCCTGGCGACGATGTACGCGTCGACGAAGGCCGCCGTCGCCAGCCTGGCCCGCCTGCTGGCCGCCGACCTGGCGAGCCAGGGCATCCGGGTCAACTCCGTCAGCCCCGGCTTCATCCGCACGGACATGCTCGACGAGCTCGCCCCGACGGACGAGGCTCGCGACGTGTGCGGGCAGCTGGTGCCCGCCGGCCGCCTCGGCACGCCGGAGGAGGTCGCCGACGCGGTGACCTTCCTGCTGTCGGACAAGGCGGCCTACATCACCGGCCAGGACCTCGGCGTGGACGGCGGGCTCGTCGGCTCGCTGCCGATGAACACGACCGTTCAGCTGTGACGCAAACCCCACGGATCAAGGAGGTGACCGCGATGGTCCAGGAAGCTGGAACCCGCGCGGTGGTGCTGGGCGGCAGCATTGCCGGACTGTTCGCGGCCAGGGTGCTCGCGGACGCCTACGACGAGGTGCTGATCGTCGACCGCGACAAGCTCGTCGGCGTCAAGGGCGTCCGGCGGTTCTGCCCGCAGAGCCACCAGGCCAACGGGCTGCTCGCCCGCGGCGTGCAGGTGATGGAGGAGCTCTTCCCCGGGCTCACCCAGGAGATGATCGACTACGGCGTGCCGTCCGGCGACCTGTCCGGCTCCTGCCGGTGGTACGCCCGGGGCAACCGCCTCAAGCAGCAGCACGCCGGCCTGACCACGCTCGGCGTGGTGCGGCCGATGTTCGAGTACTTCATCCGCGAGCGCGTGCAGCAGTTCGCCAACGTGACCTTCGTCGAGGAGCACGACATCCTCGGCCTCACCACGACGGCCGACAAGAGCCAGGTCACCGGGGCCCGGGTGCAGAAGCGCGGCACGGACACCGACGAGGTCATCGAGGCCGACCTGGTGGTCGACGCCACCGGCCGCGGCTCGCGGACCCCGGTCTGGCTGGAGCAGCTCGGCTACGAGAAGCCGTTCGAAGAGCGCAAGAAGATCGACCTCGGCTACGTGACGCAGCACTTCCGGTTGCGCGAGGGGGCCAACGGGTTCCAGAACGACGTCGCGATCAACCAGATCGCGCACGCCGCCGTGCCCCGGGGCAACGTCTTCTTCCTGGTCGAGGACGGCAAGGTGGAGCTGACCACCTACGGCATCCTCGGCGACCACCCGCCCACCGACTACGACGGCCTGATGGCGTGGCTGAAGTCGTTGCCCGCCAAGGACGTGTACAACACGCTGCGGTACGCGGACCCGGTCGACAAGGCGATGCCGTTCAAGTTCCCGACGACGCTGCGCCGCCACTACCAGAAGCTGCGCCGCTTCCCCGAGGGCCTGCTCGTCACCGGGGACGCCGTCACCACCTTCAACCCCGTGTACGCCCAGGGCATGAGCGTGGCCGCGTTGTGCGCGCTCGTCCTCCGGCAGCACCTGCACAGCGGCGCCGCGCCGGTGCCGCAGGACTACTTCCGCGACCTGGCCACCGACGCCATCGACCAGGCCTGGGAGATGACCAACCAGATCGACCTGAGCCTGCCGGGCGTCGAGGGCGAGCGCTCGTTCAAGGTCAAGATGGGCAACTGGTTCCTGAAGCGGGTGCAGATCGCCGCCACCCACGACGGCGCGATCACCGCCGAGTACTTCAAGACCGCGGGCCTCGTCCAGAAGCCGGAAGCGCTGATGAAGCCGGGCTTCGCACTGAAGGTGCTGTGGAAGTCGTTGTTCGGCCCGGCGAAGGACAGCCGTGAGCCGTACACGTTCCCGGTGGCCGACGGCGTCGAACCCGCGTTCGGCGAAGCCGCCGAGCTGCCGAAGGCGGCATGACCGTTCTCCCTGTTCACCACGGCCACGACAGTCCTCACGGGACTGTCGTGGCCGTGCCCGTACCGGCGATCCCACCCCTGGAGTGGCGATGACCACCGCGCACCGGACCTGTCCCATCTGCGACGCCGTCTGCGGCCTGAAGATCGACCTCGACCCCGCCGGCCGCGTCACGAAAGTGCGCGGTGACTCCGACGACCCGTTCACCGCCGGCTACCTCTGTCCCAAGGGCGCGAGCATCGGCACCCTCGACGAGGACCCGGACCGCCTGCGCCACCCCATGATCCGCGAGGGCGACCAGTGGCGGGAGGCGTCCTGGGACGAGGCGTTCCAGGCCGTCGAGCGCGGCATCACCGGCGTCATCGAGAAGCACGGCCGGGACGCGGTCGCCGTCTACTTCGGCAACCCGACCTACCACACGATGGCCGGGTTCCTCTACCGCATCCCGCTGATCCAGTCGCTGGCGTCGAAGAACGTCTACTCCTCCGGCACCATCGACCACATGCCCAAGCACGTCGCTTGCGCGCACCTCTACGGCGACCCGTTCGCCATCGCCGTGCCGGACATCGACCGGACCGACTACCTGCTCGTCCTCGGCGCGAACCCGATGGAGTCGCACGGTTCCCTGTTCTGCGCCCCGAACATGCCGGCGCGGCTGCGGGCGCTGCGCGAGCGCGGCGGCAAGCTGGTCGTGGTCGACCCGCGCCGCACCCGTACCGCGAAGCACTGCGACGAGCACTTCTTCGTCCGGCCGGGCACGGACTCCGTGCTGCTGCTGGGGATCGTCCACACGCTGCTGCAGGAGAACCTCGCCACGGTGACCCTCGACGTCGCCGGGCTCGACGAGCTGACGGCGCTGACCGAGGAGTTCTCGCCCGCGGCGGCCGAGCTGGTGTGCGGCGTGCCCGCCGAGGACATCGCGCGGATCGCCCGCGAGCTGGCCGCGGCGCCGACGGCCGCGGTGTACTCGCGCATGGGCGGGTCGGTCGTGGAGTTCGGGACCCTCACGCAGTGGCTCGTCGACGTCATCAACATCCTGACCGGCAACCTGGACAACCCCGGCGGCACGATGTTCACGCGGACCGCCGCGCTCGAGGTGTTCCGCACCGGGCAGCCGTTCGAGTGGGGCCGCTGGCGCAGCCGCGTCAAGGGTTTCCCGGAGGTGCTCGGCGAGCTGCCGACCGCGACGCTGCCCGACGAGATCGAGACGCCCGGCGACGGCCAGGTCCGGGCGCTGATCAACATCGCGGCCAACCAGGTCGTCGCCGCCCCGAACGGACCGCGGTTCGGGCGCGCGTTCGACGCGCTGGACTTCATGGTGTGCGTCGACCCGTACCTCAACGAAACCACCCGGCACGCCGACGTCATCCTGCCGCCGCCGCGCATCCTGCAGATGGCGCACTACGACTTCCTGATGCAGATCGTCATGGTGCGCAACTACACCCGCTACTCCCCGGCGGCGCTGCCGCTCGACGAAGACCAGCGGTCGGAGGCGGAGATCCTGGCGCGGCTGACGCTGATCGCGGGCGGCGCGCCGCTGCAGGTGCCGGCGTCCGCCGTCGACGAGGGCTTCATCGGCCAGCTGCTGACCGGGGCCACGCAGCTGCCCGGCTCGCCGGTCGAGGGCATGGACGTCGAGGTGCTGCGGGCCACGATCGAGGGCGACGACGGCCCGGAGCGGATCCTGGACACGCTGCTGAAGTTCGGCCCGTACGGCCTTTCGCTGGCGAAGCTGAAGGAGAAGCCGAACGGCATCGACCTCGGCCCGCTCGAGCCGCGGCTGAAGGAGCTGGTGTGCACGCCGTCCGGCCGGATCGAGCTCACGCCGGAGCCGATCGTCGCCGACTTCGCCCGGCTGCGCGCGCGGCTGGCCGAGCCGGCGCCGGAGGTGCTGCTGATCGGACGGCGGCAGCTGCGGTCCAACAACAGCTGGCTGCACAACGTGCCGTCGCTCGTCGGCGGCAGCAACCAGTGCACGCTGCACGTCAACCCCTCCGACGTCACCCGGTACGGCCTCGGCGACCGGGCCGTCGTGCGCTCGTCGGCCGGCGAGGTGGTCGTCGACGTCGAGCCGACCGACGCGATCATGCCGGGCGTCGTGAGCCTCCCGCACGGCTGGGGCCACGCGGGCAGCAGCCAGCGCGTCGCCGCCCGGCACCCCGGGGTGAACGCGAACGCGCTGACCGACGAGCTGGTGCTCGACGTTCCGTCCGGCAACGCCGTGTTCAACGGCGTGCCGGTCACGGTCCGCCCGTACGCGTCGTAGCACGGCCTTCGCACCAAAGGAGATCCTCGATGACGCAGACCAGGCAGAAGCACGGGCGGCGCGCGGTGGGTGTCTACGGCCTGCTCGTCGTGCTCCCCGTGCTGGCCGCGATCGCGCTGCTCACCCGGGAGCACCGAGGGCCGGTCGGGGCGTCCAGGGCGGCCGCCATCGGGCATCCGCTGGCCCAGCTGCTGCTGGCGATCGCGGTCGTCGTCATCGTGTGCAAGGCTGCGGGCTGGGTGCTGCAGCGGATCGGCCAGCCGCCGGTGATCGGCGAGATCGCCGCGGGCATCGTGCTCGGCCCGTCGGTGCTCGGGGCGATCTCGCCGTCGGCCGCGGCCGCCCTGCTCCCGGAGGCGATCATGCCCCAGCTGAACGTGCTGGCGCAGGTGGGCATCGTGCTGTTCGTGTTCCTGACCGGGCTCGAGCTGAACACCAAGCTGATCCGCGGCCGCGGGCACCTGGCCCTGGTGGTCAGCCACGTCAGCATCGCGGTGCCGTTCGTGCTCGGCATCCTGCTCGCCGCCGTCGCGTACGCCAAGTTCGCGCCGAAGGGCGTCGGATCGCTGGCCTTCGCGTTGTTCATCGGGGTGTCGATGAGCATCACGGCGCTGCCGGTGCTCGTCCGGATCCTCAAGGACACCGGGATGTTCCACACCCGGTCCGGGGTGGTCGCGCTGACCTGCGCGGTGATCGACGACGTGACCGCGTGGTCGCTGCTCGCCATGGTCGTCGCGCTCGTCACGGCGTCGTCCCTGGTGGGCGTGCTCTTGACGCTCGGCCTGGCCGCGGCGTTCGCCGGCCTGCTGTTCTTCGTCGGCCGCCCGCTGATGGCGAAGTTCTTCGCCCGGACCCCCGACACGACGCTGCGCCGCCTCGCCCCGCTGGCCCTGGTCGGTGTCCTGCTGTGCGCGACGGCGACCGAGTGGATCGGCGTGCACGCGATGTTCGGCGCGTTCATGTTCGGCCTGGTCTTCCCGCGCGGCAACGTGGCCGAGAAGTGGCTGCACCAGAACACCAACGGGATCACCACGTCGTTGCTGCTGCCCCTGTTCTTCGCCTTCAGCGGCCTCCGCACGAACCTCGGGCTCCTCGCCGACCCGTCGCTGTGGCTGTGGTGCGGCGCGATCCTGCTGGTCGCGGTGGTGGGCAAGCTGGCCAGCGCGGCCGTGGCGGCGCGCAGCGTCGGGGAGAGCCTGTGCCGGTCCCTGCAGATCGGCGTGCTGATGAACTGCCGGGGCCTCACCGAGCTGGTCGTGCTGAACGTGGGGCTGGACCTCGGGGTGCTGTCGCAGACGATGTTCACCATGCTGGTGCTCATGGCCCTGGTCTCCACGGCCATGACCGCACCGATCGCGACCTACCTCGACCAGCGCGCCGGACGACGCGAGGCGAGGCTCCGGCTCGTCCCGGTCGAGGAGGACTTGCCGAAGGCCGCTTGAGGAACCCCCGCCGTGCTCAGGCGGGGCCGAAGCGCAACGGCAGCGTGTTCGGGCCGTGGATGCCGACCGGGGGGCGCCAGGTGAAGGGGCCGGCGAAGGCCGGGGCGGCCAGGCGGGCGGCGAGCGCCGGGAGGGCCTCGGCCAGTTCGGCCTTGGCGAGGGCGACGCCGAGGCAGTGGTGCGGTCCCGCGCCGAACTGGAGGAGCGGGGCCTCGCGGGCGACCGTGATGTCGAACGTGGCGCCGTCGCGGAAGACCCGGGGATCGCGCTGGGCCGCCGTCACGCACATGGTGAGGAACGTGCCCTCGGTGATGGACAGCCCCTGGTACTCGAAGTCCTGCGCGGCGAACCGGTAGATCGTCGGTGAGGAGGGGAGCCAGCGCATCACCTCGTCGACCGCCCGGTCGGCCAGCTCCGGCCGGCTGCCCAGCAGCCGCCACTGCGCCGGGTGCTCGGCGAAGGCCACCATCGCGTTGGCGAGCTGGTGGCGGGTCGTGTCGTGCGCCGCGAACACCATGGTGACGATGAGGTTGCGCAGGTGTTCCGTGCTGATCAGCGGGTCGTCCTGGTGCGCCGCGACGAGCGCGGAGATGAGGTCGCCGGCCGGAGCGGCCTTCTTCCGCGCCATCAGCGCAGCGATGTACTCGTCGAGCCCGACGAGCGCGGACTCGACGCGCGTCACGACGTCGCCTCCGAGCGCCAGGCTGAAGACCAAGCCGATGTCCGTCGTCCACGTGTGGAAGACGCCGTGGTCCTCGGGCGGCACGCCGAGCATCTCGCTCAGCACCGCGAGCGGCAACGGGTTGGCGAAGTCCTCGACGAACTCGCACTCCGCCACCGCGGCCAGGCGCTCGGCCAGCTGCCGCGCCCGCGTCCGGACGAACGGCCGCAGTCCCGCGATCATCCGCGGGGTGAACGCCTTGCTCACCAGGCCGCGCAGGCGCCCGGTGGTACGCCCCGTCGTGGTTCATGATCATCGGGACGAACCAGTCGTGGATCGGCCCGGCGAAGACGCCGTTCATCTCCAGGAACCGCTTGCCGTCGTGGTCGAGCCGCTGATCGCGGAGCAGCGCGTGCGCCTCGGCGTAGCGCAGGACGAGCAGGCCCACGGGGCTTTCCGCGTACCAGTTCTTCGCCTGCGCCTCGGCCACCTCCGGCGTCCCGAAGCCGAACCCGGGCTCGGCGACGTCCAGGAAGGGGACGTCGCCCGGCGGCAGTGTCCGGTCCATCGTGGCTACCGGGCCGGCGTCGCGAAGTAGTCCCGTACGACGCTGATCTGGTTGTCCATCATGGACATGAGCGCCTCGACGATCCCCGGCTCGGCGTCGTCGGTGACCATGAACTCGCGCGAGTACTCCAGGAAGCTGCGGCCGGGATCGTTGGTCACCGGGAAGACGCGGTAGGTGGCGATGTAGTCGTAGAGGCACAGCACGGGCGCGAGCGTCCGGTAGGTGAGCGACCGGGCCACGTCGTCGCGCCCGGCGACCTCCTGCTGCACGAGCCCCTGGGTGGCCAGCATCGTGAACTGGTAGCGCGCCGGCACCCGCTCCGGCGAACCGCCCTCGACCCACGCCACGCCGCCCACGGTGTCGCCGAAGAGAATCTTCACCAGCTTCAGGACGTCGCGGACCTCGGTCCAGACCGTGTCCGGATCGGCGTCGAGCACGGTGGTCTGGTACATCGTGTGCTTCGGCTTGACCATCACGAAAACTCCACGGGGTTGAGGGAACCGTCCCCGCAGATTAGCCAGAACCCTTGCCACGAAGGAACATTCGAGCGTGCGGACCTCGGGCCCTGCGGCCGCTCACCCGGCCAGGAAGCGCCGGTTCCACCAGGTCGGCGGCTTCCGGCCGAGCACCGCGGCGAGGTCTTCGATCGAGCGCTGCAGGACGCGCAGGTCGTCGGCGACCAGAGCCTGCGGGCCGTCGCAGCGGGCCTGCTCGGGATGGGGGTGGACGTCGACGAGCACGCCGTCGGCACCCACCGCGACCGCCGCGCGCGAGAGCGGCAGCACGAGGTCGCGCCGGCCGCCGGAGTGGGACGGGTCGATCATCACCGGCAGGTGCGAGAGCTGCTGGACCACCGGCACCGCGGAGATGTCGAGGGTGTTGCGGGTAGCGGTCTCGAACGTGCGGATCCCCCGCTCGCACAGCACGATGTCGAGGTTGCCGCGCTGGGCGATGTACTCGGCGGCCATCAGCCACTCCTCGATGGTGGCGTTCATGCCGCGCTTGAGCAGCACCGGCTTGCCCGCCTCCCCCGCCGCCTGCAGCAGCGCGAAGTTCTGCATGTTCCGGGTGCCGATCTGGAGCATGTCCGCGTAGTGGGCGACCATCTCGACGTCGTGGGCCGTGACCACCTCGGTGACCACCGGCAGGCCGGTCTCGGCCCGGACGTCGGCCAGGATCCGCAGGCCGAGCTCGCCGAGCCCCTGGAACGCGTAGGGCGACGTGCGCGGCTTGAAGGCGCCGCCGCGCAGCAACGTCGCGCCCGCAGCCTGGGCCATCCGCGCCGACTCCAGGGTCTGCTCCGGCGTCTCCACCGCGCACGGCCCGGCGATCAGGGTGATCGTGTCCGGGCCGATCGGCACGCCGCGGACGTGCACCGTCGACCGGTCCGCGTGGTGCTCCCGGCTCACCAGCTTGTACTTGGCGGAGATGCGGGTGACGCTGCGCACGCCCCGCATCGCGCCGAGGTTGAGCGCCTCGAACCGGTCGACCTCGCCGACCAGCCCGATGACCATCCGGCTCACCCCGCGGCTGACGAAGGCTTCGCCGCCCGCCGCGGTCACCCGTTCGACGACCGCTTCGACGTCTTCGGCCGTGGCATCGACGGCCATGACGATCACCATGATCTCCGCACCCCTCCGCGCATCCGCCGTCCGCCACCGGCGGGCGCCGGCGGGGCTGCTGCCGATCGAGCATCCGGCGGGACGGCGAGTACCTGCGTCCTCACGGTTGCGCAGGGGGTGGCCGTTCAGCTCACCTTCGGGAGGAACTCGGCCAGGCCGGCGTACCCGATGTCGCGCAGCCGCCGGCCGGACGTCGTCGCGTAGGCGTCGTCGGCCCGCAGGCCCACGCCCTCCACCACGCGGTTCATGAAGTTGAACAGCGCGCAGACCTGGATCGCGTCGTGCAGGGCACGGTCGTCCCAGCCGGCGGCGAACACGGCTTCGGCGTCGGCGTCGGTCATCCGGGACGGCGTGCGGGTCAGCTTGCCGACGTAGGCCAGCACCGGCCGCATCTTCTCGTCCACCGGCGCGGAACCGAGGTCGCGCACCGCGGCGGCGAGCAGCCCTTCGGGGACGCCGAACGCCTCCGCGGTGACCGTGTGGATGCCGTGGCAGTAGCCGCAGCTGTTCACGCCCGACACGTACGCGGCGATCAGCTCGCGCTCGCCGGGGGTGAACGGCGAGCCGGCGCGCATCACCTGCTCGTGCAGGTCCAGCAGCGGGCGTGCCGGACCGGGATAGGCCTCGAACACGTGCAGGAGCCGGGTTTCAGCCGGCAGGGACTTCAGGTACGACATCGGGTTCTCCGTCTCCGTCGGCCAGCCGGTCGACTTCCGCGCGGCGCAGCGAACAGGCGGTCAGGTAGGCGATCGAGGCCGGGCCGGCGTCGGGGACGGCGGTGGCGGCCCGCTCGGCGGCCTCGGCCCACGCCCGGCGCAGCGAGGCGGGAGACGATGTCCCCGGCGGGCTCGCGAAGGCTCCGCGGACCGCGCGCCAGCGCGTGCACCCGGCCGCGACCAGGCCGGGGAAGCCGAACCCGGCCGCGCCGTGCCGGGCCTGGTCGACCGCTTGCGTCACCAGCGCCGGATCGTCGGCGAGCCGGGCGAACCCGAGCCCGGCCAGCAGGCGCTGCGCGTCGAGGCCGAGCAGGACGACGCCCACCTCGGTCGAGCCCGGATCGTCGACGGCGGGGAGCGCGAACCGGGTGTCAGGCACCGACTCGCTCCCCGCAGACGTCTCCGTGGCGCAGGCCGTGCGCGATCGACGCGGCCACCCGCGCGGTCGCCACGCGGTGGCCGTCGATGTTGCGCGCGGCCGGCCCGAGCATCAGCCCGGCCGCCGCCCCGACCACCGACACGCGCGGCGCGTGGGTGTAGCGGAGCGTCCGCTCGTCCAGGTCCGGCCAGCCGTCCCGCTCGCCCACGAGGTCCGCGGGGATCAGCCCGGCGCCGCTCGACGGCGTCGTGCCGAGGGCCAGCACGGCGGTGTCCGCCTCGACCACGCGCCCGCTCTCCAGCCGGCAGACGACGCCGTCGCCGATCTCCTTCACCGCCTCGCCGCGGTGGACGACCAGCCGCCCGTCGGACTCGGCTTCCCGCAGCAGCGGGCGGAACTCGAACATGATCGACGCTCGCCGGTGGCGGCGCATCAGCTCCAGCCGCCCGGCCCGGTCGACGCCGTCGAAGCGCGCACGGCCTTCCGGGCGGAAGAACGACGAATTGACGTCGGCGCACTGGTAGCGCTCGGCCGTTTCCCGGACCACCCAGTGCACCCGGCGGCCGGCCCGCAGCGCGTCGGCGATCAGGTGCGCCGCGGTGAGCCCGGCGCCGACCACGATCTGGCGCGGCCCGCCCGCGGGCCCCGGTTCGTCCCAAAAGGACACTCCGGCCGGCGGACGGCCGCCGCCCCACCAGGCGTCGGGCGCCGGGCTGCGCTCCTCGCCGAGGCAGAGCACGGCGTGCCGCGCGGTGACGGTGAACCGGTCCGCGCGCACCGTCACCGCGTCGGCGGTCGGCAGCACCTCGCGCACGGACGCCTGCCACGTCGTCTCCGCGATGTGGTGGCTCGTCACGAGGTGGTCGCAGTAGGCCTCGAAGACGTCGACCGGCACGACCGAGCGGTGCCCGGCCTGCGCCATCCGGATCTCCCGCCGCTCGGTGCGCGTCAACCGCGCCCAGTGCAGCCGGGCGAAGTCCAGCAGTTCGCAGTCGCGGTACCCCTCCACGCCGGGGTGGTGCTCGTACGGCGAGCGCAGCACCCGCTGGCCGAGGCGGTCGATCCGGTCGAAGAACCGCCCGCAGGGGCGGCCGGTCCGGTCGAGCACCACGACGTCGCGGACGCCGTGGTGCCACAACGCGGAAGCGACCGCGAGCCCCGCCGGGCCGGCCCCGACGATGACGACGTCGGCCGAGTTCCCGGGCGTGGTGCCGGGGCGGACCGGTGCGCCCACGCGCGGCCAGTCACGCCCGCGGGGCGAGTCGAGCAGGTGCGGCTCGGGCACGAACGTGATCACGAGGCCCCTGCCGGGCTCAGTCGACGACGGTGATCGGCACGATCAGCTCGATCACCGGGCGTTGCTGCATCCCGTCGCTGACCAGCTGGTCCAGCGTCGCCTCGGACTGTTCGGCGCTGTCGGTGGCGATCGGGCTGTAGCGGGAGTAGAAGTAGCCCGGCTTGCGGCCGCTCGTCTCCATCGAATACATCTTCAGCACGGCTTCGCCCGGGCGCACTTCGCCGTCGTAGAAGGTGAGCCGCCGCTGGTCCGGCGTCATGAAGCTCTTGGCGAACTGCGGGGACATCACCGCGGTGCCGGCGTCGTCGACGAACGTCGAATCCTCGTCCAGCACCGCCTGCATGGCCACCCAGGTCCGGTCGGTGAGGTTCGTCTCGGCCTTGATGACCTGCCAGCGGCCCGGCTCCGGCAGGGTCACGTTGACCGCGACGTCGTGGTCGGTGGTGTCGATCGCGCCGGTGATCATCAGCACCCGGCGGCCGAGGTCGGCCACACCGGTCATCTGAATATCACGGGCCCGCACGCGGCCGGAGACGTCCAACCCCGGCAATTCAGGTGATGACATGGTGCAGCCTCCTATGTTGAAGACCCCAGTAATGAGGGCTGACCAGCAAACGTAAAAAGGCTTTCACATGCTGAGAGAAACTGTCAAGGTGAGGAATTCATGATCGACTTCGTGATCGGCGCGCCCGGCCGCCGCCCCGCGGTCGAGGTGCCGGCCCTGCGGGTGCGGCCGGCGAGATTGACGTGCGTGCTACCGGGACACCGGGCTTTCCGGACACGGCCACGTCCCGCTAGGCCCCGTCCGGGCTGCTCGGTTGCTCCTGGGCGGGCGCGGTGTCCTCGACGGCGTCGACGCGGTCGTCGTCCGGTGCGCCGATGTAGCGGATCGCGAACGACGAATCCGCGCGCCGCAGCAGGACTTTCAGCACCAGGGCCGGTTTCACCGCGAGGATGAAATTGCTCCGGTCACGCGGGTCGCCGAAAATGTCGTAGATCAGGAAAGCGGATCCGTCGCCGACGGCGAACAGGGCCTCGTACAGGACGTTCCGCTCGGCCTGCGACGCCGATTCGGCCCACTCCTCGAGCAGCTCGAACCCCTCGGTGAGCTGGAGGCGCATCGCCATCAGCCGGCCTCCCCCTCAAACCTCCGCCGGGCACCCGGACGGGTCGCGGGCCTGGTCCGCGCCGGGCCCGGTGACACTCCGGCCCAAACGGCTTCCAGTCTGGCCGGGGCGCGGGCGCGGCGGCATCTCCCGCCGTGCGCTGCCGCACCGGTGGATCCGCCATACCGCGGCGGTTGCGCAACGCACAAGTCGTCCCGCCGAACCCGTGCGGTGTGCACTGGCCGGACCGGAGTTCCGCACGCCCGCCCGGTGACGACGCCGGCGTCCGCACAGGAGGTGCCCCATGACCGAGAAGCCCGCCCCGCGCCGCGTCCGCGCCGGAGACGCCACCGGCCCGGCTTCGCTCGCCGAGGGAGGCGCGGCTGCGCGCCAGCGCACCTGCGCGGCGTGCGGCGGCGCGTTCGAACCGGGCCGGCGGACCGAGCTGGAAGTGCTGATCGACGGCGAAGTCCGTTACGTCGCGGTGCACGCCGGCCACAGCACCCACGCCCCGGTCCGCGCCCGCGGATCGGCGGCCTGACCACGGCGATCCGCACTGCGGGAGACGTGGCCGGCGCGGCGCCGATGCGAACCTGGACCGGCCGGCTGGGAGACGAGCGCCCGCGTTCGGGGCCAGTTTCCTTCGTCCGCCCGCGGTTTCCGTCGCTCGCGCCGAAAGGAAGCACCATGACCACGACCGAGGTGTCGGCCGCCGACCAGGCGGCCGTCGCAGTGATCCCCCAGCGCCTCCTCGCGGCCTGGGCGCACCAGGACGCCGCGTCGATCGCCGACCTGTTCACCGACGACGGGACGCTGATCCTGCCCGGCGTGTTCCGGAAGGGCCGCCAGGACATCAAGGCCTACTTCGCCGACGCGTTCGCGAGCCACTACGCCGGCACGCAGGTCGTCGGCAAGCCGATCGGCCTGCGGTTCCTCGGCGCCGACGTCGCCCTGCTGCTGTCCTCGGGCGGTGTCCTGGCGGAAGGCGAGACCGAGGTGTCCGACGCGCAGGCCATCCGGGCGTCCTGGCTCGTCGTGCGCACCGAGGGCCAGTGGCAGCTCGCCGCCTACCAGAACACGACCTCGAAGGTCGGCCTGCCCTTCCCCGGCACGGACGCCGTCTCCGCATGACCGGCTCGCGGCGCGTGCCACCGGGACCGCCCCGCCGGGCGGCTCCGGGCATCCTGCGCAAGCTGCGCGCGGACCGGCTGGGCCTGATGAGCGAGGCGGTCCGCGAGTACGGCGACGCCGTGCGGGTGGCGATCGGCCCGAAGACGCTCTACATCTTCAACCACCCCGACCACGCCAAGCACGTGCTCGCGGACAACGCGGCCAACTACCACAAGGGCATCGGCTACACGGAGGCCAAGCGGGCGCTGGGCGACGGGCTGCTGACGTCGGAAGGCGCGCTGTGGAAGGAACAGCGGCGCACCATCCAGCCGGTGTTCCAGCACAAGCGGATCGCCGCGCAGGCCGACGTGATCGTCGACGAGGCGCTCGGCCTGGTCGAGCGGCTCGCCGCGCACGCCGGCCGCGGCCGCCCGGCCGACGTGCTGACCGAGGTCACCGCCCTCACGCTGGGCGTGCTCGGCAGCACCCTGCTGGACATCGACCTCGGCGAGTTCGACGGCGTCGAGCACTCCTTCGAGGCCGTGCAGGACCAGGCCATGTTCGAGATGGAAACGCTCGGCATGGTGCCGCGGTGGCTGCCGCTGAAGGGGCAGCGCGCGTTCCGCTCGGCCCGCGACCACCTCCAGGAGGTGGTCGGCGCGCTCGTCGAACGGCGGAAGGCCCAGCCCTCCGCGGCCGGCGACGACGTGCTGACCCGGCTCATCGCCTCCACCGCCCGGGAGACCGACAAGCGCGTCGGCGACCGCCGCATGCGCGACGAGCTGGTGACGCTGCTGCTGGCCGGGCACGAGACCACGGCCAGCACCGTCGGCTGGACGCTCGACCTGGTCAGCCGTCACCCGGAAGTCGGGGACCGGCTGCACGAGGAGGCCGTCGCGGTCTACGGCGACCGCCGTCCGGCCTACGCGGACCTGACGTCGTTGCGCTACACGCACATGGTGCTGCAGGAGGCCATGCGGCTGCGCCCGCCGGTGTGGATCCTCCCGCGCCGCGCGCTGGCCGACGACGAGGTCGGCGGCTACCACGTGCCGGCCGGCGCCGAGGTGCTGATCTGCCCGTACACCCTGCACCGGCACCCGCGGTACTGGCCGGAGCCGGACCGGTTCGACCCCGAGCGGTTCGACCCGGACGTCCCGGTGGACCGGCCGCGCTACGCGCACATCCCGTTCGGCGCCGGTCCGCGGTTCTGCGTCGGCAACCACCTGGGGATGATGGAAGCGACCTTCATCATTTCCACGCTGCTGCGCGACCTGAGCTTCGACCCGGTGCCGGGGTACGCGGCCAAGCCCGAGCCGATGATGTCGCTGCGGCTCGGCGGCGGGCTCCCCCTCACCGTCCGCCACTTCCCGGCAGCCGGCCGTTCCGCGGCCTGACCGTCCGACATCGCGAAAGTGAGTGAAGATCATGAGTGACTCGGCGGAGCACGCGTACGGAACACCCGAGCAGCACCCGAAGGCGGCGGAGTTCGCGAAGCTGCGCGCCGCCATCGCCGACGAGCGGGTCCGCGCGCACTTCCCGTTCCGGTTCCTGGCGGCGAACGAGACGTTCGCGCGCCTCGTCGACGCGACCGCGCACCGGATCCTCGCCGCGATCGGCGCCGTGCCCACCGCCGACGGGATCTCGGTCCAGCAGGCCAAGCGGGACCTGTCGATCCCGTGGCGCCGGACGATCCCGCTGCACTTCCTCTACGAAAAGCTGTCGGACTCGGGGATCCTCGTCCGCGACGGCAGCCGCTACGTGCCCGGCGCGGTGGCCGTGCCGGACTTCGACGACGTCGCGGCCGAGCTCGCCGTGCGGGAGCCGGGTGCCGCGGTCGCCGTCGAGATCCTGGGGACGCTGGTCACCGAGGCGAAGAAGTTCTTCGCCGGCGAGGCCGCCGGGGACGAGATCCTCTTCGCGCCGGACAAGCTCCCGCTGTGGCTGAAGTACTTCTCCAACGACAACCTGCTGTACTCCATCAACAACAAGGTCGGGGCGGAAGCGCTTTCCCGGCTGGCGGCCGAGGCGGCCGGCACGTTCGAGATCCTCGAGATCGGCGGCGGCTGCGGCAGCGGCGCGGAGCAGGTGCTGCGCACCCTCGGCGCCGACGTCACGCGCTACCGGTTCACCGAGGTGGCCGAAACGTTCGCCCGGCACGGCGAGAAGGCGGCGACGGCGGCCGCGTCCCCGACGACGACCGTCGAGTCGGCCCGGGTCGACATGACGCTTCCGTGGGAGGCCCAGGGCGTCGAGCCGGGCACGTTCGACGCGGTCTACGCGGTGAACTGCTTCCACGTGGCGCCCGACCTGGACTTCGTCGTCGCCGAGGCGGCGAAGGCGCTGAAGCCGGGCGGGGCGGTCGTCGTGTCCGAGTGCGTGCGCCCGACGAAGCTGTCGCGGCCCATCCACGCCGAGATCATCTTCGACTTCCTCGACAGCTTCACCGACGTCATGACCGACCCGGTGAAGCGCCCGACGCACGGCTTCCTGACGCCGGCGGCCTGGCGCGCCACGTTCGAGGCGGCCGGGCTCGCCGACGTCACCGTGCTGCCGGACGTCGACGCGATCGCCGAGGAGTACCCGGACTTCGTCGTGGGCGCCGTGATCGCCCGCGCGGCCCGGTAGGGCCCGCGATGGTCGCCGGACTGGTCCGGCTGGCGGTGCGCCGGTCCCTGCGGGACACCCGGTTCGTCCGGGTGGTCCCGCGGGCCCGGGCCACCGGCCGGGTAGCCGAGGTGTACCGGCAGGTCGAGCGCGAGTTCGGCATGCTCGCCCCGCCGGTCGCGCTGCACTCCGCGGCGCCGGACGTCCTCGCCGCGGCGTGGACGATCCTGCGCGAAACCCTGCTGGCCCAGGGCATCGCGGACCGGGCCGCCAAGGAAGCGGTGGCCACCGGGGTCTCCGCGGCCAACAGCTGCCCCTACTGCGTCGACGTGCACGGCATGACGCTGGCCGCGATCCCGGTCGGCGAGTCCGACCGGGACGCGCTCGAGAAGTGGGCCCGGGTGTCGGCGACCGGAGCGGCGGGCGTCCCCCCGTTCACCGCGGCGCAGGCCCCCGAGCTGATCGGCGTGGCGGTGGCGTTCCAGTACTACAACCGCGTGGTCAACGTGTTCCTGCGCGACTCGCCGTTCCCGTCGCACGTCCCGGAGTCCGCGAAGCCGCGGGCGCGCCGGGTGCTGGGCGGCGTGCTGCGGCCGCGGGCGGACTCGGGGCCGCGGCCGGGGGCGTCGCTGGACCTGCTGCCCGCGGTGCCCGTCCCGGCCGAGCTGGGCTGGGCTCGCGGGAACGCGACCGTCGAGGACGCCTTCGCCCGTGCGTACGCGGCCGCGGAGGCGGCGGGCGCGCGGGCGGTGCCGCCCGGCGTGCGCGCGCTGGTACAGGCTCGGCTGTCCACATGGGACGGTCAGCCGCCGGGCCTGAGCCGGGCCTGGCTCGGCGAGGCCGTGGCGGAGCTGCCCGAGGCCGAACGCGCGGCCGGCCGCCTGGCGCTGGCGATCGCGCTGGCGTCCTACCAGGTCGACGAGGGCCTGGTGGCGGCGTACCGGGCCACCACTCCGGGCGACGGCACGCTGCTGGAGCTGGCGGCGTGGGCGAGCATGGCGGCGGCCCGCCGGGTCAGCACCTGGCTCGCCGAACCGGACCCCGCCTGAACGGGGCGCCGGGCCGGGTTCGGCGAAGAGCCGCGGACCGGCGCTCACCCCGGAAGCCCCGCCTCCGCGTTCCCACCCCGTCGAGGGTGCACGCGGAGGCGGGGCTTTTCCCTTTCCGGACAACGAAAAGCCCCGTCCCGGGGGTACGCCACCGGGACGAGGCTTTCGGACGAACCGTGAACTCACCTCGGCAAGCCGGAGCGCCGCCACCCGCCGGCCGCCGGCCGCCACGGCTCGCCCGCCCACGCCGAACGCGACGGGCCCCCCGGGCCCGGCGAAGAGGCGCACCGCAGCAGTACCGCCACCAGCGCCGCCAGTTCGGCGTCGTCCGGGCGGCCGCGGACCACCAGGACCAGTTCCTCCACCGCAGACATCCCCGTGCCCCCGTCAGACCGGCGGGTTGGTGTGCTTGCGGGCCGGCCCGGGCTTGCGCTTGTCCTGCAGCATGGCCAGGCCGCGGGCGATCGCCGCGCGCGTCGCCGCCGGGTCGATGATGTCGTCCACCAGGCCGCGCTCGGCCGCGTAGTGCGGGTCGAGGTACTCCTCGGTGTACTCCGCGACGAGCCGGGCGCGCAACGCCGCCGGGTCCGCCGCGGCCGCGAGATCCCGGCGGTGCAGCACGTTCACCGCGCCCTCGGCGCCCATCACGGCGATCTCGTTCGTCGGCCAGGCCAGGGACAGGTCGCACCCGATGGACCGCGAGTCCATCACGATGTACGCGCCTCCGTAGGCCTTGCGCAGGATCACCTGGATCCGCGGCACGGTCGCCTCGCAGTAGGCGTGCAGCAGCTGCGCGCCCTGGCGGATGATCCCGCTCCGCTCCTGCTCCACGCCGGGCAGGAAGCCGGGGACGTCGACCAGGCTGACCAGGGGGATGCCGAAGGCGTCGCAGAACCGGACGAACCGCGCGGCCTTCTGCGAGGCCGGCCCGTCGAGCACGCCCGCGGACACCATCGGCTGGTTGCCGACGAACCCGGCGACCCGGCCGTCGACGCGCGCGAGCGCGCACAGCACGTTGCGCGCCCAGCCGGCGTGGACCTCGAAGAACTCGCCGTCGTCGGCGATCTCGGCGAACACCTCGCGCATGTCGTACGGCTGGTTCGGGGCCGCCGGGACGATGTCCGCCAGCCGCGGCCGGTAGTCCTCGGTCGCGCCGGTCGGGGCCGTCGCGGGCGGTGGCTCGAGGTAGTTCGACGGCAGCAGGGAAACCAGGTAGCGGACGTCGGCGAGGCAGTCCTCCTCGTCGTCGTGCACCACCGCGGCGACCCCCGAATGCGTGCCGTGCACGTCGGCGCCGCCGAGCTCCTCGTGGCTGACCCGCCGGCCGGTGACCGCCTCGACGACGTCGGGGCCGGTCAGGTACATCCGCGCGGTGTCGCGCACCATGAACGTGAAGTCGGCCAACGCCGGGGAGTACGCGGCGCCGCCGGCGCACGGCCCGAGGATCACGCTGATCTGCGGGACCACCCCGGACGCGTCGACCTGGCGGCGGAAGATCCCGCCGTAGCCGTTGAGCGCGAGCACGCCTTCCTGGATCCGCGCGCCGCCGCTGTCGTTGAGCCCGATCACCGGCGCGCCGGTGGCGACCGCGAGGTCCAGCACCCGGTGGATCTTCGCCGCGTGCGCCGCCCCCAGCGACCCGCCGAAGAGCGTGAAGTCCTGGGCGTAGACGAACACCCGGCGGCCGTCGACGGTCCCGGAGCCGGTGACGACGCCGTCGGTGTGCGGCCGGTTCGCGGTCAGGCCGTGGCCGGTCGCCTGGTGCCGCCGGTACGGCTCGAGCTCGACGAACGAGTCTTCGTCGAGCAGCAGCGCGAGCCGTTCCCGTGCGGTGAGCTTGCCGAGCGAGTGCTGGCGCCGCACCGCGTCGAGCTTGCCGTCGACGATGTGCTCGCGCAGCTCCTGGTGCCGCTGGCGCAGCAACGGCATGCCGGGCGCGGGTTCGGGGGCCCGGCCGGCGGCGCCGGCGAGCGCGATCACCTGCGCGTCGCCGCCGTCACCGGGCCGGGCGAGCCGGCGGCGCCCGGCGCGCACCTCCGGCGGCACCGGCACCACGTCCGTGTCGTCCGCGCGCCGGGCGCCGCCGTCGAAGGAACCGCTCACGCGGCATCCCTCGTCCGCTCCTCCAGGTCGCGCTGCATCTCGGCGACGACGTCCGACCAGACCAGGCCGCGGCCCAGCCGGGGCATGGGGCGGACGAGCTGGTCGATCGGGGCGGGCTCCGGGGTCGCGGGGGCGCCGGCGTCCGGGCGTCCTGCGTCGCTGGCGGTCATGGTCAGCCTCCTCCTGTCGATGCGGCCCCGGGGTCGGCCGGGCCCGTCGCCGGTGTCACGCCGCTCGGGCCCGGCCGTCCACGTGGTGGTAGCCGCCGCCGTAGAAGACGAGGGCGTCGGTCCCGCTCCCCCGGCCGGTCGCGACGACCCGGCCGAGGAAGATCGAATGGTCGCCGCCGTCGAGCACCTGGGCGAGCTCGCATTCGAGCCACGCCAGTGCACCGGTGAGCAGCGGGGCGCCGGTGCGCGCGCCCGGCGTGCTGCCCACCGCGTCGAACTGGGCCATCCCGTCCGGGCGCCGCCAGTCGGCGAAGTACTCCGACAGGCGCTGCTGGTCGGCCGCCAGGACGTTCACCGCGAACGAGCCCGCGGTGACGATCGAGCTGTGCATGCGGGCCGCCTTGGCCACGCAGCACAGCACGAGCGGCGGGTCCAGCGAAACCGACGAGAACGCGTTCGCCGTCATCCCGTGCGCGTCTTCACCCCCGGCCGTGAGCACCGTGACGCCCGTCGCGAACTGCGCCATCACCTGGCGCAGCGCCGGCTCCGGCGAAAGCCCGCGGTGGGCCTTCGACTTCGGCAACCGCTGCAACGGCCGCCGTTCGACGGAGTTCGCCCCTGGAGAGCCCACTGTTCACGCTCCCTTGCCGTTGAGCGCCGACGCCGTCGCGTACGGGGCCAGCGCCTCCAGCAGCGCCTCCGGCACCCGCACCGGCACCGTGGCCGAGTTCGGCCCGCGCATGCACGCGATCCGCTGCCGGCCGCGGGCGACCAGCCGCTCGCCGTCCGGGTGCAGGTGGACGTAGTCGAAGGTGAACTGCAGCTGCGTCTGGGTCAGTTCCTCCAGGCGCATCCGGATGGACAGCTCGTCGAACCCGGTGATCTCGGCGAAGAACTCGCACTCCACCTTGAGCGTGTAGAGCTTCAGGTCGCCGCGGATGTCCTCCAGCACGGCCGGGGCCCGCTCGACGAGGAACATCTCGCGGCAGCGCCCCTGCCACCGGACGTAGTTGACGTAGTAGACGTTGCCCACCATGTTGGTCTCTTCGAAGCCGACCGTGTGGCGGAGCTCGTAGTAGCCGGTCATGCTCGGTTCCCCTCTGCGTGGAGGACAGCGAAGACCACCGGGTCCGGGCGGTCGTCGATGGTGGTCGACCAGGTGGCGATCAGGGCTCCGCCGCTGGCGAGCAGGGCCCACCCGTCGGCCTCGACCCGGCGCACGGTGATCGCCTGGGTCATCTCGCCGGTCTTGCGCACGCACTCCAGCGCGCTCCAGACCCGCGTGTTGGCCACCGCGACCGGCTCGCCGGTGTCCGCGGCCAGCAACCGGCCGACGGCGACGAGCTCTTCGCCGAGCAGCCCGGCCCAGTCCTCGTCGGTCCGCTCGATCGCGGTCTCGATGTCGCACGTGACCAGCCCGGTGCCGGTGATGGCCAGGGTCAGCTGCGCCGTGTGCGACGCGGTGACCTCGACCCCGTCGAGCTCCGGCTTGCCGTCCGGGCGGTACCGGATCTCGACCGGCCGGTCGAGGGTGCGGCCCGCGGCCAGCGCGGTCTGGGCCCGCCGTTCGGCGATCCCTTCGCACGGCCGGTCCGCCGGGTCCGGCTCGAGGACGACGGCCCGCGTGCCGCCGAGCAGCCGCTCGCACGCCCGCTCGAGGTAGGAGCCGAGCATCGACGGGACCCACGGGCCCGCGCCCTCGTTCTTGCGGACCGCCCGCAGCATCAGGCCTTCCCAGCGTTCGACGAGCTTGCCGTCCGGGTTCCGGACGTCGAGGTCGTAGACGAAGCTGTCGCCGTCCTGGGACCGCTCGCGGGCGTCGAGCAGGACGTACTCGTCGTGCTGCTCGCCCGGCGCGGCCAGGTAGAGCTTCTCGATGCTCTGCGGCAGCAGGGTCGCGTTCGGCACGCAGCACTGGATCGCGTGCATCATCGCGTCCCGGGTGCCCGGGTCGGCCAGGAGCCGTTCCTGCGGCAGGAAGGGCGCGAACCACGACACGTTCGCGGTGGTCGAGATCTCCGCGACGGCGTGCCGGGCACTGGCCCGCCGGTAACCGACGACGCGCTGGAACCGCTTGCCCTGGAACAGGACCGAGCCGTAGAGCTCGCGGATCGGGTCCACCGGCACCGCCGGCAGCGCGACGTCCCGCGGCGCGGCCTCGCCGAGCACCTCCGGCCGGACGTAGTTCAGCCGGGCCCGGAAGTGGTCGGCGCTGAAGCCGGTCTCCTCGCTGCGGACCACGACGTCGACGGTGTCGGCGTCCCGGGCCAGCGCGGCCAGCCGGATGGTGGTCGACTTGCCCGGCGAGACGATGATCGGCCGCAGGAACTCGACGCCTTCGAGCACCGGGGTGCCGCCGCGCCCGAGCGTGGCGGACGCGACCTGGGTCATCGCCTCCATGCCCAGCACGGCCGGGAAGAGCAGCTGGCCGTCGAGCAGGTGGTCGGCCAGGTACGGGTCGCTGCCCGCGGACAGCTCCGCCTCGGTGATCAGCTCGACCCCGGGGTAGTGCACGACCGTCCGGTCGATGAACCGGGTCAGCGGCAGCTCGCGCCGCTGGATCGGCAGCGTGGGCAGGCCGTTCATCCGGCCGCAGACCACCAGCACCGGCGGGGTGCCCGGGTCGGAGAGCAGCCGGCGCAGGATCGCGATGCCGTCGTCGAGCGGGATCGGCGTGATGCCGTCGCGCATCAGGGCGCTCACGACGCCGAGCTTCTCGCCCATGCCGGTGCCGGACCAGACCGACCACTCCAGCGCGAACACGCGGGCCTGCGGGTGTTCGCGGCCGAAGCGCAGCGTCGCCTCGGTCATCCAGTCGTTCGCCGTCGAGTAGTGCGCCTCGCCGCGCAGGCCGGCGCGCCCGATGATGCTGCCGAAGGTGATCAGCAGCTTGATGCGGTCCTGGTCGACCGCGTTCAGCACGGCGTTCAGGCCGCCGATCTTCGGCGCGAGGGTCTTGCGGAAGGTGTCCTCGGTCAGGCTGAACAACGCGGCCGGCTCGTTGCGGCCCGCGCCGTGCAGGACCGCGGTGACCGGCCCGAGGGCGGCCTCCATCCGGGCGACGGCTTCGGCGACCTGCGCGGCGTTGGTGACGTCGGCCCGCTCGTAGCGGTGGAGGATGCCCGCCGCCTCCATGCGGTCGAGGTTCTCCGCCAGCTCGGTGTCCTGCTCGGGGTCGCTGCGCCCGAGGAGCGCGAGCTTCGCGCCGGAGTCCTTCGCCATCGCCAGCGCGCTTTCCGCGGTGATGCCCTTGCCGCCGCCGGTGACCAGCAGGACGTCGGTGCGGTCCAGACTCTCGCGGACCGGCCCGGACGGCGCGGCCGGGAGGCTGACCAGCTTCGGCACCGAACGGCCGCCCTGGGCGTCGTACCGGGCTTCGATGAAGTCGTTGGTCGCCGCCACTTCGGCGACCACGGCCGCCACCGCCGTGTCGATCGCTTCGGGCTCGGCCGGGACCGGGTCCGCGAGGTCGACGATCGTGGTCTTGGCCGACGGGTCCTCCAGCCGCAGCGTCTTCGCCAGGCCGGAAGCGCCGAAGCCGTGGTGCACCACGACGAACCGCGTGCCGTTGGGCGCGGCCATGACCGCGCGGCCCGCGTCGAGGAACAGCCCGACGTGGCTCGCGTCGCAGTCGGCGGGCAGGCACAGCAGGACGCCGTCCCCGGCGCCGCTGCGGGCGAGCGCGGCCCGCAGCGGCTCGGCGAGCGGGTGCCGCGGCGTGGCGAAGGCCTGCCACTGCCCGGTGCCGGCGCCCGCCGCGAGGTCCGCGACCGGCCGGGCCGCCGGCAGGTACTCGACCGCGAACGGCCGGACCCACGGCCCGATGCCGGGTGCTTCGCCCTTGCCCGCGGTGTCCGCGGGCTTGGCCGTCTGCGCCAGCTCGTCGATCATCTCGGCGAGGTCGCCGAGGCAGACGGTCGCGAAGTTCGGCATGCCTTCGAGCGCGGGCCGGCCCAGCGCCCGGGTGACGTCGTTGACCAGCTGCCCCACCGTGATCGACGACAGGTGCAGGTCGTCGAGCGGGTGCGTGTCGGCGGTGACCGTCTCCAGCGGCAGCTCGACGCGCTCGGCCGCGAGCTTGCGCAGCAGGTCGAGGGTGGTGCTGCCGGCGTCGGCGGTCCCGGCCTCCGCGGCCGCGGAGGCGTCGGTCGCCTGCGCGGCGGCGAGCTCGGCGGCGAGGTCGGCGTCGATCGCCGGAGCCGCCTCGCACGGGCTGGCCAGGAACTTGAAGACCCCGTCGGCCGGCAGCGCGCGCACCACCCGGCCGGCGAAGAGCTGCTCCGGGTCGACCGGCGCACCCAGTGCGAACGCCGCGCCGAGCACCCGCAGCACACCGGCGAGCGAGCCGTTGTCCGTGTCGAGCGCGAGCACCGGCGTACCCGGTGCGATCTCCTCGAACAGCCCGGTGAGCACCCGGCCGGGGCCGACCTCGACCACCAGGTCACTGCGCTCGGCGACCTTCGCCGCCGCTTCGCGGAACCGGACCGGCAGCACGATCTGCTCGCGCAGCAGCTCCGGCAGGTTCTCCGAGGCGTGCAGGACGTCGCCGGTCACCGTGGAGACCACCGGCCGCTCGAGCCGCGCGAAGGTGAATCCGCCGAGCTGCTCGGTCATCGCGACCGCCGCGGGCTCGACCACCGGGGAGTGGAACGCGTGCGACACCTTGATCCGGGCCGCGCCGACTCCCTGGGCCTTCGCCTGGGCGACCACGCGGTCGACCGCGGCGGCCGGTCCGGAGATCACCGTCTGCTGGGGCGAGTTGTAGCCGGCGATGACGACGTCCGAACCCAGGCCGAGCTCTTCGGTCCGGCTGGGCGACGCGGCGATGCCCGCCATCGCGCCGATGCCGGGACCGACCTCGGTCGCCATCACCCGGCCGCGGATCTTCGCGAGCTTCAGCACGTCCCGCTCGCCCAGCGCGCCCGCCCAGTGCAGTGCGGTGAGCTCGCCGAGGCTGTGCCCGGTCGCGGTGCTCGCTTCGATGCCGAACGAGCGCAGGACGCGCAGGCCGGCGAGCGATCCGGTGACGATCCTCGGCTGCGCCACCTCGGTGGCGACCTGGTCGCCGGCCACCGGCAACGCCGCCGCGTCGTGGATGTCGCGGGCGGTGGCGAACCTGCGGCGCAGCGCGCTCTCCCCGCCCCGCCCGGAACCCTGGCCGGGGAAGAGGAACCCGATCTTCGGCGCGGTGGGCCGCGTGCTCGCGAAGATCCCGTCCGCGCCCTCGAACACGGAGTCGCTGCCCTCGAGCAGCTCGAGCAGCCGGGTCAGCTTCCGCTCGGCCTGCTCGGGGTTCGCCGCGACGACCGCGGCCCGCACCGGCTTGCCCGACAGCTCGGCGGCCAGTGCGCCGGCCAGGTCGGTCAGCTCGGCGAACGACAGCTTCGGCACGATCTCGAGCAGCGCGGCGAGCCGGCCGCGGAGCCCGGCGACGTCGTCGGCGTCGAACAGCAGCAGTTCGGCGTCCTGGCGGCCGGCGACCAGCGCGCGGGAGCGTTCGTCGAGCTCGCCGCGCCGGGCCGCGTCCGGTGCCTCAGCCACCGTGATGTGCGAGTTGATGCCGCCGAAGCCCATGGCGGACACCCCGGCGCGCACGGGCTGCTCGGGCGGCCACAGGCCGGCCTCTCGCGGCACGTACATCCGGGCGGAGTCGCCGACCAGCGACTCGTGCGGGTCGAAGTGCCCGGTGGCCGGCGGGATCACCTGGTGGTACACCGCGAGCGTCGCCTTGATCAGCCCGGCGACGCCGGCCGCGGCCTTGGTGTGCCCGATGTTGCCCTTGATCGTGGACAACGCGGCCGGCTTGGCCAGCGGGTCCGCTTCGCGGCGGGCGGTGGAGAGCGCTTCGATCTCGGTGGCGTCACCGAGCGCGGTGCCGGTGCCGTGGCCCTCGAAGTAGGACACGGTCTCGACGCCGTAGCCGGCGCGGGTGTAGGCGCGCTTCAGGGCGAGCTGGTGCCCCGCCGCCTCCGGCCGCGTGATCCCGCCCTTGCCGTCGGAGGAGATGCCCCAGCCGGTCACGGAGGCGTAGATCCGCTTGCCCTGCTCGATCGCGTCGCTTTCGCGCATCAGCACGAGCATGCCCGAGCCCTCACCGGGCCAGAAGCCGTTCGAATCGGCGTCGTAGACCTTCATCTCGCGCTTGGCGAGCGCACCGGTCTTCGCGAAGCCGATCACCTCGAACGGGTCGATGGACAGGTCCACCCCGCCGGCGACGGCGACGTCGAGGTCGCCCTGCGCCAGCGCGTTCGACGCGCTCACCACGGACAGCAGCGAAGAGGAGCACGCACCGTCGACGGTGTAGCCGCCACCGGCGAAGTCGAAGTGGTTGCAGACCCGGCCGGCGATGGTGTTCGCCAGGCCGCCGGCGAGGGTGTCCTCGTTGATCTCCGGGAACGGCTCCTTGTACTGGCCCTCCAGCTCGCGCAGGAAGTCCGCCGTCTCCTCGTCGCCCCAGCCGCGCTGGGCCAGCGCCGCGGCGACCGTGCGCCGGACGTAGGGCCAGCGCAGCCGCAGGACGTTGGCGCGGGAGAACTCGCCGGTCAGGCTGTTGCCGATGACGACGCCGGTCGCCGTCTTCGGCGCGCCATCGCCCTCGGGGAACCCGGCGTCGGCCAGCGCCTGCTGGGCGACGTCCAGGGCGAGCCAGTGCGTCGTGTCGGTGGCCCGGAACGTGCTGCCGGCCACCTTGTGGGCGACGCGGTCGAACTCGTAGTCGCGCAGCACCGCCGCCTTCTGCGCGTAGAACCGGTCCGGCGCCTTGGGATCGGGCGAATAGTAGTCCGCCCGGTTCATCCGCTCGTCGGGCAGCGTCCGGAACGCCCGGCGGCCGGCCAGCACGTTCTCCCAAAGCTCCTCCGGGGAACCTGCGTCCGGGTACCGGAGACCGATACCCACGATCGAAATCCGCTCACCGCTCATGCCACCGCACTCCCACTGGCTTTTGTGCCCCAGTAACCGATCCGTTCCAGCATGTCGCGGCCGGCCGGTCTCGTCTTCTCTCTCCATGCCCGCGGCCACCGAGGCCGCACGCTGCGACAAATCGTGTTCACTCCACAGTGGACAGATTTGCGCTCAGTCGCCGAACTGGCCCGCCCGCCGGCCGTCGCCCGCCGGACCCCGGTACGCCTGCGCGATGTCCAGCCACCGATCGGCCAGCGCACCCTCGGCCCGCAGGCCGAGGTCGTCGCGGTGCCGGCGGCGGGTGACCAGCAGGCAGAAGTCCTCCGCGCCGCCGGTGATCCGTTCGGGCGAGTCCTCGGGCCCGAAGGTCCACAGCTCGCCCGACGGCCCGGTGATCTCGAACCGGAAGTCGGTGTCCGGCGGCGTCAGCTGGTGCGCTTCGTAGCCGAAGTCCCGGACGCGGACGGCGAAGCCCACGAGGTGGCGCAGCCGCCCGGTGCGCACCCGGCGCACGCCGAGCGCGTCGGCGATGTCCTGGCCGTGCCCGAACAGCTCCATCATCCCGGCGCACGCGAGCACGTACGGCGGCAGCGGCCGCACCAGCCACGGCACGAGCTGGTCGCCCGGCACCGCGGCGAGCGCCTTGATCGCGGTGTCGCGATCGGCCCGCCACTTCGTCAGCAGCACTTCCGCCGGGTCGTGTTCGAACTCCTTCAGCGCCGCGTCGACGGCGACGTCGAGGCCGCCGGTGAGCGACTTCGTCATGGCGACGAAGACCTCCGGCTGGGCCGCGGCCAGGCCGGCGATGCGCAGGATGAAGGTGAGGTGGGCGATCTGCTCGCGGACCCGCCAGCCCGGTGCGGGCGTGGGCGTCTCCCATTCCGCTTCGGTGAGGCCGGCCACGAGCGCGTCGACCTCGGCGGCCTCCGCGGTCAGGTCGGCGAGCACCGCTGTCGTGTCAGTCACTTTGTCCCGTCCTCTCGTCCGGCCGGCTCAGCTGCCCGCCACCAGGTCCAGCTTCGAAACGGCCCGACGGCCGGTGATCGACCCGTCGGGCGCCGGGGCGCCGTACCGGACGTCGACCCCGCGCTCGTTCAGCGCGCGGACGATGCCCGGGACGGCCCGCTCGGCCAGCGCCGCGATCGTCATGGCGGGGTTCACCGTCAGGGCGCCGGGCACCGACGCGCTGTCGGTGACGAAGATCCCCGCGTGGTCCCGCAGTTCGTGACTGGGGTGCAGCGCGGAGGTCTCCGGGTCGTCCCCGATGCGGCAGGAGGCCAGCGGGTGCACGGTGTACGCGCCGACGACGTCGTTGGTCCACGGCGAGACCTTCGCCAGGCCGTCCTTCTCGATGATCGCCTTGCAGTCCGCGTCCGCCAGCGCCCAGCCGCGCCGGGTGTTCGCCGTCGGCTCGTAGCGCAGCGGCCCGCGGCCGAGCATCTGCTGCGAGATGCGGTAGGCGTTGCCGGTGGGCGGCGGGGTGCCGAAGACGCCTTCGTTGTCGTCCTCGGTCATCAGGAAGATGGTGAGCCAGTTGGCCCACTGCTTGAGGATTTCCTTCTTCTCCGCGCCGAACCACCGCGGCTCTTCGCCGCCGGGCGCCTGCGCGAGGATGGTGCCGAGCCCGGGCGGGAAGTACAGCTGCTCCAGCGAGTACCGCTCGTACTCGGGCAGGGAACCGTCGAGCTTGTCCCAGTTCGCCACCGTCGGGCCCTTGCCGATGTGGTTGGCCGCGTACACCGCACCGTCCTCACGGGACAGTCCGAGCACCTCGCGCACGCGGTCCTCGTCGATGATCGCGGTGTTCAGCCGTTCGCCGTTGCCGGAGAAGTACCGGCCGACGCCGTGCGGCATCTTGCCCAGCGCGGATTCGGAGCGCTGCAGGATGACCGGCGTCGCGCCGGCGCCCGCGGCGATGATGACGACCTTCGCCTCGATCACGCCGGATCCGTTGTGGATGCGGTAGTCCACCTCGTCGATCAGGTCGAAGTGGACCCGGTAGCCGCCGTCCTCCGTGCGCTCGAGCCGTTCCACCTCGTGCAGCGGCCGGATCTGCGCACCGTGCGCCAGCGCGGCGGGCAGGTAGTTCGTCAGCATCGAGCGCTTCGCGTCGAACCGGCAGCCCGCCATCTGGAAGTTGCAGTTGGTGCACCGGTCGTTGTCCACCGCCACCGGCGCCGGGTTCGCCGTGCGCCCTGAGTGGTTGCAGGCCGCGGCCCACAGCCCGCCCGCGTAGGAGACGTCGGTCCAGTCCTGCTTGGACACCGGGATCGACTCGTCGACCCGGTCGTACCACGGTTCCAGGGAGTCCCGGCTGATCTCGGCCGGCCACATGCGGCGGCCGATGCTGCCGTGGCGGTCGAAGACGAACTTCGGCGCCCGCGGCATCGCGGCGAAGTACACCACGCTCCCGCCGCCGACGCAGTTGCCGCCGAGCACGCTCATCCCGTCGCCGGCGACGAAGTCGAACACCCGCGTGTAGGACGACCCGAGCAGGTAGTCGTGCTCGAAGTCGTCCGCGGCCAGCCACGGCCCGCGCTCGAGCACGACCACCTTGGCGCCGCCCGCGGCGAGGTGGTAGGCCGGGATCGACCCGCCGAAGCCGCTGCCGACGATGACGACGTCGGTCTTCTCGATCGCGCTCATGCGGGACTCCCCGAAGGTGTGGTGTCGGGATGCAGTTCGGCCAGCTTGCGGCCGTAGGAGAACTTGGGGAACCGCCACAGGCCGTCGGCGTCCGGCAGCCGGTAGCCCAGCGCGAGCAGGCCCGGGTGCCCGGCCGCCAGCGCCTCGGCGGTGTGCCGGTGCGGGGCGGTGTCGTAGGCCATGTTGCAGAACAGCGCCAGGCTGACCCAGCCCTCCTTCTCCGGGTGCCCCGGCTTCGTCAGCCGGGTCACCAGGGCCCGCCGGTGCTCGTACGGCAACGCGACGAACGGCGGGAGGTCGAGGTCCAGCTCCAGCTCGACCTCCCCCGCGTACGCCTTCGCGTGGTCGTTGAGCGACTGCACCAGGTACGGCAGGCCGGCGGTGACGCCGGTAGCGTCGTGGTTCAGCAGATCCAGCGCACCCGCCTCCACCGCACCGGGGCCCGGGGCGGCACCCGCCACCGAGCGGTCCTCCGGGAACCGCTTCTCGCCCGGCACGATCGTGTCGGCGTACGCCTCCAGGGTCAGCACCTGGACTTCCTCTTCGCCGGCCACCGGCCTACCTCCTGACTGTCCGAAGTGGAGCGCCGTCACCCGGCGCTCCGGGTTCACGCCGCGAGCGGCTTCTCGTCGCCGGCCTGGGCGGGCGGTGCCACGGCGAGCGTCGCCTTCTGCGCGGCCTGCTCGGCCTCGAACTTGATCCGCGCCTGGTTCGAGAAGTGCAGGCCCCACAGGAACAGCCCGCGGATCAGGCACACGCTCGCGGTGGCGAAGAACAGCCCGTAGGCGATGTGCGAGGCGGTGAAGAACCCGTACATCAGCGCGACCCCCGCCCCGAAGGCGAACTGCGAGAACGGCTTCGACGGCGATGTGCCCGGGTCGGTCACCATGTAGTTCGTGTAGAGCACGAACGCGATCCCAGTGCCCATCGCCAGCGCCCCGGGGATGGCTGTACCGAACAGCGCCCCGCGCAGGAACGCCTGGACGACGAAGAACGACAGCCAGCCCGCGATCAGCCACATCCGCCCGGTCAGCAGCGAGTTGAGCACCGTGCCCGAGATCAGGATGACCGCGACGATCAGCCAGCCGACCCAGGTGTCGACCTTCTCCGAGAAGTGGTACGGCGGCGTCATGTTGACCCACGGGAACACCAGCAGCATGATCGTGATGCCGAAGTTCGACGGGTTCATGTAGTGCCGCATCCGGCCGTACACCGGCGCCTGCAGCACCCACTTGGCGCCGACCGCGACGACGACCCCGAAGATCATCGCCCAGACGTGGTCGTTGACGTAGGTCAGCATGTTCAGCGCCAGGCCGCTGATGTGCGCCGGGAACAGGAACTCCACCAGTCCCCGGAACCCGTTGCCGCGGAAGCGGACCGGCCGCTTGGTGACCTTCGCGTTGATGATCTCCAGCAGGATCTCCGTGGTGTACGCGGTCCCCACGGCGAGGAAGGGGTACAGCCACGGCTGCTCGAAACCGAGCACGGTGTAGCCGAGGATGTTGAAGATCGTGATCGAGATGGCGAAGCGGCGCAGGGCCGTGATGACCTTGTTGGTCCGCTTCGGCGGGGCACTGTCCACTTTGGTCGTTATGGGCGTCGCCATGACGTCACATCTCTTCCTTCGCCTGGGTACCGAGCTGGAACGTGTGGCAGCCCGGCGCGAGCTTCAGGTCCTGGGTGCGCAGCTGCCCGGTGCGGTCCCGCCACTGCAGGTGCACCGCCAGCGGACCGGCGACGTTCTCGCCGAGGCCGATCTGGACGTCGAAGCTGCGGCGGCCGGAGTGCCCGCTGCTGCCGTCGACGCGGCCCACGTACTTCTTGCCGTCCGCGGTGGTCACGGTGGCCTCGGCGCCGATCGCCGGCGAGCCGGCCGACGGCAGCGGCCCCGGCGCCACGGGGGCATCGGTGCTCAGCTTCAGCTGCAGGAACTTGCCCGTCTTCGGGCTGTCGTTGTGGTAGAAGACCGGCTGCTCCCACTGCCGCGCGACGGCGAACTCGGGCAGGCCGTCACCGTCCGCGTCGCCGACGCCGATGCCGCGGGTGGGCACCGGGACGGCCAGGCCGAGCTTCGGCGCGAGGTCGACGTAGGTGCCGTCCGAGCGCTTCACGAAGAAGTGCAGCGTCTGGTCACCGGCGAGGTCGTCCCCGGGCCGGGCGTTGGGCCACCAGAACGGGTTGGACGTCATGCCGTCGTTGGCCACGGCCAGCTCCTGCAGCTGCGGCCAGCGGTTGACCTGGCCCTTGATGAACCCGGTCGCCTGCGCGATCTGGACGTCACCGCTGTTGTTGAAGTCCTCGATCTTCGGGTCCCAGCCCCAGCCGGACCACGCCGTCCCGGTTTGTCCGCTTTCGTCGTGGAACGGGGCCACGCCGGCCTGCAGCTGCTTGCGCAGGTCCGCGGTGTCCTTGGCGGTGTTGACGAACTGGAGGTTCGACTCCTCGACACCCCACGACGTCGTGATGTTGCTGACGAAGATGTCGTAGAGCCCGTCGTGGTTGAAGTCGCCGAAGTCGACGCCCATGCCCTTGAAGGAGTCGTTGCCGAGCACCTTCGACTTCGGGTCGGTGATCCCGCGGACGCCGGTGACCTCGCCGAAGGCGACGTGACCCGGCGTGGACTTGTTGTAGAGCAGGTGGTCGTGCCCGAAGTCGTTGGCGATGTAGAGCTCGGGCAGGCCGTCGGCGTCGATGTCGGTGGCGCTCGCGCCCAGCGTCCAGCCGGACCGGTCGTCCGGCGGGATCGCGTCCGAAGCGTCCGCGAAGGTCGCGGTCGGGTGCGCCCCCGCGGTGCCGCCGGTCCAGCGGTAGATGTACTTGCCGCCGCCGTTCTTCGCGTGCGACATCGACTGGTTCATCGTGATGCCGCCGTCGGCATTCGGGTCGAGGACCCGGCTGTCCGGGAAGTAGTTGCCGACGAAGACGTCGACATGACCGTCGCCGTCGAAGTCGCCGATGGTGGCCGCGTTGCTGTTCCACAGCGGGCCGTTGTACTTGCCGTCCGGGCCACGCTTGTTGCCCGGCACGAGCTCGACCGGCTCGTAGGCCGACGCATCAAGCTTGGTGGCGCCGGCCTTCTGCAGGAACAGGATTGGCGTGCGGCCCCAGTAGTAGACCAGAAGGTCCATCCGGCCGTCTTGGTTGAAGTCGCCGGGGACACAGCCCATCGGGGCCATGTAGTCCCACGTCGGCAGTGGGGCCGGGTCGAGCGCGAACGGGGCGTAGCGCTCCTGCCCCTTGCCCGGCGTCGGGGTCACGACGACCTGGTCGCTGCGCGGGTCGACCAGGCAGATGTCGTTGGCCAGGCCGTCGCCGTCGAGGTCGTTCATCGCGATCGCGGCGCCGGTCGAGGACATCCACGCCGAGATGTGCTCGTACTGCTTGTTCAGCGTGCGGACGTTCTGCGACTTCGCCGCCGCCGGCAACGCGATCGTCATCGGGGTGAAATGGAACTTGGCGGCCAGCTGGTCCTGCTCGGCAGCCGAGACGCTCGGGAGGCGCGCGACGAAGAACAGCGTCAGCACCAACGCGATCGCCACGAGGCCGGCCAGCTGCCGGCGCAGCCAGCGCAAGGTCGCGGTCATGGGTTCACTCCTCCATGGGTCAGCACTTCGCCGGCGATCCGCTGCCGCCAGGTTTCGAACGCCGGGAGCTCGCCGTCGACGACCTCCGTCGGCCACACCTCCCGGGTGATCGCCGCGGCGCGCTCGGCGGACAGGCCGCAGAGCGCGCGGGTGGCGACCTCGGTCTCGGGGATCAGCAGCCCCGCGGTCACCCGGGCGTCGGCCGCGAAGGCACTGCCCTGGGCGAGCTGCCCTCGGTGCTCGCCCGCGCGCCGGGCGAGCTCGGTCAGCTCGTCCTCCCGCACGCCGCACGCGTAGGTCGACGCCAGGCCGACCCCGGCGTAGAGGTCACCGTGGCGGGCCGGGTCGAACCCGGCGATCGTCCTGGTCACCAGGTCGACGTCCGTGCCGCAGACGAACCACAGCGCGCGGCCGATGCCCTGGTCCATCGCTCGCAGCGCGTAGGCGCTGTGCGCCGGCGAGGGCCACGGGAAGCTGCGGTCCTGGTATTGCTGCCGCACGTACTTCTCGGTCTTGAAGTACGCCTGGTGGAAGCCGTAGCCGTCGAGGACGAGCCAGCGCAGCAGCGGGTCGAACCGCTCCGCCTTCGGCCAGGCGAACCGCGGCAGCCGCGCCATCGCCCAGCCGACGCCGACCAGGATGATGTAGTGCTGCGTGGTCCCGGCCGGGCCGGCGAGGAAGTCCTCGATGTGCCGCCGGTCGCCGAACGGCAGGCCGTCGAGCATCGCGTAACCCATTCCCGCGCCTTCGTAGGCGAATCCGCGGAACTGCGGCGGAATTCGGCCCAGCCATTCCTCGCACTGCGCGGGCGTGCGGGCTTCCACGGCGTGCGCGTAACCGAGCAGGAAGTTCTGGCCCACCGTTTCCAGCAAGTCCTGAGCCTGCGGGCTCTTCTTGTGGAAACCACGCTTGTCCAGGGACGTCTCGGAGACGTCCGGTGTCAGGATCCGGCGCCTCAGCGCGCGCCAACCGTCGCCCAACGCACTTCCCCCTCACGGGTCACGGATTTGTGTTCAGTGCTGCGTCCACGGTCACAGATTTCGTACCGGGTGCTCTACTCCACGTTTGCCACCGGGCCGGACGACGGTGTTTCAGCCCACCGCGCGATAGCGGCCGGAGCGGAATTCCGCCCGGATCGCGGCGCGCCAGTGCTCGTACCGCGGGAGCGGGCCGCCGTCGCCGTCCACGGCCTCGGTCCGGTCGGAGATGTCCTGCAGCGCCTGCACCGACAGGCTGGTGAGCACGCCGGCGGCGAGGTGGGTGTGCGCGGGCACGTACCCCGCGTACGTCCGGCCCTTCACCGCGAACACCACGCCCAGTGCGAGCTGGTCGTAGTACTCCCCGGCCGCCTTGCGCACCTTCGTCAGCCCGAGCTGGTCGCTGCCGCCGGCGAACGTCGAGGCCAGCCCGACGCCGCTCCACAGGTCCGCCCGCCGGTGCTCGGCGAAGCGCCCGACCGCGGCGGCCACCGCCTCCGGGTTCCCGCCGTGGATGAACCACAGCGCCCGGCCGACCCCCTGGTCGAACGCCCGCCCGAAGTACTCGGGGTGCCCGTCCCACGGGTAGGGCACCGGGTCGGCCTGCCGTTCGACCCACTTCTCGGTGTCGAAGTAGGCGCGGTCGAAGCCGTAGCCGTCGACGGCGAGCCAGCTCATCACGGGGTGGTAGGGCTCCCCGGTCAGCTCGGGCAGCACGTTCCGCCACAGTGGACGCGGCAGCCGCGCCATCGCGAAGCCGATGCCGATGTAGGTCAGGAAGATGTGCGGGCGCGCCGGCCCTTCCAGCAGCAGGCGGGTGCGGTCGCGGCCGCCGCCCGGCAGGGCGTCGAGGATGGTGTACCCCATCGTCGCGCCCTCGTAGGCGAACCCGCGCTGCTCGGGTTCGACGAGCGCGAGGCGCCGCTCGATCTCCCACAGCGACGCGCCCTCGATGGCCCATTCGAACCCGCACACGACCGCCTGCGGCACCGCCTCCAGCCGGGCCGTCGCGTCGGTGTGGGTGACGGGGAAGCCGCGCTCGGCGAACCCCACCGAAGCCAGCGACGGGGCGAGGAAGCGCTTGCGGAGGACTCCGATCAAGGTGGACATCGTCCTGGTCGTCCTTTGCTCGTCGGTGGATCAGGCGGCGTGCAGGTGCGGCCGCTGCGCGGAGAGCATCCGCTGGGTGAACGGGGACTGCTTCGAAGCCAGCGTGACCGCGATCGGTGCGTCGGTCGCGGCCGGCACGCGCAGGGCGACCCGGCCGGCGGACCGGCCGAACGGCGACACCTGCACCGTCGTGTAGCCGATCGAGAGCGACGGCTCGTCCGCGCTCGTCCGGTGCTGCGCGACCGCGATCGCGGTCCACCGCCCGGCGGGCACGCCGTGCAGGGTCAGCTCCCCCGACTTCATGCCGGCCATGCCGCTGAAGGCGACCGGGCCGCACTGGGGCACCGGGTCGGCGAAGAGCCCGACCAGGGTGTCCGCCGGCGCCGAGCCCGGCAGGTCGAGCTGCATCGACAGGACACCAGGGCCCGGCTGCAGCGAAGCGCAGTTGCGGCCGGCCTCGCGCAGCTTCCGCAGCGGGGGAATCCGTTGCAGCGTCGGCGAGATCGCCACGAGCAGCTCGGCGACCTGCGGCTCCCGGTACTGCGTCGGCGTCATCCCGACCGCGCGCGAGAACCGGCTGGTGAACGTGCCCACGCTGCTGTAGCCGACGCTGCACACGATGTCGGAGACGTTCAGCGACGTCGTCAGCAGCAGCCGTTTCGCCTCGAAGAGGCGCACCGCGGTCAGGAACCGGCCGGGCGTGACACCGGTGGCGTCGGCGAACATGCGGGAGAAGTGGAACCGGCTGATGAACACCTCGGACGCCAGGTCGGCGAGCGTGATCGACTCGAAGTACCGGTCCCGGATCGACGTGATCGCCTGCAGCACGGCGGGCCGGATCGATCTCTCCACGCGATCCAGCGCCGGCTCCCGCGGCGGATCGTCGAGCTTGCTGTCGTATCCGGCAGCCGCGACAGAGTGCAACATCATCAGTCCAACCTCGAATTCCCCTGATGGCGGTTCTCCTGGTGCCAGGGAAGACGCCGGAACTGGGGGATCGATGGACGAGCGATCGAGGACTCCGGGGCGTGGCCTCCGCCGTTCGTGGGACACCCGGTCGAGCGCGGGTGGTTCGCCCGGCCCCTCCGTGCGGAACGCCCGGGTGCGCCGTGCGCGACGCCCGCCGAAGTGATCGGGGGCGGGTCCCGCGGGGCGGGCCCTTGGTCCGTTCCAGGGACCCCGCCACCCCGCGAGCCGCAGGTTCCGCCGGATGGCCGAGGTGCGCCACGCACATCCGGAACATGCGAAACGCAGGTGGGAACGGGGCGAACGCACGCCGACTCTGGTGGGCCGTTCACTGGTCGTGGGCGCCGCGCTCTGTCACATTCGGATAGAAGCCCGGATTTCGGCCGTCCACCGATCCGCGCGGCACGACCTGGGGAGCGCGAGGACGCATTGACGATGCTGGAGGCTTGCCATGTACTCCGAACAGCAGCCGGACCGCGGCGGGGTCCGCTTCACCGTGCTGGGGCCGTTGGAAGTCCTGCGTGACGGGGTCGACTACGCGCCTTCGGCACCGAAGGTTCTTTCACTGCTGGCCGTGCTCGTGATGCGCCCGGGCAAGATGGTACACATCGACACCCTGATCCGGGAGCTGTGGTCGGACCACCCGCCGCGGACGGTGCGGACCACGCTGCACACCTACGTCTACCACCTCCGCCGCTGCATCGTCCAGAACGGGCTCGCGGCCGACGCCGAGGCGATGCTGGTGACCAAGCAGTCCGGCTACACGTTCCACATCGATCCGTCCCAGGTGGACACCCACCGGTTCGCGCGGCTGCAGCAGGCCGGCCACGAGCACCAGGACGCCGGCGACCAGGCCGCGGCTGCCGACGCCTACCGCGCCGCGCTCGACGTCTGGTCGGGCACGCCCTTCACCAATGTCCAATGTGGACCGGTGCTGTCGGCGTACCGGACCGAGCTGCTGGAGCAGCGGCGCGGCGTCCTGCACCTGCGCATCGAGGCGGAGATCCTGAGCGGCAGGCACCGGGAGCTGATCGGCGAGCTGCGTTCGCTGACCACCGGCAGCCCGCTCGACGAAGCCCTGCACGGGCAGCTGATGCGCGCGCTCGGCCGCAGCGGACGGCGGTCCGACGCGATGGCCGTCTACCGCATGCTGCGCACCCGCCTGGCCGGGGAGCTGGGCGTCGAGCCGTGCGACGACCTCCAGCTGCTGCACCGCGAGCTGATCTCCGAAGGCGGCCACCGCTGACCGCTTCCCCGGCACCCCGCCGAAACCGCACCACCGGAAAGAAGTGAGGAAGTCCGATGCCCACTCCGCACACCCGCGCCTACGGCCAGTTCTGCGGCATCGCCCGTGCGCTCGAGATCATCGGCGAGCGCTGGTCGCTGCTGATCGTCCGGGACCTGGTGCTCGGTGCGAAGCGCTACGACGAGCTGCAGGCCGGCTTGCCGAAGATCCCGCCGTCCATCCTGTCCGCCCGGCTCAACGAGCTGGAGGCGGCCGGCGTGCTCCGCCGCCGCGTCCGCGCCGAGCTCGACGCGGGCCTGGTCTACGAGCTGACGCAGTACGGCACCGAGCTCGACGGGATCCTGCTCGACCTCGGTCTCTGGGGGGCCCGCTCGCTGGGGAACGCGGGCGCCGACGACGTGCTCACCCTCGACGCGGCGATCCTGTCGCTCTACACCACCTTCCGCGCCGAACACGCCCAGGGCGTCCAGATCAGCTACGAGCTCCGGTACTTCGGCGACATGGTCGTGCACGCCCTGGTCGAGGACGGCGTGGTCAAGGTCGGCGAAGGCCGCTTCCCCGGCGCCGACCTGGTGGTCGACGTCACGCTCGGCGCGGCGCTGCTGGACCTGATGAGCGGCCAGCTGACGGCGGCCGCGGCGGTCCGCTCGGGCAAGCTCGCCATCGACGGCGACGTGGCGGACCTCGAGCTGTTCGCGAACCTGTTCCACGTCCCGGCGGCCCCGGAGCCGGCGACCGGCATCGTCGTCCACTGAGTCCAGCGCCGTCCCAGCGCCGTCCCGGTGCCGGGCGGGTCAGGCCCGCCCGGCCCGCTCCGCCCGGCCCGCCAGGTAGTGGCGTTCCGGTTCGCTGCCGGCCCGCTTCGCGGCACGCAGGTAGTACTCGCGCGCGTCGCCGGGCCGGCCGGCGCGTTCCAGGAGGTGCGCGCGGACGGCGTCCACCCGCTGCCCGACACCGGGCTCGCCGTCGATCCGGTCGAGCACGTCCAGGCCGGCCGCGGGACCCGCCACCTGGGCGACGGCGACGGCGAGGTTCACCGTCACGACCGGCCCCGGCATGAGCTCGCCGAGCACGCCGTAGAGCTCGACGATCTGCGGCCAGTCGGTCGCCTCCGTGCTGGGGGCCTCGTCGTGCAGGGCGGCGATCGCCGCCTGCACCTGGTACGGCCCGACCGGGCCGCGGCCCAGCGTCGCCCGGACGAGCTCGGTGCCCTCCGCGATCATCGCCGCGTCCCACCGGCCGCGGTCCTGCTCGGGCAGCGGCACCAGCTCGCCCTCCGGGCCGGTGCGCGCCGCCCGTCGCGCGTCGGTCAGCAGCATCAGCGCGAGCAGGCCCGCCACCTCGCCCTCGCCCGGCACCAGCGCGTGCACCGCGCGGGTCAGCCGGATCGCCTCCGCGGCCAGCTCGGCGCGCACGAGGTTCTCCCCCGACGTCGCCGCGTAGCCCTCGTTGAAGATCAGGTACAGCACCTGGAGGACCACGCGCAGCCGCTCGCCGAAGTCGTCCGGCGAGGGTTCGCTGAACGTCGACCCCGCGGCCGCGATGCTTTCCTTGGCGCGGGTGATGCGGCGGGTCATCGTCGCCTCGGGCACCAGGAACGCGCGCGCGATCTGCGCCGTGGTCAGGCCGCCGACCGCGCGCAGGGTCAGCGCCACCTGGGAGGGCGGCGACACCGCCGGGTGGCAGCACAGGAACAGCAGCTTCAGCGTGTCGTCGGAGTCCGGCGGCCGCTCCTCGCCGGGGCCGGCCACGACGGTCGCGGGCTCCCGCACGGCGACCGACTCTTCCCGGCGTCGCCGCGCGCTCTCGCTGCGCCAGTGGTCGGTGAGCCGCCGCGTCGCGACCGCGACCAGCCAGCCGCGCGGGTTGTCCGGGACGCCCTCGGCCGGCCACTGCTCGCTCGCCGCCAGCAGCGCCTCCTGGACGGCGTCCTCGCAGGCGTCGAACTGGCCGTGCCTGCGGACCAGCGCGCCGAGCACCTGCGGGACCAGCGGCCGCAGGACCTCGGCGACCGGGGCGGACGCGGTCACCTCACGAACCGGTGAAGTCGGACTGCGTCTCGGCGTCGGCGAAGAAGACGATTTCGCGCACCTCGATGCCCAGGCCCTCGACGGCGGCGTCCGGGATCATCGCGGCGAGCTCGAGGGCGCGCGCCTTGTCCGCGCACTCCACGAGGTAGTAGCCGGCCAGGAACTCCTTCGACTCCAGGAACGGCCCGTCGGTGACCGCCGGCAGCCCGCCGCGCACCCGCACGACGCTGCTCTCGGCGACCGGGCCGAGCGCCTGGGTGCCGATCATCTCGCCGGACTCGCGGATCGTGCGGATGAACTCCTGGTGCCCGGTCATGATGCCGTCCATGTCCTGCTCGGACAGCCCGGCCAGCACTTCGGGATTCAGGTACATCGCCAGCAGGTACTTCACCTTCGGGGCTCCCTTCGGCCGCCGCCGCATCGTCCTCGGCACGAACATAGCCAATCGCCGGGGCGGCCGTGGCACCACGTCGCACGCGCGGAGTCGAGCTCCGGTGCGCCGGCGTGCCAGCCTGGACCCGCGCAGCCGGTTGTGTGCTGATCGTTACCAATCCGACCACAGTCACGGCCGAATGGCTTTCGTAGCAGCGGTTACCTGCGTCTCGCGGGTCGGCCTGCTTTTGGTCGGATGGGTAACCGGACCCAGGAGGTTGGCACCGATGGCCGACGTGTTCACGGACCTGCAGACCGAGACCGACGCGCTGACCGCGCTGGCCGAGCGCCACGGGTACGGGCCCGGCCCCGACACCACCGCGCACTTCGCCCGGCTGACGTCGACCGCGCGGCTGGTCCGGCTCAGCACCGAGAACCCGGCGGCCTTCGGCGTCACCCCGCAGATCTCCTACGACACGCTCGACGAAGCGATCCTGACGTGGCTGATCGAGCAGCGGAAGGCCAACGCCCTGCTCGCGTCCGCCCCGCCGGACCTGGAGCTGCCCTGGAGCGACGGACCGCTGCGCCCGTCGGTGCTCGCCGCGGCGGCGCTGACCGAGCTGTTCGCCTGCGGTCAGGACATCGCCGACACGCTCGGCGTCCGGCCGCGGCGCGGCGACGAGATCGGGCACGTCGCCTACTACGGCGTCCGGTCCCGGGACCGCGCCTACCGCCGCCACCGGCTGACGCCGCCCGGGCCGTTCCGGTTCGAGCTGCGGGCGCCGTCCGGCACGGTGTGGGAGTTCGGACCGGAGGAGGCCGGCGACCGCGTCACCGGCCCGGCCGAGGACTTCTGCCTCCTGGTGACGAACCGCCGCCACGTCGAAGACCTGGCACTGACGTTCACCGGCGAGCACACCGCCGAATGGCTGGAACTGCTGGAACGCTGAGCGAATTCACTCGAACGGCGTGGGATCGCCCGCGCCGACGCGCAGGATCTCCGGCTCCCCGGAAGAGAAGTCGACGACAGTCGTCGGCTCGACGCCGCAGTCGCCGGAGTCCAGCACCGCGTCGAGCTGGTGGTCGAGCTCTTCCTTGATCTGCCACCCCTGGGTCATCGGCTCGCCCTCGCCGGGCAGCAGCAGCGTGCTCGACAGCAGCGGTTCGCCGAGCTCGGCCAGCAGCGCCTGGGTGACGCGGTGGTCCGGGATGCGCACGCCGACCGTCTTCTTCTTCTCGTGCATCAGCCGCCGCGGCACCTCCTTGGTGGCGGGCAGGATGAACGTGTAGCTGCCCGGCGTCGCCGCCTTGATCGCGCGGAACACCGCGTTGTCGATGTGGACGAACTGGCCCAGCTGGGCGAAGTCCTGGCACACCAGCGTGAAGTGGTGGCGGTGGTCCAGCTTGCGGATCGTGCGGATCCGGTCGAGCCCGCCGCGGTTGCCCGGCCGGCACCCGAGCGCGAAGCACGAGTCGGTCGGGTACGCGATCAGGCCGTCGCCGCGGAGGATCTCGACGATCTGGCCCAGCGACCGGCGCTGCGGGTTCTCCGGGTGCAGGTCGAAATAGCGTGCCATGACCGCAGAGCCTAGGGTCCGGGCCGCCGGCGAGCACGGCGGCGGGGGTCCGGGGTGCCCCGGCCGCGCGTCTCCCAGCTTGCGGTTCCCGGGCCGATCCCTGGGCGCGGCCGGGCCCCCGGCCCACAATCCGCAGGGAGACCGCCGCCAGGGAGGACGAGTCATGACGGAGCTGACCGTGCCGGAGCTGGACCGCCCCCGGGCCGTCGCCGGGGCCAAGTACCTGTTCGAAGGCCCGGACGGGCGCGTCGCGCTGCCCGAGCTGTTCGGCGGCCGTCCGCGGCTGGCCGTGCACCACGCGATGCCCGACCACAGCGGACCCGACGACGTCGTGGCCACCGCCGACATCGCCGCCGCGCTGGACGATCCGGGGCTGCGGCTGGTGCTCGTCTCCCGCGCGCCCTACGCCAAGCTGGCGCAGTACCACCGGTACCTCGGCCGCGACGTGGCCGCCTACTCCGCGGCGGGCACCGCGTTCACCGCCGACTTCCCGGCGACCCGGCACGTGCCGGGCGCCGTGGGCGGCCCGTGGGCCGACGAGGATTCCGGGCTGAGCTTCTTCCGGCTGGAGCAGGGTTTCCTGCTGCACCACGGGTCGGTCGTCGTGCCACGCCTGGACTTCCTCGCCCTGCTCGCCGGCCCGGACGGGTTCCCGCCCCTGCCGGACCAGCGCTGACGCGGCGCTCCCGGTTCCTTCCCCGTCGTCCGTTCCGCGGCGCCGGGGCCGACTTCCCCGCGCCTTCGTCCCGGATCCGGGGCGCGCCGTGAGTTAGGATCGACCGTCAGCATGCACTCAGCGCCCCGCACCGGGCTTCCCGGCCGGCCCGGCGGCCGCGTCGATTCCGGGGGGTCCGCGATGATGTCTCCGGTCGCCGCACGCGAGCCCGCCGGCGGGCTCTCCGCGACCGCCGAACCGCGCGGGACCACCGCGGTCGATCGGCGCCCCCGGCTGGCCACCTACCTGACCTCGGCCATCATCGTCGTGGTCGTCGCCGGGTTCGGCGTGACCGGCGTCCTCACCCTGCTGCCGCGCTCGGTCGACGTCTTCCACGCCGGGTACGCCGTCGCGGCCGTCGCCGGCCTCCTGGCCATCCAGCTGCTGTGGTTCAGCCGCCCGTCCGCCCGGCTCGACTCGACCACCAGCCGCGTCCTGCTCGGCGTCATGGTCGTACTGGCCTACGTCCCGCTGCTGACCTTCGGCATCTTCTGGGCCGACATGCCCGACTTCGTCGGCGGGGCCGTGCTGCTCGTGCTGCCGTCCCGGTTCGCCTGGCCCGCGCTGGGCGCGGTCTGTCTCAGCGTCGTCGGCGTCTACCGGATCTTCGGCGCGTCGCCGCTGGACACCATCTACGGCGGGGTCATCGCGGCGGGCTTCTACAGCCTGGTCTTCTACCTGCTCGCCCGGCTGGCGCGGATGGTCAACGAGCTCCACGAGGCCCGCACCGAGCTGGCCCAGCGCGCGGTCGCCGAGCAGCGGCTGGCCTTCGCCCGCGACCTGCACGACCTGCTCGGGCTGAGCCTGTCCGCGATCGCGCTCAAGGGCGAGCTCGCGCACCTGCTGATGCGGAAGTCCGCGGACCGCGCCAAGGCCGAGCTCGCCGAGATCACCGCCGCCGCCCAGCGCACGCTGTCCGACGTCCGGGCCGTCTCCCACGGCTACCGCGAGCTGTCGCTCGAGAAGGAGACGCGGACGGCCGAATCGCTGCTGTCGGCGTCCGACATCGCCGTCCGGATCCACCTCGACCAGGGCGACCTGTCGGTGCAGGCCCGCACGCTGCTGGCGAAGGTGCTCCGGGAGGGAGTCACCAACGTCCTGCGCTACAGCGACGTCGAGCACTGCGAGATCGACGTCCGGCACCAGGACGGCCGCGTCACCCTCGAGATCGTCAACGACGGCGTGACGGCGGACGACCCGGCGCTCACCCCGGACAGCACGCTCACGACCCTGCCCGAGGAGGTCACCGCCCTCGGCGGCACGGCGACCGCGAAGACCGGCGCCGACGGCCGGTTCCGGCTGCGCGTCGAGCTCCCGGTGCCCGGCCGCCCGGGCGCCCCCGCCGCGCACAGCGCCGAGCGGCGGTCGGAGGCCGAGTCGAAGCGGATCCGCCGGCTCCTGCCGGTCGTGATGACCCTGATGGGCTTCGGCGCGACGGTGCACGTGCTGGAGCTGTCGGCCCGGCCGTGGGAAGTGGTCCTGGTCGTCGGCTCGATCGTGGCGCTGCTGGCCCTGCAGTTCTCCTACTTCAACCGGCCGGCGACCAACCTCCGCTCGGCGCAGAGCTACGGCATGCTGTTCGTGCAGGCCTGCCTGACCTACCTCCCGCTGCTGCCGCTGCGCGCCGACTGGGTCAGCGTGCCGGGCCTGCTGATCGGCAGCGCGCTGCTGGTCCTGCCGCCGGTGGCCGGCTGGGTGTTCTTCGCGCTCAACATCGCCGCCTACGCGGAGATCCAGTCGGTTTCGGGCGCGAGCGCCACGGCCACGGTCTTCTACACCGCGGCGACCGTGATGACGGGCCTGGCCGTGTTCGGGCTGCTGTGGCTGGTCCGGCTGGTCACCGAGCTCGACAACACCCGGCGCCGGCTGGCCGAGATGGCCCTCGCCGAGGAGCGGCTGCGCTTCGCCCGCGACCTGCACGACCTGCTCGGCATGAGCCTGTCCGCGATCGCGCTGAAGAGCGAGCTGACCGCCCGGCTGCTGCCCCTGGACCGCGGCCGCGCCACCGAGGAGCTGACCGAGGTCCTCGGCCTCACCCGGCAGGCCCTTTCCGACGTCCGGTCCGTGGCCAGCGGCTACCGGGAGCTGTCCCTCGACAGCGAGTCCCGCACCGCGAAGTCCGTGCTGGCCGCCGCCGACGTCCGGGTGCGCATGGAGATGCTCGGCGACGAGCTGCCGCCGCCGGTGCGCACGGTGCTGGCCGTCGTCCTGCGCGAAGGCGTCACGAACGTGTTGCGGCACAGCAAGGTGGAGTGCTGCGAGATCGCGATGCGCCGCACCGACACCGGGGTCTGCCTCGACATCGTGAACGACGGCGTCGAGCGCGACGGAGACCGGGAGTGCCCCGACGTCCCGGCCGAGGCGCCTTCGACGCCGGCGGTGCCCGCACCCCGGGCCGCGGAGAACGGCAGCGGGCCGGCCGACACGTCCCCGGGCAGCGGCATCGGCAACCTGTCGCACCGGGTCGCCAACCTCGGCGGAGAGCTCACCGCCGGCGTCGAGCCGGACGGCCGGTTCCGGCTGCGGGCGGTCGTCCCGGTCTGACCCCGCGGCGCGGGCTCTTCCCGGCGGCCGGCCGTGCGAGGCAGTGATGCCGAAGGCACCCTCATGGGTGCCCTCACGGTATTCGGCGACTGGTCAATCAGCGCCAGAACGGTCAGAGCCCAGCTGGTCTTGCCCCGGTACGGAGCAGCGCGAGCGCCCGACGTCTCCGCCTGGTTCCTGGCATTGGCGGTCACACCCAGCCGGACTCCTCGGCGATGCGGATCGCGTCGACCCGGTTGCGGGCGTTGAGTTTCGCGACGACGGTCGTGAGATAGTTCCGTACTGTCCCGGCGGAAAGGTACAGCCGCGCGGCGACTTCCACCGTCCCGTAGCCCTGCGCGGTCATCCGCAGCACGTCGAGCTCGCGGGCGGTGAGCGGGCAGTCGACGGAGTCCCAGGCGGCCAGCGCCAGGTCGCCGTCGACCATGCGGCGGCCGGCGAGCACCCCGCGCACGGCGTTCGCGAGCTTGTCGGGCGGCGCGTCCTTGAGCAGGAACCCGCTCACCTTGGCGTCCAGGGCCCGCCGCAGCGTTCCCGGCCTGCCCAGGCTGGTGAGGATCAGGGTCCGGCACGCGGGCAGCTGTACGTGCAGCTCACCGGCGGCGGTGAGGCCGTCCTTGCCGGGCAGGTCGATGTCGATGACGGCCACCTGCGCCTGCGTGGCCCGGGCGGCGGGCAGGATCTCGAGCCCGGAGGCGACCTCGGCGACCACGTCGATGTCGGGCTCCAGCCGCAGCAGCGCCACCAGTGCTCCCCGCACGATGTGCATGTCCTCGGCAACCAGCACTCTGATCACAGGTGCCTCCGCACTCACGATTCCCCAGGTGCCCAGTTAAACATTCGATTTGGCGAATCGGTTGCACCATTCGGGCACCTCTCCGCCACGTTCGCCGCGCAATGCCCGTGCGTAGGCAAATGCAGGGTTAAAAACGCCGGTTCGCGATCACGCGACTACCAGCCGTGACAGGTGCCCGACAATGCTTCCAGCTTGTTGGAAACTTTCCCCGGATCCCGGGTGCCCCGAGCCGCACATGCGTCGGGCCGGCCACCGCGAGCGCACGAGAGGCGCCGGCGGTGACCGGCCCGCGAGGTCCAGAACAGCGGAAATACGACTCAGGCCGCTTCGAGGTCCTCGTACCGGCAGACCGTGGGACGGACCGGACGACCCAGACCCGCGCCGTTGTTCCACAGCTCGAACCGTTCGATGACCAACTCGTCGGCGGTACTTTCACACTCGATCCCCAGCTCGGAGAAAAGAGAGCGAACCTGCACGGAAACCAACTCGGACATTGATGCTCCCCAGTGGCGAAGATGAATGCTTCACGTGCCATAAATCGTCGCCCAGCGCCGCGGCGGCAACCAGTGCCCGAATCATCGGCGTGCTGTGTCTTACGCATCGTCCGTGCGGTTCCGGGAAAGACTCCGAACGGCCTAATCAGCCGGTCGGTACCCGTCGAATCGCGGCGAATTCGTCACGGTGCGCTCCCGAGCGCATCCCCCGCGCTACGACCACTGTGAGAAACGCACATGCGCCCCGGTCGGGAGTTCCCGGTCCGCACCCCGTTCACCCCCGATGTGCAAAACGCATGTCCGGCACGCGCGAAATCCATCCCGACCGGTGCACAGAGCACTTAAGAAGTAGACGCCCGGCGACCTACAGTTTGGTCGAAATCACATCCTCCGCGCCGGGCGCCTACTGGGGACGCCACCCGCGCGGCATCGTCGAGGCGGGAAGGACGGCCACCATGGATGAGATCGTCCGGCAAGCAGTGGCACGCGCCATCGTGACCATGCGCGGCAACCTGGGTGAGCGGCTCACGGTCGACGACCTCGCCCGGGCCGCCATGTTCAGCAAGTTCCACTTCACCCGGGTGTTCCTGCGGGTCACCGGGCTGTCGCCGGGCCGGTTCCTCTCGGCCCTGCGGCTGGCGGAGGCGAAGCGCCTGCTCGCCACCACGAGCATCTCGGTGGCCGACATCAGCCACCAGGTCGGCTACAACAGCGTCGGCACGTTCAGCGCGCGGTTCAGCGGCAGCGTGGGCGTTTCGCCGTCGGGTTACCGGCAGCTGCGCGGCCCGGCGCCGCGGATCGCCGACCGGACCACCCGGCCCGGCTCCGGCACGACCGTGCGCGGCCAGCTGCGCGTCTCGCCGTCGGCCGAGGTCGGGGCGGTGTTCGTCGGGTTGTTCGCCGCCCGGATCGCCGAGGGCGCGCCGGCGCGGTACGCGATCCTGCGGGGACCGGGACCGTACGCGCTGGCCGACGTTCCGCTGGGCTCGTGGTACGTGCTCACCCACGCCTTCGGCTGCGGTGCACCCGACAACCAGGCGCTGCGGCCCTACACCGGCATCGCCGGGCCGGTGACCGTGCACCGCGGCGTCACGGCGGGCCTGGCCGACGTCCAGCTGCGGCCGCGCAACGGCTTCGACCCGCCCGTCCTGCTGGCGCTGCCGGACCTGCGCCGGCCGGCCGTGGCGAGCCCGCTGGCGGTCTGAGCTCGACCGTGCAATTCCGGCACCGGCGAATCCTCCGTTCGTTAATGGGCGGCCGGGACTCGGCGCGGCCGGGATTGCCGGTACCGGGCCGGACTCCGGGACCGGCGGGCGGCACCGGCGAATTCCGGGCATTCCCCGCGGCGCACACCCGAGTGCGCTTCCGGAAAGCACCGGCGCCGCCGCGCAATGGCGTAGTATCGCCGTTCGGAGTCGTCGGACTGGGGTGCGAGGTACCGTCGTGATCAAGGTGTTGCTGGCCGAGGACATGCACATGGTCCGCGGCGCCCTGGTCGCACTCCTCAACCTGGAGTCCGACATCGAAGTGGTCGCCGAGGTCGCCAGCGGCGACCAGATCCTGCCGGCCGCGAAGTCGACCCAGCCCGACGTCGCGGTCATCGACATCGACCTGCCGGGCAAGGACGGGCTCTCCGCGGCGATCGAGATCCACGAGAGCCTGCCCGACGTCCACACCCTGATCCTGACCAGCCTCGGCCGGCCCGGCACGGTGCGCCGCGCGCTGGACGCCAAGGTGAACGGCTTCCTGCTCAAGGATTCGCCGTCGGACAAGCTGGCGAACGCGGTCCGCTCGGTGGCGATCGGACGGCGGGTCATCGACAGCGAGCTGGCGCTGGCCGCCTGGGAGACCGACGACTGCCCGCTCACCCCGCGCGAGGTCGAGATCCTGTCGCTGGCCGCACGCGGGCGCAACGTCGCCGACATCGCCGCCGAGCTCTTCCTTTCGGCGGGCACGGTCCGCAACTACCTGGCCGCGGTCGTGACGAAGCTGAACGCCCGCAACCGCGTCCACGCCATCCGCATCGCGACCGAAGCGGAGTGGCTCTAGCCACGCCACCGCTCCGGCCGGCCGGGGTCGCGTGTGGACGGCCGCCACGGCGTCGGCGTCCGGCACCGGAAAGCGCTTACGCGCTCAGCTCGTCCCGCGCTCGCCCGGGGCACGCCACCGGTACCGCCGCGACCAGGCGGTGGGTGCCGTCCGCGCCCACCTCGACCGACAGCTTCCCGTCCAGCGACCCGACCCGGTCGCACAGGTTCCGCAGGCCGGAGCCGGAACCCGCGCCGCCCGCGGCGCTGCCCGCGCCGTCGTTGACGATCTCGAGCCAGGCCGTCCCGCCCTCGGTGCTCACCGAGAACGCGCACCAGCTCGCGGTGCTGTGCCGCACCACGTTCGTCACGCCTTCGCGCAGCACCACCGCGAAGGTGGTGGCGACCGCCGGTGGCAGGTCCCCCGTGCCGGAGCGGGCGATCGTCACCCGGAGTCCCGCCGCGCCCAGCACGGCGGCCGCGGCCCGGCACTCGTCGTCGAGGGACAGCTCGCGGTAGCCGGCGGCGATCGTCCGGACGTCGGCCAGCGCGCGCCGCGACATCGTGAGCAGCTCGGCCAGCTCCTCCTTGGCCCGCTCGGGCCTGCCGAGCATCAACCGGTCGACGAGTTCACCCTTGAGGGTGATCGCCGACAGGCTCAGGCCGAGCAGATCGTGGACGTCGCGGGAGAACCGCTTGTGCTCCTCGGCGACCGCGCTGCGCTGCAGCTCCCGCAGCTCGCCCTCGCGCGCGGCGACCATCCGCGCGGCCACGCCCAGCCCGAACAGCGCCAGCGCGGCCACCCCGGACGACGCCGTGCCGGCGACGACGGTGTCCACCCAGCCCGGCGCGCCGGACCGGGCCGGGACCAGCCCGGCCAGGACGCACGCCACGACCGCCCCGGGGACCGCCCTGGCGGGCCGGGCGGCCAGCAGCAGCCCCCCGGCGAAGAACCCGGCCGCGGTGCTCCACGGCGCTCCCAGCGGCAGCATCGGCAGGTAGGCGAGCAGCGCCTGCGCGGCCAGGGCCGGCTCGAGGCGGCGGACGCGGCCGTGGGCGAACGCCGCCAGGTGGATCGCCACGAGCGCCGCCGCGCAGGCGAGCGCGCCCAGCCGCAGGGCCCCCGAATCCCGGTCGGCCGGCACGGGCAGGAACGCCATGAGCGCGACCACGACGGCGGCCGCCGCCTGCCCGCCCGCGACGAGCCGCTCCTCGCCGATGCCGCGGACCTGCCCGCCCCGCGTGCCGCCGGCGGGCGCGGCCCGCCACGGAACTCTCCCCCGCATCCGTGCCGGAAATGCCACGGCGCCTCCCGACTCACCCCAGACCCCAGTACGTCAAAGGTAACAGGGTGGACGTTTCCGGCCGAGGTGTCAGCCGGGGCCGGGGAAGTCGAGGACGCACTCGCCGACGCTCACTTCGGCCGGCCACTCCAGCTTGAGCGAGCGGTCGACCCGGTCGCCGGCGTCGACCGGCACGGCGTGCGCGGACAGCCCCATCGCCTTCGCCGCGAGGTAGAGAACCTGTTGCAGGGCACCCACGTGCACCAGCGTCGTCGCGTAGGCGGCGCTGCCGAGCACCCAGGCGATCCGCGACATCCGCGCCGTCATCGTCAGGAGCACCGAGGGCCTGCGGTGGCTGCCCGCGCCGACCATCGCCAGGTCGAGCATGCCGTCGAGCATCCCGAGGTCGTCGTTGATGAGCGTCAGCGTGTGCCACCGCGGGTCGTAGTGGTAGATGCCCCGGGCCAGGCCGGCGCAGCGGTTGATCCCGACGTAGATTTCGAGCTCGTAGAGGCACGCGACGCTGAAGTACGGCCGCTGGGACGCCTCGTGGCCGGGGCCGCCGGGCAGGTGGGCCGGCCCGATCGAGCGGGCCCGCGCGGCGCGGAAGAGGAACTCCCCGATCTGCTCGGCCGACAAGGCGTGCTCGGTGACCTCGGGGCAGGTGTGGTCGAGCTCGAGCAGCGTGGCCAGCGTCGGGTCGGTCGCCTTGAGCACCGCCGGGTCGGGCCGGTGCAGCGGGAAGGTCGGGCCGGCGGTGATCTGCTTGACCACCGGCGGCTCGACGCCCGACCGGTGCTCCTCCCGGTCCGGCGGCGCCCCCTTCAGCCACGTCCGGCTGCGGGCGTGGAACAGCAGGTCGTCGGGCGACCAGGCGGCCAGGTCGGCGTCGGTGTCCTCGGCGAACTCGGCCCAGGCGTCGGCCACCAGGACCACGCCCGCCGCCACCAGGAACGCGACGACCTCGGCCACGACCGGCTCGGCCAGCCCGGAGACCGCGGCGACCTGCGCGACGGTGACCGGCCCGGCCAGCGAGGACGCCACGGTCACCGCGAGCGGGCGCAGCAGCGCGACCCGGTACCGGGCGCGCGGCGACTCCAGCTGCAGCACGCCGCCGTCCGGGCGCATCGCCGAGTACCGGGACAGCTTGACCGGCCGGCCGGCCGGCACGGGGTCGGCCGGGAAGACCGGCGCCGGGGTCACCGGGACGGCCGAGAGCAGCGGCCCGCGGCCGTCGTTGAGCGCGAGCGAGTGCACCACGGAGCCGGACAGCCGGTTGAGGACCTTGCGCAGCGAAGCCGCCCAGGCTTCGGCCGCCCCGCTCGCCGACGAGGCGAGGTTGCCCATCGAGACCGGGCCCAGCGCCATCCGGCCCAGCGACTCGCGCACCGGCGGGGGGACGCCGGCCAGTTCGTACTCACCCCACCAGGTGATCGCGACGAGCGTGTCGCCGTCCCCCGTCTCCAGCAGCGTGTCTTCGGTGAAGGACCAGAGCCGGACGGTCTCCGGAACCTCCGCCGGGCGGTCAGCAGGCAAAGCGGACTCCTCAAACGAACAACGGACATCCAGCGTCCGCCTGCTCTCTCAAAGGAACATCGGGATCGGGTTGAGGCGCTCGTACGGCGTCGGCGCGTCCAGCCGGCCGAGCCGGACCGGGACGTCGAAGAGCCGGCCCGGCGCGAACCGGGCCCAGAACGGGCGCAGGCCGGGCGCGAGCACCTTGACCACCGGGATCCCGACGTCCGGGCGGGTCTGGTCGAGCACCAGCAGTTCCAGGCCGGCGCGACCGAAGACCCGGGCCACCGCGTCGACGTCGTCGCGGACGTCGGCCCGGTTGACGAACGGGAAGTCCGCGGCCGTCCGCATCCGCAGGCCCGCCGCGGGCGGCAGGTACGGCTGGTTCGCGACCGTGGCGTGGGCCAGCCAGCGCCGCGCGTCCGGGTCGTCGAGGGTGTGTCCCGCGGTGTGCACGACGGGCAGCATCTGGTTGAGCTCGGTCACCGCCCGGCGCACGGCCACCCGCGGGTCGAGGTGGGCGCCGAACCCCATCATGATGTCCTCGTGCGGGCCGTCGATCCGCCGCGACAACGCGACGATCACCGGGATCCGCAGGTCGGACGTGATGTCGAGGACCCACAGCTCGCGGCCGATCCCCGCGTAGTTGCCGCCCATCTCGTCGAGCCACGGGTCACCGAAGGACGCGAGGTCGACGCCCGGCACCGGCGTGCGGTTGTACCACCACAGCGCCACGGCGTCGCGTTCGACGAGCTCGAGCGCGCCCTGCAGGATTGCGTCCTCCAGGCTGCTGCCCGCCGCGGCGCCGTTCGAGTCGGCGCGGACGCCGCGCACCGCGCTCTCGGCCGGGGTCCCGTAGTACAGGTAACACGTCGGCAGCAGGCGGCGGCGCCCGGCCGTCGACCACACCGGCGTCCAGTCGGTCACCGCGGAACGGTCGAACGGCTCGCCGATCCGCTGGAAGTCCGCGTGCGCGGCGTTCCAGGCCGCCCGGTCGGCGTACTGCCGGTCGGCGAAGAGCATGCATTCGTTGGGGTGCACGGCTTCCTCGCCCAGCTCGTCGTACGAACCCCGGATGCGCAGCTCGTCGCCCTGGAAGTTGCCGGAAAACCGTTCCGCGGCCTCGCAGAGCGCGCTGACTTCGGCGTCGAGCGGGCTGACGCCCTTGCCGCCGTTCTCGCAGCGCAGGCCGGCCCGCAGCGCGGCCATGCCGGTGACGCCGCGGGCGACGTTGGGCCCGGAGCGGTAGGCGTTGGCGAACCACGGCGCGGCCGGGTCGGGCCGGATCTCCTTGATGATGCCGGTGACCGGGCTGACCAGGTGCCGGTGCCGCTCGAGCATCTGCGCGGGCGTCGCGGTCCGGTGCCCGCCGCCCCCGGTCGTCGCCTTCTTCGCCGGCTGCAGCACGACGGGCTGCGCCGAGCGGCGCGCCACGAGGGACGGCTCGCCGCAGCTTGGGCACTGCGGGCGGCGGCGCAGCTCGTGCAACCGGCCCTGCAGGTCGAGCGTGTCCAGCGTCCACACGCACTCCTGGCCGTGGTGGCGGTAGCCGGCCACCCACTTGGCCGCCTCGAGCGCGACGAGGTGGGCCGCGGCCGCGGTGAGCGGCGGCAGCGCCGAGACCGGGCGGCGGGCCGGCCCGTCGTGACCGAGCTCCTCCTGCACGCACGCCTCGGCGTGCCGGTGCCCCCACAGCCGGTGGGTCAGGCAGTGCCAGCACGCCCCGTCCGGCCGCAGCACCGGGCCGATCCACACCTGGGCGCCGAACGGCCGCGCCGGCAGCCACGGCCGGCCCGCCAGCCGGTGCTGCGCGTCGATCCGGGCCAGCCGCGGGTCGAGGTAGTCGGCGCACAGCACGACCGACAGGTCGGCGGCGCGGGTGTCCGAGCCCACGACGTCCAGACCGGCGCCGGCCAGTGCCCGCTCGACCGCGCCGGGGTCGACGCCGTCGGCGCTGTCGCCCACGGCGACCAGCCGCACGGTGCCCTGGCGCGCGGCGACGACGTCCGCGTCAACCCCGCAGGCGTCCCAGTAGGCCAGCGCGCGTTCGTCGCCGGGCGGGTCCTCGACGGCGCTGCGGAGGGTCACCAGGCCGGCGTCGACCAGCTGCGCCAGCAGCGCGGCGACCTCCTCCGGCGGCATCCCGCCGGGCCGTCCGCGCAGCAGCCGGTCGAGGTCGTGCGTGCCGTCCAGCAACGCCGCCAGCGACTCGATCTTCGCTCCGCGCAAGGCGATCACGCCCTGCTCCGAGAACAGGTAGGCCCCCTTGCCCGCCCGGACCTCCGCCCGCAGGTGCCGCCGGAACGCGGGAGCCCGCGAAGGGGCCGGTGCGTCCGCGGTGCCCCCGCCGTCGTCCGGGACCCGCGCGTCCACCGCTGTCGTGCGCATTGGGCTCTCCTGCCGTTCGTCGAAAGGGCGCGGGACGAGAGACCCCGAATCCTGCGCCACGGCACGGCGGCTCAGCCAGTGCACGGCGCACGGGCGAATCGTGGAAAACGCATGGCCTGGCATGCGGAACGCATGGGGCACACATGTGCGGCTCACTGGCCGCGCACAACGGGGAACCGTCACCGTAGACAGCGACGCCCGTGTCGGCACGGTGCGTCTCGCGAGCACCGTAACGGAGCTCGCGGACCCGCGCGAGCCGGACGCGCCCGGCCTGGCACGAACAAGTGAGGACCCGAGTATGCCTACTTCCGCTCGCACGTACGGACAGTTCTGCGGCCTGGCCCGGGCGCTCGAGATCGTCGGCGAACGCTGGTCACTGCTCGTCGTCCGAGACCTCATGCTCGGCCCGAAGCGCTTCACCGACCTGCAGCGCACCCTCCCGAAGATCCCGGTCAGCATCCTCACCTCCCGGCTGAACGAGCTCGAGGAGGCCGGCGTCGTCCGCCGCCGCGTGCTCTCGCAGCTGGACGCCGGGGTCGTCTACGAGCTCACCGAGTACGGCGCCGAGCTCGACCACATCGTGCTGGACCTCGGCCTGTGGGGTGCCCGCTCGCTGACGTACCCGAAGCCGGACGAGGTCTTCACCCTCGACACCGCGATCATCTCGCTCTACACGACGTTCCAGGAGGAGGCCGCCGCCGGCGTGCACGTCAACTACGAGCTGCACCACCTCGGCGGCGAGATGATCGTGCACGCCATGGTCGACGACGGCGCGGTCAAGGTCTCCGCCGGCTCGCTGCCCGCGGCCGACCTGGTGATCGAGCCGCAGGGACCGGCGATGCTCGACCTGCTCAACGGCAACCTGACCGCCCAGGACGCCCTGAGCAGCGGCAAGGTCCGCGTCCACGGCGAACCGGCGCACCTCGAGCTGTTCACCCGCTTGTTCCACATCCCCCCGGCGCCGGAGCGCGCCAGCGGGCTCGCGGTGCACTGACGCGGTCGCGGCGCACTCCGCCGGACGTCGCAACTCCTGGGAAAAGATCGGCAATCCGGAGTAACCGGCGCCGAACGGGCCACGGTTATCGTCGACGCATCGCCGTCGTCGACTCGCGAAACTGGGGACAGCATGGCCACGTCCGAACTCGCCCGGCCCGCCGGGTTCTTGGGAACGCTCAACGGGAAGCACCACAGCCGGGCCCTCACCGCGTTCATGGTGATCGTGGTCGCGCACTGGGCGGAGCACATCGTCCAGGCGGTCCAGATCTACGGGCTCGGCTGGCCCACCACGCGGGCCCGCGGCATCCTCGGGATGCCGTTCCCGTGGCTCATTTCGCAAGAATGGCTGCACTACGGCTACGCGCTCGTGATGCTGGTGTTCCTGTGGATCCTGCGGCACGGGTTCGCCGGCCGGTCGCGGCAGTGGTGGAACCTGGCGCTGGCCATCCAGTTCTGGCACCACATCGAGCACCTGCTGCTGTTCGTCCAGGCCCAGACGGGCTGGCGGCTGGCGGGGCAGAAGGTGCCCACGAGCATCATCCAGCTGCTCGTGCCGCGGGTCGAGCTGCACCTGTTCTACAACACGATCGTCACCATCCCGATGATCGTCGCGGTCGTGCTGCACCGGCGGGCCTCGGCCGCCGAGCACGAGCTGACCGGCTGCACCTGCGGCCTGCCGGAGCGGCCCTCGCTCGCCGCGGCATGAGCGAGCTCGCGAGCTGCGCTGGCCGCTCAGGCCGCACCGAGCGTCGGCGAGGTGTGCGCATGAGCGGCCGGACCGTGCGGCGGGCACTGGCCCTGCTGGCCTTCCTGGCCGGCTGGCTGGTGCTCACCGCCGCACCGGCGTCGGCACACGTCGAAATCATCTCCGCCACCCCCGGCGACGGCACGCGGCTGACCACGGCGCCGGCGCAGGTGTCGGTCACGCTGTCGGAGAACATCGGCATCCAGCCCGGCTCGCTCAAGGTGGTCGACACCCAGGGCACGGCCGTCGACACCGGGCCGGTGTTCCAGCCCGGCGACGTCGCCGAGCAGGTCGCCGTCCGGCTGCGGCCGGGCCTGCCCGACGGCAGCTACCTGGTCGAGTACGCCTTCATCTCCGCCGACTCGCACCCGGTGCGCGGCACGTTCGCGTTCGTGGTCGGCTCGGGACCGCTGATCACGTCGGCGGGCGCGGTCGCCGCCGCGACCGGCACCGACCCGGCGGTCGACGTCGTCTCGACGGTCGTGCGCTGGCTGTCCTACGCCGGCGTGGTCCTGCTTGGCGGCCTGGTGTTCCTCCTGGCCGTCCGCCCGGGCGGACGGGCGGACCCGCGGGCGCGGCGCGTGCTGCGGTGGGGTGCCTGGCTGACGGCGGGCACCGCGGTCGCCACCGGCCTGTTGCAGGGCCCGTATGCGGCCGGGCGCGGCCTCGGCGGGCTCTTCGACACCGGCCTGCTGGCCGACACGCTCCGGTTGCCCTACGGCAAGCTGCTGCTGCTCCGGCTGGCCGCGGCCGGCGTACTGGCGTTCGTGCTGCCGCGGCTGCTGGGCCCGCCGCTGCCCGAGCGGCGACGCGGGAGGCTCGAGAACCTCGCGATCGTCACCGGGGTGGCGGTGCTGCTGACGTTCTCCGCGAGCGGGCACCCGGTGACGGACCCGATCATGTACTTCTCGGTGGGCGCGGACCTGGTGCACTGGGGCGCGATCGCGGTGTGGGCCGGCGGTTTGGTCCAGCTGGCCCTCTGCTTGGCCCGCCCGGCGCCGGAGGAGGACCTCGGCCCGGTGGTGAGCAGGTTCTCCCGGCTGGCGATGACCTGCGTAACCCTGATCGCGATCAGCGGCGGCGTACTGGCCCTGCGGATCGTGCCCTCGGTGTCGGCGCTGTGGACGACCACGTACGGCTGGCTCCTGCTGGCGAAGATCACCGGGTTCGTGGCCCTGCTGGCGGTGGCGAACACCGCCCGCCGCGCGGTCCAGCGCGGAGTGACGGCCGACCGCACCGGAGGAGGCGGCACGGCGGTGCTGACCTCCCAGCTGCGACGGCTCCGGCTCGCGGTGACGGCCGAGGTGACGCTGGCATCGGTGGTCCTGGCACTGGCAGCGGTGCTCACGGCCAGCCCGCCCGGCGGCTGAGACTCGCAGCGGCGACCCGGGGTGACACTGGCATCAGTCGCCCCGGCACCGGCAACGGCGCGTACCGCCACCCCACCCGGCCGACTCGCTGTCACGCGTCCCCACCTCACCTGGCACGATCGGGCTTCCGGCCCAGTGTGCCCAGGTGACGGCCCCGGCGGTGCTCCCCGCGTGCCGACACCGCCGACTCCGGGAGGTAGTGATCTTGACCACCCTGTGGTCCACGACGGCGCAGTGGCAGCTGCTGCCGCCGGTCCTGCTCGCGCTGCTGCTCAGCGTCGCCATCGGGCTCGAGCGCGAAGCCGGCATGAAGGCCGCCGGGCTGCGGACGCACAGCCTGGTCGGCGTCGGCGCGGCCGTGTTCATGCTGGTGTCGAAGTACGGCTTCGCCGACCTGCTCGGCTTCGACCACGTCGCGCTCGACCCGTCGCGGATCGCCGCGCAGATCGTGTCCGGCATCGGCTTCATCGGCGGCGGCCTGATCTTCGTCCGCCGCGACGCCGTGCGCGGCCTGACGACGGCGGCGACGATCTGGCTCACCGCCGCGGTCGGCACGGCCTGCGGTGCCGGGCTGCCGGTGCTCGCCGTCGGCACGACGGTCGGGCACTTCGTGGTGACCCGCGGCTTCCCGCCGCTGCAGCGGTTCGTCGCGCGGCACCGGCGTGAACCACCCGTCGTGCGGTTGAGCTACCTCGACGGCCACGGCGTGCTGCGCGCGGCACTCGCCGCGTGCACCGGACGCGGGTGGTCGGGTGCACCACGTCGAGGTCGACCACGAGCCGGTTTCCGAGGAGGGGCAACGGATCGCGGTCGTCACGCTGCGCCTCGACGGCCGCGGTGATCTCTACGACCTCGCCGCCGAGCTCGCCGAACTGCCGGGCGTGCGGAGCACGTCCACCGGCGCCGGGGAACCGCTCGACGAATGATCGCCCGCCCGGGCAGCGCGCGGGGGCGGGTTTGCGGCACACTGGGGTGCAGACGGAATTCCCCGGTACCGCAAGGAAAACGTGCGGCCGAGGAGAAACCATCCAATTCGGAGGTGAGGCATGGCCCCCGGCGGCGGCGAGGACGTGGCGCAGACGCAGCCCGGATTCGACCTGGCGTGGCGCGGATTTCACCGCGCCCAGGTCGCTGAGTACGTCGCGTGGGCCGAGGCCGAGATCCGCAGGCTCACCGCCGAACGCGACTCCGCGCGGCAGCGCGTGTCGGTGATCGCCGAGGACAACCGCGAGCTCCGGCTGAAGATCGACCGGATCAGCCGGACGCCGATCGAACCGGACGCGCTGCAGGAGCGCTCGCGCCGGATGATCGAGCTCACCCGCGAGGAAGCGGCCGAAATCACCGCGCAGGCAAGGGAAACCGCGGACCGCATCCGGCGCGAGGCCGAGCAGGAGGCCGTCCGGCTCACCGAGAAGGAACGCCGGCTGGTCGCCGAAGCCGAGGCCGAGCGTGAGCGGCAGCGCGCCGAGCACGAGGAATTCGTGCGCGCGGCCGAGCAACGCCGTCGTGAGCTCGACGAAGCCGCCGCGCACCGCCGCGCCCGGCTCGAAGAGGACCACACGCGGGCGATGACGGTCCGCCGGGCCGACGCGATGCGCGAACTGGCCGAGGGGGAAGCAGCCGCCCGGGCGAAGGCGGAGCAGCTGGTCGCCGCCGGGAAGCGCGAGCTGGCCGCCGCCTCGGCCAAGGCCGAGAACCTGGTCGCCGAAGCCACTCGCCACGGAGAAACGCTGGTCGAGGCGGCCGAACGCGAGGTCGCTGAGCTCAACGACGTCCGCGACAAGCTGAAGGCGAGCCTCACCGGCTGCCGCTCCTTGCTGGCCGAAGCGGCCGTCGCCCTCGACGACCGCCCGGCACCGTTCGATCCGGAGGCCACGCTGCCGATGTCGAAGAGAGTGCCGGTCCAGCGGCGCTCACCGGCCGGCGACCTCACCGACGCCGTGGGCTGAACCTTGTCGCCCGGCCGGGGACCCTCCATGATCAGGAGACCGGCTGAGAGGGGGACGCCCGTGCGAACGACGTTCGCGGGATCCGCCCGGGCCGCGGAAAGCCCGTCGCCGATGTCTCTCCGTCGGGTGTCGGCCCTGGTCGTGGCGGTGGTGACGCTCGCCGCGTCGACGACGCTGGCCAACCGCGTGCTGCCCGGCTGGGCGTACCCGGTGTGCGGGCTGGTCGCCGCGGTGGTCCTGGTCGTCCTGGGGCGCGCGGCCGGGTGCACGTGGACCGACCTGGGTCTGAGCCGCTTGCGGCGGCCGGCGCTGGCCGGGCTGGCCGGGGCCGGGCTGATGGCGGTGGTGTTCGGGATCGCGCTGGCCGTGCCGGCGCTGCGCACGGTGTACCAGGACGGCCGCGTCGGCGACCCGGACTTCGGGCAGCTGCTGTGGCTGACCTGCGGCCGGATCCTGTTCGGGACGGTCCTCATCGAGGAGATCGCGTTCCGCGGGGTGCTCCCGGGCCTGTTCGGCGCGACGGACGAGCGCTGGAGCTGGCCCCCGATCCTCTGCTCGGCGGCGCTGTTCGGGCTCTGGCACGCGCTCCCCGCGCTGGCGATCGGCCGCAACGCCGCGGTGCACGCGGTGTTCGGGTCGACGCCGGTGGTGGTGCTCCAGGTGCTGGCGATGGCCGCGGCGGGGGTCGCGGGCATCTTCCTGCACTGGTGGCGCCACCTCGGGCGCGGCGTGCTCGCGTCGGTGATCGTGCACTTCGTGACGAACGCCGGCGGCCTCACGCTCGCCGTGCTGGTGCGCTAGGAACGCACCAGCCGCGCGATGGCGTCGGACGCTTCCCGCACCTTCAGATCCGCTTCGTCGCCGCCGGCCGCGGCCGCCTGGACGACGCAGGTCGCCAGGTGCTCGTCGAGCAGCTCCAGCGAGAACGACTGCAGCGCCTTCGTCGCCGCGGAGACCTGGGTCAGGATGTCGATGCAGTACTTGTCCTGCTCGACCATGCGCTGCAGCCCGCGGATCTGCCCCTCGATCCGGCGCAGCCGCTTGAGGTAGGCCTCCCGCTCACTGCCGTAACCCGTCATCGCGCACCCGTCCCCATCCTCGACGTCCCTGACGACCGACTATACCCTCCGGGGGTTCAGCGGAAGCGGCGCAGCCGGAGGCTGTTGCTCACCACGAACGCCGACGAGCACGCCATCGCCGCGCCCGCGATCATCGGGTTGAGCAGGCCGAGCGCCGCGAGGGGAATGGCCGCGACGTTGTAGGCGAACGCCCAGAACAGGTTGCCCTTGATCGTCGCCAGCGTCCGCCGGGCCAGGCGGATCGCGTCGGCCGCGACCCGCAGGTCGCCGCGCACGAGCGTCAGGTCGCTCGCTTCGATGGCCGCGTCGGTGCCGGTGCCCATGGCCAGGCCCAGGTCGGCCTGGGCGAGCGCGGCCGCGTCGTTGACGCCGTCGCCGACCATCGCGACCACGCGGCCCTCGGCCTGCAACCGCTTGACGACGTCGACCTTGCCCTCTGGCAGCACCTCGGCGACGACCTCGTCGATCCCCGCCTCGGCGGCGATCGCCCGGGCCGTGCCCGCGTTGTCGCCGGTCAGCAGCACCGGCGTCAGGCCGAGTTCGCGCAGTTCGGCGACGGCCCGCGCGGACGTCGGCTTGATCGTGTCGGCGACGGCCAGGGTGCCGCGGACCTCGCCGTCCCAGGTGACGGCGACCGTGGTGGCGTCGCCTTCGCCTCGCCCGACGCTGACCGTGCGCCCGTCGACCACTCCGGTCACGCCGACGCCGGGAGTGCTGCGGAAGTCCGTGACGGCGGGCAGCGCGCCGAACCGCTCGCGGGCGGCGTCCGCGATGGCGCGGCCGATCGGGTGCTCGGACGCGACCTCGACGGCACCCGCGAGCCGCAGCACCTCGCCGTCGCCCTCGACGAGCGTCATCCGGCCGGTGGTCACCGTGCCGGTCTTGTCCAGGACCACGGTGTCGACGCACCGGGTGGACTCCAGCACCTCGGGCCCCTTGATGAGGATGCCGAGCTGCGCGCCCCGGCCGGTGCCGACCAGCAACGCCGTCGGCGTCGCGAGGCCGAGCGCGCACGGGCAGGCGATGATCAGCACGGCGACGGCCGCGGTGAACGCTTCTTCGGGACTTCCGCCGGTCGCCAGCCAGCCGACCAGGGTCGCCAGGGCCAGGAGGACGACCACCGGGACGAACACCGCCGAGACCCGGTCGGCGAGCCGCTGGACCTCGGCCTTGCCGTTCTGCGCCGACTCGACGAGCCGCGCCAGCTGCGCCAGCCGGGTGTCCGCGCCGACGCGGGTGGCCCGCACGAGCAGCCGCCCGCCGACGTTGACGGTGGCGCCGACGACCGCGTCTTCCGGCCCGACCTCGACGGGCACGGACTCGCCGGTCAGCATGCCGGCGTCCACCGCCGAGCCGCCTTCGACGACGACGCCGTCGGTGGCGATCTTCTCGCCCGGCCGGACGACGAAGACGTCGCCGGCCTGCAGGTCCTCGACCGGGATCAGGTGCTCGTCGCCACCGCGGAGCACCGTGACGTCCTTCGCGCCGAGGTCCATGAGCGCGCGCAGGGCGGCGCCGGCGCGGCGCTTGGACCGGGCCTCGAAGAAGCGGCCGGCCAGGATGAACGTGGTGACCGCGGCGGCCACTTCGAAGTAGAGGCTGTCGCCGGCCGGGCCCGCGCTGATCAGCTCGAAGCCGTGGCGCATGCCGATCTCGCCGGCCATGCCGAAGAAGAGCGCGTACAGCGACCAAGCCACCGAAGCGACGACGCCGAGGGAGATCAGCGTGTCCATCGTGGCGGTCAGGTGGCGCAGGTTGACCGCCGCGGCGCGGTGGAACGGCCACGCGCCCCAGGTCACGACCGGGGCGGCGAGGACGAGCGAGACCCACTGCCAATAGTCGAACTGCCAGGCCGGAACCATCGCGAGGGCCAGCAGCGGGAGTGTGAGCGCCGCCGAAAGGAGCAAACGCTTGCGCAGCGTCGGCCTCTCGGCCGGCTCTTCGGGCTCGGGGAGCCGCGCGGAGTACCCAGCGGCTTCGACGACGGCCCTGAGGTCGTCGATCGTCAGCTCGTCCGGGTAGCTGACCTGGGCCTTCTCGGTGGCGTAGTTGACGGTCGCGGTGACGCCGCCGACCTTGTTGAGCTTGCGCTCGACACGCGCGGCGCACGACGCGCACGTCATGCCGCCGATGGCGAGCTCGACACGGGTCGCGGTGGTCACGGCTCAGGCACCCAGGCGGTAGCCGGCCTCGGTGACGGCCGCGGCGACGGCGTCCGTGGCCAGCGGGGTGTCGCTGGTCACGGTGACGCGGCCGCTCGCGACGTCGACGTCCACGCTGTGGACCCCGGCGAGCTCGGAGACCTCTTCGTGGACCGACGTGGCGCAGTGTCCGCAGGTCATGCCCTCGACGGAGTAGGTCGTCCGGGTCATCGGCAGCTCCTTTCGTGGTCCTTCCTTTATACCCATCGGGGGTAGGGGTTCTCCACCGGCCCCCGGCAGACTCGCGGGATGCGGAAGCTCTACGCGATCGGGATCGGCGCCGGTGACCCGGAGCACCTCACGGTGCAGGCGATCGACCGGCTCAACCGCGTCGACGTCTTCTTCGTGCTCGACAAGGGGACGGAGAAGGCCGACCTGGTCCGGGTGCGGCAGGAGATCCTCGACCGGTTCGTCACCCGTCCTCACCGCATCGTGCTGGTCGCGGATCCACCCCGGGACCGTACGCCGGAGGACTACCGGGCAGCGGTGGCCGACTGGCACGCGGCGCGGGCGGCGGTCTACGAGCAGCTCCTGCTGTCGGAGCTGGACGAGTCGTCGACGGGCGCGTTCCTGGTGTGGGGCGACCCGTCGCTGTACGACAGCACGATCGCGCTGATCGAGGCGGTGCTGGCGCGCGGCAACATGGCGTTCGAGTACGAGGTGATCCCGGGGATCAGCAGCATTTCGGCACTGGTGGCCCGCCACCGGACGACGATGAACCAGATCGGCCGCGCGGTCCAGCTGACCACGGGCCGCCGCCTGGCAACGGGCTGGCCGTCGGGAGTCGACGACGTGTTCGTGCTTTTGGACGCCCACACGACGTTCGACCGCTACACGGACACCGGCCTGCACATCTTCTGGGGCGCGTACGTCGGCACGCCCGACGAAATCCTCATCTCGGGTCCGCTGACCCAGGCGCTGGCGGCCCGGATCCGCTCGTCGCGAGCCGAGGCCCGCGAACGGCACGGCTGGATCATGGACACCTACCTGCTCCGCCGTCCCGCGGACTAACCGTGTCGCCCCGCCAATCACGAGTGATGCCCCTGCAGGCACGCATGATGCCTCTCCAATCACGCGAGATGCCCGGTCAGTCACGCGAGATCCGGCTTCAATCACACGAGTTCCGGCTCCGATCACGTGAGTTCCGGTTCTGATCACGCCAGTTCCGGCCTCAGTCACGCCGGCGAGGGTGCTGGAAGGGTCAACTCGCGTGATTGGAGGGGCGACACGGCCGGATTTGGGTATGAGAAAAGGCCCCGGGAGAACCAGCAGGTTCTCGACCGGGGCCTTCCCCAACGTGAGTTCGGCGGTGTCCTACTCTCCCACAACCCTTCGGCTGCAGTACCATCGGCGCTATCAGGCTTAGCTTCCGGGTTCGGAATGGGACCGGGCGTTTCCCTGACGCTAAAACCACCGAAACACTACGAAACAACACATCTGCTCAACACAGAGCAGCGTGTGGTGTTTCAGAACCGTAGAGTGGATGCGTAACACCTTCGTAGGCAAGTCCTCGGCCTATTAGTACCAGTCAACTCGACAACACATTACTGTGCTTCCATCTCTGGCCTATCAACCCAATGGTCTCTTGGGGGCCTTAACCCACAAAGGGTGGGATACCTCATCTTGGAACAGGCTTCCCGCTTAGATGCCTTCAGCGGTTATCCCTTCCGAACGTGGCCAACCAGCCATGCCCCTGGCGGGACAACTGGCACACCAGAGGTTCGTCCGTCCCGGTCCTCTCGTACTAGGGACAGCCTTCCTCAAGTATCCTACGCGCGCGGCGGATAGGGACCGAACTGTCTCACGACGTTCTAAACCCAGCTCGCGTGCCGCTTTAATGGGCGAACAGCCCAACCCTTGGGACCTACTCCGGCCCCAGGATGCGACGAGCCGACATCGAGGTGCCAAACCATGCCGTCGATATGGACTCTTGGGCAAGATCAGCCTGTTATCCCCGGGGTACCTTTTATCCGTTGAGCGACACCCCTTCCACCAGGAGGTGCCGGATCACTAGTCCCGACTTTCGTCCCTGCTCGACATGTCTGTCTCACAGTCAAGCTCCCTTGTGCACTTGCACTCAACACCTGATTGCCAACCAGGCTGAGGGAACCTTTGGGCGCCTCCGTTACTCTTTAGGAGGCAACCGCCCCAGTTAAACTACCCATCAGGCACTGTCCCTGAACCAGATCATGGCCCGAGGTTCAGATTCCCAATTCGACCAGAGTGGTATTTCAACAACGACTCCACAGCCACTAGCGTGACCACTTCACAGTCTCCCACCTATCCTACACAAGCCGAACCGAAAACCAATACCAAACTATAGTAAAGGTCCCGGGGTCTTTCCGTCCTGCCGCGCGTAACGAGCATCTTTACTCGTAGTGCAATTTCGCCGGGCCTGTGGTTGAGACAGCCGGAAAGTCGTTACGCCATTCGTGCAGGTCGGAACTTACCCGACAAGGAATTTCGCTACCTTAGGATGGTTATAGTTACCACCGCCGTTTACTGGCGCTTAAATTCTCAGCTTCACCCCCAAAGGGAGTTAACCGGTCCTCTTAACGTTCCAGCACCGGGCAGGCGTCAGTCCATATACATCGTCTTGCGACTTCGCATGGACCTGTGTTTTTAGTAAACAGTCGCTTTCCGCTGGTCTCTGCGGCCACCCACCCCTAGCCCGAAAAAGGCTTCAGAGTGTTTGGCCCCCCTTCTCCCGAAGTTACGGGGGCATTTTGCCGAGTTCCTTAACCACAGTTCACCCGATCGCCTTGGTATTCTCTACCTGACCACCTGTGTTGGTTTGGGGTACGGGCCGTGCATGCACTCACTAGAGGCTTTTCTCGGCAGCATAGGATCACTCTACTTCGCCTCAAACGGCTACGCATCACGTCTCAACCTATATGGAACACGGATTTGCCTATGTTCCGGCCTACACGCTTACACCAGGACAACCATCGCCTGGCGGAGCTACCTTCCTGCGTCACCCCATCGCTTGACTACTACGAAATCAGGCCCCACGCTCCACACACCCAACTAGGTCCGAAGACTTCGCCGAGCGGCTTCGGGTGGTTAGTATCAAACGCCTCGTCATGGGCGCACATGCTCGGGTACGGGAATATCAACCCGTTGTCCATCGACTACGCCTGTCGGCCTCGCCTTAGGTCCCGACTTACCCTGGGCGGATTAGCCTGGCCCAGGAACCCTTGGTCATCCGGCGGCAGAGTTTCTCACTCTGCATTCGCTACTCATGCCTGCATTCTCACTCCCACACCCTCCACGACTGGCTTCCGCCGCCGCTTCCCCGGATGCAGGACGCTCCCCTACCCATCCACACCACTAGATCGTTCCCTCAAGGAGAACAACCGATGTATTGCATGAATGACACAGCTTCGGCGGTGTGCTTAAGCCCCGCTACATTGTCGGCGCAGGACCACTTGACCAGTGAGCTATTACGCACTCTTTCAAGGGTGGCTGCTTCTAAGCCAACCTCCTGGTTGTCTGGGCAATCCCACATCCTTTCCCACTGAGCACACACTTAGGGGCCTTAGCTGGTGTTCTGGGCTGTTTCCCTCTCGACGACGAAGCTTATCCCCCGCCGTCTCACTGCCACGCTCTCACACTACGGTATTCGGAGTTTGGTTGATTTCGGTAACCCGGTAAGGCCCCTAGACCATCCAGTAGCTCTACCCCCGCAGAGAAACACGTGACGCTGCACCTAAATGCATTTCGGGGAGAACCAGCTATCACGGAGTTTGATTGGCCTTTCACCCCTACCCACAGCTCATCCCCTCAGTTTTCAACCTAAGTGGGTTCGGGCCTCCACGACGTCTTACCGTCGCTTCACCCTGGCCATGGGTAGATCACTCCGCTTCGGGTCTAGACCACGCGACTCATACGCCCTATTCAGACTCGCTTTCGCTACGGCTACCCCACACGGGTTAACCTCGCCACGCAGCACTAACTCGCAGGCTCATTCTTCAAAAGGCACGCCATCACCCAACAAGTGAGCTCTGACGGCTTGTAGGCACACGGTTTCAGGTACTCTTTCACTCCCCTCCCGGGGTACTTTTCATCTTTCCCTCACGGTACTCGTCCGCTATCGGTCTTCAGGAAGTATTTAGGCTTACCGGGTGGTCCCGGCAGATTCACAGCAAATTCCACGAGCTCGCTGCTACTCGGGAACACCACCAAGGTCCTTGCCACTGATTTTCGCGTACGGGGCTCTCACCCACTCCGGCCCGCCATCCCAAGCGGTTCCACTAACCAGCACAACAACCCGAAGAAATGTCAGTCTCTTCAAGGCGGGTCCCACAACACCGCATACACAACGCCTGACAGCTTGACATGTACACGGTTTAGCCTCTTCCGCTTTCGCTCGCCACTACTCACGGAATCACGGTTGTTTTCTCTTCCTACGGGTACTGAGATGTTTCACTTCCCCGCGTTCCCTCCACACACCCTATATATTCAGGTGCGGGTAACACCACATCACTGGTGCTGGGTTTCCCCATTCGGAAATCCTCGGATCACAGCTCGGTTGACAGCTCCCCGAGGCTTATCGCAGCCTCCTACGTCCTTCATCGGCTCCTGAAGCCAAGACATCCACCATGTGCCCTTAACAACTTGACCACAAAGATGCTCGCATCCACTCTACAGTTCTCAAACACCACACCAGAAACAAC